>CAYTVL010000041.1:0-39593 GCA_964441775.1 uncultured Enterobacteriaceae bacterium
CTACTTGATGCAACTCCTCGGTTTTCACAGCACTTGAAGCGCGTTTACCGTGGGGTCTTACTTCGCGTATCTATCTAACCAAGCAGTTTTTGCAATGACAGAGGCAGGATGGAATTTTCTGTTTGACCATCAATGGTTTCCTTTTATTTCTTTACCAAAGAAAATCCTGCGGACAATGGTCAGTCGGGCGACAAACGGCAGCAGCCTTGATATCCTATTGCCTCAGATCTATGGACATGTGAGGAAGATGCTCCCTACCATGGCAGAGCACTGGTGCCAGGCGGAGCTTTTTAGGCCGCATATTGCTCTCTTGAAACATGCAGTGAGCAAATTTTCTGAGGAAGATTATGTGAGCGCTACTGCCCTCATCTATCCTCGTATTGAAGGCTTGCTTCGGACCGTCCACGAATCTCTAGGAATACAAGAAAGAGCAACCCAAAATATTCTCTCGGAAAGACTCATCGAAGGGCACAGGGAAGAATTGCATAGCTATAGTTGGCTCCTGCCAGAGATGTTCCGCAGGTACTTGGAGCAGGTCTACTTCGCGAACTTTGAACCTGGAAAGCCTGCAAGACTATCGCGGAATTCTATTAGCCATGGCATTGCGGACGTAGCGGATTTCAATCAAAAGGCAGCGTGTATAGGATTTTTAGTACTTGATCAAGTTTATTATTTTCTGCCGAAGCGCCAAGCCGCCTAACTTTCCGTTCCACTTGACCGCCGCCCGCTTGCGGTTCTGTTTAAGCCGAAGAGACACGGTGGGGCGGCGGCAAGTGACCGAATGCGTTATGTCGCTTAGGGAGGGGCAATGACGGTTCCTGATGAAGTTTTGAGACTGGTAGCGGAGAGCGGCAACAACTTCCATGCGAAAGTCGCGCGATGGATGCAAGCTGCGGGATGGCACGTCATCGTGAGTCCGTACTACATGGACCAAACGCAGAGCAAAGCGAGGGAGATCGACCTTGTGGCAGAAAAGCTGTGGCCCGTGAAGAACGATTGGGGCCAGCCCATCGATGATGTAGCAGTACGGCTCTACATCGAGTGCAAGTTCATTCCCTCTTACTCCGCCTTCTGGTTTACGGACAAGGACATGAACGCTGCTGAGAAGCTCGTCTGCACGAGCGAGAGCTTTCGGCAAGATAACATCTATACCAAGAAGCACCACTATCTGGCGAAGAGTCCACGAGTTGCGAAACTTTTTGCTACGACCGTGGGGAAGACAGCGGACAACGATCCCTACTACAGGGCGTTGAGCCAGGTGCTAAATGCGATGATTTCGATGCGAGGTGGGCAGGTTTCGGTGCCGGATCTCAAGAAACGCAGTCGTGGCCCGATGGCCCTCCTCGAATTTCCGGTTGTGGTTTGCAGTTCATTCCAGCAAGTCTATGGAGTCGACTTCTTCTTGGATTCGCCACCGGAGAGAGTGACGGAGAACTTCCAGCTGGAGATCCAGTATGCCTACCTTGATAAGGCTGGAGCTCAGAGAAACGAACACCTGCTCTTGGATTTCGTGGAGTTCGACCAGCTCCAGTCCTTCGTTGACTCTGTCGATGAGGACGCGAAAGTAGCGGCGTTCTTCGCAGCGCCAGACTGATTGCGCGAGCGGGAATGGCCACGGAGGAACGGTGCGACATAACAGGTTGTTCAACCCAGACGCCCGGCGGCGTTCCGGGGCTTCGCCTCTCCACGCTCCGTCGGTCGCCGGTTATAGTTACAGCACATCTCACTTTGATGCGACCGCATAGCCACAATGATGAAACCAGCCTCGAAAGTCCCCAAGGCTTAGGGTCTGTAACGCCTCGGTCAGCGCAGCCTCGAGCAAGGCCTGAGTGCGTGCGGCGCACCCGCGGAGAACCGTCTTGAGTTTCGCCCAACACGGTTCAATAGGGGAGAAATCAGGTGAATAGGGAGGCAAAAAGAGCACCGTGCCGCCTGCTGCCTGCACGACCTCGGAGATAGTGGAGGCATGATGCACGGCCAAATTGTCGAGCACCACAACCTCGCCTGGCTGGAGAGCTGGACCCAACACCTGACTCACAAAGGCATCGAAGGTCTCGGTATCCACGGCCCCCTCGACACTCATCGTGGCCACCATGCCACGCAGCCCCAGCGCCCCAATCACCGAGAGGTTCGCCCCACGGTTGCGGGGCACGCGCCCATAGGCGCGTTGGCCGCGCGGAGCCCGAGCATAGCGTCGCGTCATGGCCGTATGCGTGCTCGTTTCGTCGATAAAGATTAACCGCTCACTCTCCAGCTGACTCACTTGAGCGCGAAACGCCGCTCGTTTGCTCTCATCCCGCTCACTGGCCACCAGCGTTTTTTTTCTGCGGCAGGTCTAAGCTCTGGAGCACCCGTCCCACCGTCGCCCGACTCACCTTCCTCCCCACCGTCGTCACCACATAGGTATGCACCTCGCTCACCGTGGCGTCATTGCGGGTCCCGAGAATATAGGCGCGCACTTGCTGACGCTGCGCTTCCGTCAACTTAGCGACTTGGCCACCGCCGTGCGGTTTGGGCGCAAGCGTGCCCGTCTCGCGCCGTTGCCGCAGCAGCTTCTTGATGAACGTACAGCTCACGCCAAAGAGCGTGGCTACTTCCGGTTGCGTTCCTACCTGGCGATCCATGGCCTCTACCACGCGCGTCCGCAGGTCTAACGAATAGGCTCTCAGGTCTTCCACTTAGCCCGAGTGCTGAGACTCATGCAAGTGAGACTTGCTGTAAGCTCGGCAATATTTAGACATCAGATTGCCGCTCTGCCATACTCCAGCGATGCAAGGCAGTTGTGATTTACGTAAACGAGTCATTGAGTTTGTCCGCCGGGGAAGCCGCAAGACTGACGCCGTGCGCCGCTTTCAGGTGAGTCGGGCCAGTGTGTACAACTGGACAAGCGTCCCCGATGGGTTAGCCTATTGCCGGCCCGGTCCCAAAGGCCCCCGGCACTTGGATTGGGAGGCGCTACGGCGGGACGTGGCACGGCCCCCCGATCACACGCAAAAGGAACGCGCCCGCCACTTCGGTGTCTCGCGCCAGTGTATCTGGCAGGCGCTCCAGCGGATGGGGCTGTCCCGGAAAAAAAACGCTCGGCTATCGCAAACGTGACCCTCGCAAACGCAAAGCTTATCTACGTTTGCGTGAGCGGTATGCCCGGCGCGGCAAAATCTTTGTCTACATTGATGAGAGTGGCTTTGTCCCTACAGTCACCCGCCGATATGGCTATGCCCCCAAAGGGCAACGCGTGTATGGCCTGCGCTCGGGCGAGTGGCGGCCCCGCACCTCGTTGCTTGCGGCTCGAGTCGGCTCCACCTTCACGGCCCCCCTGCTCTTTGACGGCCCGTGCAACATCGCGCTCTTCAATGCGTGGGTGGCGCAGGAACTCTGTCCGCTCTTGACCGATACCCATGTGGTGGTGATGGACAACGCCTCCTTTCACACAAGTAGCGCTACCCAAGCACTTATCACAAGCACAGGAGCCACGCTGCTCTTTCTGCTACCCTATTCACCCGACTTGAACCCCATCGAGCAGGACTTCACGACCCTCAAGAAATGCTGGGAATACAATGAGCAGGCCACACTTGATCATCTCATTCAAACGTACAAGTCATTAGGGGCTTAGCTATATCGGTAGTTTGTGGAAGTCGGGCAAGGTAGGGAATGAAACCAAATCTCTGGGCGAGAGCAACTCCAAGACAGCCTAAATCTGCAGCTTCAGAGGGGTCGATAGCTGCTAGAATACTCCCTGCATGCATACTTTGCCCGGAGTTAACAAACTACCGATAACCTCCCGCTTACTTTCAATGGAGCAAATTGTTAGTGAAATTCAATGCGTGATTATTGGGGCGGTGGATGCGTAAGATACGGATGACTCTGGTTGGCCCCCCCTTCACTTTCAGTTCCAGTTCATCACCCACGGCTGAATTCAGTAAGGCCTGGGCCAGTGGCGCTTTCTCGTTGAGCAAGTTGAGTTGAGGCTTGCTTTCCGTATCTACAATTGTCGCGCTGAGATGCTCTTCTAATTTGTCAACGTAGCAGTAAAGAACTTGGTCCCCGACCTCAACGTAGAGATCTTCGTCTGAACCCGACAGAGTTGGGTCTATCGCCACATCCATGACATTAGCAGGCGTTGTTTGCTCGACATTCTCGACTGCCTCAGAGGAATCTTCAATGTCGTAATCCTGAACAGGCTCTAGGCTGGAAGCCAATCTCCGTTCTTCAAGGAACGCGAGCAATCTTTCTGACGCACGGCGAGGATCATAGAACCAGTCTGTTGACCAGATGCGCCATATTCGGTTCTTCCATCCTACAGATTCCAATATGGCTTGCCGGATGCGGTCTCGGTCGCGGGCTGAGTGACTGGAGTGATATGCGGCCCCGTCACACTCCACGGCAGCCAGAAATTCGCCAGGCCTGTCCGGATTACGGACGGCGAGGTCAATAAAGAAGCCAGCAACGCCTAATTGTGGAACGACCTCGTACCCTCGGGTCCGCAGCATATCTCCGACAGCAATCTCAAAGTCGCTGTCAGGTTCGCGGCCAGAAATTGTGGTAGAGGTAAGAACGCCACGTTTGGCGAAGTCGAGGTAGTCCCTTAGGGCCTTCGTGCCAGTTGGCGTTCCTGCATCCGCTACGATGTCCTCTGGCAACATTGAAGTGAAAAGGTCAATTTTCCGACGGGCACGGGTAAACAACACGTTTAAACGTCGCCAACCGTCAGGGCGGCTGATAGGCCCAAAATTTTGGCGCGGCTTATCTGTACCAGGGGCTTTCCCGAACGTCGTTGAAATAAAAATCACGTCACGCTCGTCGCCCTGGACATTTTCAAGATTTTTCACGAAGAATGGCCACCCTTTTTCTTCCCACTTAGAGACGAATATCTGCGCTTCTCCGATATTCCGAAGCTTCTTGTCGAGCAGCTCTTCGATAAGGTCTCGCTGACTCTGATTGAGCGTGACTACTCCAAGCGATTCCTCCGGGTACCTTATCGCGTGTTCGAGGATAGCATCCACGACACGAATCGCCTCTGGGAGATTCTGGCGATCTTTGTATGACCCATTTTTAATGTATCGATAACGAAGTCCCAGCCGGTTGTTCCGAACAAAAGGAGAGGGGAAGACCATGAGTTTTCCATTGTAAAAATGGTAATTCGAGAACTCAATGAGCGATTCGTGCTGGGACCGGTAGTGCCAGCGCAGCGTCCGAACCGGATGGAATAACTGCTGGCAAATGTCAAGAATACTTTCCGATCCCGTCAAAACTGCGGGGGTGTCTCCGTCTTCCTCATCGTCACTATCGTCGAGCAGGCGATTAAAGAAATTGGTGGGGGGCAACTGCTTCGGGTCGCCTACAACAATCACCTTTTTCCCGCGAGCAATGGCACCGAGCGCCTCTTCTGGGCGAAGTTGAGACGCCTCATCCATAACCACCATATCGAAATTGACCGCGCCTTGCTCCAGATACTGCGCTACTGACAATGGCCCCATCATGAAGCAAGGCTTGAGCGCTTGGATTGCGCGTCCGGCCCGCTTGATCAGTTGTCGGATCGGTAGATGACGGCGCTGTTTGCCCAGTTCATGGAGCAAGAGTTGCAGTTCAGTTCGCTCCGAAGCTCGGTAGCCCGCTACCCCTGCTGGGATTTTTTTCGCTTTGTCAATTTCGTAGGCGAAGCTCTTCCCCGTCAGACCGATAAGTTCTTGGTCGAGAGTAATAAACTCTGTTCGTCTTTTTTCATGCGTGGCCCCGCTGAAACCTTCCAGCTCTGGGAAACTCTTGTAGATGCTTCGGCTGATCGATCGGTAGACAATGAACTCAAACACCGCCCCAGTTGAAGCTGGAGGTAGTTTTTTTTGTTCAAGGCCAAGCACAAAATCGTCGAGGCCGATCTTCTTGCATTCGACACGCTCTGAGTTGTACTTCGACCAGGACAGAACCGTGTCAATATTGTGTGTAGCGGAGCCAATTCTTTCCAAGAGACTGCTGGCAAATTTGTCTTTCGGTTGTTCGTGCCCAGCCGCATTCCAGGCACTCCAACTGAACGTCCCAAATTGAATAAGCTCACCGAGTTTTCTCCTCAGTTTCTCCTGAAAGTCAGTCACTTGCTGCAGTCTCTGTTTAGCCCAATAGAAGTTTGCACTTGCCTCCGCACCAAGCAAGCGTGTGTTAAGAGAAGAGCTTTGTAGGAGTTTGTTCGCAGCGATCGATTCACCCCAGGAAAGTGTGGCAGTCAACGAGTCCAAGTCAGTTTCGATGCCCTGGAACCACCCCTGAAGCAGAATCGATACTGCCGCATCTTTACTGAGTCCAATGATGAGATCGTCGGCCTCCTTCCTGGCCCCGAGTCCATCCACGACCTCATTCGCCGTCTTACCAATTACGCTGACGGGCTTAAGAAGCTGTACGAGCTTACGACCAGCCTGAATACGTCGGGTGGCTCCGGCAATATATGAGGCCCAATCCGAAGCAACGCTCTGCTCAGGAAGAGCTGCAAACTTTTCCAGGGCTGTCTCTAGCACTAACTTCGTTTCGAAGATGGTTCGTATATCAGACAACGTTCCCTTTCCGTCGCTATATGCACTAACAAACTCTACGAGCGAGTTGATAGCGTGAGCCAAGTTAGAAAGGGTTGGGAGGTAGTCACTCCAACGCCGACATGGGATTGAGGTGATTCCAGGTAGGAGTGGTTCAAGGGATTTATGCAGTGTTTCAAGGCCGCGTTTGAGTACCTCTAAATCACTGCTGGCTGAAAGTATATCGAGCTTTGCCTTGAGCACCTCAACTGCGCGTTTTGGTGAAATGTCCTGTTTGACGTAGCGCCCCAGGAACTCAGTAATATTTTTTAATTCTTCGGCAGCGTGAAGCATTTTCTTTTCGTAGTCAGCCCAACCGGAATCCTGCAAGGCCACCTCTAGTTGAACAGAGACTGAACCAAGGAGCTGCTTAGCTTGAGAGCGACACGACTCAAGCTCTGTAGAAATGGCGTGTAGCCGAGGAGCTAGAGCTGCGAGCTGTCGAACTTTGTGTGAATCCAGACCAGATAAGTCTACGGACTCGATGACCCCCGGATGTTTCAGCAGTTCGGTCTGGCTCTCTGTATACCAATCATGAAGGCGGTGAATCTTGGTGAAATCGGTGTCAATCCCTTTGAAGAGAGGTCCAAACGTTTCTTTGTAGTCTTTATTGTCAACAAAGGATGCACGATGCTCGATCCAACTGATAAGCCGAGAGACTTGGAGTTCGTAGTCAGTCGCCTTACGTTTCGTCTTCGTCTTGCAAATGTTATTGAACCGTTTTTTTGCTGTGCGCCATTCACTATTGAAAACATTGAACAGCCTGTCTCCGCGCCTGAAGACTCGTATGAGTGCCTTGAGTTCATCTATGTCAGGTAGCGCATCCAGATAAAATTCATCGGCAAGATGCTCTCGGTGCGATTTTTCTTCTGTGTGAGCCTGCTCTACGGCAGTGAGGAGTTCTAAAGCCCTGGGGTGGGCAAAGGAAGGCCGACGGTAGTCCAGTAGGTCAGAAGGAGCTTGAGCTGCAATGTGGCCCAGCACTGTCAACTGTTGAACGGCTTTGGGGGTACCATCGAAAGATAAGCCAAGTTGCTTAGCGTCCCTTGCAATTTCATTAAAGGCGCGAGCTAACCGATCTTGAAGCACATGAAGTTCCTGCTGGCGTCTGTTCAACTCAACGAGAGGGAAATCGGACAGAGGATATTCGGCGATCTGTCGTGCTCTGGCGACAACTGAATCGTTAACCCGGGCTTCCGTCAGAACTTCTTCGATACAGTCAGGATGACCCAAATGCGATATTGCATCTAAGGAACTATCAAAGGGGATTCCGCAGCGAGTTGTGAGGTTAGTAACGCGATCGAGCGATTGCTGAAGTCTTATTACCTCGCGGGAAAGTAGGCTTGCCCCGTTTTTTATGCTTTGAATGGATTGGTTTAATAAGTTTACACGTGCAGTTTTCTTTATCTCAGCATCCAGTTTCGTAAGTGTTGCCTGCTGAATAGGTAAAAATGAATAAGTAGTTTGTGAAACGGCTCGCTCAAATTGGCGCAGAGCATGCTCTGCTGTGAGAACAAATGCTTCAAGGTTATTGAGGGGAACAGAGAGTGAGGAAAGCGCAATCTCTTTTAAGCAAGTTGCAACAAAAGACTTCGTACTATCGTAATCCAATTCACAACCAGGTGTGAGTACAGAGTTTGCTTTTGTAGAAAGTTCCCTGGCGCGTTGAACTGTTGCAATGACCCCCATCAGTATTTCTCTGCCACGCTTACCAAGCGGGTCTTGGGCACTAAACACCCTGGGTAATAACCCTCCTTTTAGATTGTTTGGCGGGTCAGGTAAGTGATAAAGCGCTTTATGAAGATGATTCAAGGCAATTAGAGAAGGTTCCTCAGCGTCCCCTGTTTTGTGTTGGTAGTCCGATACCGAATCGGTGAGTTCCTCAGCGAGTGAACAGGCTTCCATGATAATATACTTGATGGCCTCCTCATCTCCAGGGGCAAGAGGTCGCGGGGTAAAACCCCACCAGGGATGAGTAGAGTCAAAACTCCCGATATCAACATACAGTTTCCCCAAGGCCTCCAATTTGACTCGACGGAACTGAATGTCGTCGTAGCTCCATTCCGACGCTTCGGGTAGGAACAAGGCCTGCACGGCGTTCGTCAAATCCCCTATCGTGCGGCGACGGCTCTCTGTCTTCCAGAAGACTTCATACACGGTTAACCCAAGTCCGTTACCGACACGACTCCCCATGAGTTCAGCGTAGCGATTGAGATCCTTTTTATGGCGCTGCAGAGTTACAAGTTTGTCTTGCAGTTGCTGCGGAGGATAGAAGTGCTCATCTAAACGCTCCTGCAAATCGCTGAGCAATTTTTTCTTCTGCGTTTTGTGGCTGTGAAGCTCAAGACAGAAATGTCCCAAGTGAGCTCTGTTCAAGCGGTCCCGAACGACCTCCAGAGCCGCCAGTTTCTCCGACACAAAAAGTATTTTTTTGCCGGATTTGAGGCTTGCAGCAATGATATTGGTGATAGTTTGGGATTTTCCCGTTCCCGGAGGCCCGTTGATGACTATGTTCTTTCCCGCCATCACATCGATAATCGCACTGTGCTGAGAGGAATCGGCGTCGTAAATGAGTGGTAGATCTGCCTGAGGATGTTTATCAATATCATAATCTTCAGGAAACAGATTGGCACCTCCGCTGGAACCTCCTGAGAACACCTCCTTGAGCAGTGGATGATTAAGCAATCCGGGCCATTTCTTCGGATCAAGGTCTTCCCAAATGGCGAGTTTACCGAATGAGAGAAAGCCCAGGGTGAGTTGATATCTAACTTTCCATCGCTTTATCTTTTGAACTGCTTGCTGGATCTTTTCGAAGTAGGTGCTCGGTTCGTCTTCCTCCTCGAATTCAGGGAGCTGAAACAAGAAGTCCCGGTTCAATTTCTCTCGAAGCGTTTGATTTGTGTGTACATCCTCTCCCGAATACACAATAGAGTATTGATAAGTTCGGGTGTCATGGTCGATTGTCCCCTTTTCGAGGGTAACTGGAACCGCAAGCAAAGGCGCTAGCATTGGCTTATCGGAATCCTCGCGCTCATAGAACTCAAGAAAACCAAAGACCATGTGCAACATGTTGGTGCCGGTTTCCTCTATGATGGTCCGAGCCTCGGAACTTAGCTTACGACAAAGTTTATCGAGATCCACCGGGTAATAGAGGGCCTGTAGCTTCGGTGTATGTTTGTTAACGGACGAACCGCAAGAGGCGGACGAGAACTCAGTTGCAGTGTTAATCCCTATCGACTGAGCATAGGTCTTCGCGTCCTGTCGTTTTATTGTATGTAAGATTGGTGGCGGGTCCGGAATATATTTGACAAGAAGAGACTTACCGTCGATGAGGCGATCGAACACCAAGTTGAGGTTAGGTTCGTCAACAAATTGGATAGAGCGTCTTTTGGGGTGCTTGTAATCTAGTAGGCGATTGCGTGAGGAGAGGTCTAGAAGCCTAGTACGTAACGTTTGTAGAGCTTGTTCTAGAGGAAGCCTACCGCTGAAGAGATCATTGGGAAGCTTGTCTATGCTCTCGGATTCGTAGCCAGTAATTTCTGCCATAAGAAAAAACTCACAGAGTCATCTCGGTTTTGGCAATTAATCAAGTCAAAATTGATGCATGCTTGCCCATTTTCTTTGATCTTTGACGGTTATGATTAGAAATCCTCTACCGAGGTCAAGGATTTGTGATGCACCCCGTGGATGCTTGAAACTTGATCCAACTTGCCCGAACTTCTCCTAACTTGGATACGACATCATCGATGCCATTGGTACTTGCAACCAAACCCAATTTGTCTGAGATATCCTCCAACCTGGACACTATATGCTCGATGCTGAAACCATCTGAGATATTCTCCAACTTGGCTACAACATCATCAATACTGTAGATGCCCGAAACTTGATCCAATTTACCCGAGATTTCATTCAACGTTGAACCAAATTCATCCATTTTTTCAATCAGTTCTTGAAACAACTCTTTAAGTTCGTCCATATTTAACCTTGTAATTATGCTCTAAACTTGGAGATTGTCCAATTGACCGTTAGAATTCTCAAGAGTGGAGCATCATGTTCATAAAGTCAAGTAGATTAATGGCCAGGCGTGGTTGGCCCAGCACAGGGATGTGATCCTCAGCTTGAGCTATTCCTCGCACGCGGTACAGAGGTTCTTTGCTGATCTCCTTCGATTTCTCACAGTTTGGCCAGATCGGATCGATGACCAAAAGAAAGGCATCCAAAAAGCGAACCAATGTCCGCCCACCTAAAATGTATGAGTCTTCATTCTGGTACTGAGGCCTATTGAATGCTAAGCAGCAGACAGGCAGCGAGAATAGAAGGCGAGAGTTGAGCAGGGTGATGCTGGGACGAACGGCTTCAAGGCGGGGGGTAGCCCCAGCAGGTTTGACTTCGTCTCGTGGCATGCCTTCGCCGTTATCGTACAGAGTGCCCAGATTAAACTGGGACATGACAAGTCCTTGCTCGGCTGCTTTGCGGAACCACTGTCCCGCCTTAGCTGCGTCCTTAGGGACGCCGTGCCCGTTATAGTAGAGAAAGGCCAGCGACTGTTGCGCGTAGGCCTGTCCTTGGTCAGCAGCCTTCCGCCACCATTTTGCCGCCTCAGCCAAGTTCTGCGGGACACCGCGTCCCTGCCCGTACAGGAGTCCCAGTGCGAACTGCGCCCCCGCCTCGCCTTGATCTGAGGCTTTTCGCAGCCAGATGACAGCTTGAGCATAATCTTGCGGTACGCCCCTGCCCTCGGCATACGCTGCACCGAGGAGGCTCTGCGCGGTAGCATCTCCTTGCTCAGCCGCTTTCCGGAGCCACTGTGTCGCTTTGGGAGCATTGTGTGGAGTGCTAAGTCCGAGAGAATACTGTTCACCTTGATCCTGCGGCACCTCACTCTGTTCAGTCTTGGCCCGCAACTCCGATAAGGTGTTTCCCTGGGCAGTTCTTGCCGCTCCAAGCAACAGGAGCAACAGCACCACGGCAAGCCGCATCGGCGGTAGACTTCCCTGCTCTGTTCGTTTGTCCCGAGCGAAGCGCAACTGATGCATACAGCGGGGGTATGCAAAAAGAGGACTAACTGAGCACCGTCTTTCAGTCTGGGGTCAGAACCTATTTTTGTCCTGCAAGTAGGCTATAGTCGCGACTGTCACACTTTGATTGCCCTCAATCCCGTGGTAGGCCCTACTGCCGTTTTTCGGGAATAGGACAGGAAAACCCTAACGAGGCTGCCCCATTCTTACTAACCAGAGGAATTCAGACAACAAAGTAGAAGAAAGAAGAGTTTTTTCGATACTAGCGACAACAGCAAACGAAACGAATCTATAAAACAAAGTCAAAACAAATAATAAGTATTTGAGTTGAATCTTGAGCAGGAAAGGCGCTGTGTCAACGTTGTCATTTTTGTCATCAAGTTTGTCAATTCTGTCAAAATAATCAAAGAAGGAACACTCGTCTTTTATGAGAATAAGGGAGTATTTCCTATTGGTACGGTCTTTGCGCATGCTGATACTGCCGGTGAAAAAACCAGGATGCTTTGTGGCCTTAGAAGGATTGTATCAGCATTGTCTGCCGTATGGGCTAAGAAAGCCCCAGATGTGGAACAGATGAATCTGAAAAGTCTCCATTGGGGCCTGTGGCCCCTGAAAAAGATCATTCTCCATGAGGCATGTTCCTCGTCACGAGCAACTGAAATAAAGCGTGTACGTCATTTCTTCAAAGTAGACTGATAAACCCCGATGCACTCCGCTATTCCCTTATAGATATCATCAATGGTTTCCCAAGATCTCAGAGAAAATGGTCATCGATTATTTAAGGCACAGCGATACCTGGAAGCCTTACCTCTGCTGGAATCGGCAACCGAGTCTTATCCCGAAGATGAGTCTCTTTGGCAGGAACTTGTGCTTTCTGCTTCTTGGGGGGGGCAGCATGAGCAAGCAATGGCGTTTGCGATGCAGGCCATTCAGCGGCACTCGCATTCAGATTGGCTTTGGCGGCAGTTAGGTAGCGAACTACTGGTCCTTGACCGATTAGAGGACACAGAAAAGGCGTTAAACTATGCGAGAGACCTCAATCCAAATGATGAGTGGTTGTGGCGCTACTTTTCACGATTGTATCAAAAGCGGAAGGACTATGCGGCTGAAGCAAGAGCGTTGGAGCAACTCAATACTTTGGGGAAGGCTAATGGCTATGATCTGAACCAGCTCGGTATTGCTTATCACAACCACGGCAATTTTGCACAGGCAGTTACATATTATCGCCTCTCAGTAGCAGCCTCCCCAGATCCTGCACCTCTCTTCAATATGGGGCTGGTATTCAACAATCCAGAAGTTTCACAAGATGTCGATGCAGCCGATGCCTACCGTCGAGCCTTAGAGCTAAAACAAGACTACGATTCTGCAAGAGCGCAGCTTGATTCCACGAGCCAGAAATTACTGTCTCTTGCGACTCTAGCACGTACTACAGCAATGGGTTTGATTCGATCAGCTGAGTACTACCAATTTTACATCAGTCCTTTCGAGGTGCTTAAAATAACGCAAGTCAAATCAGTTGAGGAATTGGACGCAAGGACCATCCAGCGAGCAAAGAAATTCTTATTCCAAGAGATAGAGCTAAACAATGGCAAGATAAGCTGGCTAGGTAATCATATAATTGACAAGTCATACGCTCTCACGCTGGAAGATGAATTGCACGATAGAACAAAACGCCGCTATCATTGGACCGTCTTTGAAAACAAACCGCTGCTTCGATTCTTAACCTTGGGTGACATAGAGCATTTCCTCTATTCGGCTGATTACTTTCCCCAAGATACACTTGATCTGTTGGATAAAGATCCCGCCTTTCGCTCATTCCTTAGCAAGACTTTTGCCCGCCAGTACAACTTTGTCCTGACTCGCGCAATCGAGCAGCAGCTCTTGCCAGTAGTGGAAGCACTGTTCGACGGCCGACGATGGGTTGAACCGAGAGATGAAGACATCTGCTTTGAAGGAGCCTTTAAGTGCATAGACAATTTAATGGCGTTAATCCGTGCAAAAGTCGAAGAAGGAAATCAGCGAAAAGTTAGTATTGAAGAAATGAAGGAGTTCTTTCGTCAACATACCTTACCTGAATTGTTCAATCTTCTCCCTACTGCTTTTCGCCGAGCACAAACTGATGTTGTGGCAGCCATCCGCTCACTTGCTATCTCTTGCTACAATAAACACAAAGACTCCTATTTATCACTGGCTGTTTTAAATTTGAGCAAACAATTTCGCTTCAAGAGCTTTGGGTTGAATCAGCAAATCAATGAGGATTTCAAGACTATCGAGTCCTTGATAGCAGAAGAGCGTAAGTATGAAGTTCGTTTAACTTTTGGCTCGCAACGACCATTTGAGATCACCAAGGAAGGTATCAGAGATGGAGTCAAGTTCTTTCCCGCCGGAACGATTCGTGCCCTGTGTTGGGGAGTTACGATTACACGTGATGCTGGCACCCAGTATGACCCCGGGACGGCAGGATATCAGTATGTCTTTAATGTAAAAAACGATGAAAACGAGACTATATCGGTGTCTTGGTCACCTAATAAAGACTCAGAGGAAAAGCAGGAGGAGTTCTTCTCTCACATGATAAGCGCGGCCCTAAATTACTTGGTAGAAGCGGCTGTAGATAAAATACGTAGGAATCTTCTAAATGATTATTCTGTCATGGTCGGTCCCTGCGTCCTGAATCGTTTAGGCATTTCTTTTCAAACCCCAGGATTAATTTTTCGTAAGGATCGCTTCTTACGGTGGAGAGACGTTTCAACTCAAATACATAATGGCCAAATAATCATTTCTTGCGCTTCACAACCTCAAGTTACAATTGCCGTGCCAATGTGCGACACCGACAACGCAGTTCTTCTTCCTATCATTTCACAGATGATGGGAAAGGAAGAGGCGTAATATTTGAGAACCTTACTGTGGAAACAAAACTTCTAATACCTAAAAGCCTGCTTATTGCCATGAATCAGCTCTACGAAATAGAGCTGAAACTCAAGAAACATGTATCTATGACCATCATCCAGCGGAACATTAACAAGATGAAAGATGCATTCAACGAACTCGGCTTAGCCTACGAGGATCCAATGGGCCAGCCGTTCAAAGAAACAAGAACAGACGTAGAAGCAACTATTTCGGGCTCTGGCACAGAGAACCTCACCATTGTGGAGGTGATCAAGCCCATCATTCGCACCGTTCCGGGGGACGGACCGAGCCAACTCTCAAAGGTGGTTCAGAAAGGTGTTGTGATTGTTAAATCCCAAAAGGAGAACTGAACCATGAGCAGCATGATCAACTTCGGGATCGACTTAGGAACAACCAATTCCCTCATCGCAAAGTTCGAGAAGGGTGCAGTTGAAATTTTCAAAAACCCAAATGGCTTCAAGGAGACGCTGCCCTCTGTTGTCGGCTTCCGCAACGATCGTATACTTATCGGTGACCAGGCTAGAACTTACGTTGAGAGGGACCCAAAAAATGTAGTCAGCCGATTCAAACGAAAAATAGGCACCACTGAAAGCTTCAAAATAAAGACGCTTAACCAGTCCAAAACGCCTACTGAGCTCTCCGCATTCTTACTCAAAGAACTTAAGACCTTTATTCACACAGGCGAGGTACCGGAAGCTATTGTCATTACAGTTCCGGCCTCCTTTGATATGGTCCAAGCTAACGCTACGAAAGAAACCGGATATCAAGCCGGGTTTAAGCAAGTCGTCTTGCTTCAGGAGCCTATCGCTGCCAGCCTAGCCTACGCGAACAAAGAGAAAAGCCTGGATTTAAAAAACAGCCAGTGGATTGTCTATGACCTTGGCGGAGGCACATTTGATGTAGCGCTGGTAAGGATTGTAGGAGACGAATTAAAAGTAGTCGATCATGAGGGTGACAACTACCTCGGTGGAACTGACTTTGACGCCCTGATCGTTGAAAAGCTCATCGTGCCGCAGCTCGAAAAGAAGGGCCACTTTACGGACTTGCTCGCTCAGCTGAAAAGCGCAAAGGGGCGTTACAATGCCCTTTGGTATAGCCTGCTTCATAGGGCTGAGGAGGCGAAGATCGAGCTCTCTTCGCGGACATCATCTGAAATCGACCTGAGTCGGAATAACCTCGTGGATGAAGATGGAAAATCGATTGACGATTATTTGTCTGTCACACGGTCTGAATTTGAGAGCATTATCACAGAAGCTATTAACAGCACGGCGGATATGCTGAAAAAAATCCTAACGCGTAATTCGCTTCGCCCGCAAGACCTCAAATTTATCCTGATGGTTGGTGGCTCTACGTATATTCCTTTCGTACGCAAGCGCATTGAAGAGCTACTCGGAATACCAGTCAATACCGGTATCGACCCAACAAATGCCATTGCTGTAGGAGCAGCCTACTTTGCCGCTACTAAAGAAATTAACTTTGGTACCAAGTCAAGCGATAAGCCAGCCGAGCCCGGGGGTTTGAGACTCAAAGTATCGTACCGTCGCACCTCTCAGGAATCAGAAGAGTTATTCGCCGCTAAAGTGGAAGGCGACATAGATGGCCTACTCTACCGGATCACGCGCAACGATGGCGGTTACGATAGCGGCTTGAAAAAAGTTACTTCTAGAATTACTGAAGACCTGCCGCTCCAAAAAGACGCTTACAATTTCTTTTCCTTGACGGTGTACAATAACTCAAACATGCCAGTTCTTACAAACTCTATCCAAATTGCACAGGGCAAATACAGCGTCGCTGGACAGCTGTTGCCAGAAGATCTTAGTTTAGTGATAGACGATCGTAATACAGGAGACCCTAAACTCCGCCAGATTTTCGCTAGGAATTCAGTGCTGCCCGCCAAGGTAGGGAAAACCGTAGATGCCAGCAAAACCATCGCCCACAGTTCTGATGATGAGATTCGTATCATTGTTGTAGAAGGCCCATCCGAGAACTACTTTAGTGCAAACAAGATGGTAGGCCACCTCCTCATTCCGGGAAAGAAGCTCACTAAAGATATTTTGCGCGGAACAGAAATTGATCTGACGTTTGAGGTCTCTGAGTCCCGAGACCTGCACGTGACTGCCTATGTGGGTCCTTCCGGCCCCGAATTCTCGCAAATCTTCGCGCCGACGAACCGCGATGTCTCGGTAAAACCACTCATCGAAGAAATCCAATTGCTGGAAACCCGACTTGAAAATGAAAAAGAGGAGGCTCGGAGAAACGAAAATTACGAAGTCGAAGAAAAGCTCGAAAAACTTCTAGCTCCTGTACAGAAACTGCATGGTGAAGTCATGTTGCTGAGTTTTGACGATACCACAGATGATCGTTACAAGCTTGAAGATCGGAAAAGGAAAATTGCTCAGGAATTGCATCAGTTGACTGCAGGCAAACAAGTAGAGCGCTTGCGGAATGAATACCGGGCACTTAAAGACGAGGTCATAGCTGCCGTCAACCAAAGCGGGAAGGACCACGAACGCCATCAGTTGAATGAAGTCATCGTCCGCGAACACACGTTTGTGAACTCGACAAAGCCACAAAAACTCGAGGAGGCAATGGAGGAATTGCGTTATATTTCTTTCGAGATTTTGCAGCGTACACCAGCCTTCCTCGTTGACTGGTTCCAGCATTTGGTGAGTAAGTCCGAAGAATTTGTTGATCCTTTACATGCTAGCAGTCTTATAGAGGACGGTAAGCGATACCTCGCCAGTAAGGAATACGAGAAATTGCGAGAGGTGAATTTTCTCCTCTATGATTTACTTCCGCAAAAAGAGAAGGAAGCCAAAGAGACGCGTTACTTTACGGGAATTAGTTAACGACATTTACAAAGCACTAATGAGCTCGCCGTGCCAAGAAGGTTTTGGGGCAGGAGCGGCACCTTGGACAGGAAAAATATGAACACTTAGATCGTATATGATTAAGACCAGACAGGTGCGCCGTAGGCAGTTGTGCTTGAATAAGCTCTTGTCTTCATATTCGGTGAGTTCTGGTATGGAAATACTGTGACTTACGCATTTTTTGACTATCTTGTCTTCACTTATCCGATCAAGGTGCTTTGTTCGATGAAACATTATCCACTAAAAATACTATCTATCTTGCCCTGCTCGCTGAGCGCCAGCGGGCAGGCGCTCTCGAAACGTTGGTCCTACACCTGACAACCAGAGTCATCGTCCAGTCCTTCGACGAGGCCTTGTCGCTCCTCCACGTTCAGGACATCTTCTACTTCCGCAGCACTGCCACCACGTTCTCGATCACTGGGAGGGGAAACGAGATCAGGTGCATCGATGGTGCGTTTGGTGCCTGTCTCTGCTCGGCCAATCCTCTCACCATTTTCCAACTCAATCACGACCCCTGGCAGCGGATTACTCAACGACGGACGCAGTCCTTTGTCCGCGATCTCATCGAAGGCGGGAGATTTCACAAAGTTGAGAAATTCGAGAAAGGCATTCGTCTGCGCGGTCTGCGCCTGTTCCTCGGCGTTTTTCCAGAGACAGAAGTGCTGGGCCAGCAGATCGAGCGGACAGACCTTCGGATGAAGCTTCACTTCGACTCGTGGCCGACCCTCTTTGTCGTAGGTCGTTTTGATTTTCACGATCGCTGCCGCCACGTGAACGGGTTCTCGCTTGACGGCTTGGCCTTGACCTTCCCCTCTTCATCTCACTCCGTCACATCTTTAATGTTGACATGCGCCAGCGCCGCCGTCTCTCTGGGTACGCTCAGAGATCGGACAACTCAATCTCCCGGGTACGCTGTGCATGTATTTCAGCGAGAACCTTTTCTGTGACGGCGCGACGAATACCGTCTAGGTGCATGTCGTACGCGCTCGCCCGCGCTGCCCACTGATAGTCGCGCGCCCACTGTTGCCACCGTCCCGGGACCCGCCGGATCGTGGGATCTTTTTTCCACTGGCGATACAATTTTAACAGGGAGCGCGGCGGCCGACTGTCTCGATAAAACCGAAACGCCACAAACGCGGCCGTGGATTCTCCAGGTTGCTGATGCCAAATTTGGCCCATTTTTGTCACCCTTTCCCAACCCTTTCCCAACCTTTTCCAACCTCCAGCCGCTCCCTGGGCACGGCTCCCTAGCCTCCCAAGCCCATGACGAGGAGCACCATAGTATACAAATCGTATAAACGTCATATACAGCGCCACTGCTCCTCAGTGTCCGCGCCACCGTTGTAGGGTGGGAGAAGCTCACCATTCATGACTCTGCTCCTTACCATTCCTGCCTCGTCTTGGTCGCCCACCCTTTGGGAGGTTCTTTGACCGTGCTGGGGGTGACTGCGTAGCTCTGACAGGGGGGACAGTGCCAGAACGTGAGCACCCGTTCGCCGTTGAGGGATGGCTCAACGGCCTCAATGACTGCTGGACGGCCACACTTATCGCAGGGCCAGGGCTGCGGCTCATTTTCCCCCGTATCCTTCCGTTGAGGATCCGCGGAACCCACTAAACCCGGTTTCCGCGAGTTTAGCGGATCCTCCTGCGTAGGAGCTGTAGGGAGTGCTGTCGCCTGTTGGAGAGCATGACTTGTTCTCTCCAACAGCCGGTCGACAAACAGATCGAGCGCAGTCTTTGCCGCACGTATTATCTCCTTCCCGTCAACATTCAACACTTTGATACTTTTCCCTGACACGACGGGCACTTAAGCGTTGACCAAACCGTTGACGGAGGGCGTCAACACTTTCACCGCTTTTGGCAAAACCGTTGACGAGGGCGTCAACACTTCCGTCAACGGTTAAATTCTCGAAAACACTGAAGAAACAAACCTGTTGACGTGTTGACGCGCAAGTGAAGAGTTCAGACCTCAGGCTGATTTCCTTCCTACCCAGGAATAGTAGAGTTGCCCAAGCCTTTTTCCCGGTTGTGCCAGCACCACGTCGTTGCGGACCAGTCCTTCGAGCGCGCGGTGAAACACGAAGGTGTCAAACCGACCGCCCACACGCTGCCACAAGACACGGCGAGAAAGGGGCCGGATGGCATCACGGAGGCTGCGCCGGATCGCCTCTTCGCAGCGTCCTTGAGTGGATACTTGCTGTTGTTGGTTAAGCAACCGAGCGGCGCACTGCACCCCATAGCGAGCTACGGCTATGGCTGCGGTCAATTGCTCTTCTTCAATGACAGGGAGCGTTTCCTCAAGCGCCGCATAGACCAGCGCCAGCTTGAGGGCATAGGCAGGCGTGCGCTCCGTGGCGGCCGCTACTAAGGACTCAAGCGTCGTCTGGCCCCATGCGGCATAGAACTCCTTCCACAGTTCAACCGCGTGGGACGACAGGCGAGCTTCCTGCTCCGGGAGTCTATCGAGGCGAGCAAGGGCAGCCCGCACCTTCCCCCATTGTATGAGGTCGGGCTTGGCCGGAAGGGGGATCGGCGCTTTTCGCGGTCCCGTGAGCATCAGCTGGCGGTTCACCCAGCCTGAGCGGATGTCTAGCTCGCGGGTATATTGCCAAAAGACCTCTGGGGTCGTGCATGACAGACTCGATAACGTGGGATTTTCAAGGACAATAGGGTTCTTTCGATAGATGATCTCGTACCGCGCTGGACAATCGAACACGCGCATGAGAAACGGTAGCAGCGTGGCGCCGTCCCATTTCCCGCGCGTCAGCAATTCGCTGAGCTCTTCAAGAAAAAGAAAATGCGAAGGTGGTTGCGCGCCGGCCTCCGTGGTCCCTAACCAGTCTGCCACGCCTTCTCCACTCCCAATGCCTTGGAGGACCTTCACGGCCGGAGCGGCTTCGAGGACGTGAATGGCCCCGCGCGCGGCGGTCGTTTTGCGATCGCCCGTGGGGCCATACAATATAAGGTTGACGTTTGGATATAAATTCATGCCGTAGGGCAGGTACACCCTGCGACGTAGCCGTACCGCTGCCGCGGCCCACAGGGCGCCAAAATGGAACACGTCCGATGCTTCAGTTGTCCCCTGCATGGCCGCACGGTAGGCGCCGAATGCGCCACGCCAGGCTAGATCTGGAAAAACAAGCAAGGAAGAATCTCCATCTTCTGTCTCCGCTTGCTCCTCTTCTTCAGGGTCGGTGGCTGCGCCATTCGCAGCCTTGTTGCGAAGCTTCTCTTGGAACGCCTCCCATCCGCTCGGATCAACTCCAGGTTTGTATTGCGCTACACTATCCGCGATCTCTCGCACTTCAGCCTCATCAAGAGGGGGCTGACACCGTGCTTGATTCTCCGCCAGCAAGGCTGCTTCAATCGCCGTATGCCCCATACCACGGGACCGCATCGCACCCCCGTTCCTTAAGAGCGTGTCGTTGCGGCGGTACTTTGGAATCGGTCCCGCAGTTTCGTCGACATGTGCTCGCGACCGATTGTCGTTCGCGGAGTTGTTTGCGAATGTCGCTAGCTTGTCTAGCCACGCCGGGGGCAAGTCGGGCAAGGGGATTTCGCCTAGAGCGTGGTCAATTTCCCAAACGTAGGGCCTGCCGGTGTCTGGGTGGAGGGAGGGAGCGACGATGATGTATCCATTGTCGCTACGGGTATCGAGGCCTGGGCCCAGCTTGCCAACGGAGTTGCCCAGGTCTACGCCCTCTGGGTACTTGAAAAGCAGGTGCAGGCCCCCAGAGCCAGTCAGCTGCCGTGGTCCGTCCGGTAGTGTGCCTAGTTGTGCTTCCAAGGCCCGCAGGGTCTCCGGTCCGTCAACGCCGTGATCAGGATGGTAATCCACGTCGATTGCAAACATTCCTGAAAGCTTCCCGAGCCGGAGCCCGATGTTGGCGTCCGGGTACAATTCCCACCAGCGGTGGATTTGACTGACCTCCGTGGTCGCATCCAGGACGCCGTGTGTCGTGAAGGGGCTTTTCCCGTTGCAGGGAAACACCGGGTAGCCGGCTATAGCATAAGCAAGAGCGGCTGTACGTCGAGGGTTCGGGGTTGCGTGCGCCTCTGCAGCGCCGTGGGCGTCTCCATTGGTCGCGCTCATCGGTTGCCCTCCAGTGCTGCTCGCGTTTCATCAACCACTGTGTCGAGATCGACACCAGAGGTTCGTTGCCGTACGAATGGGTCCAAGTCTTCGCGCCTGCGTCGTTCTTCGCTTACGGCATAGTCCAGCAGACGGGATGACAGGCCCATGTACGTCCGTGCCCCATGCATCCTTGTGAGATGATTGGCGGCGAGGGCGGGGAAGCGCTCGTCTTGGGCTTCTGGGTGTGGTATATTATTGAGCATTAGTCGGTCCTTTCTGCTGCGTTCCAGCGGGAGTTCAGAAAGCCCAAGAGTCTCCAGCTCCTGGGCTTTCGTCGTGTGGGCAGGGGAGTAGTTAACGCCACGATTGTAAAGTGAACAAAAAGCGAAAATAATAAACAAAAAAAGAGATCTTCAGTGCGGCAGGACAGCACTTGTTGCGCAACACTATTCCCTGCGGCGAACACAGCTCCACTCAGGACTACACAAGGCATGGATTGCATGTTTTCCCCCTTATTTTTTCTGCTGTCGCGCTGCGAGCCACGCTAAGACGCGCTCTCGTTCATAACGGCATAGTCGTCCGGCTCGGACACAATCCAGCCCTTCGCGCGTCCAGCGCCGGACGGTGGGCAACTTGATCTTGAGCCAGCTGGCGAGTTCATGAGCGGTGAGAAATTCTGCGTCCTGCATACATCTCCTCCTGAGACTTGGAATGACTTGAGTGTGGTGAAAGTGAATCTAAAATAAATGATATAATTAAATTTACCTTTACTTGATTCTTTTCTTATATTCGTCCATTTTAGGTTGATCTTTAGTTCTTCTGTCACTATATTTAGAAAATGGAATACGCGAACGAGAGACTGCACTGGCTCCTGCGGTTCTCCGCACTTGATCTGGACCACCTTCGTCAAGGCGATTGGTTGAATTTGCAGGAAGACGTGCTGGAGTTCCTGGCTTGGCCGACAGCCCGCGCGTCGGAAGTCACCGTAGAGGGGGTGGTGACGGTCCAGGCTGAAGTGAAGCAGGCGCTGCTGGCGCTTGCCCACACCCTCAACAGCCCAATACCGCACCCGCTACCGACGAGGCCAGGAAGTGTCGGAAAGCGACCTTTGCGACGCCCGCACCCACCGACGATGGACGTGATGATACTCGGGGAAGGGCAGGAAGCCGCTCCCGTGCTCAGTTTCCAGACCAAGGCTGCCCGCACGGTGTACGGCGTCCTGACGAAGAACGGGTTACAACTGCGCCTTCTCGCCGACTTCCAAGAGGAGTTCCTCCTCGCGGTCATGAATGTGTTGGCTCATGTTGATATCGACTATATTCGTCGCTGTCCCGCGTGCGAGCGCATTTTCTATGCGGCCCATGGTCGGCAGTTATTCTGCTCTCCGCAGTGCGCGAGTCGCGCGGGGACCCAGCGGTTTCGGGATAAACAGCGCGCCGGAGAGGAAAGAGAAGAGAAGGCGGCGAGTGGCGTTGGTGGCGGCGTTCGCGTGAGGGCAGGACGACGACAGAGCACGACTCAGACGCGCTCCACAAACGACTAGACAAAATATATTCATTGCGGCTTCTGGAGTACGATGATGCTCGATAATCACAAGGTGCGACTTTTTCTCTCGCCTTCCCTCACCCAGCAGCCCCTCATGGCCACGAAGCACGGACGCTGATTCCATCCCTGCCCTCTCCATTTGCATCTCCACTCGATTGATCGCCCATGGCTGCAGCCACTGTGAATGCGCAGAACAGACAGGGCTGAGTATTTGGCAAATCAGTCGTCTCCGTACCCCGCTGTTGTTCCCACGCATGGTCGAAGCCAAACGCGCCAACCTCGCCGAGCTGGCCCTCCGCGCCCAACTGAGCCCAGCGGCCCGTTTGGACGAGGAGGCTATCAAAGCCGTCCACCGGCTTGCCCAAATCCGCGACTACTCGGCTCGTCCAGCCCTGCAACTGAAGGCGGCAACCACGCTTCTGAAAACCGCCCTTCCTACAGCCAGGAAGGAGGCGTCCAAAGAGCCTGTTCACATCCTGGTGGTTCCGCAGCTCCAGCCGCCAGCTGCTGACGCCAGCGAGGAAGGCGGTCTACCGACGATCTAGGCCAGCAATGCCTCATAACTCAACACAATTACTAAGGGGTCGGACGGGCAGGCGGGGAGTGCTCTTCCTGATCGATGGGGCTTACTGGCCGAGCACTGCTTGCCTGGGCTTTCCATTCGGCGGCTCGTTCACGAGAGGCGCGGATGGACTGAAATATGGCTTTTTTCTGTTGCAGCACTTCCCTGGTGCACTCAAACGTGTGGGTGGCAAAAGCCATGGCAGCGCGTGAGACTTCGAAGAGTACATGGGTGCGATGGGAAACTTCTGTCGCACTCTCCCTCAAGGTGCTGGGTTGGCGGGTTGCAACGGAATGAGGCTGAGAGTCCTCTTTCCTCTCCTGGGGAGTCCTACTGTCCACCTGGGAAGGAAATAACTCCATGAATTGCTGATTCAACAGCTCCACCTCCCCGGTCAACAGCCGCTGCAACTCCGCGAGTCTCGCTCTCTGAGTGCTTGTAGTGATGTGAGAATGCGTAGGCGGCTCCCTGAGGGCATTCCTCAGCGTCTTCAGCGTGATAGTGAGTTCCTTGGCTAATACTGCCACATATTCACTCTGAGTACAGAGGATAGAAATATACCCGCTCTCATCCATGAGAACTTCTCCTGCAACTCCTGCCCAACTCGGGGTAGTTAATGATCCTTGCTTATTCATGATACCAGCTCTTGCTTTCCTCCCTCAAGCCGAAAGGACACGGTGGCTCGCCGTCATTGCCCACAAACGAGACCGCGCACTTTTTCTCACTGCCTACTGCTCTAGTCTTAGCGCCCCTAATCCTTCCTGCAAGAATTTTTCATCCGTTTGCACTTCCTCCAAGGGAGTAGCATGATTATAGTAAAAGTAGAGGTGTTAATTATGTTTGTTCCAGTGTTTCCGTTCCTCGGAGTGCCTCCCAATATGACGCTCCTGGACCCTATGACGGTGTTTACGCCCCTGACCTGTGGCCTGGTGGCGCTTTCGAGTGCCTGCGGCCTTGGGCTCGGTATGCTCCTTGCCTACCTGACAGAGAGGCGCAGCCAAAGCTCGCCCGTACGCCAAGCACCGCTCCCGCCACTGTCTAAGGCTGCCTAAGATCTCCCTGCTTCCCGCCGCAGTTCGCCCGCTGCGCGTTCCGCCTCAGAAAAGGCCTGCCCCCGCGTAACTTACCACTGAAGTAAAGCAATCCGGCTTTCATCAGCCTTGTGCCAGGCCGCAGTGTGAGTCGCGGGGATTAAGGGGGCGGTCGCTGCCATCTGTTGGGAGGGACGTTGCGTCAGGGGAGTGCAGCCCGCCAAAACGAGCGCCAAAGCAAAGACCCACATCTTTTTCATAGGGAGTCCTCTTTCTGCTCCCTATCGGTCCAAGCTCCTCGCCCCTTTACCGTAAGGTTCCCCATCCAGGAGTAAGGCTTGAAGATGGTGATGCAACCGCTGCTTCTGGTGTGGCGTCAGAACTGTGTGTTCCTCTGAGGGGGCGGTCCATTCCATTATAGTCGGAGGGGCACGACTTGGTCGATCACCGCATAGAGGTCCATCAGGCTCCCTCCGCTAAGGTGTTCAGCAAGGCCTTCGCCTCTTGCAAGTCTTTGGTGTCAAAGCCTTCGGTGAACCAATTGTACACATCGGCTAACATCTTGTGAGCTTCGGCTCGTTTGCCTTGCTGTTGCCACAAGCGCGCGAGACACAGCGTGGCGCGCAGCTCCCAGGACTTGGCTTGCTGCTGGCGGGCGATCTCAATAGCCTTGAGGTAACAGGCTTCCGCTTCCGCTTGGGGACTAGGAGTTGGGGAGTGGAGGTCGATAACTGACCACTGACTCCTGGCACCTGACCACGTTTGCAGCGTCAGTTCCCCTTTCAGTCGATACAGCTCGGCCTCGCAGGCCCGCTCCCCCGTTGTCTCGACGAACGTCAGCGCTTCGGCCACTACCCGTTCCCCTTCTCTCGCCTGTCCCGCCTTCCCATATCCCTGAGCGAGCGCCAAACTCGTCATTGTCAGACCCAGCCTTTGCCCTGTCTGTTCGATAGCGGCCCGGCTCCGGCGCAGCAGGGTGAGCCCTTCCGCGAACGCTCCCTGCTCGATCAGCGCTATCCCTTGGAGTTCCATCCCCGCGCCCACCCATTGGGCAAACCCCTGTTCGATTGAGAGCGCGATGAGGGTCTCGACCTGCTCTCGGACCATGTGCACTTCTCGACGATAGGCATAGAGCTTGGCGACAAACCACAAGGCCAAGGCCTCGCTAAAGGGACGCGCCAGGTCATGGGCCAGGGTCACGACCTCCCGGTTTCGTTGCAGCGCTTGCTCCGGATAGCCCAGCAGCCACAGGGTGTTGGTCAGATAGCCCAGGCAGGGAACCCCGGGCTCCTGCGGCATGAGGGCAGTCTGGAAGCGGAACCATTGGGGATCATAGAGAGCCATCCCCTGTTCCAGGTGGGTGCGGGCGGGAACCAACTCGCCCAGGAAGTATAACGCTATCCCTAAGAGTCCGTGGGCTCCCACGAGGAAGAGGGGGACATTGACCTCCCGGGCACGCTGGAGGAGCTGCTCCGCCAGAGCGCGGGTCTCGTGGTATTCTGCTCGCAGTAGATGGACCGTCGCCAGCCCTGTCATGACGGAGAAGAACAGTGGAGTCTCCCCAATCTGCTGGCAAAGTTCCAGGGCACGGAGGTAGGTGGTCTCCACCTCTCGCGCCCCAATGCCTTTGGTGGCCTGCAGCGGTATGCCCAGAGCGATCAGGAGCAGCAGTTCGTGCTGGGTGCGTTCGGCCGTATCGGGCAGCGTCGGCACCCCTGCCAACCCTCTGGTCAGGTGGCTGATGGCTTCGAGGTTCGCCGAACGTTGGATGGCGCGCTGACCGGCTTGCTGCCAGTAGGCAATCGCCTGCTCGCTCAGGCCCGCCTCAGTGTAGTGATAGGCCAGCAGCTCGGGCTGCATCTCGATGGTCTCGGGAAACCGGTCTGCGAGGACCTGCGCAATCTTGCTGTGATACTGCTGCCGGGTGCTCTTGAGGAGCGAGTGATAGGCGGTGTCCCGGATCAGGGCATGCTTAAAAAAGTACCGGGCCTGGGGCGGGACCCCACTCTGGTAGACGAGTTCCGCTTCTACCAATTGCTTGAGTCCCTGCTGCAACAGGTCTTCGTTTAGCGGCCCGACCGCCTGAAGCAATGTGTAGTCGAATTCCCGTCCGATCGTGGCTCCGATCTGGGCGATCTCCCGCACGGGGGCTAAGCGGTCGAGCCGCGCCATGAGGGAGTCCTGCAAGGTGGACGGGATGGCCAGCGGAGGCAGGGGACCATTGAGCTCATAGTGCCCATTCACCTCTGTGACCAAGTCCGATTCCATCACCATCTTGGTCAGCTCTTCGACAAAGAGGGGAACGCCATCGGTCTTGCTGGCGACTTGTTGCACGACTTCTCGCGGCAGGGTTTTGCCGCCCGTGATCTTCTCCACCATTACCTCGACCTGGGGGTGCCCCAACCGACTGAGCGTGAGCTGGCTGAGAGAAGAATGAAGACCCCAGGGCGCGGTGAATTCTGGCCGAAACGTCAGTACGGCCAACATCCGGGTCGTGGGGACTTGGGCCAGCAAGAGCATGAGGAATTCCAGCGTGGACGGGTCGACCCAATGGAGATCTTCCCACGCATAGGTCACGGCCTGCTGGGTGGCCTCGGCACACAGCCAGGCTATGAGCACTTCATAGGTCTTCTCTTTCTGTTTCTGCGGACTGAGGGTAAGCGGTGGCGACCCTTCAGGATGGGGGAGCGAGAGCAACGCCGCCAGGAGTGGAATCGTCTCCGCCTGTAGGGGGAGGCTGCGCTGTGCCTCTCCCACCAACTTCCGCAGCTTCTCGTCTGGAGGGTCAGAGTGTTGAAACTGCAACCCTCGTTGTAGGTGCTCAATCACCGGATAGAGCGCACTGTTTTGATGATACGGCGAACAGTGTAACGCTAGACACCGTGCGCCCTCGTGCTCCACGGTCTCCTTGAACGCGTCCACCAACCGCGATTTGCCAATGCCCGCTTCCCCGCTCAGCAGCACCACTTGGCCAGCCCCGGCTTTGGCTTGCTCCCAGCGCCGCTGCAGTACGGCCAGTTCTTCGGCTCTCCCCACCAATGGCGTCAAGCCTTTGTGCACCGCCGCCTCAAAGCGACTCTGCGCCGCGCTCTCCCCCACAACCTGGTAGAGCACCAAGGGCTGGGCCAGGCCCTTCAGTTCGTGTGGTCCCAGTTCTTGGCAC
The DNA here is from genome assembly GCA_964441775.1 of uncultured Enterobacteriaceae bacterium. Classification (GTDB taxonomy): domain Bacteria; phylum Desulfobacterota; class Binatia; order Bin18; family Bin18; genus SYOC01. Next base: position 27,732 of record CAYTVL010000041.1, read on the forward strand.
TCTACCAAGCCGGTGACGAGCCGATACGTCGTGGGGCTGATGACGATACTGTTGGGCGCGGCTTGCTCTTGCAGCCGCGCAGCAATGTTAGGCGTCTCACCCACGATTCCCAAGGGCTCCGGTTGGTCGCCCACACCCATCTCTCCCGCCACCACGAGTCCAGTATGAATGCCAATACGCACCTGCAGAGGCGTACCCTTGTGCGCCTCTAGAGTGGACTGGAGGCGCGCGTTCAGCTGGGGCAGGGCCGCGACAATCCCTAGCCCCGCCCGCACGGCGCGCGGGGCATCGTCTTCGTGGGCTTGGGGATAGCCGAAGTACACCAACAGCCCATCCCCGATGTACTTGGCCAGATAGCCCTCAAAGCGGCGGATGACGGCGGCGCACGTTTCCCGATAGGCCTGGATGACCTCCCGATACTCTTCAGGATCGAGCTGCTGGGAGAGGGCAGTGGAGCCGACGAGATCAATAAACTGTACCGTCAACTGGCGCCGCTCACCGTCGCTTCGTCTCACATAAAGTGCTTGGGGTCGCGCGTCTGAAGATTGGGAGCTCGGAGTGGCAAGTGCGGGACTGATAACCGGCGCTGAAGTACTAGAGAGTGGTGTTCCGCCCACCCAGACCAGAAAGCGTCCCTCCTCATCAACGGCGAGCCGTTGCGCACCGATCAGTTCTTCCTTCAGGTCTTCCAGATACTCGTCATCCAGCTGGAACTCGCGCTTAAGCGCCCGATAGCTGGCCCGGCCCCGCTGACGCAGGAGGGCCACCACTTGGTCCAGCACGGTGTAGAAGTCCATCAGTGACCTCCCTTCACTGTGGTGAACAGTGCCACGTTCATTTGAGCCCTGCTTTGCGCAGGGCGGCTATATACTGCTCCAAGACCTCTGGATCTTTAAAGGGAAGCTTCTGTTCTATCCCCTCCAACGTGATATTAGGACTAAGCCGCAGGACTTCCGCCGCTTCAGCTCGGGCCTCCTCTTCCCGACCTAACTCGCTATAAATGGCTGCTAATTGAATGTGGGGATCCATATAGTTGGGAGTGCGGTTGAGGATCTTCTTCAAGGTTACGATCGCCTCCTCATCCCGTCCCACAGAGTGCAAAGCAAACCCCAAGCAGGCGAGATCGCCCACCGGAGCATGGGGGTTGAGGCGTAAGGCTTTCTCCACCCAGCCAAGGGCTTCCTGTGGTCGCCCCGCATAAGTCAGAATGAGTCCCATTTGCGCATAGCCAAGTGCAGAGTTAGGATCGAGGGCAAGGGTCCGCTCTTCCTCGGCAATGGCTCGGTCGTGCTGCTTCTTGAAGAGATAGAACAGGCCCAAGAGTTGATGGGCCGCGGGCAAGGAGTCATCCAGCGCTATAGCCTTTTGCTCAAGTTCAATCGCCCGCTCTAGTCCTTGGGAGTCCTGACTCCATTGATAGAGCCACGCAAAAAAATAGGTCGCACCCAGAGGCGCGTAGACCGCAGCATATTGTGGGTCCAGGGCCAAGGCTCTCTCAAACAGCTGCCGTGCCTGGACGTTTGTGTCTTTCGCGAAGCGCCAGAGAGATTGTAGCCCGCGCAAGAAGGAGTCATACGTTTCTGGGTTGTCCGTGTGTTTCCGCACGACAGATCCTTGTTCCCACAACGTGAGTTGAAGGTTCAGCGTGGTCACGATCTTCTGCACGATCTCGTCTTGCAGGGCAAAGATATCTTTCAACGGGCGGTCAAAGCGTTCCGCCCACAGGTGGGCATCGGTCGTGGCGTCTACTAACTGCACGACGATCCGCACCTGCTCCTGCGCTCTCTGCACGCTCCCTTCGAGTACGTAGCGCACGCCCAGCTCTTTGCCGATGGCATGCACGTTCACTGCTTTCCCTTTGTACGTGAACGCGGTGTTGCGGGCGATCACAAAGAGGCTGGAGAGGCGCGAGAGATCGCTGGTCAGCACTTCCGTGATGCCGTCGCTGAAGTAGTCCTGTTTGGGGTCGTCACTCATGTTGACAAAGGGCGGGATCACAATCGACGGTTTATCGGGAAGGGGTAGCGACTGGGGGCCAGGTGGCAAGGACTGGGTGTGAGAGGGAAGAGGGAGGAGATAACGCACGACGAGAGTAGTGACCGCAAGGAACAGCACCCCCATGAGCACGAGACGATGTGCCGGGCGTACGCGCCGAGAGAGCTTGAGGCGTTGCACTTGTAAACGTTGGCGCAGTCCTTTAGGCGGTTGGGCTAGGAGCAGGTAGACGGGCTGGCGCTGGGCAATGTTTTTGAGCGAGGGACGGCCCAAGGGCACGACGGCGCCAAGTGTGAGTTTTGCCGCGACTTCATTGTAGACAACGTGCGAGATGCAAATGGTATCGGGCTCGGCTAAGCCTTGTAGCCGCGAGGCCACGTTAACACCGTCGCCAAACACATCGCCATGCTGTTGCACGATGTCGCCCGAATGAATGCCGATACGGACATGAATGTGCTCGGGTGGCTCCTTCTCGGCGTTGTGTGTTTTGAATTGCGCCTGAATCTGTTGAGCGCACTGGACAGCATGCACCACTGATGGAAAGTCCACCAGGAAGGCGTCGCCGATGGTCTTGATCACGGTGCCGTGATGCGCAGTCACGGCTTGGTGGATGATGTCATTATGCAGAGCCAGCAACCGCAACGTACGGCTCTCATCCGCGCTCATCTGGCGACTGAAGCCCACGATGTCGGTGAACATGATCGCCGCGAGGCGCCGCACGCCTGCGCTGGACTGGGACTGCTCGGCTGCCATGGCAGCGATTATGCGACAGGGGGCGGGGGATTGTCAAACGACACAGTGCTTAGTCTCCCGGTTTCGTCAGGTGCGCTTTTTGCCTCAGCACTGAACATCCATCCCTCGCTCCTCAGCCCTTATTTCAGGCCCGCTTTGCGCAGCGCAGCGATATGCCGCTCCAACAGCGCTGGGTCTTTGATCGGGGACCTTTGTTTCAGCACGTCCAATGAGAAATGCGGATTGAGCCGCAGGACTTCTGCCGCCTCGGCCTTGGCCTCGGCGTCTTTTCCGAGCTCGCTGTCGACCACGGCCAGCATGAGATGGGCGGGCAAGATGTTGGGGTAGCGGCTGAGATAGCGCTGCAAGGGAGCTCGCGCCTCCTCATATTGTCCGGCCACCGCATAGGCCGTGCCAACGCCTGCTAGGTGGAAGTCCGTAATTTCGGGCTTCAGGCGCAGCGCCCGTGCCGCAGCCACCAGCGCGTCCTCGAACCGGCTCACACAGCTCAGCACCTCCGCCAGCGCCGCATAGCTCCATGCCTCGGTAGGAGCGATGGCCACAGCTCGCTCCATCTCCGCCAGGGCTTGCTCATACTGCTGTTGATAGAGATAGATATAGCCCAAGGTTATGTGATTAAAGTGCCAGGAGTCACCCAAGGCCAGGGCCCGTCGCCCCGCCGCCATTGCCGGCTCTAAGGTCTGGCCAGCTGGGCCCTGCTGAGAGACCCACTGCCCCAGGTAGCTAGCAGCCAGGTTAAAGTGGGCGCCTAGATGAGTGGGCATGCGGCTGACAGCTTCCTTCAGTGCGGCGAGCGCCTCGGTATACCGCCCGGCCAAGCGGTAGGTCCAGCCCAATTCGCGTAAGTAGTCGGGCGGATAGTGGGGGTTGAGGCGCATGGCTTGCCCCATCGCCTGCAGGGCTTCTTCGGGCCTGCCCGCCCAGTTCAGCGCCTCCGCCTGAAGCTCATAGCTGGTAGCATTATTGGGATCGAGGGCGATGGCTCGTTCCCCTTCCGCTATGGCTTGGTCAGACTGTTGTTTCAGCGCATAGATCACGCTCAAGAGCAAATGGGCTCCAGGGAGGGAGTCGTCCAGGGCTACCGCCTGTTGCGCCAGCGTTAACGCTCGCTCTAGGGTCTGGGGGTCCACACTCCAGCGCCAGACCCACTCCACCCAGTAGAGAAAACCTAGACTCGCGTACGCCTCTGCATACTGCGGGTCCAGGGCAATTGCTTTCTCAAACATTTGGCGTGCCTGAGCACTAGCCTCTTGTGTGGGGTGTCCCCAATATCCGAATCCGCGTAACCAGTAGTCATAGGCTTCCAGGTTGTCCGTGTGTTTGCGTACGCTGTAGCCTTGTTCTTGTAACGTGAGCTGAAGTTTCAGCGTCGTCACGATCTTTTGCACGATCTCGTTTTGCAGGGCAAAGATGTCTGTGAGCGGCCGGTCATACTGCTCAGACCAGAGATGATAGCCAGTCGTCGCTTCGATCAACTGTACGGCGATCCGTACCTGTTGATCGGCTTTCTGTACACTGCCTTCCAACACATAGCGCACGCCCATCTCGCGTCCCACGTCTTGCACTTTCACCGCTTTGCCTTTGTACGTGAACGCCGAATTTCGGGCGATCACAAACAGGCTGGAGATTTTGGAGAGATCGCCAGTCAGCACTTCGGTGAGCCCATCGCTAAAGTACTCTTGATCTGGGTCATTGCTCATGTTGACAAATGGCATGACCATGAGCGAGGGCTTGTCCGGCAACGGTAATACCGCTGGCGCAGCGGCAGGGCTGAGAGCGGAGGACTCAATGTTGAGAGGTGGATGAGAAAGATATCGGACAATGACAACCGTGCCGGAAACGAGCACAAGGCCTACTAGCACTAAGACTCCCAGGCGGGTCTGGTGCACCCGCGGCGACTGGCTTACGGAGACCAAGGTCGATGGCGTTTCGTGCTGCACGTGGCGCCGCAGGGCTTGCTCAGCGAGGGCGGCTGCGGCGTCATCCATGACCACCCGGTACACCCGCACGGGCTTGGCAATGTTCTTGACTGTCTGCTCACCTTGAGAGTCATAGGTCAACGCGAGCTTATTCTCGACGTGGTCGTATACCGTGCCGGAGATACAGATGCCACCTGGTTCAGCGAGACTCTCTAATCGTGCAGCGATGTTGACACCGTCGCCATACAACCGCTCCCCTTCGACAATCACATCGCCGAGGTTGATGCCGATGCGAAAACGCATCTGCCGGTGCTCCGGCAACTCCGAGTTATTTTCTTTGAGGGCACGTTGAATCTCCACCGCGCAGCGCACGGCATCCACTACACTGGCAAACTCCGCTAACAGGTTATCCCCGGGCGCATCGACCACTCGGCCCCGGTAGTGCTGAATCAAGGAGGAGATCAGGGCGCGATAGGCCGTGAGGGTGCGGATAGTGGCCTCTTCATCGTCGCCCATGAGGCGACTGTAGCCCGCCACATCGGTGCTGAAGATCGCCGCCAGCTTGCGGGTCATCCCCACTGCTGGTGTCTGCTCAGGCATCCCTTCTCCTGGCTGTGAATTTGAGCGGACAGAGAATCACACGGAGAGCAAAAAGGGAAGAGTTTTGGGTGTCTCGCTCATGCGCGAACACCACACGAGTGAGCGCGAGCGGTGCAAGGACCAATCTCCTCTCTTGTTCCGCCATTCGGAGAAGGGGTCAGTAAATCGAAAGTTGCCTTCGCATGTGGCGCAGACATCGTCACGAGAGTGTCCCGAGAAGGAGAAATACTTTTGAGGCGATTCGTATGGAAGCCGCAAACCAACCAAGAAGGATTTTACTCTTGAGCGGGGCGGGAAGGAGAAATGAGGCACAGATTACTCTGGAAACGGACGGTGAGAGGTAAAAATATCACAAGTTATATATGCTCCTCTTGCTACAGATTTGCTACAACTGAGGTGCGGCTGCTACAGTTTTTGCTACAAGTGCACGACGACGCGCTGGGTATGCTTCGGTATCTCTCAGTAGCACATAAACATCCTTAACCAGTTATTTCAGCTAGATTTTTTCTCTTTCTCTATTACTCTTGATATCATGTCATATTCCATCATCGCACTACCATTCCTGCAATCGCACTCTAGAGGTCGAGGGTTCAATTCCCTTCGGCTCCATTGGAAATTCAATAACTTAGCCCTTTTTTCTGTTTGCGATCAACGAGGCGGTTGCGTCTGGGTTGCGGATGGTTGCCTCTGGCGTCTCATCTAACCGATCCACGGCTCGCTTGTCTCCGCTCGGTAAGAGATGCCCATAGACTTGGAGCGTGAACCCGGCGCTATGGTGTCCCATTTGCGCTTGCACGTACGTGAGCGGCTCTCCCTGTTGCACGAGCAGACTGGCAAACGTGTGACGGAGATCATGGATACGAAGGAAGCGGAGTCCCGCTTTGGCGAGGATCTTCGGCCACACGCGCTTTCGGAAGTTATCCGGATCAAGCATGTTTCCGGCGTCATTGAGGAAGAGCCAGGGCGGCACCTCACCCCATCCGTTTTTGAGCGTCTCCTTCTTACGCTCTACGTGCAGTTTACTGAGCGTGTCAGCGAGCTGACGGCTCATATCTACCCGTCGCGTCTTGCCGTTCTTGGGTGTGGTTAACGCTCCGTCCACCCAGTTCCGTTGTACATGAAGAAAGCGTCCGTGAAAGTCGATATCGCCCCATTGCAGGGCAACTGCCTCACCGATACGAAGCCCGCTTCGCGCCAGCAATAAGACGAAGGGATAATGGCGGGGAAAATGTTCCTGGCATGTCACCAGTAATGTCGTCAGTTCTTCCCGGGTCAACGCCGATGCTTTCTGTTTCTGCTCTGCCTCTTCCGTGCGGTTGCGTCGCAAGATACGCAAGGCAGGATTGACGCTGACGTGTCCATCCTCGATGGCATGGTTAAACATCTCGCATAAGGGAGCCAAGGTAGCTTTCACGTAACTGCGGCTCTTTTTTTGCGCCAACATGTCGTAGGCTAACTGCTTCACCCGTTCTCTGCTGACATCGTTCAAATCCTTTTGACCGAAGGCAGGCAGCAAGTAGAGACGGAAACTCGCCTCGTATCCGGCCACTGTGGAGTCTTTGCAATGCGCTCTTGCGTAGGTGTCCAGCCAGTTCCGGAAATACTCATCAAAGGGTCTCGTTGTTTTTTGATCCACGATTTCGAACTGACCTAACGCAATCTTCGCTTGTATCTTTTCAGCCACCTGCTCTGCTGCACGTTTGCTTGTCCCTACCCGCTTCGCTTTCCGTTTGCCTTTGTGGTCGACGAAGACCCACCAAGCCCCTTTATGCTGTTTGACTTTGACAGCCATACTTTCTTCCTTTCGATGTGGGGTGAATGCTCAACGCGTCTTGCCTAACGTGCCAGCCAGGGGAGGGCTCCGTTGTCGCGCATTTTGCCAGATACATGGTTGCATGAAGGATTTCCTTCTCAGCTGTGCAGGGTAGGGCTTGAGCCTGTCCCTTAAGCCCCGAGACGTTCTTATGCTTTCCCCTTTCCCAGAATGAAGTCTGCGGCCTTTTGGGCTTGGGCTGCGGCCTGTACCAGCACGGTCTTGTCATTCCGCAGCTTGCTGAGCCAGCCCCGAATATAAGCTGCGGAGTTGTCCACAGTCTCGTTGACGATACCAGTCACTCCGCAGAGGTACGCCGCGCCCATCTCCGCGCAAAGTTCCTCTTTGCTGTAGTTCGTATCGCCGAATGCAAGCAGGTCTCTCAGCGTAGCCCGCTCTAAGCGGCTGGCGTGCCCCGTGCTGTGGGTGAGTTCATGGAAGAGGACCGAGTAATAGTGCTCTGCCTTGGCGAAGAGTCTCCGCTCAGGCATGTTCACTGTGTCGGTTGAAGGTCGGTAATAGGCGCGGGCTTCCCCATGCCGAATGGTGGGTCGTTGGGGCATAGTCGCCACGATCTGCTCACACGCATCAATCTGCTGATGCGTATCGGCTCCCCCGGAGGCGTCGATCTTCAACAACGGCTGCAACCGTTCGGGTAGTTCACATTGCTGGACGTTGAAGACGGTATAGAGCCGGGCCACGGGAATCCTTTTCCCGCTCTCTTCTTCCCCGTCCTGCTGTTCCTCTTGCCGGTCGAGAAATTTCCAAAAGACAACAGGGAGCCCATGCTCACCCTTTCTTACATGCCCGCCGATCTCTTGGGCTTGGCGATATGTCAACCAATGGGGCGAGGAATAGCCCGCACTCGCCAACATCCAGACGTTAATGCCCCGATACGCTTTTTGGCTCAGAAGATTACGGGGCATGCTGACAGTGTAATTCCAGGGTTGCTGCCAGGGGATCGTTCCTCTTTCCAATTGTTCCATAATCCGCACCGTGATAGTCTCGTAGACGTTCATCTTCTTTCTCCTGCTAGGGGTGAGGGGTGAATGCTGGGGCTTGCGTGAGGACCAATCACACAAGCCCTCTTCTTTACGCCGAGAAGACAAAGCCTTTCCCGACTTTGCTCAATTTCAAGTTCACGGGTTGTTCCTCGGCTCCTCCTTTCGTTTCCACGGTTGGTGCGTCTATCTTCGGGGCACGAATCACATGTAGAGCAAGCACGACGGCATGCTTGCAAATGCCCTTTCTATACATGGCGTCTTTACAGGAGCAGAAGCTTTGCCCTTCACTGAACACGACACCGTATTCCTTGCTGTCGCCATTGACCACAAAGCCCCGTAGCTCCGTCTCGCTCCGCCCTGTAACCGCGATGGTGTATGAACCAGCCACGAACCCTTCTACAGCTTTTTGCAGCCGTCCCGCTTCGACCTTTGCCAGCACTTGCGTTGCGATCATTGAGAAATCCTCCTTCACTGTGTACATGCTTGTAAACTAGCATTTACACACATAATGTCAATGCTAGTTTATTATCCTTGACAGAAGGAGGGTCTTTTCTTATCGTTGCAATTAGGACTATTCTGAATGAAAGGGTCACAAACAGTGAAGATTATTAAGGTGGCGGTGGAGCGGCATATTACGTTGACAGAAAAAGTCTGTCCGCAGTGCAAAAAGAAGTTTATGGGAATGAAAATTCAGAAGTTCTGCTCAAAGCGCTGTTCTAACCTTGCGGCCTACCATCGCAACCCAGACGCGTACCGGGAAAGCCGGATGAAAAGCTACCGCAAGCAAAAAGAGCACGCCAGCAAGAAGTAAGAAACCACGTCAATGAGGCCTCTATGAAAATACTATGGTCTGCGGTCGCTGTGGCAACGCAACCGTTGTGGATCGGGGTCGAATCAACAAGTGTAGTCTTCTCGTTTTGATTCGATCCCACCTTAATGCCATAGTCATGCCGATTTTTTATTCAATAAAATCAACACGATTAATTTCCGCTGCCAATTAGTGCGAACGGTGCCCAGAAATAAGGGGCCGCAAAGGATTGCTCCGCACTTCTAGTGTCACTCCAGGCCAGGGTTTGCAGAAGTTGCGTCTTGGCATGCTGTAGCGCTTCGGCCTTGGACTGTCCTGCAGCTAAGTTCTGATAGAAGCTTTCCATGAGAAGGCTGGTGGATTCATCATTGACCTTCCATAGGCTTGCCACTACAGAAGGAGTCCCTGCATACATAAAAGCCCGGGTGAGTCCGATCATCCCCTCTCCCCGAACTAATTTCCCTTTCCCAGTATTACAAGCAGAAAGGACGACGAGGCCTGCATTCAGCCGTAGATTGAAAATATCTTCCATTCGCAGGAATCTATCGGAGGTCTCATCGGTATCGGACTGGGACAACACCAAAGCGGGCTGAGAGAGCCACTTTATCTCGTCTCCCATAACAGCGTGGGTTGCAAAATGAAGAATACGATACTGAGTTAAATCCATCTCGTGCAACCGCTTTGTGGTTGCTTTCTCCCGGAGATTAATGGAATCGGCAGGCAAAGTAATGCCGTAGACTTTAGCAATCTTCTCGACTTCTTTGGCTGAGTAGAGGAGTCGTTGAAATCCTCCTCCCCGTTCTTCGTAGACACGGCGTACGTTGAGAGCAGTTGGATGAGACGTTACAGGTGTCTCATAGAGCGGATCGCCAAATGCCAACAAGGGGGATTGAGCAGACGTGGTAGTTCCAGGATGTGCCTTTCGGTTTTTTTCAAGCGTCATCCAGATGGAAGCCGAGGGGGAATATGAGACGGTATAGTCTTTGAGGAGATAGGGCACAAACTGAAGGGTAGTCATTTCTTCTTTTTGTTGATCTCTCTGTATGGGGCTACCAGTAATCAAGGTCTCAAAAGGAAGGTAGTACAACGATCCATCAGGAACTACAATAAGCTTACGTTTTCCTTGAAGTTGACGCGTCACAGGTTGAACCAATGCTTGATAGAGTCCTTTCCCCAGTGCAATGTGCTGTCGGATTTCATCTTTTTCGAAGAGTGGAGTCTTCAAAGTGGAGAGGTATTGCTCTACTTGGCGGTCAACTTCTTCTCTCTTCGGTAGCTCGTAGCCGTGCATGTCCTCCTGAGTAATGGCCCAAAGAAAAGATCGTTCTTCTCCGAGACCGTATTCCAGAAGGAGGGTGTCCTTATCAAGGGTAGCTTGCAGCTGGGGGAGATCTGCTGTCCGTAGAGTCATTAATTCAGCGTACTTCGGATTTGCTACGGTCATCTTCACATGCAAAGCTTGTAACGCCTGTTCTTGTTCCTCCAGACTAACCAAGAGCAGTTTCTCTTGCTCCTTTGTGAGTGTTGGCTCAGCAAGGGCTCGGTGGAGGCGGGCAATTCTCGTTGAGATTTGCTCCTCCTCTTTCAGTAAGCCTGGATCAATCCCCTCCCGAATATGAACCTTTGCTTCGGCAAGGAGATCAAGAAGACTGCGAGCCTTGCCCTTCTCGTGGTATAGGAACGCTTGCTCAAGTGAGTACTTTTCAGGAGTTTGTCCATGAAGTTGCAATAAAAGTTTCACGATGTTTTGGTAAATGGCAAATCCTAGTTCTTGAAAAGGAAGCTTTACTTCCTCAAATTTCTGTTGATTATTCGCCTTCTCAAAAGTCTCCGCTGCTTGCAGGTAAAGCGTGAGCGCTTCTGGTAACTGCCCCTGTTTATCCTTTATCCAGCCTATGGCAGAGATAACTCGAAAGATCTCTGGGCTGTTCAACTGTTTGGCAATTTCTTCAGCCCGGTGCAGATCCTTTAATGCTTCATCGTAATGTCCTAGATGACCATGAGCGAACCCTAAATAATAAAGATCTATGGCAGTGTCCTTAAGAAATCCTCTTGTTTTAGGAAAGGCCTGGTGGACTTGTAAGGCGTCGTTCAACCAGGTTATAGCCAGATTAGGGCCGCCTAGGTTTCCCACAATCTGGGCGAAGCGTGCCAGGGCCAAGACACCCTCAATAAAAGCTTGATTCCCCGGCTGATTTGCACCGTTTTGAACTGCTAGCGATAGTTGTTGAGTAATTTCCTCTCTTATCTTCCCAGCTTGGGCTGCGTGCTCTTGAAGGGCGGCTTGGTTGCCAAGCAAGTCATCTATCACGAGAAACATTGCTAACGTTTGCAATTCGCCAGGAGCATCGCCTGCTGCTTTCGCTACTCTTAAGGCGTCCTGATACCATGGCATGGCCATTTGGGCATCAGAGAGCCAGAAGCCATATACATCTCCTATTTGTGAGAAGAGTTCCCTTTGTCCTTTCAAATCCTTTGCTTCCCGATATGCATCTAGAGCCTGGTGGAAAAAGTTGAGAGCTTCATCGTACCGGCTCATATCCAGATAGAGACGGCCAATTCCCGTAAGAATAAATGCCTCCTGTTGGAAATTTCCCAGGCTCCGATATAGCACCTTGGCTTCTAAAAGATATTTCTGGTTATTGTCAAAGTCTCCTAGCACCTCTGATTTCCAAGCAAGGGTCATAAGAGCCGTTGCTTCCGCTGGAGTCTTTTTTTGTTCTCTGGCTATTTCTAGGGCGTGCTTACTCGCTTCTGTCGCTTCTTGCCAACGTCCCAGTTGCCCATAAGCAGACCCCAAGCTGTTATATGCCTCGACATAGTCCGGCTTAACCTGAAGGGCCTGCTTGTAAACTTCCACCGCCTCTTGCCAATGCCCCAGTTGGGCATAGGCGAGTCCGAGATTTTGATACGCATCGACATAGCCTGGCTTAAGCTGAATCGCTTGTTTGTAGGCCTCCACTGCCTCTT
>CAYTVL010000041.1:39693-53186 GCA_964441775.1 uncultured Enterobacteriaceae bacterium
TCTGGCTTAAGTTGAATCGCTTGCTTGTAGGCCTCCACTGCCTCTTGCCAATGCCCCAGCTGCCCATTGGCAAATCCGAGGCCGAAGTAGGCCTCAGCGACATCTGGCTTAAGCTGGATTGCTTGCTTATGGGCTTCCACCGCCTCTTGCCAATGGCCCAGCTGAGCATAAGCGAGTCCGAGATTTTGGTACGCCTCGACATAGTCCGGCATAAGCTGGATTGCTTGCTTATGGGCTTCCACTGCCTCTTGCCAGCGGCCAGCCCGTCCATAAGTGAGTCCGAGGCCGAAGTATGCCACCGCGAAATCCGGCTTGAGCTGAATCGCTTGTTTGTAGGCCTCCACTGCTTCCTCCCAACGTCCAGAAGCACCATAGCCAGTTCCCAAAATGGCGAGGGAAGTAGCGATGAGAGGGGTATCGTGCGTCTCTTGGGCCAATGCCAAAGCAGCTTTGTATTTTTCTATTGCAGCATCGAACCGGCCTGCCGTCTGGTGCTGACTTCCTTCGTTCCATAGGCTTTCCACGGTCTTTGAGGGAGGAGCTTCTTTCGCTTCTTCGGAACGCACCACATTATCCGAAGAAACTTCATTACAAAAAGCAGCGGAATGGCAGGTGGCAATCAGTACTAGACTAAGCGGAATTAGCAACGCGGTCCTAGGGTCAAGGCGTAAGCCTTTTCTTTCGGACCAAAATCGAAACGTCTGAGATTGGTGCAGTTCATTCACAACTGTGCTCTGCGCTTTCCCCATTTTGCTAAGGTGGGAAGGGTTTCCTCACATGAAGTGAGTAAGTGTACGAATGTTTTGTGGCCTAATGGCTCTTTTCACTGGCACACGTGCGGTGGGTATGGAATGATGCCTTTCCGGAGCGCTTGGACTAACTCCACGGCAAGATCAGCAATTCGCACTGGTTTCTGCGGACGACCATAGCGATCAACAGTGCCATCTCCATTGGTGTCGTAACCGATGAGGTCTACTGTCCCGTCACAGTCCTGGTCAAAATAATACACCCAGATCTTTGGCTGTGGCCCTTCTTTGATAACGGTGTCAATTTGCGTCGTGGCCTTGTTTCCTCGGGCAAAGACAGCCTTTCCAGCGGCATCACGTGAGAGCCACACATTTGGCCGCGACGCCGTGGTGTTGACGTAGATACCCACAAGGTTTGCTCCGTATGTTTCAGTCTTATAGGAAGCAGGGAGAGAGGAAGAAGCCGAAGGAGCGGTGGCGCTTCTAGCGTGTTGAAGGAATGACTTTACTGTGTCAACAGCAACGGCATAATTCAATCCTTCGCCTTCTCCACGAAAAGAATTGATCCCAATGACCTCAGCTCTATCGTTGAGCAGTGGCCCGCCTGAGTTGCCCGGGTTTAATGCAGTCTGCGTCTGAATCACTGTGCTCTCATGCAACAGATTGTCGGAATCTTTCCATTGGTAGCCGGGACGCACTTGGCTAATAATGCCGGTCGTATACGTCCACACCTCACCTTTTGGATGACCAATCGCGTGCACGTCCTGCCCCACTTCGACTCTCCCAATGTCCCCTAACGATAACACCCGAAGATTGGGAGGTGGCGTGAGAATCTTCAGTAAAGCGAGATCAGCAGCCTGGTCCATCATAATGATGCTCGCGGCAAAGGCCTGGTCCTCTTGGACATCCACGCCCCGTTGGGGTTTGAACACCACGGTTAATCGTTCCGCTCCTTGTACTACATGCCAGTTAGTCAGCACCTCTCCTTGAGCGCTTACCACAACACCGCTCCCTAACTCCTTGTCGGTCACAATCAGTACAGTCCCTGGTGCAGCTTTCTTGTAGACTTCCACGTCGATTACACCTCGTGTTTCTTCAAGGAAGAGATTCTTGGGCAGCTTTTCCAGCGTCGAGACCAGTTGTTGTTGTAGCATCGTTGATCCAATCCCAGTTGTCGCGAGTGCGCCCAGCATCCTCTGTACCTCAGCCGTCAACTCAGTGGAGTGTCCTCCTTGCTCTCCCTGGCGGGGATATTGCCGCAGAAGCAGTGGCCCAACTACGAAGAGCAAGACCACCACAGCCGACACGGCGACGACTTCGCCAAACACGCGAGGTGAAGTCCATCGCCATACAAATTCGCGTAGCGTAGAAAGAAATTCCTTAACTCGCTCAATAACTGGAGGTGGTGGCTCCGGTATCGGCTCGTGGGCGGACACCAGCCCCTGCAAGCGATTGATCAAAGCAGGAGGTGGCTCTTCTCCTTCTCGCTCTAGGTAAGCCAACGCCCGCAGCTCAATGAGACGATTGACGCAGGCCGGGCAACCACGCAGGTGCGCTTCTCGCGATTGTCGTTCCTCTGTACTGCCTTTTTCGTCCAAGAAATCTTCCAGCATAGCCATGGAAGGACAATCTGGAGCCTGTGTCTGACTGAGTTGTAAAAGGACCTTGTCGAGTTCGGTCATGGTCGTACTCCTCTGCCTAAGGACAGTCTCCTCCATTCTTTCCTAGAAAGACTCTCGGCGCTCTCCGTTTTTTCCTTCCTGCTCATAATAGTCCTGCCTTTTTCAGACAGTCTTCGATCTTTGCCCTCGCTCGGTAGGATTTTGAGGCTACCGTTCCCTGGGGCAGCTCTAACAGTTCTGTCATTTCTCTATACGTATGCCCTTGAAACTCCAACCAGAAAATCTCTTGGTCAACGAGCGGCAATTCCTGCGTGCAACGAGATACCCCTCGAATCCGCTCTTCTTGAGTCGCTTGAGCTTCGGGCCCTGGAGCTGAGTCCGGAACGACAGTACCTGGTGAAGGCGATTCCTTATCCTCTTCTACCTCCGAGGAAAAAGAGTCAGGCACTTCAAATCGGCGACGATGAAGACGCAGGTAGCTCTTGGCTTCGTTCATCGCAATCATTTTCAGATAGGCGCGAAACTCGTGCACGGTAGTCCCGCGAAAGGATTGCAAGCCTTTGTTCAGCAGACTCACAAAGATATCTTGAGAAAGATCTTCCCGTTCCGTCCGGTTGAGATTGTCAAACTTCCCTAAGATGCGCCACACGAACGGGGAATATCGCTGGACAAAAGCATCCCATGCTGGTCTCTCCCTTGCGATCGCACCCCGTAATAATTCCTGCAATTCCTCTTCCATAAAGTCTTCCTGCAAAAAAGATTTTTGTGGAAAAAAAGACAGCGTCAGGAGTCTCTCCCTATGACAACCCGAGACACGGGCACATCAACTCAGAGAGGAGCACACCCCTATGCACCGTATGAAACACGGCCAGCGCCTCCTATCGACGGGGGTCCTTGCCCTTACCCTGACCGCCTCCGCCACCCATGCGGACGTCTTTGTGAACGGCTATCTGCGCAGTGACGGCGTCTATGTTCAACCACACTGGCGCAGTGACCCGGACGGTATCGCCGAAAACAACTTTAGCTACCCCGACAATCTGAATCCCTACACAGGAAAAATCGCCCCCGGTGGGCCTTTCTTTAATGACTCAGACTGGGCGTCCCCCTGGGAAGATTCGTCTGACTCTGACCCCTGGGACGACGAATGAGTCGATCGCAAAGAAACAGCCTTGACACAAGCTTGCACCAAAAAAGGGAGGGAATGATGGACAACTGGATTCTGAAAATGGTGAGAGTGAGGAGCCTCCGTTGTATCGTTGCGTGGGCCCTTGCTCTCGGGTGTATTGTTCTATTTGCCTTTGCAGAACAACGCTACCTTAGTAACTTCATAGGGGGACCATTCAATCTGGCTTCGAGTGATCTCGATTCGATCCGTGATGTCTCTGGCACATCGCGTTACTTCGCCAGGGTGACCGGCACAAAAGCGGTCGACACTGGCATCGAAGAAATCACGGTCCACAAGCGGGGTGGCGTAGAAGTAAGCCGTTCAGTCTCCGGCACTTATTATGCTTTAGTAGTTGGCAACAAGCTCCTGGTCGTGAAGGGCACAGTCAGCATGCCAACAACAGTGGAAGGCGCACTAACAGTTATGCCCGGTGCTCTTGAGAGGCAGCTTTTCGGTACACGGGAGATGCAAGCGATCCACGATCGTTTTTACCCCTTCTACCTCGACGATCAGTCCTTTCGCTTCCCCGGTTATTGCGCAATCGCGGGAGCCCTCCTCTTTGCCTTCCTGTTCGTGAAACATGGCTTCTCCGCATGGAGACATCTGCAAGACCCCGTGTCTCACCCTGTAGTGAAGAGAATAGCCTCATGGGGTAACCTTACAGTTATCGCGGTGGAAGCTGAACGGGAGGCTCGCTCTCCATATTACAAAGGTGACGGCTGGCTACTGACAGACACATATCTCATACAGTCGAGCTTCTTCACATTCGATCTGCTGCGCTTTTCTGACTTGCTTTGGGCCTATAAGCGGGTGACAAGCCACTACTACTATTTCATCCCGACTGGGAAAACGTACGGTGTTGTCCTCTCCTGTTACGGAGGCAATGCCCAGATTAGCGGTTCCGAGAAGACGGTCAACGCAATTCTGACCTTTGCGGGGGAGCGCGCTCCCTGGGCTGTCTTTGGCTTTTCGCAGGAACTTGAGCATTTCTTCAACAAGAATCCTCAGGATTTCTGTACCGCCATCGAGCAGAGGAGACGAGAGTGGGCGCAACAAGCTCGTGCCTAGCCCAATACTTAATGAGGGGCGCGGAACGAGATGGTGCGCCCTCCAAAGAATCACTCGCTCCACATGACTGTTAAGCGAAAACTGCTTGAGCCGTCGGCTAGGCTTGTCGAAAGCAGCCGAAAACCAAATTCCTTGGCTTCACGTCTCAAGTTTTTGCCCGTGTATTTCCGGTATGCATGCGCGTAGTCTTCGATCCCTCTGCGCAACATAGGTCTCACCTGCCACAACATCCGTAGACATAGAAAAATTCGACAGGGAAAAAAAAGATGCGTCAAGAGTCTTATACAACAAAAGCCCAGAAGACGGGCAAATCGTTCTCTAAAGGATAGCATCATGAGAAAAGGATATTGGCCTTTCACCAGACTCCTGAAAGAGATCTTCATCACTACCTGTGTGCTTGTACTGACTGCTCTTTTTCTACCGCTCGGAGCGAGGGCAGAGAATTTCCTCACGCCAGCGCAAGCCCGGCAGCACCTAGGAGAGCAGGCGACCGTGTGTGGAACCGTCGCCAATGCCAGATATGCCGTGGCGAGTCACGGACAACCGACATTCTTGAATCTCGACCAACCCTATCCGCACCCAGTTTTCACCATCGTCATTTGGGGGACAGATTGTGCCCAATTTGGGACACCCGAGACGACTTATCTAGGAAAGCGCCTGTGTGTCACAGGAACGATTGAGAGCTACCGAGAGACCCCAGAAATGATCGTGCGGTCTACCGCGCAATTACTCAGCCCCGGTCCTACCGCCGCGGTCCCCGTTCCCCGTAGACCGCAAGGAATGAGGAGAGAGGACTTCAGAAAACGAGGAAACGTCCATGAGACGGGCTATCCTTTCAGCGTTCAACAATAGGTTCCGAAAATGGAAGAGTATCTATGAAAACTCTGTACAGTATTGTTCTCGCGCTAACCATCGCGGGCTTTACAATTTCTCCTGTGGCAGCGGGTTGTATTTCAGACTGTAAAGATGAGTACGAGTCTGAGGTTGACAGCTGCAAACTTTCACACGGGGATGATCCTGACGAAGCAGAGGATCTGCGCATGTGCATCGACAATGCGCACGATGAGTACGAATCCTGTACGGAAGAATGCAAATCCTAAACGGCATCAAGAAGGGACAGCTGCCAGAGCGGAAGCGCGCATTTGTAAAAACAAGGGCGCTCTTCGATTGATTGCCGCCGTGCATCGGTGATCTCGGTAAGAATGCGCTAAGCCGATCCGGGAGGCTTCAGACGGTGTTACGTTGCGACTGCGGGCAAGCCGTTTGCCGAACGTGCCCCAATATCCACGACAGACGATTACCCTAGGAGGAACCGATGAAGAAGGCCAGATTCTTTGGCACCATCACTTTAGCTCTTACCATACCAAGCTGCACCACTTCTTACACGAAGGATCCCCGTGCCCTGACCAGTCTTGCCGTTGACCATTGCGTTCAGCAAGTACGTGTTTCCCCGACAAGCGAGTCGAAACAGGCATTAAGGAATCTGCTCTTTAATGCCGTGTACGATCCTACCACCGATCTCTTCTACTATTGGGGGGATGAACATGCTCGACTTCTCTTTGCTGGCTGCATGATGGAATACGGCATTCCCTTAGACTTAGTGAAGAAAGGGGAACCAGAGGAAAACTCGCAACAACAGAGGAGGTTCTAAGATGGCACTACCAAGGAACCGGACGAACCAACTACCTCAGAATGAAAGACCTGAGAGTCTTTCGCCAAGAAGTAGAGAAAGTCTTTGACAACAACATCACGATTGTTAGGCAAGAGGACGGACGAACTGCTCTACTCTCTCAGCACTCTGACGATCAGAGGATGTACAACTTTCTAACCAATAAAGAAGCTGAACTGGCAGCGGAATTGTTCGTCACACGTACAAAATCTCCATACCCCCTCTTGGGTCAGCTCTTTGATAGGGAGCGCCGCAATCAGCGAACAGCCTCCTGTAGAGGAAACAACGATGACAAAAACACGGAACAGCCCACTTTCTTATCTGAAGAGTTACACGCCTCAGTGGAAAATCGCCGTTTCTAGGGTTCACAGGCTCTTCTTGAACGTCCTGGGCTTCCTCCTACTACTTGGGCCTCTGACCCTGTCTCTCGCCGTTGCGCAGTGCGAGGTCTCCTCCATCGATGAACCGACTGATGGCGGCGATACATGCTATGCAGCCCCTACTACAGACATCCAGCCCGGCCAACAGCCCCTCACCTTTCTACTTCCTAATGAGGTCTGGACACCAGTTCCTGATGACAATGTTAAAAGCGTATCGATTGCTGTCGTCGAGCGCTCTGGCTGTTGTTCATGGCATCACGGGGTCTGCGGTTGCAGTGGCGGACGCGCCTTATGCTGTGACGGAGTGTTAAGCCCTTCGTGTGGCTGCGATTAGCGTGAAGCCGTAGAGGAAAAGGAGACTATCATGACAAAGAGATATCATCGTCGATACTTACCGCCCCTCATGGGGATCTACTTGTTTTTGCAACCCTCTTGCCTAGCCTTAGCTCAAGTTCAAGACCCAAGCTCTGCTTCTAAACAAAAGCCTGGGGCCTCTTGGTCTCAAGGGGAGCATAACCTCGCTCGGACGTGGGAAAACAATCTCAAAAACGCCGCAGATAGACTAGACGATTGCACCTCCAAAGGTAAGTTTGCCAATCCCGATGCGGTGCCGGATAAGTGCAATGCCGCATACAATGGAGCAATCAACATGCTGAATGACCATAACGAGATGGGTCTTTCTTCTACTCTGCAACACAGCTGTGCGAAATGGCGCGAGGCGGACATGGCGGCTCAACGTAAACAAGATTGCCAGGAGTTAGGGAAGTATTGGTGGCGTTTGCAAGAAGCGGTCAATCGAGCCACAGTCACCAATGGTACCTCCGCAGAAAGAGACAAAACACTGGCGTTAGGTGAGTGGGCTATTGGATACGTGGCCAGATTCAATCCAGAAGAAGTGTCGCAAGAGATCAAACTTTTCCAAGAATTCAACGCTGAGCTTGAGAAGACACACCCAGATCTAAAAACGGTCTTCATGGCTGGGGTAGTTATGGCAGATTTCGCGTATTGGTTGCTTCATCATTGTCCTACCGAATTGGCCTGGGGTCTTGCATCAAAAGAATACGCCACGGCCTCGACTGCATGCTCTGCCCTTAAGCCGGAGCTTCGGAGATTCGATCGCAGCTTAGAAAGATTGTTTGTTTCTGAAGAGGAGAAAAAAGATTCGTCTCCTGACCGTACTCGGTGAGCATTACAGTATCGTTCGACTCTCGTGGATCAGGGATTGGAGAGGGACCGCGCTTGATTACTCCTCTTCGTCTCGGTTGTGTTCTGCCTTCCTACGAATCTACTGCTTTTTCAGACAACTGCTCTTGAGAGTGTTCCCCGGTCTTGTGCTGCCACTCTCGTGCCCCGGTTTGGTCTTGAGCGAGCGCTTCTTCTAGCTCGGCACGGAAGCTCTCAGAGTCTGTTTGCCACCATCCCCCTTCCCCGGTCCCGTATCCCGCCAGCGCAGCTTCGAGTTCGGCACGAAAGTCCCGGGGGTACATCCGCCGGACCGCCCTTTCCGTTTTGGCTTTAAGCCTCCTGTAGGTCTTCCACCGCATACCCCTGGGTTTTGGCGGACAAGGCTCCATGATATCGTCCCCGCCTCCAAGTCGCCGACGAATCTTCTGCACTTTGAGCCGGGCACGTCGTCGCTTGCCAGCCATTGCCGATGCATAGGTGAGTCTGTAACAGCGGCGGCATCCAAAAACGAAAGTATCCTCTGGCAAAAACAAGCGTGCGCATCGTCGATCACAGTGCTGCCCGTTGGGCAGGAGGATTGGGCACAGGAACCACGCGCACCGTCCTCCCAATTGTGGCGAGGTAAAGACAATCGGGATGGGGTGCTCGTAGTACCGCACGATGTTTCCGGTCCTGATGCCGAAGCGAACAAAGATCCACTGTCCCGCCCCTAACCTCACCCAGTTCGCTTGAATCCGGGCAAGCGTTGCGCCCGTGCCTGCATCGCGCATGGATAGGCGGCCCGCGTAGAGTTCCTCCTGGGTCTGAAGGAAACCTTCGCGCCGCAGGTCGCGCGCATCTAACGACCAGCAGTCCTCGACGAGCGAGGGTCTGTCAAAGGTGCGATGGTCAGATTTCCGGCTCTCCATTTTACGCTCCTCATCTGTCCAAATTTCCTGTGGAGTCCAAATTTTCAAAGAATGGACGTCACGCCGCAGACCTTCGCGGTACCGCGCGCTGGGGCTAGTCAGCTTCATACTCTGCGTCGAAAGACCAAACCATCTACTCCTCGCTGTTCCTTGATGCTTCTCGCATCGTTTCAGATGAGACGCTCTCACTGTCCCTACTGCACCCATACCTTTACTCGTTCTTTGAATGCCAGAGCCCGCCCCGTCTCAACATGCTGGAGCAGCGCTTCACAGGCTGCTTGGTATACTGCTCCGCTTCCAATGCCCTGCTTCTCCAAGGAGTTGAGAGTGTCTTCGGCGTCGCAAATCAGGTGATAGCAATCCGCGTGATATTCAAGTAGCCAGACCATGAAAGGTGTGTGGGCGTCCCAAACATCAGCATCTTCCTCTGTTCCCAACGGTCGAGGGAGAAAAGAGCGACGACCAGACCTCGCAGGCTCTGCCGTCTTCGTGACGATCTTGAGTCTCGGCTTGTCTGCTGCCGATTCCGTCTCTGGCTTCCCAAACAACTCAGCCACCTTCTTTGCTAAGGGTGTCATGACTCCTCCGTTGACGCGTCTGAAGCACGAAAATATATATTTTGGTGGTTCCTTGAAAAACATCCTCCTACACCCCTACAACCCGCATGAGAGTAAGACTGTAGGACCTTTGGGAACGACACGCTGTAGGACCTTTGCCATCCTCCTACAGCGCTACTCTCACAAGGGCTGTAGGAGTGTAGGACCTTTGTTGTAGGGGGAAAGCAGGAAATCACTTTTTTTCGTCCCCTTGCGCGTCGCCTCGTCCGTACCGTTCGTGCAGTTCAGCCAGATGCTGCGCGCTGAGATGATACGCGAGTGTCACTTTCCTAGTGTCAAAACGGGTATTCTTTGAATACAACTCTAACGGGTTTAACAGCGAAGCGAGCCCCTTCGTGCTCAACTTCTCCCATCCGAGTTGGTCTCTTATCAAAGCGGTTAAGTCAGTCGGCGTCAGGACAACTTCGCTTTTTGCCCCGAGAATTTCCCGTAGGGCGTTTATGACTTGTACTGTTGTCGAATCCTCAGCCGCTCCATCTCGGACCTCACAGAGATCAGACGCGAGGCTCGTCAGTTCCTCTGTGATGGTCTTCTGCATATCTGCTCGCTCTGTATCAATCACTGAAGTAATAGACACTAGAGGCTCCCACAAGTCACGCGCTCGATCATCAAGCGCATCGAGCACGGAGAATAACTGATCGGCTCGCTCATAGACGTCCGCAAGAGTTGCTGCCTGGGTCAGCGACCAGAGGTAGCAGCAATCACGTAAATCTTGCGCTTCCTTTTCGAGACGACGGGGAGAAAAGCGCTCGATCTTTTCACCCTTGCGCTTGCGTTGCATCATGATGATGACGGAGCGATCTTCCAGCGTGTCTGCGGTCTTGTTGATACCGGCAATGGCGCGTGGACTGTAGGTTTCAAAGTTCACGCCCTTGAAGTTGCCGTTCGCCTCCTTGACTTGTCGCTCTACCGTCCCGTTTTGCTCAAATCCGCTGTTCAGCACGGCTAATAGACCCGCATAGGTATCTTTGTCTTTCTTGCCTAATGCCTCTACTTCGTCAAGGAGTAAAGTGCCCCCATTGCGGGAAGGCGAACGGAAGAGCTGCGCTTCTGTAGGATGGATCGTCTTTGGCGAAGCGTTAAACGCCACTTGGAACAGGAGATCGAGTATGCGACTTTTGCCGCACCGCTTGGCGGGCGAGCGCAGTGCGAGATAGGGAAAGACGCGAAAGACGCGGTAGCAGTATGTCCCAAGTGTCCAGGTGGCGAGCAGCAGCGGAATCCTTTTGTCCCGAAAGACCGCGAAGCGAGTAAAAAACTGTCGAAGATCAGCAAGCAACGCCGGTCCTTCTACTGTATCAATCTTGAGAAATTTCAGGATGGCTTCTTTGCTCAGTCGACAATAGTCAAACCCGTTATCCTTGACGGCCAAGCCTGCCGGTAGTTCGTCTAAAGTGAGCAATTGTCTATCAGAATTGAGCAGCAACGTGTTTTCCCCTGCAACAACTCCATACCAGAGACGATTGTCAACAAAATCGTGCGCGAGACGCAGCGTGCGGGTTTGTCCCATCTGCTCTAAGAGTTCGCGCGCTTCTTTCGCTGCTGACGGCTCTTCCAGTGCGTCCAGATCAGCTCTCACGGCCTTTGCTTTGATCTTCAACTTTTTGCTGATTTCTTGCAGTGCGAGATCAAACGTGGCGGGGTCTTCATTTTGTATCCGAGAGAGAGCAAGTCTAAGTACGTCGTAGTGTTCGCGCCGCTCGGCTGCGGAGAGGTTATCGTCCAAGTCGGCGAGATAGCGTAGCGGATCAATCGCGTACGGATCTGTGCTGTTCTCGTGTGCCGCACCCATCATGCCTCTACCTCCCTATCAAGTTGCGCTTCCAGGAACACGCCCCGAGCAACTGCCGCGCCGTAATCGAATCTGCTTGCCGCGCCCTCAAGAAACAGCTCTTTCGGGTCAGGGCGGCAATGAAAGAGCGCGACAGTTCCGCTGCGTTGGCTAAGTCTTAGTTGGTCCCGTGTCATTCGTCGGAGATATTGTCAAAGCGTTGTTCTTCACGTTGTTCAAGGATAGCTCGCGCTCTCAGCTCTGCGATCTTCATCCAGGGTGACTTTAAAGTGGCGCATGCTCATGCGGGCCTTAGCGGCGCGTTCCGATCGATGCGCGGGGTCAGGACCACCCCACCCGAAGGTATCCCAGACGGGCTAGGGGAGGTCGTGGCAGGATTCACATATCAGCGAGCACTTCGGTCACAATTTTGTCAATGTTAACACCAGCACGAAACTGCTCCAACCAGCGATCAATCTCCGATTTTTTGAAGACCCAGTTTCTACCGAGTTTGAACCCAGGGGGCGGATTTGGCCCCCGGAGCCGATATTGAAACCACCGAATCGATCTCGACATATAGGCCGCAGCTTCCGACAAATTAAAGTAACAGTCGTGGATGTTTTTCTGTCTCATGCGTGCATGCTAGCGCATGCTCCCGCCGGTGCAGAGATGAATTGTCAGCAACGAATTACGATGGAATTTTTACTGACAGTGTGAGTCCAAGTTGTTGTTGGACTTTCTTACAAAATTGCTCTACTCCCTCTCTCTTCGCTTCTGCTCCACGGTTCAATTCTTCACCGGCAATCCGGCTGGCGATCGCCCTTAATATTGCCGCGTCTGTGATACCAATTGTCTTCTTTGTATAAACACGCCACATCCGATCACAGTACCAAACAGCTCGGTGAGTCTGCTGGGCCAGCATATCATTGGCCCGCTTCGCTTGTTCCCTTTGCTCTTCGGTCTGTTGCACTGGGGCACCGCCGCCGAGCCAACCAAAGGCTTGCGCTATTTTTCTCCAGTGCTTTTTGGCGTTAGGGTACACATTGTCTTGCTGGGCCTCCCACTGAAGGAGCCGAAGACCGGCCCGAATCTCTGGGTCCTCAAAAAGATAGGCACCAACGGCTTTCCATGCCTTAATATAAGGACCCAAGTTGCCCTTTTGGCTTTCACCCGGAGTGGTCGCGTTAGGGAAGTTTTGCTCGACCTCTCCATCTCCTATCAACCCTTTTTCGTCCAGGACTCTAGTCTCAATCACACTCCGCAAACTCTGTCTTGCCTCCTGGATCGTTTGACTAAGTTCAAGCGTGTTGAGAGGAGTTAAGAGAAATTCTCGCTCCTTTCTTTGTTGAACTTTGCTGCCCGTTGGCTTTCTTTTGCCCCGAGGCCTCAGACTACGGTTTTTGTTCATGGCCTGGCTCCTGACGCGCCTGTCCGTGGTTTCCCTCATGTGCATTGTTTTATGGCTCTATATACCATAAAGTGAATAAGACGCTGAATATGCCGCCAGTGATTTTTGAAGACAGGGCTGTCCTTGCTTCCGGGAGATATCTCCAAGAGGTGCGCATGTCGGTATTTCCGCCAGATGCGCATTTCCCTGAAGGGGTGCGGTATGCTTTGTGTCTCATTGATCGCACGACGGGCGAAGTCGTGTTGCTGTATGACATCCACCGTGAGAAGTCCCACCATCGCCACTTGCGGGGACACGAAACGCCCTATCCTTTTGTGGATGAGGACACGCTGCTAGCAGACTTCTTACGCGAGGTGGATTTGATTCTGGAGGGAAAGCTATGACACGCCGACGCCTCAATATCGGTATCCGCACGAAAGCGGAAGGGAAGAAGGCTTTACGAGCTGCGTTTGCGAAGGTTCGTCAGGGTGATCTGACTCCGCAAGAGCCAGGCTTGTACTTCGAGACTGTCGATGATCTCCGTCGCATCCTCACGGAGAAACGCTTTGACTTACTCCTAGCGATTACTCATCATCACCCCGGCTCCGTGCGCGAGCTGGCGGACCAAGTGAGCCGTGACTACAAGAACGTCAGCGAAGACGTTGAACTGCTCAGGCAACTTGGTGTGGTGGAATTAGAAGAACGCGAAGGGCGAGGCGGACCAAAAGCCCCGATCGTCCCATACGATGAGATCCATGTGACGATCGCTTTGTCTTCAGAACGAGCACCGCAAGCGGCGTAAGGTCGAGAATATCACAAGTTGTGTGGTTGCGGATAGGTTGCGTGTTGGTGCAGGCAAGAGGCTGCACGGAGCAACAAAAGATGAGAAAATTCAATGATTTCCAGTGGAGGGAAGGCTATCGCACTCTAGAGGTCGAGGGTTCAATTCCCTTCGGCTCCATTCGGAAAATCAAG
>CAYTVL010000042.1:0-52248 GCA_964441775.1 uncultured Enterobacteriaceae bacterium
CTCTACTTAAAATTGAGCAGGGCCTTATGGCCTCTACTATTTACCTGTAGTACTTTTTTGTGCGCTGGCTTCTTCTTCGATTCGTCGAAGAAGATTTCTTACTGTTTAGCTTTCAAAGAACTTTTTCAGTTGCGAATTTTCATTATGAGAAACTTCGCCCATCTTGTCAACCCGGGGAATCAGTCGTTTTTATTTCGTCCAACCCGCCCCCGTGAAGTGGGGATGTTATAGGGTTCTCACTCCCTCTTGTCAAGCGTGGGGTCAACCCATTTTATAAATCTTTATTTTCCAAAGACAATTTTTCCTTTTTTCATATTTTTACAGAAACTCCATTTTCCCGAACGTCACCAACACCACTTTCTCTTGAGCCCAACAACAAGTACCGGTATGCTACCAATAATGGAGGCGCGTATGCACGATGTCCCAGGAGAACCGAAGAGCCTTTTGTTTAATCAGTTTGGTTTAACCTCATCACAACTTGAACAAATCCTTGGAACTGCCCTTGAAAAGCGAGCA
This sequence comes from uncultured Enterobacteriaceae bacterium, assembly GCA_964441775.1. Taxonomy (GTDB): domain Bacteria; phylum Desulfobacterota; class Binatia; order Bin18; family Bin18; genus SYOC01. The sequence continues at coordinate 517 of CAYTVL010000042.1, forward strand.
GACTATGCGGATCTCTATTTCGAAGCACGAACAGCTGAAGCCGTTTCTTTGGAAGAAGGGTTGGTAAAAAAAACGGCCCGCAGCATCTCTCAAGGCGCTGGGGTGCGAGTCCTGGCGGATGACCGTACTGGCTATGCTCATTCAGATGACGTCTCGCTTGAGACTCTCCAGTTAGCGGCGCGGACAGCTCAGACTATCGCCGATGAATCTGGACAGATACAGGCCGTTACTCCGCCGTCTCTGCGCCCCGCTTCTCACAATCTGTACTCGCTTCAGCTTGCTCCGACAGGCATCCCACTCACAGAAAAAATCAATCTCCTCCAACGCATCGACGAAGAAGCACGGCGCTACGATTCTCGAATTACGAATGTCATGGCTTCGGTAGCAGTCGAGCAGAAGCACATCATTATATTGACCTCCGAGGGAGAGATAGTGGCGGATACTCAACCGCTCTTGCGGCTCCAAGTCACCTGTATCGCCACAGACGGCAATAACCGCCAACAGGGCTCGCACGGCGGTGGAGGGCGCGTCGAATTCAGTTATTTGTTCGAGGCCGACCGCTGGCGCATCTTTGCCCGAGAAGCAGCCCGCCAAGCCATTTTGGGGCTCGACGCTGTCCCGGCCCCAGCAGGAACAATGAATGTCGTCTTGGGTCCGGGCTGGCCGGGCATTCTTTTACACGAAGCGATTGGGCATGGATTGGAGGGCGATTTCAATCGTAAACAGGTTTCAGCCTTTAGCCATCTCTTAGGCCAGAAAGTCGCTTCAGAACTCTGCACGGTGGTCGATGATGGCACGATTCCCAATCGTCGAGGATCTTTAAATTTTGACGATGAAGGCACTCCCACAAGTCGGACAGTATTAATTGAGAAAGGCATTTTACACGGATATCTTCAGGACCGCCTCAACGCCAGACTCATGGGCATGCCCCGCACGGGGAACGGGAGACGAGAAAGCTTCGCCCACATGCCAATGCCGCGCATGACCAACACGTTCATGCTCGCGGGAGAGTCGGCCCCAGAAGATATTATCAAGTCAGTTGATCGCGGACTGTACGCCGTCTCTTTTGGTGGTGGTCAAGTAGATATTACCAGCGGCAAGTTCGTCTTCTCCGCCAGCGAGGCTTATCTCATCGAGGACGGCAAGGTCACGCGACCAGTCAAAGGAGCGACGTTAATAGGAAATGGACCAGATGTCTTGACGCGCATTTCTATGGTCGGCCATGATCTCAAACTTGACGATGGCATTGGCACGTGTGGAAAAGAAGGACAATCCGTTCCGGTTGGGGTTGGTCAACCCACTATCCGCATCGATGGCATTACCGTTGGCGGCACCCAAGCGTAAGGAGCACCCATGCAACTCGCAGATCTTGCTACGGATATCCTCCACCAAGCACAGCAGCTTGGCGCTGAGGCAGGCGATGTGATCATTGCCGCAGGCGATTCATTTTCCGCCACAGTGCGTCTTGGCAAGGTAGAAAAGATTCTCAACTCTCGCGAAAAGCGCTTGGGGCTCCGTCTCTTCGTCGGCAAAAGCAGCGCCATCACCTCAACCGCCAATTTCACTAGCGAGGCGGTGCGCACCCTGGTCGAAGAAACCGTAGCCTTGGCGAAAGCTACCGCCGCGGATGAATTCTCCGGCTTGCCCAATGGGGAGCCTCCAAACCACGATTTCCCTGACCTTGATCTTGTAGACACAAAGGCCGCGCTTACCCCGGAAGAGAAAATCGCTTGCGCACGTGAAGCAGAAACGGCAGCTTTGCAACTGGATCCTCGTATCACCAATTCCGAAGGCGCCGACTTTTCCAACAGCGCCCGCGAAGTCCACTATGCCAACACCCTAGGCTTCATGGGACACTATCACACAACGAGCTACTCTCTCAGCGTAGTTCCTGTCGCCAGTCACAATGGTTCCATGCAGAGGGATTATTGGCACTCTTCACATCGTAAACTGCAAGGCTTGGAGTCCGCCGCCGCTGTTGGCAAAAAAGCCGCGGAACGCACCCTACGCCGTCTGGGCGCACGTCGCGTGAAAACGCAAGAGGCCCCGGTCGTTTTCGATCCCGACATGGCGGCCAGTCTCTTGCGGCATATCGCGGCGGCGGTATCGGGGTCTTCTTTGTATCGCAAGACCTCTTTCCTGTTGAACAAGCTCGGCGAAAGGGTTGCCGCCCCAGGGGTGTGGGTCGAGGACAACGCGCGTATTCCTTCAGCGCTCGGCTCAAAGCCTTTTGATGGAGAAGGCTTACTAACGCAACGCACCTCCATACTTGAAGACGGCGTGCTCGCCAACTATCTGCTCGACACCTATGCCGCCCGCAAATTGGGGATGCGTTCCACCGGCAGTGCGAGCCGTTCTTTTTCCGACTCGCCATCGGCAAGCCCAAGTAATTTTTTCCTGAAAGCTGGTGCTCTCTCTCCAGAAGCAATTATCAGTTCGGTTCGCTCTGGGCTGTATGTCACGGAGCTTTCCGGCTTCGGCGTCAACCCAGTCACGGGCGATTATTCGCGCGGCGCCGTGGGGCTATGGATCGAGAACGGCGAACTCGCATACCCCGTCGAAGAGATCACGATTGCTGGGAATTTACTGGACATGTTCAAGAGCATTGAAGCGATTGGCAACGACCTCGAACTGCGGGGCACGATTGCCGCGCCCACACTCAAAATCGCGAAGATGACCATTGCCGGAGAATAAGACGACCGCTGCTTTGCCAGACGGACTGAAACGCGTTACAGTCAGTCCCTGTGCGACAACGATTGTATGACTATCTAGCCCAACATCCGGGCGGAGCAACCTCAAACGAATTACTTCGCCTGGTCTTCCCCACAGACCTATCGAAGGGCTACGCACCGGGGCGCACCCTTGAATTAAGCACGCGAATTCTCAACACCATGCTTGGGCCAGACCCGCATTTTTCCTATGACTCCATCACAGATCGCTGGAGCCTCGCGACGCAGGATACCGTACAGCAGTCAGCTCTCGACACAACGTTTACGGTCCTTGATATCGAAACAACCGGGCTGAAACCTGGATCTGCGGGAATCACGGAAATTGCAGCAATTCGGGTGGGAAACGGGCGCTTCGGCGAAGAATTTCACACGCTGTTGAACCCGGGGCGTCGTATTCCGCCGATGATTACACAGTTAACAGGTATTACGGACGAGATGGTGCGGGACCAACCACGGATCGACACTATTTTTTCACAATTTCACACGTTCCTCGGGTCGACAGTCTTAGTCGCTCATAATGCGGATTTTGATGTTAATTTTCTCAACTTTGACGCGCAACGGTTGCTCTCTTCTCCATTGCTCAATCCGGCGCTGTGTACGCTGCGCCTTGCGAAACGTTTGCTGCCGGAGCTCCGCTCCCGCTCCCTTGACGCAGTGGCCTCGCATCTTGGAGTGGCGAATTTTAACCGTCACCGCGCTCTCGGCGATGCACGCATCACCGCTGAGGTTCTTCTGATCCTCTTGGAAAAAGTCGCTGCCCTGGGGATTCACTCACTAGGCGAGCTGCTGGACTTTCAGCACAGCGCAAGAGACGGGCGTCGGTTTGAATTTTTCCTCCCGCGTACATTTCTGAGCAACCTACCGGACACTTCGGGCGTCTATCGCATGTTCGACGGTGAAGGGCAATTGCTTTATATTGGCAAGGCAAAAAATTTGCACCGCCGCGTCTCTTCCTATTTCACCAATTCCTCCGGCCACAGCGACAAAGTGCTCGACCTTGTCCGCACGGTCCGTGAAGTCACGTATGAAGAAACCGGTTCGGAACTCGAAGCGGCGCTGCGCGAAGCAACGCTTATTCGCGAACATAAGCCACCGTACAATACTTTGTCAAAACATCTGCCTCGGGTGGCGTTTCTCAAGCTGACCAGCACAAATCCTTATCCACGACTCGCGCTGACCGCGAAACCGGCGTCGGATCGCGCATTTTACATTGGTCCATTTCGGAGTCGAGAATTTGCGGAGAAAGCTCAACGTCTGCTTGCGCGACTCTTTGGTCTGAGAATCTGCCACGGAAACCTCTCGCCTACTTCGGCCTTCACTCCTTGTTTAAGCGGGCAGATTGGCGCGTGCACTGCTCCTTGTAACGCCAGCATCACCCGCGACGCCTACGCAGACCAGGTCGCTACTTTTCTGCGTTTCCTCAATGGAGAAGACAGCGCCCCGCGCGATACCCTTGTGGAGAAACGAGACCAACTCGCAGCGGATCTGCGTTTTGAAGGAGCAGCGCGGCTGCAACAGGAAATCCAACTCCTTGACCAAATTGTCCACGTGCACAATCGCTTACACTGGATCGTCACACGCGCTCATGCGTTCTTGTTGTTGCCCAGCCGCGAGCCCGGCGCGGCGCAAGCCTATCTCGTACTGCATGGCCGGCTAATCGAAGGAGCGACCGTGCGATCGCGCAGCGATCTTGCGAGGTTCGCTGAGCTGGCGCATGAGTGTTTTACTCTCCATCAAGATCAGCCCTTGCGACCAGAAGAAATTGACTCCAGCGTGATTCTTGCCGCTTGGTTGCGCGATCCCGATCGCTCGCTAGGAGCAGTCTTTCCCCTCAACGCTCCATCAACGCTACAAGAACGTATAGACGAAATGGAAACCGCGCTTCGCGATCTCCAGCGCATTGAGGCGCTTGGATAAGGAGATCTGCTCGCTACAACTTCCCAGCCCACTGCGGAAGCCGTTTTTGTGTAACCGCAGCCACACTTTCCGCAAAGTCAGCTCATGATTCTGAGCTCTATGCTTTTTCCATTTCAGGTTCAGAACCGGAAGACACGCGTCCCATTGCTCTGACTCTGGTACTTGCGGCCCTATAGCCCTGCCCGTATAGTTTCCGCACTATGTCTATGCCTTCTGCTGCTGCGCGTTTGCGCATGTTGCTTCACCGTCCCGGCCCGGCGCTCGTTTTGGGCGCGCATGATGCACTGTCTGCAAAACTTGCCGAGGAAGCCGGTTTCGATGCGGTCTGGGCCAGTGGGTTTTGTATTTCTGCTGCCAATGCGTTGCCTGACGCCAACATTCTGACCATGAGCGAAACGTTGGATGCAGTGCGCCGTATGAGTTCGACGGTCACTGTCCCGGTCATCGCCGATTGCGACAACGGTTTCGGCAATGCCATCAACGTCATCCGTACGGTCTCTGAGTACGAACGCGCAGGGGTCGCGGGGCTGTGCATCGAAGACAATATCTTTCCGAAACGGTGCAGCTTCTACGCTGGGGTACGACGCGAGCTAGTGCCCACGGAAGAACATGCACGAAAAATCCAAGCGGCCAAAGCCGCCCAACGTGACCCGGATTTTGTCGTCATCGCCCGCACCGAAGCCTTTATCGCCGGGTGGGGTACGCAAGAGGCGCTCGATCGTGCGCGCGCCTATGCTGATGCCGGAGCCGACGCGGTGCTGGTGCATTCAAAGTTGTCAACTTTTGACGAACTCAGAGAATTCACCAATGCGTGGGATGGACGCTGTCCGCTGGTCGCGGTCCCGACAACATACGCAGGCATCACCGCTAACGATCTCGCCGCCGCAGGCTTCAAGTTGGTGATCTTCGCAAACCAGGTGTTACGCGCAGCAGTGAAAGCGATGCGAGAAGCGCTGGTCACGTTGAAACAAGAGGCGCGACCGGCGGCGATCGACGATCGCATTGCTACGTTGCCGGAAATTTATGAGCTGGTCGGCGTGCCGGAACTGCAAGCGAATGAACAGAAGTTTCTGCTGCCGGGTGGACACGAGGTAACGGCGGTCATCATTGCGGCGGGGTTCGAGGAAGCGCTTCTCCCGCTCACGGAAGATCGCCCCAAAGCCATGCTGGATATCAAAGGCCAGACAATCTTGGAGCGACAGATCCATGCCCTGAACGAGTGCGGCGTCAAAGATATTGTCGTGGTGCGCGGATACAAAAAAGAACAGATCAACCTGCCCAACGTCCGCTACTACGACAACGATCGTTTTCAAGAAACCGGCGAACTAGCCTCCCTCTTTCTTGCCAGCCGAGAAATGAGCGGGCGGTTCCTCTTCCTCTATTCAGATATTATTTTTGACCCATCTATTTTACAAAAGCTCCTTAAATCACAGGCAGACCTCAGCGTTGTCGTCGATCGTGCGTGGGGTGATCTTCCCCATACGCCAGAAGAGCTACAGTCGAAGAAACCAGATTTGGTCGTTACCAATCATCCTCCGCAAAAAGGCTACCGATTCCTGCCAGCAACTGAAGGTTCGACGCTCGCTTGTATTGGTCGTCATCTGCCAGTAGAAGAAGCGGATGGCGAGTTCATCGGCCTCGCCATGTTCTCCGAAGAGGGCGCACGCCTGCTGCGCACCGTCTACCAGCAATCGCAGCAGCGCTTTCAAGGTAGCGCTTTCCACGAAGCTCACTCCTTAGAGACCGCCTCTTTCACCGACATGCTTCAAGAAATCATCGACTGCGGCGGCACAGTTGCTTCTGTAGACATCTACAAAGGCTGGTTGGAAATTGACACCTTCGAGGACTATCGCCGGGCGTGGACAAAGGTGAAATAGGTTTCAATAGGATTGTGCCATTGAGCCATGGGTGATTGAGTCATTTCTTCATGAATGACCCAATGATTCGATGACCCAATGAATCAATGAACCTAAGGGATGACAGATGCAGCCTGAAAAGATCGATCAACTCATTAAAGATGATTATGCATTCTTACTGCAAGAAAAGTCGAACTGGAGTCTGACCGTCGGTCCCCAAGATTTAGAATTGGTCGCGCACGTCTTACGGGTGCTTTTGCACGCGAAGACAACGCCGGATTTCTTGGCTGACTATCTCGCGTTGGTCGATTGCCAGAAAACCGATGGCGGCTGGAGCCCGTTTTCTGCCGATCAAGAAAGCACCGTGTGGGTCTCGGCGTTCTGTGGGCTCATGCTTATTCGCGGCAATCAATTGCTGAAGCACGACCGTGTTGGGCAGTCCGTACGACGGGCCATCGATTATTTTCTCGATATGCAAAAGCAGGATGGCCGCTGGACTGATCCACGTTGGGCGGACCTCGACACCACCAGTCATCCAGTCAGCTTCTTCAACGTCGTCATGGCGCTGGGAGAGCAGCATCGCCGCCCTGAGGTCCTGCGTTCCTGGGAGAGCGGGGCCCGCTTTATTGTCGAGAGCCAGAGCCCTGATGGTGGTTGGTACGACGCTGATTTCCATCCCTCCGGCGTCGAGATCACGGCCCATCTCATTCAAGACGCGCTCATTGCCGATGTGGTGATCGACAACCGCATCAACGCCATTCGAGAATCCTGCACGAAAGGCGCAGCAAAACTCTACGAGTGGCAGGCGCAAAGCGGTTCATGGGACGAAGATAATGTCGATCACACGATGGACTGCACTCGGTCGCTCATGGTCGTCACGCGGGCGTTGGGCGATACGCGCGGCGCAGAGAGCATCCAAAAAGGCTTCCACTGGATTCTCGCCAATAAAAACCCGCAAGGCTGGGGCGATTTTCCTGGAATGGAAACCAATCTTGAGCGCACCTGCGACGGCCTCGACACTTTGCTCAAATACAAGGCGTATAAAGAAACGAACCCCCTGGAAGTCGTAAAACTGTGGGGGTACACGGTCTGAATGGAAGCGCAGTCTTGGGTCGAAGCCTGCCCTTTAGACGAGTTGCCTCCAGGCAAACGGAAGCTCGTCAGAGTGAATAGCCTCGAAATCGCGCTCTTCAATATCAAGGGCAAAATTTACGCTATTAAGAACCGCTGTCCCCATCGTAGCGGCCCTCTCATCCGTGGGTTCGTAGATGCTACCGGAGGCGTTAAATGTCCGATGCACGGCTGGCGGTTTGACCTGCGCGACGGCAGTAGCGAACGCCCAGCCAGAGCAACGGTGTACGCCACCAAAGTCGAAAACGGCGCTATCTATCTCTCGCTCTCGTTGTAGCCGACGATTTCTCTCTTGCCTCTTCCTCCAAGAGGAATAAAGGGTCGCTCAAAAGGGTTGTCCTGATAGTAAGGATGGGCTGCCAATGCGAAGCAGAGCATCATTTGAAAGCGAAGCACTTCCTCATCTAGAATCATTATTACGATTGGCAGTTCGCTTAAGCGGAGAGCGCGCACGGGCAGAAGACGCCGTGCAAGAAACCTATCTTCGCGCCTGGCGTTCATTCAACACCTATCAACCAGAGACGAATTGTCGCGCCTGGCTGTTCCGCATCTTGTTAAACGTCTTGAAGAAAGCGGCAGGCAAGAAAAAGCACGATCCTCTTGTTGCCGCAGAAGATGTCGATACGACGAGCAAAGTTATTCCGCTGTTTCCTCAAACGGAGGGAGAAGGAACGCAAGACATTATGGCGGCGGTCAACCACCTAGCGCCGGAATTTCGCGCCGTCTTATGGCTCGTGGTGGTCGAAGGATTGTCTTATAAAGAAACTGCGGAAGCGTTGAACATCCCGATGGGAACAGTGATGTCTCGCTTATATCGAGCACGGCGCGAAATTCGCCGATGGTTGACTGTGCCCACCGTCATCAAAAAAGAAAGGTCTTCCGGCCATGGAATGTAAAGACATTCAGAAGCTCTTGCACCCCTTCGTGGACAATGAACTCAGCGCCCATGAAGCATTCATGGTCGCTGAACACGTGGAGGCTTGTCCTCCCTGTCTTCGCGAGATGGAAGACATTCGTCAATTTGACCTGCAACTGCGGGAAGAAGGACGTGCTCCTCTTTCAGGAGTCGAAGAGCTGCGGGCGGCTATTACGTGGCGCCTTTCCCCATGGTTTTTGCTGCGTCAGTGGCGTGGCGTGGGCGCCATGGTCGCTGCTTTGCTTTTTCTGGTCATTGGCAAACAGCTCTTTTCCGCTCCTGCGGACCCCGAAGCAAACGCTTTCAGTGAAGCCCTCGTTGCCGAGATGCGCTTAAACGTCTCCGAACCGTTTTCCTTGGCGTGGCTAGATCCTCAAAGTGTCCAGGATATTCTCAAACAAGAAGGTTTAGCAGAGCTTCCTAATCTTGCGCCCGTGGGTTTCCATCTGAAAGGCGCCCGCATCTGTTACCCGCTGAGTCATCCGTTTCTGCAGCTCGTGTATCGGAACAGGAGTGAAGAAGTCACGCTTTTTATTTCGCGACGCTGGGCCCGATCGCTGTCAGGTCTCACCAAAAGAGAGGGGTTCACCATTGTCCCGCTCGGTTTGCGCGCGGTCTTCTTGGTCTCGAAAGAGTCGCTATTTAATTTTGTAGACATCAGAGACTTAGCCGAAGAAGAAATCAACGCGCTCTCTACTTAAAATCGCTGAGTTGTCTCCTTTCGATACGTTTCTTCACTTGTTCTTTCTCTTCCGCCAGCAGCTCGGCGCTCACCAGCGTCCGAGCTCTTCAACGTCCTTCTCCTCGCCTCTTACCTTTCCTCTCCCTCGTTATAAGACATGAGAGAAAAGCCCTTGCCTTAGTCCATTCGTCTGCTACTTTAAGGCCCGGTTCGTAGCCGGAGGGGTAACGCCTCTTTGGGAGGGGAAACCATGTCGCAATACGTTGAGGGACCTGAAGCGGCTCAGGTTGTCGAAAACAGATCGCAACTCATCGATTATTTCTACCAAGCGGGGAAACCGCGCGCAGACTGGCGCATTGGCACCGAGTACGAGATGGTGGGCATCTCACGGCGTAGCGGACGAGCCGCTCGTTACTTTGGCAAACGTGGCATTGAACGAGTACTTTTTCGTCTCGCGGATTCTTTGGGGTGGGAGCCTGTGGAAGAAGAAGGCCATGTCATCGCGCTCAAAGGCGAGCGCGCCACTATCTCTTTGGAACCGGGAGCCCAAGTCGAGCTGTCTGGGGAACAATGTGAAACCATCCATTGCGCTGAGCATGAGTTGACCCGCCATTTCAAGCATTTGCTTCGTGCGGCTGACGAGCTAGATTTGGCTTTTCTTAATCTCGGCATGCAGCCGGTGAGCCCCCTCAACGACATTCAATGGATTCCCAAAACCCGCTATCGCTTCATGGCGCCCTATATGGAAACCGTCGGGACGCTTGGCCACCGTATGATGAAGCAGACCGCGTCCATCCAAGTCAATTTCGACTTTAGCACAGAAGCCGACGCGATGATGAAACTGCGTGTCGGCATGGGTCTCGTGCCTATCTTAACGGCGATGTTCGCCAACTCGCCCATTTGTGATGGCAGCTTGAACGGCTACTTGACGATGCGCAGTCATGTGTGGACCGACACCGATCGTCGGCGTAGCGGCCTGCTCCCCTTTGTTTTTTCCGATCGCGCCAGTTTTGAAGATTATGCGGAATACGCGCTCAATACGCCCATGTACTTCATCGTTCGTCACGGACGCTGGATCGATATGACCGGGATTCCGTTCCGCCGTTATCTCACCGAAGGGCACGAGGGAGAACGGGCCACAATGGAGGATTGGGTCCAGCATCTCACTACCCTCTTTCCCGAGGTCCGTCTGAAAAAATATCTGGAGATTCGCTGTATCGACCAACTCCCGGCGGAATTCATGCTCTCTGTGCCTACATTATGTAAAGGCATTTTCTACGAGAACGACTCGTTGTGGGCTGCGTGGGACTTGGTCAAACGATGGTCCTGGGAAGAGCGGGTCACGGCCTATTACGATTCCCATCAACAAGCGCTGGCAGCGCGAGTACGCGGCATTTCCCTACTCGACCTTGCCAAAGAACTCCTCATGATCGCATGGGCAGGCCTCCAGCGTCACAATCAGTGCAATGCTGCCGGAGAAGATGAGACCATCTACCTGGAACGGTTACGCGAGGAACTGTGGCGAGGCCAATGCCCTGCGTATAACGTTATCGAGAAATGGATGGGAGAGTGGAACTACGACGTCAAGCGGCTCATTGAAGGCACGGCCTATCAGTTGCCGGAAGAAGAACGCTAAGCGGGTCCGCGTTCCTGCCGTCGCGCCAGAGTAACAATAAGATCCAGAATAGATGGGTCACTTCACTGCAAAGCTTCCAACACGAACGGGTGCTTCGCAGTCAGCGTATCGAAGCCTTCGCTCATTTCCCGCACCAGCCGTTCCCAGGTAGGGCCTAGAATCTTCTGCTATCATTCCTGCATGCCAAGTGCGTTCACCAGGGAGAGTATTTGGTAGTGATCTATCAACGGCGGCGCTGATGGCTGAGCACTACCAGCCCCCGTGTAATGACGCGGCGATACAGTGACCTTGTCGCCATACAAATAAGGAGGAAAGGGCATGCCAGGGAAGAATTCGCCTCGCATAATGACGCTTAGGATGACGCGACGGCGTTTCCATCGCCTTTTGGCGGCAAGTGTCGTCACAGGGTCGGGAATCATCAGCGGATGTTTACCGAGGTCTCCTCGTGCGAGCGAGAATTCAAAGCCCTCGTCAACGCCAGCGTCCACTCCGACATCTACCGGCGAGGGCGAGTACGAATATATCGTCGTGGGCTCGGGGGCTGGAGGTGGAACCCTCGCAGCGCGGCTCGCAGAGGCGGGGCATACCGTACTGCTATTGGAGGCTGGAGGAGAGGAGGAACCGTGGAACTATCAGGTGCCGCTCTTCCACGGTCGCGCGACTGAGGATGAGGTTCTGCGCCTCGATCACTATGTACGGCATTACGGGGATGAGACGCGCCAGGAGAAGGACCCCAAGTATGTTGTGGAACGCGAGGCTGGGCGGCACGGGGTCTACTATCCGCGCGCTCGCACGCTCGGCGGCTGCACGGCGCACTACGCGATGATTATCATCCGTCCGCACGATAGTGATTGGCAAACTATTCTTGACGCAACAGGAGATAACAGTTGGGCGCCTGAGGAGATGCATAAGTATTTCGCCCGTGTTGAGCGCTGTCTCTATCAGCAGGCTCTAGCAAGCGGGCATGGCCACGAAGGCTGGCTGCCCACTAGGTTCCCGGACGTGTTAGACCTAGTCGGCCAGGTCATCCGCCACCAGGATTTTTTGCTCAGCCAGATTGCCTTTCATGCGGTCCGCTCTCATCCCGATCAGCTCCCGATTCATCACCCCGAGGACGGCCTTCTAGGGAAGACGCTGTTCACGGCGCAAGTGGACCCAAATGATCTCCGGGTTCTGGAACGCCATGGAACCGGGCGCATCGTGGTTCCTCTGGCGATCGACGAAAACGGACGCCGAGCGGGAACACGCGAACGTATCAATTCGGTCAAGCAGCAAGGGCGGTTAACCGTGCGCATCCACAGCCACGTGACGGAACTGCTCTTCGATGGACAAGAACCGCTCCGCGTCGTCGGGGTCCAGTATCTTCCCGGTGAGCGCTTGTATCGGGCGGATCGGGACCCGGGCCAATTCGGAAAACCGAGCGGACCCGCCCAGCAGGTGCGCGCGACGCGGGAAGTCATCCTTTGTGCTGGAGCCTACATCACGCCCCAACTGCTGATGCTCTCCGGCATCGGCCCTGCGAGTGAGTTAGATCAACACGGCATCACGGTTCGTGTCAATCTTCCCGGCGTGGGAAAGAATCTCCAGGATCGCTATGAGGTAGGTATCGTCAGCCAGACGAAGAAATCGTTCCCCATTCTGAAAGATGCGACATTCGCAGGCCCCGCGCTGGAGCAGCAGGGCGATGCGCCGTTCGAGCGATGGCGCATCGAGGGCAAAGGAATCTATGCCACCAATGGTGCGGTGCTCGGTTTCACGGCGCGGTCCAGCGTTGCCGAGCATAACGAGCCTGATCTTTTTATCTTTGGCGTACCGGGTGCGTTTACTGGGTATTACACTGATTGGTCCAAAGAGGCGGTGGCCGCGCCGCATGACAAATGGACGTGGCTCTTGCTCAAAGCCCACGCTCGTTTCCGGGGACAAGTCACACTTCAATCGAAAGATCCGCTCGATCCACCAGTAGTAGATTTCAACTATTTCGAGCGTACCCCTGATGGTAGGCTTACACTCGATGCCGAGAAAGACCTGACTGCGATGCGAGAGGGGATCCACATCGTTAACACATTGATCAATGGAGCAAAGGATCTCTGGCTTCGTCCCCACGCGATGAGTGGTGTTGATTTGCACTCAGATGCCGGCATCGATAATTTCGTCCAAGCTCACGCCTGGGGCCATCACGTCTCCTGTACGTGCAAGATCGGTGGAGACCATGACCCGGAATCGGTGCTGGACTCTGCCTTTCGGGTGCGTGGCGTGAAAGGGCTGCGGGTCGCCGACGCTTCGGTCTTTCCGCGAATTCCCGGGTTCTTCGTGGCCATGCCCATCTACATGATCGCCGAGAAAGCGGCGGACGCCATCCTTGCCGATGCGCGTAATGAACTTTGACAAGAGGAGGGGCTGCGCAGGTCTTTTCTACAAAAGATTTGCAATTGTCTGGTATGGCTGAAAGACGAGCTGAGAACTTGCAGAAATCCTGGGGCGAGATCGACAGCAACCAGCCTTCGGACTGGAACAAAAACATCAAGGACAATTGGAAGAAACTTATTCACTTTCTTCATTGAGGGCTCGTGTGCTTCACCCTTCGGTTTTCCCTTTCTCGATTTCATGCTATGAAGCCCAACAGCATCTTGCACGGTCATGCGAAGGAGGGAACGCCGCATGGAAATCAGTAAGGACAAGTTGCTCTGGATGTACGAGCGGATGCAACTCATCCGCTCGTTCGAAAACCGCGTGAAAGTCGAATTTGGCAAGGGAAAAATTCCCGGCTTTGTTCACCTCTATGCCGGGGAAGAAGCTGTTGCCGTCGGTATTTGCACCAATCTCACCGACGCCGATTACATGACCTCGACGCATCGAGGTCATGGCCATTGCATCGCCAAGGGCGTTGATCCGCGCGGCATGATGGCCGAACTTTACGGCAAGGCTACCGGCACCTGTAAAGGCAAAGGCGGCTCGATGCACATCGCTGATATGGACAAAGGGATGCTTGGCGCTAATGGCATTGTAGGCGGCGGTCCACCGCTAGCGTGCGGTTCAGGATTGACCGCCAAAGTGAGCAAGACAAATCAAGTCACAATTTGTTTCTTCGGCGATGGAGCCTCCGAGCAAGGCACGCTGCACGAAAGCCTGAACCTGGCCTCGATTTGGAAGCTGCCGATCATTTTTGTCGCCGAGAATAACGGCTACGCGGAATCGACACCCTCGCATTATCATTGCAGCGTCGAAAATATTGCCGACCGGGCCGCTGGCTACAACATGCCCGGCGTCACCATTGATGGGAATGATATTTTTGCGGTCCATGAAGCGGCTCAGGAAGCAGTCGCGCGCGCGCGGGCGGGACAAGGCCCCACTTTGCTTGAGTGCAAAACCTACCGCTTCAACGGTCATTTTGAAGGGGATGCACAGACCTACAAAATCGCCGCAGAAAACGAAAAATACCAGAAGGAACGCGATCCCATCAAATTGTTCCGAGAGAACGTGCTCGCGCGCCATTTAGTGACCGAGTCCGAATTGAAAGCGATTGAAGATCGCGTCGCGTCTCAAATCGACGAATCGGTAAAATTTGCAGAAACCAGTCCGTATCCGGACGTGCAAGAAACCTACACGGATGTGTATGTGAACTACTAGGTGTTATAGCGAATTTCACCTGGAGGCGTCCCGGGGGCGCGGGCGTCCCGCCCGCGAAAAAAGCGACCGAGACGGTCGCGCTCCCAAGAAAGAAGGAGGGGCACATGGCAGACAGAGAACTCAATTTTGGTCAGGCGTTGAACGAAGCGATGCGCCAAGAGATGCAGCGCGATCCCAAGGTCATCCTGATGGGAGAAGATGTCGCTGGCGGCGCCGATGTTGAACATCTGCACGGCGATGACGCTTGGGGAGGCGTCTTGGGCGTCACTAAAGGTTTGGTGAAGGAATTTGGCCGCGAGCGTATTCTCGATACGCCTATCAGCGAGTCCGGCTTCATCGGTGCGGCGGTCGGTGCGGCGGTCACGGGGCTGCGACCAATCGCGGAGATGATGTTCGTCGGCTTTATGGGCGTCTGTTTCGATCAACTTCTCAATCAAGGGGCGAAACTCCGCTACATGTTTGGCGGCAAAGCCAAGGTCCCGCTCGTGATTCGGACAATCTGCGGTGGCGGCTATCGTGCAGCGGCGCAACACTCGCAAGTATTGTATTCGTTGTTTACACACATCCCTGGGCTCAAAACGGTCATTCCAGCCACACCATACGACGCGAAGGGGTTATTAATTTCGTCAATCCGTGATGACGATCCGGTGATTTTCTTCGAGGATATTACCCTCGGCGCCATGAAAGGTCCGGTGCCGGAAGAGCCGTACGCGATTCCACTCGGTAAAGCCGATATAAAGCGCACGGGCAATGATGTCACGCTTGTCGCCATCGGCAAAATGGTGCACCACGCACTCAAGGCTGCGGAAGATTTGCAACAGCAGGGGAAGAGCGCCGAGGTGATTGATCCGCGCAGCCTGTCTCCCTTTGATGAGGACACCGTGCTGAACTCGGTGAAAAAAACCGGGCGCCTCGTTGTGATTGATGAATCGCACCCACGTTGCAGCATGGCGTCGGATATCGCCGCTATTGTAGCAGACAAGGGCTTTGACTATCTCAACGGACCGATCAAAACTGTGACCGGGCTCCACACGCCGGTCCCGTTTAGTCCGCCGCTCGAAGATCACTATCTGCCTAACGCCCAGAAAATCACAGCGGCGGCGGTGTCGCTATTCTAAATCCAGATGCAAGAGATTAGAGCCCTCCGCCCGGACATGAAGTGTCCGGGCTACGAAGCGGCGCTGGCTCAAGCCAGCTTTTAAGCCCCCTTGATGGGGCGCCGCTCTGTAGCCCGGCGATTAATCGCCGGGCGGGAGGAACTTTACCCCGAGAACCTATGAATTCTGTCGGCATTATCGCTAATCCCCGCGCAGGGAAAGACATTCGACGCTTAGTCGCGCATGGCTCCGTGCTCGACACGCAAGAGAAAGTCTATATTGTCCGCCGTGCTATTTTGGGGCTGAACGGCGCTGGTGTAGACGAAGTGGTGTTTCTCCCCGATCCAGTGGGAATTGGCATGAAGGCGCTCTCTGGGATTACCGAACCGCTCCGCATCAAGCCTCGTCTTTTGGAAATGTCCGTGTACGATGAAGCTGCGGATTCAACGCGCGCAGCCGCCCTGATGCGTGAGCAGGGCGTGACGTGCGTCATCGTGATCGGCGGCGATGGCACGAGCCGCGTCGTCGCCAAGGGCAGCCAAGAGATGCCGCTCGTGGCGCTCTCAACCGGAACGAACAACGCCTTTCCACGTTTCCTGGAATCAACGCTAGCGGGGCTCGCGGCAGGCTATTATGCCGCGCGTCGACTCGCGTGGTCTGATTATACCACGCCCACGAAACGGTTAAACTTGTACCGCAACGGTCAGTGGGAAGACGTGGCGCTTGTCGATGTCGCGGTGTGTGATTACCAATTCGTCGGCGCACGGGCGCTGTGGGAAGTAGACCGATTAAAAGAGTTATTCCTCACCCAAGGCCAGCCCACGAATATCGGCATGGCGTCAATCGGCGGTATGGTCCATCCCATTCACCCACGTGAAGATGGCGGGTTGTATCTGCGACTCGGAAGCGGAGGACAGGCAGTCACCGCCGCCATCGCTCCAGGTTTGGTTACCTCAATAGGTATACGCAAACATGAGGTGTTGCAGCATGGCGTTCGCATGCCTGTGACCTTCACGCCTTCAATCCTCGCATTGGACGGAGAACGCGAGCTGGTAGTCAATGCTGAAGATCGATGGGAAGTCTCTCTATCTTGGGAGGGTCCTCGCTTGCTCAACATCGAAAAGGTCATGAATGCGGTACGTGGAGGTTAGCCTTTGGCGGAAGATGCAGCATCGGCAATCTGGCGCTCGGAGCGCAAAGTTTGGTATTCTGTTCTCTATGAGCAATGACACCTCATCCTCTCAGATCGTCCATATCGTCAGCCACGGCCCGTATTGCCTCGACGGCGTAGCCGCAGCGGTTGCTGTCGCCCGCTATCGGTCCGGGGCCATCATTACGCCGCATTTTTCCGGCAACGAAAAGATCAACGAAGTGCTCCGTTCCATCGGGCCAGACGCTGCTCCGGCAGGAAGTGAATTGTGGATCACGGATATTTCTTGGACGGCAAAAGAAACGGATGAACATCTCCGCGCCCTGGCCGCACACGGAGTGAAGATTCTTTGGTTCGACCATCACCGCACGGCCCTGAAACGCTACGCTGCTGGCGATATCAATGTCCCGTTCACAGCGCATGTGGTCAGTGAAGAATTTTCGGCGGCTCGCCTCGTCTACCAATATTTGGAAGAGCAACTTGCCGCAGCGCGACGCACCAATCCGCGCTTCGCGGAGTTTCGTCAGGCGGTGGCGATGGCGGACGACAATGACCGGTGGATTCACGCCATTCCTGGTTCGCGCGAACTGGCGTGGACCATTCGCACGCTGGGAACTGATGAACAAAGTTTAGTCGGATATGAAGCCTTACTCGAAGTCGACGCGGCGGTCACGTACACTCCAGCCATGTGCGAGGCCTACGCCAGAACGGCGAAGGAAATCGAGGAGAGTTTTGCCTTGGCGGAAAAGAGCCGCTTCGACCTGCCGCTGCCTGGAACGCCTTACACTCTGGTCACCGCCCTGTGCGATGGCTACGCCAGCGAGATCGGCGACGCGTGGGGAAAAAAAGCGACGCAAACTATTCTCGCCTTTTACGATCTCGCGGGTGAAGGCGTCAGCTTACGTCGTTCGCCGGACTGTCAGGTGGATCTTTCACAGATCGCGCAATTTTTTGGCGGAGGCGGACACGCCGCCGCAGCGGGGTGCCGACCGGCAGACCTGCACAAGCTGTTTGCGCAAACATTAGCGCGTGTCCTCGCCACGGTTCCCCTCACCCTGCTCACATCTGACCGCTCATCATCTCACTGACGGTTTTATAGATTGACAAGCGAAACAACGTCCACGCAATATCAACGTCGCCAAGCGCTCGGCCTCTTCGCCGGCTTGGCGTTGTTTTTCTTGCTGTTGTTGTCGCCCGCTCCCACGGGGATGGAACTCAAAGCCTGGCGTATGACCGCTGTCACCACGCTGATAGGCGTCTGGTGGGTCACAGAGGCTATTCATCCTTCTATCACCGCTCTTCTGCCCTTGGCGCTTTTTCCGCTGCTCCACATTCTCACGCCGCAAGAAGTGTCAACAACGTATGCGGATCAAGTCATCTTCCTCTTCATGGGCGGCTTCCTCATCGCCCTGGCTATGGAGAAGTGTCATTTACACCATCGCATCGCCTTGCAAATCCTCAGTCGCTTCGGCTCGTCGCCGCGCGCGTTGACGCTGGGCCTCATGAGCACCACAGCAGCCATCTCGATGTGGGTGTCCAATACGGCGACGACGCTCATCATGCTGCCGATCGCCACGGCCATTCTCACGCATGCGGACACGCAAGGCTACGATACCAAAAAAGGCTTTGGCGCAGCCTTGATGTTGATGATCGCGTACGGCGCCTCCATTGGCGGCGTGGGCACGCCGGTCGGCACTCCGCCGAACGTCATTTTCATTGGCGCTTTCACCAAACTCTTTCCCGAAGCGCCGCCTATCGTGTTTTTGCAATGGATGTTATTCGGAACACCCACGGTCATCATGCTCGTGCTTATCACCTGGGCCTATCTCAGCTTCGTCATCTTTCGTTATCCGACGACCGGTTGGCAAGCCGATCGCCAATTTCTCCACAGCCAACTTTCGACGTTGGGTCCCGTGAGTCAAGAAGAAAAAAAGGTCCTGCTGGTCTCCGTAGTCACCGCCTTTCTGTGGATTTTTCGAGAGGATCTTCCTCTCGGCGGTATAACAATTCCTGGCTGGTCTCGTTTCCTGCCGCCGCCGGTAACGGTCCAAGACTCGACTGTGGCGATGACGATGGCCTTGCTGTTGTTCCTCATCCCTGCAGAGAGAAAAACGGGAACGTTCCTGATGGATTGGGAAGCGGCGGAGCGTATTCCTTGGGGCGTGCTGCTGCTGTTAGGCGGGGGCTTAGCACTGGCTGCAGGAGTCGAGAAGTCCGGGCTTGCGGTATGGCTCGGCTCTCGTTTAACTTTGATCGGTCAGCTGTCCGCTCTCAGCGGCATTTTCATGGTGACGTTGTTAACAACCTGGGTCACCGAATTCGCTAGCAACACCGCCACGGTTACGCTGATGTTGCCTGTGCTCTCCGCCACGGCGCAGGCAATGCACCTCGATCCTTTGCTGCTGATGATTCCCGCGACGTTTGCCGCGTCAGTGTGTAACTTCATGCTGCCATCCGCCACCGGACCAAACGCCATCGTGTTCGCCAGCGGCCACGTCACCGTTCCACAAATGATTAAAGCCGGGATTGGGCTGGACATCATCGGATCGGCAGTCCTGACGATACTCATCTACCTTCTCGGCCTGCCGATTTTCCATATCACGCTGAACGGCCTCCCGCCGTGGGTGCGTTGACGGAGGGAAGCCTCTGGTCAGCAGGGTAGAGCAAGTGCGCTTCGCTCGCTAGGCGACAATCTTTAGCGCTTCACCTTGATTATGTAGGGTAAGAAGTTGATCGCCCCGCACCGCCAGCTCCGCGTAGGTCTGACCTTCATCATCACAAAACTCTACTTCGTACACATCCGGCGCGAGGACTTCTACTATAGTGCCGACTTCGCCACGTCTGAGCTTACGTTCTGGCCAGTCCTCAAGTAACGCTACAGTATCCAGCAATTTAATCTTTCGCTTCGGCATTAGCGCTTCCTTTTCTTGACATAGCAGGTCGTTAATCGTGGCACCCTCTTGCCATGCAAGACAATCCAACCACTCCGTAGGGTTGCTTTTCCAACTTGTGTCTCCAACTCAAAATCAATTGTGTACCTTTGCCCATACAGATCAAGCTCGCCGCGTTGTGCATCTTTAGTCCGCGCGGCCTCCAGCAACTTTGCTCGCAGTTGCGGAGCATCGGCTGCCGTTATTCCTAAAGCTACTGCAAAAACCTGGGCTTTGTGTCTACCTCTGGGATCATCCGGATTCAAGCAATAGTCTCGCAGCTTTCTCAAGTCAACGATCGCACGTTCTCCACCAGGTAGTAACATGAGAGCAAATGATCATGCCCATCGACCGACTACGCAGGCCAAATCGGAGGTCTTCCCAAATAGTGTGTAAATAGCATCAGACAGCGGTACCCTTGGATGATGGTTTTTGTTTCAGTGTAATTCCTCTAACAACACTTTTGCCTCTTGCAGGTCTTTCGTACCAAACCCTTCGGTGAACCAGTTGTAGATTGCGGCCAGCCTGCCGCGTGCTTCGTGGGGCTTGCCTTGCGCCTGCCACAAGCGGGCCAGGCTCATCGTGGCGCGGAGTTCCCAAGACTTGGCTTGTTGTTTTTGTGCAATCTCAATGGCCTTGAGGAAGCAGGTTTCGGCCTCACCCTGGGCATCGGGCATTGGGATCGAGGACTCGGTTCTCATTTTTGATTTTTGACTTTGGCCCTTTGCTTTTTGACTTTCCTGCTGAAGCGTTAGCTCGCCTTTTAATCGATATAGCTCCGCTTCATAGAAACGCTCCCCACTTTTGCCCACCACGTCCAGCGCTTCGGGCAGCACAGCAAGTCCTTCCTCAGCCTGTCCTTCCTTCCCGTACGTTTCAGCTAATAGGGCGAGATAATACGGTCGTCCCCATTCTGCCCCCATAGCCCGGAAGGCAGCCAGACCCTGCTGCAGCTGTACGATGCCTTCTTCCACCTGCCCCTGCTCGGCCAGCGCCCAGCCCTGAACGATAGCTCCACGCGCCAACCAGAACGGGAACCCCTGCTCGGTTGACAGAGTTATCACTGCCTCGGCTCGCTCTTGAGCGAGCGACTCTTCCCTACGGAAGACATGGAACGGGGCAGCACTCCCCAAGGCGTAGGCCAGACTAAAGGGGTGAGACAACCCCTCGGCTAAGGTCACTGCCTCCTGGCTCCGCTGCAGGCCCTGGTCTGGATAGCCAAGACACCACAGAGTCCAGGCTGCATAGGAGAGGCAATCCAGCCTCGGGTCAGCCGTATTGACGGTGGGGCGAGGGTGCTGCTGGGGGTCATACAACGCAATCGCTTGCTCCAAGAGTGGTCGAGCAGAGATCAATTCTCCACGCAAGAACAATGTACACCCCAACCCCATATGAGCTATTGAAAGGAGATACGAGTCTTGGACGCTCTGGGCCAGCCGCATCATCTGCTCCGCCAGCTCAGATGTCGTCTGTAACTCTCCCCGGACAACATAAAACAAACATAGTCTAAACAGCACTGAAAAAAGCTGAAGTGTCTCACCTACCTGCTGGCACAGGGCCCGGGCCCGGTTCACAGATTCTTTCACCTCTGGGGCGGTATAACCTCTGACCATGCCCAGGGCGTCACTCAGGGCAAGTTGGAAGGTGAGTTCTTGCTGGACGCGCTCGGGAGTGTCCGCCAGGGTTTTGAGCAACTCCAGCCCCTTGGTGAAGTGACTGATCGCTTCCGCGTAGGCCGAGCGCTGGTTGGCTCGGTCCCCGGCCTGCTGCCAATAGGGCAGAGCCTGCTCTTTGAGATTCGCTTCGGTATAGTGGTGGGCCAACAGTTCGGGTTGGGTTTCGATCGTATCGGGAAATCGCTCCGCTAATACTTGAGCAATCTGCTGATGATATTGCTGGCGCTTGCTCTTCAACAACGATTGATAGGCTGTGTCCTGAATGAGCGCGTGCTTGAAAAGATACGTTGCCTGCGGCGGGAGTCCACGCTGGTAGATCAATTCGGCCTCGACGAGCTGCCGCAGCCCGTGCTGGAGCGCGGCCTCATCTAACGGGGAGACGGCGTGAAGCAGATCATACGAAAATTCCCGCCCCACGGTCGCTCCCGTCTGCGCAATCTCTCTGACCGGCGCGAGCCGATCAAGCCGGGCCATCAAGGAATCTTGTAACGTAGACGGAATGGCCAGTTGAAGCGAAGACCAATCCGACCGTTTCCCGACCCCTGTTGCCCGTTCCCCAAGGGTTTCCAGCACCATCTTGGTGAGTTCCTCGACAAACAACGGCACCCCGTCGGTCTTGAGCCGAATCTGCTCGACGACTTCGGCAGGCAAAGGCTTACCTGCCGTTACCTGCGCGATCATCGCCTCGACCTGTGAGCGCCCTAAGCGACTGAGCGTGAGCGGGGTGAGGTAGGAGCGCGGGCCCCACGGCGGCGTGAACTCCGGGCGAAACGTCAACACGGTAAACATCCGCGTAGCAGGAATTTGCTCCAGAAAGAGCGTGAGTAATTCGAGCGTGGAGGGGTCGGCCCAATGTAAGTCTTCCCACGCGCAGTAGACAGCAGCCTTCTCGGCTTCCTCCACAATCCACGCCACTAACGCTTCTTGAGTCCTTTGCTTCTGCTTTTGCGGGCTGAGTGTCAGTGGAGGAACATTCTCAGGCTGTGGCAACGAGAGCAAAGTCGCGAGGAGCGGCACGGTATCAGCCTGGGGGAAACGATAGGCCACGAGCGCTCGTTGGAGTTTGGTCAACTTGACTTGAGGAGTGTCGTCCCGCTGAAACTGCAAGAGCCGCTGGAGGTGATCAATGATCGGATACAAGGCGCTGTTCTGATGATAGGGCGAGCAGCGAAACTCAATGCGGGTCGCGCCCTCGGCCAGTACTTGTTCTTTGAGCGTCTGCACCAGGCGGGACTTGCCAATGCCAGCCTCGCCACTCACCAGCACAACTTGCCCGGAGCCTGCTTTGGCCGTTTCCCAGCGCTGCCGCAGTACTTCCAGCTCGGCTTCGCGCCCAACCAGGGGAGTTAAGCCAGCACTGACCGCCGCCTCAAAGCGGCTCTGCGCGGCGCTCTCTCCAACGACCCGGTATATCGCCACCGGAGTCGAGAGCCCCTTGAGGAATTGTGAGCCTAAGTCCTGATGCTCAAAGAGGCCCTGCACGAGATGCTGCGTGGCGGCGCTGATCACTACCGTATCCGGCTCTGCGAGCCCTTGTAACCGAGCCGCCAGATTCGGCGTCTCTCCCAACGCCAACAACTCCTGCTTCTCGCTGCTGCCGATCTCGCCGATGACGACAAGCCCCGTGTGAATGCCGATGCGCACTTGGATGGGGTGCGGCAAACGCGCTTTGAGCGCCGGTCTCATCCGGGCATTGAGGGATTGGAGGCCTGCCAGAATTTCCAGAGCGGTTCGCACCGCCCGCGCCGCCTCATCTTCATGTGCCGCCGGATAACCAAAGTAGACAAGTAGTCCATCGCCCAAGTGCTGGGCCGTATAGCCCGCATAGCGGGTTATCGCTTCCGCACACGTCGCATGGTAGGCCTGCACGACCTCGCGCAGCTCTTCGGGATCGAGGAGTTCGGACAGCGCAGTCGAGTCCACCAGGTCACAGAACATCACCGTCAGTTGGCGACGCTCCGCTGGGGATTGGGCATTAGGGGTTAGGGATTGGGAAGAACTTGGAACCCGGAACCCTTCGACCGGGCTCAGGACAGGCGTTGAACGTTGAACGAGCGCAGCCCCGACCCACACCAACACTTTGCCATCTTCATCGACTGCCACGCGCTCGGCGCTAATGAGTTCGTCGGCAACCCCCGCCAGCATCTCGTCGTCTAATTGGTAACGCAGCTTGAGTGATCGATAGGTCACCCGACCGCGCTGATGCAGCAGTTCTCGGACTTGGTCCAGCACTTCATCAAAAGTCATGGTAGGGTTCCCTTACGATTTGACATCGTCAGTCTTTTCAGTGTTTTTGTCGTCCAACTTGTGACTTTACCGCACCTTGCCTCGCGGTCTATCTTGTCTGGCGACGAAGAACGAAAACAGTAAAACCCTCCGCAGTATTCATCAGCCCACCAGCGGTTGTCAAGGTTCGTCTATTTGACAAAGGCTGCTAGTAGCGAGCCGGTTGCGGTCCCTCACCGTGTCCGTGTAAAAACACGGCAGGAGGGGAAATCCATGTTGAAGAGATGGAAAGGTGCGGAAAGTGTGTTCCTCATTTTTGCGATTGTTTATACTACCACCGCAGTCTTGCCCGCGCCTCTGTGCGCGGAGGAGAATGCCGGAAAACCAGCGCAACGTAAAGTCCTCGGCGGCATCCAGCCTTTCACGCCCGAGCAGAGGGAAGCGTTTCTCTCGGAGCGACGCAACGCCGCCATTGCCACGCTGAACACCAAGGGTGATCCGCAAGTGACTCCGGTGATTTTCTATTGGGATGGTTCGGCTTTTTACTTCTCAGTCACAAAGGAAACGGTGAAGTACCGCAATATCAAGCGAGACCCGAGAATCAGCGTCATTGTCGATGACGTGCTTGATCATCATTCCGTTATCGCCTCTGGAAAGGCGAAGATCCGCGAGAATGACATCTGGGACATGACCAGTAAAATCGTGTACAAATACTATGGTAAAGAAGAGGGTGATCCCTACCTGGAAAATCTCAAGAAGCAGCATCGCGTGTTGATTGTCCTTAAACCGAAGAAGATGCAAGCCTGGGGACCGAAGCCGAAGGAGGCAGCAAAGCCCTGACGGTTTGTTCTACAATGGACTCATGGCACACAACCACGATCACGACCACAATCAACAGCGGCTGAAATTCGCGCTCGTGCTCACAGGCAGTTACTGCCTGGTGGAATTTGTCGGCGGCGTCCTCACGCATAGCCTTGCGCTGCTGTCCGACGCCGGGCACATGCTGTCGGATGTGTCGGCGATGGGCTTGTCGTTGTTTGCCGCGTATATTGCGACCCTGCCGGTCACTTCGCAGAAAACCTTCGGCTACTATCGCGCGGAGATTCTCGCCGCGCTGCTCAATGGGCTCGCGCTGTGGTTGGTGGCCGGTGTCATTTTTCGTGAGGCGTACTATCGTTTCTTTTCCCCCGCGGAGATTCACGGGCAAGGCATGATCATTGTCGCCAGCATCGGTCTTGGCGTCAACCTCGTCACGGCTTGGATGTTGCACGATTCCCACGAGGGCAATCTCAATATGCATGGCGTGTTTTTGCACGTGCTGAGCGATGCGTTGGGATCGGTTGGCGCTATCGTGGCCGGCGTTCTTCTCTTGACCACGGGTTGGAGTTGGGCGGACCCGGTGACCAGCGTTGTGATTGGCGTACTGATTCTCTTCAGCTCGTTCGATATCGTGCGCGAATCCATTGACATTCTCATGCAGGCTACGCCGCGCCATCTCGATCTCGGCGACATTCAGACCACGCTTGAAGCGGTTCCCGGCGTGACTCGGGTGCATGACCTCCACGTGTGGACGCTCACGTCCGGGCTCTTTACGCTCACGGCTCATGTCGTGGTCAATGGAGTTTCGGACCATCACGCGTTGTTAGACGCGATCGAGCAGACCCTTCAGCAAGCCTTCGGGATTGACCACACTACGATTCAACTGGAACCGCAGGATCGTCAACAAAATGAACCTGCGCATTTTTAACTGAGGGAGAAGTTCATGATGAGAGCACGCAGAAGCACGTTGATGCAACTCCTGCTGTTAGGCGCAAGCCTAGCCTTCGTCTTTGCCTGCGGCAAGAACGAGCCCACGGCTCCAGAGCGACAAGCAACGCCGCTGGACCTGTCCACCACCGGCGCGATTTCCGGCGTCGTGCAATTCGACGGCGCCGCGCCCGAAGCGTCGCTTGTTCAACTGAGCGGATGGTCCGAGTGCGCCGCCCAGCATCCCGAGGGTAATCCCAAAGCGAACGATATACTCATTAACAACAACAAACTCCAAAACGCGTTGGTGTACGTGAAAGATGGCCTGGGGGACCGCATCTTTTCCGTTCCGGCCACTCCAGTCGTGCTTGACCAAAGAGGATGTCTCTTTACGCCCCGGATTCTCGGGGCGCAGACTGATCAACCATTACTGATGTTGAACAGCGATCCGCTCGCGCACAACGTGCACGGTTTGGCAAAAAACTCGTCGCCGTGGAATTTCAGCCTCGGCGTCAAAGGCGCTTCGCGAACGATCGCCGTGAATAAACCAGAGGCCGTGATAGAAATCAAATGCGATATTCATCCCTGGATGCGTGCGTACCTCGGCGTGTTCGATCATCCCTATTTTGCTACGAGCGCAGCCGACGGCGGCTTTACCCTAAAAAATCTGCCCCCGGGCGAGTATATCCTCGAAGCATGGCACGAGCGCTTCGGGGTGCAATCCCAAAAAGTCACGCTCGGCGCAAAAGAGACGAAGGAAATCGTGTTTACTTTTAAGGCGAGTTAATGATGGCACCGCCACCTCATTGGCGGCGTTCCGCATACGCCGCCATGATCCGCTCGATGAGGCTGGTCGTGGAGGCGCCGGCTTGATACGGGATCAGTTCCACTCGCCCGCCCCACGCTTCCACTTCTTCTCTGCCCACCACAGCGTCAACACTCCAGTCCCCACCTTTGACGAGTACGTCTGGTTGCAAGAGACGAATCAACGTCAAGGGCGTATCCTCATCAAAAATGGTGACATAGTCAACCGCTTCGAGCGCCGCGAGCAAGGTGACGCGTTCGTGTTCGTTGAGGATCGGTCTCTTTTCTCCTTTGAGTCTTTTCACCGAGGCGTCGCTGTTGATTCCCACAATGAGGACATCGCCCAGGGCTTTCGCGTGCGTCAGTGCATGGATGTGCCCCGGATGCAAGAGATCAAAACAGCCGTTCGTAAACACGAGCCGTTTCCCTTGGCGGCGCACCGCTTGTAATTCTCCCGCGAGAAGTTGCGCAGAGGGAAAGATTTTACGCGTCAGTTCGACCTTCGCCTCCAAGAAAAGATTCCTCGTGTTGTCGCCGGAGTCCGCCGCAACGTCGGCTAGAATGACGGTCTGCCGCCGGAAGAGCCGAGTCCAAGAAAAGTAAACATGAAATGGAATTGAAACTCAGAAGGATTTACTTTGTCAACAGCTCCGAGTTCGATGAACCAGCAATGCTGAGGAGCGAGATACCGCAAGAAATACCGATCTGCGGTAAAAGAGGACGTATTGAAATCATAGCGACTGACGTACGAAGCCTGGATCGATTCATTCAAGCGAAGAGTGAGCACTGAAGTAATGCCCTTTGCTGTGGTCACATTGGTAGGTGGATTCGGAAGACCGGCGTCAAACGCTTTGATCAACCGAGCGCTCGTCGAACCGTAGGCGACGGTGAGGCTCGAGATACGTTGCAAATACTGGAGCATCGGCGGCAAGGGAGAGATGGGGCGGGGATCGTATAATGAAGCGCTGACTCTGGTCTCAGCCGCACTGCCATTGTTTATGTCATACGTGGCCTTGAAAGAAAAATTGGCGAATGGGAATGGCGAAAACCGAGCCAGGACATCAACGTCGGAATAATGGTTCTTTTCTAGATTGAGCTGCCGGGAAGGATCATACGCATGCGTCAACGTGATGCTTCCCAAGTCACGAGTCTCCGTACTCTCTCCCGCCCCGCTGCTGGCCGCCGGAGTTGTACGAAATTGGCCGAGAAAACGATTGGTGACTCCATAGATCCAGACGTTACGTTGACCGATGCGATCGAGATTATCATACAGTGGGAGATCTTCTTGGTTGATCAACGGAATATAGCGATATGAAATTTCTGGTTCAACAATGTGTTGAAGTTTCAATAGCTTCCATATATTCACATCGAAGACGCGCGAAAGCCGGGTGCGAATATTCGCATCGAATTGCACCAGTTCGCGCGTCCGGTCGCTATGCAAGTTCGGGGTAGGAACCGTGGAAGGTCCGGGCTCCTGAGAGGTGAGATGATAGGCCGTCTCTCTTCCGGTCACGCCAATTGAGCCAAAAGCATAATCCCCAAAATGAAAGGGCATCGCGACGGACGGCGCGATATCGAGACGTTGACCCGCATACCCTTTGTTCCGATAAAAATTATCTCCTTCAACGGCAATATTTGCCTCTAGACGATTGTGCCACAGGAACTGCTGCTCTTTAAATTGTACGCGCGGTAAGACCTGAAAAGCGTAGTTTTGGTCATCTACGAGATCTTGATAATAGGCGGCTTCGGTCCGCAGAAAAGCATTTTTCCAGTCTTTTACTAGGTTAAAACGAGAGTCGGTGTAACGCCGCGCCGGCAAAGACCACTCCGAATAATAGTCGTCTTGTGTGCTCGGAAGACTCAAAGCTCGATGACTGATTTCTCGTAGGAACGCGGTATCACTGACGAAGAAGAGATCGCTCGCAAAGCGCATATCATCCGCCAGTTCTTGTCGATGTGTCCCAGTAATGCTCCAGCGACTGAGAGGAGGATTATTGGGAGAAGCGTCACGAAGCTGCTCATTGAAGTACGAAGCGCCAAATTGTCCCTCGGTCTTTTGGTTGGGCGCGTAACGGAACTCACCCCAGGCTCCTATGCGCGAGATGGACTCGTAGTCAGCAGTGAAGGTTGCGTCGTAACTGCGATTAATCGCCCAGTAAAAAGGCAGCTCCACCACAAGCCCGCGCGTAGTGGAATACAAATAATAGGGAAACAGGAAACCGCTCTGACGCTCGTTTCGTACAGCCATTGTCGCATAAGGGATATAGAGAATGGGAATGTCACGGGCGCGGAGCAGTCCATTGTAGACCTCGCCTCTTCCACGCACGTTTACATCAATCGGGTTTCCGCCGATGGTCCAATCCGAGTCTTTAAATTTTTCACATTGACAAGTAGTAAAAGCGCCGTTTTCAATATGATACGACTGGCCATACGATTTGTGGATCGTTTTGCCGGTTAAGACAAACTGCCGACGGGGCAGATGGATTGTCCCATTCGTGATCGTGCCGGTTTCGTCCTCCGTATCAAGTTGAAGAGCCTCCGACTCAATCTGCGCCTGCGGATCTTTGAGAACGACGTGCCCGTGCGCTTCCATTTCATTCGTGGCGCGATGCAGCGTCACCGTATCAGCCTGTAGGGTTGTGTCCCCTTTTTTGAGGAGAACATTGCCGGAGGCCGTAACGGTATCCTGTTGTTCATCGCGGTGAAGCGAATCCGCCTGGACGCGAATGGGAGTCTTCTCTTGCTGTGGAGAGGACTGCGCCCAGCACGCGGGCTTCAGAAAAACAGCGCTCAGCACAATACAAAGGAAAAGGGGTCCTTTGTGTTTCAGCACAGCTCGCGTACTCACTCGCGCCCCAAAGCGTCCTCGGCGAGAGGAGAAAAAAGTGGGGACACTTCTCCCACTAAGAACAAGGAGCCACAGACCACAATCGCTTCATCAGGTTTTGCTTCAGCCATCAGTTGTCGACACGCCGCTTGCGCGTCAGGCATGATGCGGCTCGGGCAAAAAGGAAGAAGGCTGTGGAGCAATACCTGTGGATCTTCTGCTCGTGCTTGTTGAACGCGCGTCACCACGATGTCCTGTACGACCCCCGCAAGCAGAGGAATCATTGAGCGCCAGTCTTTATCGCGCATGACCCCAAATAACGCTGTTGCCTTCCGACCTTGCAGCACGGCTGGCAACTCGGTGCAGAGCACGGCCATCGCTTGTGGATTATGCGCACCATCCAAAATAACAAACGGCTGTTCAGACACAAGCTCTAGCCGTCCAGGCCAAGTCGCTTGCTTGAGCCCCGCGCGCAGTTGCTGCTCAGACAGAGGAAAAGTCGAGGAGAGTATTTCCAGCGCGGCCAGGGCCAGCGCTGCATTGCCATGCTGAAAATTCCCCCGCAGCGCCACATGGAGGTCGAACAGTCGCCAAGCAGGACTATGATAGTCAAATCCTCCAGCAGCGTTGGCCAACGCCGAAAAGTCTTTCCCAAAGCACCAGACCGGACTCTTCCTTTCCTCGGCAAGACCACAGAGCAGCGCGCGGCTCTCTTCCACCATCTGTCCCAGCACCACAGGAGTGTTCGCTTTGATAATCCCGCCTTTTTCACGCGCGATGTGAGCGGTAGTCGGACCAAGATAGGCTTGGTGGTCCAGCCCAATCGAGGTAATGATCGACACCAGAGGAGAGAGCACGTTGGTTGCATCCAGGCGTCCTCCTAATCCCACCTCAACCACGGCGACATCAACCTGCTTACGCGCAAACGCGGAAAACGCCAGCAAGGTCATCATCTCGAACGGGGTCAACTGTATGCCGACTGGTTCGAGAACAGCACGGATCGTCGCTACTCCTTCGATCACTTCAGCCTGAGAAATCCGGCGCGCGCCAAGACGAATACGTTCACAAAAATCAACGAGATGTGGTGAAGTAAAAAGTCCGACTTTATAACCGGCGGCGCTCAATATGGAATAGAGGAACGCTGCGGTCGAACCTTTGCCATTGGTGCCGGCAACGTGAAGAGCTGGGAAACTGAGATGCGGCGAGTCGCAGCGACGCAACGCTTCAGCAACACGTTCAAGTTTGAGATCCATGCGCTCGACTTCCAGGTGGTACAGGAAGTCAAGCGTTTCCTCATAAGTCAACATAAGAGAAAAGAAGACATGTTAGCGCTGAGGCTAAACGCGGAACGCTCCCGGAGCCTCATTATCCTAGCGGATCGCAGAGGAGTCCAATGAGTTGACCAAGCACACGCCGCAAATCCTTCCGCTCAACCACCACGTCCACCATGCCGTGCTCTAGTAAAAACTCGGCGCGTTGAAAACCTGGAGGAAGCTTTTCGCGAATCGTTTGTTCAATCACTCGCGGGCCGGCAAACCCAATTAACGCTTGTGGTTCAGCGATGTGAATATCGCCAAGCATGCCCAAGGAAGCCGCCACACCGCCCGTCGTCGGATCAGTCATCACGGAAAGATACGGCAACCCAGCTTCACGCAAGCGCCCTAATGCCATGCTGACTTTAGCCATCTGCATCAGCGACAAGACGCCTTCTTGCATGCGCGCTCCGCCTGACGCAGCAAAGAAGATCACAGGCAAGCGTGCTGTCAGCGCATGTTCAACGATGCGTGTGAGTTTTTCTCCCACGACCGATCCCATGCTCCCGCCAAGGAAAGAGAAGTCGAAGATTCCCAACGCCACGGGCCGTTCGTGAATGGCGGCGACTCCACACACCACTGCTTCTTCTCGGTGACTTTTTTCCCGCGCCTCGGTCAGCCGCACCGGATACGGCTTGCGGTCGCGAAAACTCAGCGCATCAGCGGAACTCAGGTTAGCATCGTGTTCGATGAAGGACCCGCGATCGACAATCATCAGCAAGCGCTGTTCGACCGTCAGTCGCATGTGGATATTACATTTCGGACAGACGAATAGGCGTCGCTCAACTTCTTTACGAAAAAGAATTTCTTGACAACCGGAACACTTGACCCAGATCGTTTCGGCTTCTTCCTGCACTCGCCGCCATTCACGTGCGGCCATAGGCTAGTCCTCCTCAACACCTCGTCCGGGTGTTCACTTACGGCTTGCAGTGCATTGGCGGAACGCCAACACAAATTGGACATATCTTCTCAAAGACGGATTCATGGACGTAGAGCAAGGTACCTGAAGTCGGGACTTCCAGCCAGAGCCCGGACGCTCTCGGGACTGCTTAAGCAGACGGCTGCATAGCTACCTTGCGGAGCGCGCGCTTGAGGCTGCCGACAAATTCTCCAACCCGCTCCACGAGGTTCGGCTCGCCGATATTCGCCTCGATCAATTGAGAGATAGCGCTCCCGACAATGACGGCGTCGGCAATACGGGCGACCTCCTCAGCCTGGGCAGGCGTAGAAATGCCAAAACCAACGCCCACCGGCACCGGAGAAAGCGAGCGAATGCGGCGCACCATTTCACCGAGGTCCGTGGGCAAAGTCGCGCGGGCGCCGGTCACGCCCGTAACGGCGACATAGTAGACAAAGCCGCGCGCCCGCGTGATGACTTTCCGGGCGCGTTCCAGTGAACTCGTCGGCGCCAGCAGAAAAATCACATCGAGATCATGAAGATCTGCGGCCCGCTTGAGTTCATCAGCTTCTTCTGGAGGAAGATCAACACCGAGCACGCCATCGACGCCGGCATGACGAGCGTCTTGCGCAAACCGCTCACCGCCATAACGAAAAATCGGATTGTAGTAACTGAAAAGAATGATGGGAATCTGCACCCCTTTCGCGCGTAAGCGCTGCACCATATCTAAGACAAGCGCCAGCGAAGTCCCACCGCGCAGCGCGCGTTCAGCCGCTCGCTGGTGGGTCGGTCCATCCGCCATTGGATCAGAAAAGGGCACGCCTAGTTCAACCAGATCAGCGCCTTGTCTTTCAAACTCGCAGACGAGCTGAAAGGTAACATCTAAATCCGGATCTCCAGCGGTGATATACGGAATGAGGGCCGCTTCGCCCTGTGCGCGCAGCGCGGCAAACGTATCAGTAATACGGGTCATGGGAAACTTTACTGGGGTTCTCCAAAGAAACCTGCGACAGACTGCAAATCTTTGTCGCCGCGCCCGGAGATGTTGATAATAATAATTTGTTCAGATTGTAAACGCGGCGCCAACGTGGCGGCGTATGCAATCGCATGCGAGCTTTCCAAAGCGGGAATAATCCCTTCCGTGCGCGCAAGTAATTGCATCCCCTCCACCGCCTGTTGATCACTCACAGTGACATACTGCACGCGCCGCTGGTCGTTCAGATAACTCAATTCCGGCCCAACCCCAGGATAGTCGAGCCCCGGCGCCAACGAATAGGTATCACGAATTTGCCCGGTTTCATCTTGCAGCACGTAGCTCTTGCTGCCATGGAGCACGCCCACGTGGCCACCGCTAATGGACGCGGCGTTACGGCCTTCACCTAATCCGCCAGCCTCAACCCCGATCATGCGTACGCTAGCGTCGGACAGAAACGGAGTAAAAATGCCCATCGCATTACTACCCCCGCCCACACAAGCAATGAGATAATCGGGCAGCCTTCCTTCGCGCTGGAGCATTTGTTTTCTGGCCTCGCGTCCAATGACCGACTGAAAGTCACGCACAATCATGGGATAGGGATGAGGCCCGGCCACCGTGCCGATGACATAAAACGTTCTCGCCACATGCGTGATCCAATCGCGCAACGCTTCATTCATCGCATCCTTCAACGTGCGTGTGCCGTTCGTGACTTCGCGCAATCTGGCGCCAAGCAAACGCATGCGAAACACATTCGGCGCTTGGCGCACGATGTCATCACTACCCATGAAGACTTCGCACTCCAGACCAAACAGCGCAGCGACCGTCGCGGTGGCGACCCCGTGTTGACCGGCGCCGGTCTCGGCAATGAGGCGCGGCTTCTTCATCCGTTTGGCCAGCAAGGCTTGGCCGATCGTATTATTGATCTTATGGGCGCCGGTATGACACAGATCTTCTCGTTTGAGATAAATCTTTGCCCCTCCCAAGTGTTGCGTCAGGCGAGCCGCGAATGTCAACGGCGTTGGTCGCCCCACATACTCTTGCAATAAAGTACGCAGTTCGCGACGGAATTCCGGGTCTCTCTTGCAGCTCCGATAGACATCTTCTAATTCGATCAGCGCCGGCATGAGGGTTTCAGCCACATAGCGTCCCCCATAGAGGCCGAAGTGACCATAGGCGTCAGGCAGTCTTGGCATTGGTAATAAACGCTCGTAGTTTTTCTCGGTCTTTGCGTCCGGGTGCAGACTCAACGCCGCTGGCGACATCCACCGCCCACGGACGCACTGTCCGCACGGCCAAGGCGACGTTGTCGGGGGTCAAGCCGCCCGCCAGGATCAAGCGCTCTTCCCGCTGTGGGACAAAAGCAACAACCTGCTCCCAGGCAAACGTTTCACCCGTTCCCCCGTATCGTCCGGCTCGGTAGGTGTCAAGGAGGAGGTAATCCGTCGAGAGCTGAAGAAGCTCCAGCACAGCGCTTTCTTGTGGGACTCGCACCGCTTTAATCGTCTTGCAAGGCCAGCCCAATAGATCTTCTCCCGTTTCGTCGCCGTGGAATTGGACAAGATCAAGTGGTAACTGCTCTACCAGTTCGGCAATCGCGCGGCGCTCGGCGTTGACAAACACCCCGACCCGAAGAACATGACGAGGAATCACTGTGCAGATCTCGCGGGCTAGCGCCAGTGAGACAAACCGTGGACTAGGTGGATAAAAATTCAAGCCGATCAGATCAGCGCCGTACTGGACCGCTAGCTCCGCATCAGCCTTATTCGTGACCCCACAAATTTTGACGCGAACGCTCACTCGACGCCTCGCAGCATTGCTCGCAGTGGAACGCCAGGGTCGGGAGCAGCCATAAACGTCTCCCCGATCAAAAAGGCGCGTACGCCTTGCGCTTCCAGACGCGAGAGCTGTTCGCTTCGCGACAAACCGCTCTCGGAAACCACGGTGACCTCCTTCGGTATAGAGCGCATCAACCGTTCACTCGTTTCAATAGTCGTGTGAAACGTGCGGAGATCTCTGTTATTGATGCCTAAGAGCTGGACTCCACACTTCAAGGCTCGCGCTAACTCCTCCTCGTCATGAACCTCGATAAGACAGTCCATACTCAACGAACGGGCCAAGCTGCTCAGTTCCGTCAATTGTGCATCGGAAAGAATAGCGACGATCAACAAAATTGCGCTGGCCCCAAAAGCGCGGGCTTCATAGACTTGATAGGGGTCGAACACAAAGTCTTTGCGCAACAGCGGCACGGTTACCTGCTCACGGATCAACTGGAGGTAGGCCAAACTCCCTTGGAAGAATTTCTTCTCCGTCAAGACAGAAATCGCCGAAGCGCCATTGGTTTCATACGTCCGCGCTAATTGGCGCGGCTCGAAATCGGCGCGGATGACCCCTTTCGACGGAGAGGCCTTTTTGACTTCCGCAATAATCGATCGTCCTTGTTTATCACGCACGCCTCGCAAAAAAGATGGCGGCGATGAGGCAAACAGCGGCAAGTCTTGGAGTTGCGCCAAGGACATGTGTTGTTTCTGTACCGCCAGTTCTTCTCGCTTGTAGGCAAGGATCTCGTCAAGAATCATAGAGTTTCTACATGCGTGAGGGCGATGAATTGATCGAGGGTCCGCGTCGCGGCCCCACTGTCAATTGTGCTTTGCGCCAAGGTCACACCCGCCGACAAGGAGGGCACGGCGTCTCCGGCGTATAAAGCGGCGGCGGCATTTAAGACAACAATATCACGCCGGACTCCAGGAACTCCGGCACAGATATCTCGAATGATTTGCGCCGACTCTTGCGCACTTTCGACTTGTAAATCGGTGAGCCGACAGAGAGCAAAGCCCAGCTCTTGAGGGTGGATGGTAAAAGTAGACAGCTTGCCCTGACGCCATTCCGCCACAGAGGTGGCCCCAGTTAAGCTGATTTCATCTAACCCATCTTCACCGTGGACGACCAAGGCGTGTGTGCTGCCTAAGCGTCCCAGGGCTTCCGCCATCGGGGCTACCCAGCGCCGCGCAAACACGCCGATCACTTGATGGCGAGCGCCGGCGGGGTTTGTCAGCGGCCCGAGGAGATTAAAAAGGGTGCGGATGCCGATCTCGCGGCGCGGCCCGGCGGCATGACGCGTCGCCCGATGAAACGCCGGAGCCAGAAGAAAGCCAAATCCCACTTTTTCCAAGCAGCGCTCGACCACGGCTGGGGATAATTCGACGCGTGCGCCCAACGTTTCAAGGACATCAGCGCCGCCAACCATACCGGACATCGCGCGATTGCCATGTTTGGCGACACAGAGCCCAGCCCCAGCCGCGACCAACGCCGCAGCCGTGGAGATATTAAAGGTGTGGCGTCCGTCGCCGCCAGTGCCGCAGGTGTCTAAGGCGTCCCGCACAGGATGCACGTGTGTGGCCCAGGCGCGCATGACGCGAGCAGCGCCAACAATCTCGTCTACAGTTTCTCCTTTAATATGGAGCCCCGTCAATAAGGCGCCGATTTGGGCCGGCGTGGCTTGCCCATCCATAATCTCGGTTGTGACGTCAGCCATCTCCTCTTCGGCCAGGTCGCGGCCTGCGGCGACACAAGCGATTGCGTCTTTGACTTTCATTGGGTTCTTCAATTTGACACAGGATACGCTTGAGAGAATTTTCCTGCGCGCCGAAGCTGCTCGACTGAAGCCCGGGCTTCATCAGCGCTCGTGAAAGATCCGACTCGCACGCGATACCATATTTCGCCATCGCGCACGACCCGACTAATGATCGGCGCGTAGCCTTGACTCTGCAGGGCTCTGACAAGCTGCCGCGCTCCTTCTTCGTCTCGCATCGCTTGGACTTGTACGCTCCAGCGTCCTGGCGAGGACGAAGACGGCCTCGCCAGAAATGGAGTTTGTTCTTTTTTCGCTGCTTGCATCACTTGCACAATTTGTTTTTTCTCTTCGGAAGCACGAAGAGTCACAGAAGGCGTGGGGGTCGCTTTCAGATTGGCGGGATTCGCTTGTGTTTTCTCAGACAAATCCGAGTTCGCATGTGGTTCTTTTTCCTGCAGCACGGTTGGACTTTTCTCTGGCGGGGCAACGTGGACCCCAGGAGGCAAAACAGGGGCAGCAAAGAGCTCCTTTTTCGCTGGCTGCTCACTTGCCACTGGGACTTGTGGTTTTTGTCCAATGTCTGGGCCAGTCGCTAGCGTCTTATTTTGAGGAACAGCAAGAGAGGCTGACCCTGAGGTAGGAGCAGCGTTAGAAGCATCACTGGGCCGTGGAGAGGGCACGATCACTACCGTCGTCGGTTTGCCAGAGAGAAGTGGAGCCGACGGAGCAGGAGTCGATTTCTCTCGTCCTTCTTTGCTGGCGCCAGGAGCTTCCCCTTCGGTAAGGGCCGTTAAACGGACGGTGCTAGTGTGCTCAGCGGCTTTGCGCGCTTCGAGTTCTCTTCCAGCATAGACGCCAAAAAGAAAGACGAGAAAAGAGGCGCCCATAATGCTCACCACGATGATACATCCCTCAGCAAAGCTGAAACGGAAACCGTAGCGCCTTTCTGCCATCCTCGTTCACCTCTTCCCTGCACGCCCACAGGGTAGGAATGCTGAGGGGGAGGCTGTTCCATTCCAGCGCTCCCCCTCAACTTTTATATTTTTTTAACTATTGCACTAGATGTATGGTTTTCACTCTTGTGCTTCCGACTTTCCTGTCGCTTTTCTTGCCCGCTCAGTAAACTCTATTAACGAGAGCGGAGCTGCATCCCCCTGGCGTGGTCCCAATTTGAGGACCCGAGTGTACCCGCCCGCACGCGCTTGGAAACGAGGAGCAACTTCCTCAAACAAGCGTTTCACGAGTTTGCGGCTGCCAAGATAGACATAGGCGAGGCGCCGCGCATGAACCGTGCCCCGCTTGCCAAGCGTGACCATGCGATCCGCATGACGGCGTAACTCTTTGGCTTTCGCATCAGTCGTGCGAATTTGCTCGCGGAGCAACAACGCTTTCAAGAGATTCCGCATCAACGCTTTACGGTGTGCGGCCGTGCGGTTGAGTTTTCGTCCATCGTTAAGGTGTCGCATGACTCTCTATCCCTTACTCAATTTCGATTCGCTGTAGGTTCATAAAGTTTACACAGCTTCTCGCTCACGAGCCGCGCGGAGTCGCTCCAGCTCTTCCCGAGAAGGGAAATTCCCTTCTAACCGCATCCCTAAATCCAACCCCATGTTGTGAAGGGTTTCTTTAATTTCGTTGAGAGATTTGCGACCGAAGTTTTTGGTTTTGAGCAGATCGTTTTCCGTCTTTTGTACAAGTTCACCGACATATTTCAGATCCGCGCTTTGAAGGCAATTCGCCGAACGAACAGAAAAATTCAAATCCTCAATTGGGCGAAAGAGATTTTCGTTCAAAGGCTCGTGTCCGGCCTTCTGTGGCGTTCCTTCTTCGGCTTCTTCTACTTGGCCGGCAAAAATCACCAACTGATCTTGCAATACGCGTGCGGCGAGAGCCACCGCCTCTTCGGGACGAATACTGCCATCTGTCCACACTTCCAGAGAAAGGCGCTCGTAATCAGTTCGCTGTCCCACCCGTGCGTTTGTGACCGTGATATTCGTTTTACGTACCGGAGAAAATGCGGCGTCGAGCAGCAACATCCCGATCGGATCTTCCTCGGACTTATGGCGTTCAGCAAGAACATATCCTCGTCCTTGACTGATGATGGCTTCCACTTCGAGGCGGGCGTCTTTCCCAAGCGTCGCAATAGGATGTTGGGGATTAAGAATATCCACATACGGACCAACAGCTAAATCACCGGCAGTGACAGAACCGGGTCCAGTTGCTTCAAGTTTCGCCGTAACAGTTTGCTCGCCGCGAAGACGGAAGCGCAGCTCTTTCAAGTTCAAGAGGATATCAGTGACATCCTCTGTCACGCCGGGGACGGTCGAGAACTCATGCAACACTCCCTTAATGCGCACCTTCGTTATGGCGGCCCCCGTCAGAGCCGACAACAAGACACGTCGCAGCGAATTCCCTAAGGTTGTCCCAAACCCTCGCTCAAAGGGTTCTCCGATGAACCTCCCGTATAACAACTGCCCGTGTGTTTCCTGCTCTATTTTGAGACTCTCAGGCTTAATCAAATCACGCAAGCTTTCCTGCATGCGGGTTCCTCTTCCCATGCGTGTGTCGCGCACTCATTGCTGGCGACACCGACATGCTACACTTTAGAATACAGCTCAACAATGAGCTGTTCATTGATTGGCAACGTTAATTGCGCCCGGGTCGGCAATGCCCGTACGCGGCCAAGAAAAGTGTCCTTGTTAACATCTAGCCATTCAGGAACGCCTCGCCGTTGCGCAAGATCAACGGACTCTTGAATACGAGCAATTTTGCGGCTGGCTTCCTTGACCTGTACTTCATTCCCGATCTCCACCAAATAGGAAGGAATCGTCACACGCCGCTGGTTCACCGTAATGTGCCCATGACGAACGAGTTGGCGGGCTTCCGAACGAGAGGTGGCGAAGCCCATGCGGTATACCATGTTATCCAATCGTCGTTCAAGCAACGTGAGCAGGTTTTCACCGGTGATGCCTTTTCTTTGCTCGGCAATCGCAAAGAAACGACGGAAGGGCCGCTCAAGGATACCGTAAATTCTTTTCAGTTTCTGTTTCTCTCGCAACTGGACGCTATACTCCGTGGCTTTCTTACCCCTACCTTGACCATGTTGACCTGGGGGGTAGGCACGGCGTTCGATCGCACATTTGTCAGTATAGCAGCGTTCGCCTTTGAGAAATAACTTGATTCCTTCTCTTCTACAAAGACGACAGACAGGGCCGATATATCGCGCCACAACCTTACTCCTCTTATTTCAAGGGACCCTCAAACGTTTCTCACACACGACGTCTTTTCGGAGGACGGCAGCCATTGTGAGGAATTGGGGTCACATCACGAATGACACTAATGGAAAAACCTGCAGCCTGCAACGAACGCAACGCCGATTCGCGCCCAGCTCCTGGGCCTTTGACTTGGACTTGCACAGATCTCATTCCCGCATCGGCTGCTTTGCGCGCGGCGCTTTCTGCGGCCACTTGAGCGGCAAATGGAGTCCCCTTTCTCGACCCTTTGAATCCGACAGTCCCCGCACTTGCCCAGGCGACCACATTGCCTTGGGGATCAGTGATAGTCACGATCGTGTTGTTGAATGTCGAATGGATATTCACCATTCCTTCAGGAACAGCTTTTTTGACTTTCTTTTTTCGGGGCGCAGCACGTTCTCCCGCTTTTGGCATATAGCTCTCCTCAGACTATTACTTTGGCGTCGGGGCTTGTTTCTTTCCAGCAACCGTGCGACGGGGACCTTTCCGTGTCCGCGAGTTGGTCCGAGTCCTTTGCCCTCTCACAGGGAGGTTCCGTCGATGTCTCAACCCCCGGTACGACCCAATATCCACATGTCGCTTAATGCTGTTGGCAAGGTCGCGCCGCAGGTCCCCTTCCACTCGGTGATTCTGATCTATCACCCGTCTCAGGTTCACCACTTCTTCGTCAGTGAGTACGTCAGTTTTCTTCCCTCGATCGACCCCAGCATCGGCGAGAATTTTGAGTGCGACCGAACGACCAATGCCATAGATATAGGTCAAACCAATCTCGATCCGCTTATTACGCGGCAGTTCAATTCCAGCGATACGCGCCATATCCTCTTCTCCTGTTTCTCTAGAGCGACTGAGAAAGAATCTACGCTTACCCTTGTCTCTGCTTATGTCGGGGATTTTCGCAGATGACGCGAGTGACCCCAGTACGCTTGATCACTTTACATTTTCGACAAATCGGCTTCACCGAGGCTCGTACCTTCATTGTTCTTGTCCTTCATCAACATCTTTTCGTCAAACAGAGTTCTTGACAATTGCAAATTCTATAAGCGGCTGAGTACTTCAGGTCCTCTTTCCGTGACCGCCACCGAATGTTCAAAATGCGCGGAGAGACTCCCATCCTTCGTGACGGCAGTCCAACCGTCGCTTTTCATCATGACTTCAGGACCACCAATGTTCACCATCGGTTCGATAGCAATTACCATCCCTTCTCGTAACCGCACTCCTCGCTCCCGCATGCCGTAATTAGGCACTGGAGGATCTTCATGGAGCCGCCGACCAACCCCGTGCCCCACGAACTCGCGTACGACAGAGAAACCGGCTTGCTCAACCCTCTCTTGTACCGCAGCCGACACATCCCCTAAGCGCTGCCCGACTTGGACTTGTCTGATGCCACACTCCAAGGCGTCTGCCGTTGTTTTTATCAGATTGAGGATCTTTTCGTCTTTAGCGCCCAAAGAGAAGGTCAGCGCGGCATCTCCATAAAAGTCTTTATAGATCACCCCGAAGTCGAGGCTAACGATGTCT
Organism: uncultured Enterobacteriaceae bacterium; assembly: GCA_964441775.1. Taxonomy (GTDB): domain Bacteria; phylum Desulfobacterota; class Binatia; order Bin18; family Bin18; genus SYOC01. The sequence continues at coordinate 40,997 of CAYTVL010000042.1, forward strand.
CCTTCTTTAATAAGACGTTGTGAAGAAGGAATGCCGTGGACCACCTCGTCATTCAACGAAATACAGATAGTCGCAGGAAAGGGGGGCACGCCTTGTCGAATTTGATACCCCTTAAAGGCGGACTTGACCCCTTTTTTACGAATTTGTTCGGCAGCCATCCGATCAATGTCGCCAGTCGATATCCCGGCAATGACTTTCTCACGCAATTCAACAAGGATTTCACTCACGATACGATTTGCCGTCCGCATCGTCTCGATTTCTTGTCGAGATTTCAGAAAAATCATACACGGACCACACATTCACGCAGGCTGAAGGGTGTCCGAGATACGCCGAAACACCTCCTGTGGTTCTCCGGTTCCATCAACACTTCGCAAGAGCCCATTGTTTTTGTAAAAATCAATCAGCGGGGCGGTGGAGCGTTCATACACGTCGAGTCGAGCCGTGACCGTTTCCAACTTGTCATCAGTGCGCTGATAGAGTTCGCCCCCGCATTGATCACAACGTCCTGTCTGTTTTGGAGGGCTGAAATGTTCATGATACATGGCGCTACAACTGCGACAAACCCAACGCCCGCTGAGTCGTTCAATGAGTTCTTGCTTCGGAACTGCGATGTTTAAGACACAGTCTAAATGCTGCTTCTCTTGAGTCAAATGCTCAGCCAAGGCTTCAGCTTGCACAATGGTTCTGGGAAATCCATCCAGAAGAAACCCGTTAACGCAATCTGCTTTTTTCAGCCGCTCGGCTACCATTGCCGTCACAAGCTGATCGGGAACGAGTTCTCCAGCATCCATATACGTGCGGGCCTGCTTTCCCAGGGCCGTCCCTTCACGAATGGCTTCCCTCAGCAGATCTCCCGTCGAGACCTGCGGGATACTGAACCGATCTTGTAACATGCGGGCTTGAGTTCCTTTACCCGCACCTGGAGGTCCAAGAAGAACGATGCGCATAAAACCGTCTCCGAACTACCCTCTGCGCCCGCGTATGCGTCCGCGTTTCATGAAACCTTCATAGTTGCGCATGAGCACTTGAGTTTCAATTTGCGCAACAGTATCTAACGCCACCCCCACGACAATGAGCAAAGCGGTTCCGCCAAAGTAGAAAGGCACATTAAAAGAACTAATCAGGAGAGTGGGCATGAGACAAATCAAAGCAATATAGATGGCTCCACTCAACGTCACACGACTCAGCACGCGATCTATGTACTCCGCGGTACGTTGTCCTGGCCGGATGCCAGGGATGAAGCCTCCGTGTTTCTTCATGTTGTCGGCGACATCAACAGGGTTGAAGACAACAGCGGTGTAAAAGTAACAGAAGAAAATAATAAGCGCTACATAGCTGAGGTTATACACTAAGCTCCCCGGCGCTAACAGCGACGCCACAGTTTGCGCCCAGGGGTGATCAGCAAAACTGGCGATCGTAGCGGGAAAGATAAGCACCGAAGAAGCGAAAATAGGGGGAATGACGCCTGCGGTATTCAGCTTGAGCGGCAGATGGGAACTTTGCCCTCCATAGACTCGACGGCCAACCACCCGTTTCGCATATTGCACGGGAATACGACGATGCCCTCGTTCCATGAAAATCACCGCAGCCACGGTTCCCACCATAACGAGCAGAATCAAGAGCACGACAAAGATGCTCAATTCTCCTTCTCGCACAAACTCGGTAGTAGTCGTCACGGCAGAAGGTAAGCTCGCCACGATGCCAGAAAAAATGATTAACGAAATCCCGTTCCCGATACCTCTCTCCGTAATCTGCTCTCCTAACCACATAATAAAAGCGGTGCCGGAGGTTAGGGTGATCATCGTCATCAAACGGAACCCCCAACCGGGATGAAAGACTACTGAACTTCCACCAGGGGCCTGAATTTGTTCAAGTCCGACGCTAATGAAAAATCCTTGGAGGAGAGAAAGACCTACCGTTCCGTAGCGCGTATATTGAGTGATGCGCCGCCTGCCCGCCTCCCCTTCTTTTGAGAGACGCTCAAGAGCAGGGATCACCACGGTCAGAAGTTGAAGGATGATGGAAGAACTAATGTACGGCATGATCCCCAGAGCGAATATGGAGAATCGCTCCAGGGCTCCACCGGAAAACAGATTGACAAGACCAAAAACGGTGCTGCTCGCGTGTTGAAAGAAATCGGTCAGCGCCTTTCCGTCTATTCCAGGCGTGGGAATAGCGACACCGACCCGATATACGCCTAGCATTAGAAAAGTAAAGACGAGACGTTTTCGGAGTTCAACAATTTTCGCCGCGTTTTGTATGCCTTCGAGCATCGCTAGACGACCTCGACCGTCCCCCCAAGGGCGGTAATTTTCTCGCGTGCTTTCTCGCTGAACGCATGCGCCTTCACGGTAATCACCTTTGTCAAATCCCCATCAGCTAGTATTTTGACTTTCTGTTTTTCCCGCACAAGGCCAGCCGCTTGCAAAGCCGCTACGTCGATAATGTTCACGGCAATCTTTTCTAGACTCCCCAGGTTGACGACTTGATACTCCTTGCGAAACGGATTGCGGAACCCACGTTTTGGCAATCGACGAGACAAGGGCATCTGACCGCCTTCATAGCCTGGAGGCGTATTCCCGCCAGAACGAGCGCCCTTCCCTTTATGCCCTTTTCCAGAGGTTTTTCCAAGACCAGAGCCTGGTCCGCGCCCAAGACGCTTACGTTCTTTGACTGCTCCAGTCGCGGGACGGAGACTACTTAGGTCCATGATCACATACCTCAATAAGGTGCGCCACTTTTCGCAACATGCCTTGCAACGAGGGCGAATTGTTTCTCAGTACCGTCTTTCCTGGTCGAGACAATCCCAGCCCCCGGAGAGTATCCCGCTGCCTTTGTGTGCAGCCAATTTCACTGCGCTTCTGCGTAATCCGGAGAACCTTGGCTTCTACTGTATCTGACATACTTTATTATCCCTGCAAGTCAGCAAGGGTCTTGCCGCGACGTCCGATCAATTCTTCCGGCGACCCGAGCTGCTTGAGCGCTTCCAGCGTCGCTCGCACCGAATTATGAGGATTCGTAGAACCGATACATTTTGTCAACGCATCGCGAACCCCAGCCATTTCCATGACGGCCCGTACACCTCCACCAGCAATGAGACCAGTCCCTTGCGACGCCGGCTTCAACAGGACTCTTCCGGCGCCATGCTTACCGAGCACTTCATAGGGAATTGTCCCTTGGGCGAGAGGCACGTTGATCAAAGATTTTTTTGCCTGCTCGACCCCTTTGCGAATCGCTTCGGGCACTTCGTTCGCTTTGCCAAGCCCGTAGCCCACATGTCCAGCTCCGTCCCCAGCCACGACAACAGCGCTGAAGCTAAACCGCCGACCGCCTTTCACCACCTTCGCGACGCGACTAATGTGGACAACTTTTTCTTTAATCTCTAAACCGTCTGGATTGATGCGCTCTTCAAATGTGGCCACGATTGACCCGCTCCTAAAATTTTAGCCCTGCTTCTCGCGCTCCTTCGGCAAGCGCGCGAATTCGGCCATGATAGAGAAAACCATTACGGTCGAACACAACTTCGCCAATACCTTTTTCCTGACAAACACGAGCCACCAGCGAGCCAATTTCTTTTGCCGCTTCGGTTGTCGCGCTTTTCTTTTTTGCGTCTGCAGAGACAACCGAGGACAAAGTGGAAACCGCAGCTAGCGTACTGCCGTTCTCGTCGGAAATAATTTGCGCATAGATGTGCTTGCCGCTACGAAAAACACAAAGACGTGGGCGTGCGTTTGTGCCCCGCACCTGTTTTCGTACTCGCTCTCGACGGAGGAGTCTCCCCCTCTCCCGAGGATTTGTCCTTGCCATAATTACCGCGCTCCGGCAGTTTTGCCAGCCTTTCTGCGAATCTTCTCTTCGGCATATTTCACGCCTTTTCCCTTATAGGGTTCAGGCGGACGAAGGCGACGAATGGCCGCCGTCACTTCACCAAGAAGTTGTTTGTCTACTCCTTCAAGCGTCACCACGGTTTGCCGTTCGATTTTCGCTTGAATGCCTGGAGGGAGTTGAAAATAAATTGGGTGAGAATACCCCAGAGTAAACTGGATGAGATTGGCCCCTTTTTGCTCAGCCCTATACCCAACGCCACTGATCTCCAGCGTACGCGTAAAGCCTTTGCTGACGCCTTCGCACATGTTGGCGAGCATTTTACGAGTCAGTCCCTGGAGGGCTCTCACATCACGCGATTCATCGCGACAGAGCACCGAGAGCGTATTGATCCCTACCTGCACATCTGTTTTCGGATGACACGAGAATTCGAGCGTGCCTTTCGGCCCCTGCACGCTGACTTTGCCGTCCTGAGTCGAAACTTTCACTTTTTCCGGTATCGGTAGAGGGGTACGTCCTACTCCCGCCATACACATCTCTCTCTTTTCTCTCGCATACTACCACACACTGCAAAGGATTTCGCCGCCAACATGGAGTTTGCGCGCTTGACGGTCAACAATAATGCCGCGCGAAGTAGAAAGGACATTCACTCCGAGCCCATTTTGCACCAAGGGAATCTCTTCCGCATTCACATAGACGCGCCGGCTTGGTTTACTCACCCGCTTGAGACCGCGCACAATGGGCCGCCCTTTCGTGTCGTATTTCAGCCACACACGGAGCGCTATCCCCGGCGTTTCATTGACAGCGCTAAACTCGCTGATGAAACCTTCTTCCTGCAAGACTTTGGCAATGGCCTCTTTGAGTCGCGACCAGGGGGTATCGACTCGATCCTTGCGAGCGTGGAGGGCGTTACGAATATGAGTCAGAAAATCGGCAACCGGATCTGTTCCCATATCCCCCCCTTTACCAACTCGCCTTTGTCAGGCCGGGAATCTGTCCCTTCAAAGCCAGATTGCGCAAGCACAGACGACACATCCGAAAACGCCGATAATAGGCTCTGGATCTGCCACATAGCGGACAGCGATTGTACATACGGACAGCGAATTGTGGTTTTCTCTCAGCTTTGACTCGCAGAGCGGTTCGCGCCATAAAATTAGCTCCGGAAAGGCATGCCAAGAGCACGCAACAGCGCTCGCCCCTCGGCATCAGTTTTCGCAGTTGTTACCATAGAAACCGTGAAACCTTTAACTTGATCAACTTTATCGATATTAATTTCCGGGAAGATGGTATGCTCGCGAATGCCGAGAGAATAATTCCCTCTGCCGTCGAATGAATTTCCGGACACGCCGCGAAAATCGCGAACCCGAGGCAGAGCAATACTCACCAGCCGGTCAAAAAATTCGTACATACGTTCGCCGCGCAGCGTCACGGCGCACCCAATCGACACGCCCTCCCGTAACTTAAAATTGGCGATCGATTTATGAGCGCGCGTGACAACAGGCTTTTGCCCGGTAATCTGCGTGATTTCTCCCACACCGGATTCCAGGATTTTCGGGTTCTGCACCGCATCACCCAAACCCATATTGACGACAATCTTTGTCAACTTCGGCACTTGCATGATATTTGAGTACCTGAGCTCTTGCTTAAGTTGGGATACGACCTTTTGCTGATAAAATTCTTTGAGACGCGCCATACTACTTGTCCAATAACTCGCCACAGCGGCGGCACGCACGCGCTTTACTGCCATCATCAAGTCGACGTACACCGACCCGAACCGGCGCGTTGCATTTTTCACACATGGGCATGAGATTCGAGAGATGGAGAGCGGCCTCCTTCTCCACGATCCCGCCTTGCTCTTGCGGTCCTCGGGGTTTCATATGCCGCTTTATTAAATTCAGATGTTCCACAACGGCTCGATTCTCTTGCTGCAACACGCGCAAGACTTTTCCCGTCTTCCCGCGCTCTTTGCCGGCAATGACCATCACCGTATCATTCTTCTTTACCCGTGCTAACATGTTTTTTCCTACAGCACTTCCGGCGCCAGCGAAATGATCTTCATAAATCGCTTGGCGCGCAGTTCACGCGCCACTGGCCCGAAAATGCGAGTGCCGATCGGTTCTCGTTGATTGTCAAGCAACACGGCAGAGTTCGTGTCGAAACGGATATACGACCCGTCCGGTCTACCGATTTCTTTCGCGGTGCGAACAATCACCGCGCGCATGACATCGCCCTTTTTTACTTTTGCATTGGGAATTGCTTCACGGATAGAGACCACGATCTCATCTCCAATAGAAGCGTACCGTCGCCGCGTTCCACCCAGCACGTGCACACAGCGTACTTTCCGTGCGCCAGAGTTGTCGGCGACGTCAAGGATCGTTTCCACCTGGATCATGAGGAGTTCCTTCTTCCCCTACTCCGCCGCCGATCGGGTAATGCTCTGGACACGCCATCGTTTTTCCCGGCTGAGCGGGCGCGTTTCAACAATGGACACGCGATCCCCAACTCGGCACTGATTTTCAGGGTCATGGGCTTTATATTTCTTTCGTCTGCGAACGTATTTTTTGTAGACAGGATGTTTGACCAATTGTTCAACAAGAACAACAACCGTCTTATCCATTTTGTCGCTGATCACGACGCCTTGTCGCGCTTTGTGTGCACCGGTCACGATTGTTTTTCTCCTGCCGCTCGCGCAGCGCGTTCTTGTTGAACGGTTTTGAGTCGTGCGAGATCCCGCCGCAGCATGCGCACCCGCATGGGGTTCTCGAGCTGTCCCGTGCTTTTCCTCATACGGAGACGGAAAATCTCTTCCGCAGTCTCTCGCTCTTTTTGCCGGAGTTCGTCGAGGTTGAGTTCTCGGATCTCTTTAGCTCGCATAGGCCGCTCCACGCCGTTCGCAGAATTGGGTGCTAATCGAAAGCTTATGGGAAGCGAGGCGAAGGGCCTCTTGGGCGGTTTCCTTCGGCACTCCCTCCATCTCAAAAAGCATGCGTCCAGGTCGGATCACGGCCACCCACAACTCGGGGGAGCCTTTGCCTTTTCCCATACGCGTTTCCGCTGGCTTCTTTGTGATCGGCTTATCCGGAAAGATACGGACCCAGATTTTTCCACCCCGTTTGACATGCCGTGTCAGCGCCACACGAGCCGCTTCGATCTCACGAGCAGTGACAAGCCCTCTCTCCAGCGCTTTCAAGCCGAAGTCTCCAAAGGACAGGACCGCTCCGCGATGCGCGAGGCCGTATACGCGGCCCTTTTGCTGTTTTCTATGTTTGACTCTCTTGGGAGCAAGCATGACGTTTCCTTTACGCGTTGGCAGAGAGTTTTTGCTGCTCTTCGTCTCGAGTGAGGACTTCTCCGCGGAAAATCCACACTTTCACGCCAATAATACCGTACGTCGTTTTGGCCTCCGCCAAACCGTAACTAATATCGGCACGGAGCGTATGGAGAGGAACGCGGCCTTCACGATACCATTCGGTTCGGGCAATTTCCGCTCCGGCCAGTCGTCCAGAACAGCGCACCTTTACGCCTTGAGCGCCCATGCGAATCGCGCGGGCCACACTTTCTTTCATCGCTCTTCGGAACGCGACGCGACGCTCTAGTTGCAAGGCAACATTTTCAGCCACTAATTGCGCATCAAGGTCAGGGCGGCGCACTTCGTGAATATTGAGATACACTTCCCGATCAGTCAGTTTATTCAATTCCGCTTTCAGCTTTTCGATTTCAGCGCCTTTTTTCCCGATCACAATTCCCGGGCGCGCAGTGTAAATATTAATCTTTGCTTTATTAGCGGCGCGCTCTAATTCGATCTTTGCGATCCCAGCATGGTGGAGTCGCTTCTTGATGAAGTTTCTGACTTTGATATCGTCATGGAGTAAAAGCGCGTATTCTTTTTCCGCAAACCAGCGCGACTCCCACCCTTCTAAAATACCAATACGAAATCCTTTGGGATGTACTTTTTGTCCCATGCTTCAATCCTTATGCGCGTTCATCCACAACAACTGTGAAATGACTTGTCCGTTTACGAACTGGCGTGGCGCGCCCATGCGCGCGTGGCGTAAAACGTTTCAACGTTGTCCCGCCGTCAACATACGTCTTTTTGACGTACAACGCATCGGGATCTACATTTTGAGTTTCGGTCGCATTCGCGATAGCAGACCGTAAAGTCTTTGCTAAAACACGCGCCGCTTTTTTAGGCGTGAAGCGCAGGATGAGCAACGCTTCTTCCACTTGTTTTCCCCGGATGAGGTCCGCGACGAGTCGCGCTTTCTGCGGAGATGTACGGATGTTGCGGGTAATCGCTCTGGCTTCCATTTCCATTGCTCTCAATTTCTATGCTCTTCCCGTTTTTTTCACTTCACCCTTGCGATCCCCGGAATGACTATAGAAGGTGCGCGTCGGAGAAAATTCTCCCAGTTTGTGACCGACCATATTTTCCGTCGCATAGACGGGAACGAATTTCCGGCCATTATGCACCGCAAAGGTGTAGCCAATCATCTCAGGGATGATCGTCGAGCGCCGCGACCACGTCTTAATCACTTTCTTTTCTCCACTCTCCTCTAGCCCCTGGACTTTCTTCAGGAGGTGGTCATCAACAAATGGGCCTTTCTTTACTGAACGCGGCATCTTACTTCCTTCGTTTTTGTACGATGTACTTATCCGTTCTCGCGTTATGTCTCGTCTTGAAACCTTTCGCGAGCACTCCCCAAGGACTTTGCGGGTGATTCCCTTTTCCTCGGCCTTCCCCGCCACCCATCGGATGATCAACCGGGTTCATCGCTACACCACGGACATGGGGACGGCGACCCAACCAACGCGAACGCCCAGCCTTTCCTAAAGAGACGTTTTCGTGGTTGAGATTCCCAAGTTGACCAACCGTAGCCCGGCATTGTTGATGGATTAGACGCATTTCACCTGAGGGCAACTTAACCGTCGCGTAGGCGCCTTCTTTCGCCATGAGCTGGGCGGCTCCGCCAGCGCTCCGTACGAGTTGTCCGCCCTTGCCCGCCTTCATTTCGATGTTATGCAGCAGCGTACCAAGGGGGATGCTTTTTAGCGGTAAAGCGTTGCCAGGTTTAATGTCTACACCGTCTCCAGAAAAGACAGTGTCGCCAACGTTGAGGCCAACCGGAGCAAGGATATAGCGCTTCTCGCCATCTTGATAATGTAACAACGCGATGCGCGCCGAACGGTTCGGATCATACTCGATCGCCGCCACCTTTGCCGGAACACCATCTTTTTCTCGGCGAAAATCAACCAGCCGATACCGGCGCTTGTGCCCGCCGCCACGTTGGAAACTCGTCACCCGACCGCGATTGTTACGCCCCCCGGTCTTCTTGAGTGGGGCAACCAGGGATCGTTCCGGAGCGGATTTCGTCACCTCGTTGAGATCAGTCGCAGTCTGGAACCGTCGCCCAGCGGAAGTTGGTTTATACTGTTGCAAAGCCATAAGTTAGGCTCCCTCGAAAAAGTCGATCCGGTCTCCCTCGGCCAGAGTGACATACGCTTTCTTCCAAGCAGACTTCCGGCCAATGGATTTTCCCACGCGGCGTTCTTTGCCGAGATATTGAATCGTACGCACCTTTTCGACCTTGACTTTGAAGAGCATCTCCACAGCGGTCTTGATCGCCGATTTGTTGGCAGTCGGACGCACCCGGAACACCACTTGATTGCCCGCGCCATTCACCAAGGTTGCTTTTTCTGTCACCAAAGGTGAAGTGATGACAGAATAGATATTTTTGCTCATGGCTTTAATCTCTCACTAATACGTTCCAGCGCCTGCTCGGTGAAGAGCGTCTGGCGGTAACGAAGCAGATCATAGACGTTGAGACCTTCACTTCGCAGGACTTTTACCGTGGGAAGGTTGCGGGCTGACTTTTCTATATTGACATCAGCTTGCCCGATGACAACCAACACGTGATTTCCTAATCCTAAACGAGTCAGGGTTTCAACCAAACGCTTGGTCTTTGGCTCGGTGAAAGACAATTCTTTCACAACAGTCAATTCTCCCTGTCGTTGTTTGAGCGCCAAGGCGGCACAGAGAGCAGTGCGGCGCGCACTACGCGGCAGGCGATATTCGTAGGAGCGGGGGCGCGGTCCAAAAATCGTTGCGCCCCCTACCCAAACAGGAGAACGAGAACTACCGGATCGTGCGCGACCCGTGCCTTTTTGTCGCCACGGCTTTTTGCCGCCGCCGCTGACCTCCCCGCGAGTTTTGGTGGACGCTGTCCCCGCGCGACGGTTCGCCATCTGCATCTTTACGGTTTCATATAGTAAATGTTCACGCGGCGGCTGCTCAGCAATGTGCGCCGGGAGTTCAATTTCTCCCAGAGTTTCTCGTTCCAGAGAAAGCACTGGAATGCGTATTGGTTGGGCGTCCATCCTCGACCTCTATTTCTTCAACTCGGATTTGCGGATCAACACAATTCCGCCGCGAGCGCCCGGCACGGCGCCGTGAATAAAAAGCAAATTCTCTTCAGGCTTTACATCAACAACACGAAGATGCAGCGCAGTCATTCTGTCGTTGCCATACTGACCCGCCATTCTTTTGCCTTTAAAGATGCGTCCTGGATAGGAGCGATTGCCGATAGACCCGCCGTGACGGAAGTATTCATGCGTGCCATGAGACCCGGGAAACCCACTCATTCCATGACGTTTCATCACCCCGGCGTAACCACGTCCTTTCGTGCGCCCAACGACGTCAACAATTTCCCCTGCTTGAAACACCTGTGCGACCGTAATCTCCCCGCCAACTTCGTAGTTGTCTACATCTTCAACGCGAAATTCTCGGAGGACAGAAAAGGGACCTTTGCCAGCCGCTTTACAATGTCCCAGCAGTGGCTTCGTCGCTCGTTGCGGTTTCTTATTTCCGAAGCCGAGCTGGAGAGCCGCATACCCATCTCGTGAGGGAGTTTTCTTTTGCACGACTGCACAGGGACCAGTCTGGATAACCGTCACTGGGACAAGGGTGCCATCCTGGGCGAAAATCTGGCTCATCCCCAGTTTCTTGCCTATAAGGCCAATCATGGAATGTTCCTTCTGCCTACGATTTATTGAAGTTTGATCTCAACATCGACGCCGGCAGCGAGTTCTAATTTTCCCAACGCATCGATTGTTTGCTGAGTCGGATCGAGAATATCGAGCAATCGTTTGTGGGTGCGGATCTCGAATTGTTCTCGGGATTTCTTGTCTACATGAGGAGAACGCAGCACGGTAAATCGCTCAAAACGAGTGGGCAGGGGAATAGGGCCTGCAACGCGCCCCCCGGTTCGCCGCACCGTTTCGACAATCTCTTTTACGGATTGGTCAAGGGTCCGATGTTCGTACGCTTTGAGACGGATGCGGATTTTTTCATTCATGACGTTCACGGTTCCGTCTTACAGCAAGATTTTGGTGACGACGCCGGCTCCCACCGTACGCCCCCCCTCCCGGAT
>CAYTVL010000043.1:0-51662 GCA_964441775.1 uncultured Enterobacteriaceae bacterium
TTGCTCTTGACCTGTTAGGATAACGCAAGTGGAAGGTTTTGTCTCATAGTCCTTAACTATCGGCTTGGGATTTTGGGTTTCTTTGCTCATCCAGCGATCGGTGCCGAAGGTCATGACAATGGCAACTATGGCCTCATGGACCAGCAATTTGCCTTACAGTGGGTACAGCGGAACATTGCTGCTTTCGGTGGTGATCCAGATCGCGTGACGATTTTCGGTGAATCTGCCGGCGGACTGAGTATTTATTCCCATCTGGCTTCGCCAACCGCGGAGGGTCTTTTTCATCGAGCGATTGCGCAAAATGGAGCTTACACTGGTTTTCCACACCAACGGCAGCAGATTGTGCCGCTTGCTACTGCCGAAGGTCAAGGCACCGCCTTTGCCACAAACGTCGGATGCGACAACCAGACTACCCAATGCCTGCGTGCGGCATCAACTGCTACCCTTCTCAACAAGCAGCCTGGGAGCAGTTACCCTATTCTCGACGGCAACGTGCTTGTCCAGCCTCCGGGTTCTGCCTTCGCTAGCGGTCAGTTCAACCACGTGCCAGTCCTCACCGGCTCGAATCACGACGAGTACCGGTTGCAAGTTGCTCAGCTGTTCGGAAACTCGCTAATTGACGCGGCTTATCCGGCGGTAACGGCTGCCTTTCTGGGACGGCCTGTGGTCGACCCACGCGTCCAGCAGGTTTTGTCCCTGTACCCACTGAGTAATTATCCTCCCCCTCCGGGTGGACAGAGCGCTCCTTTGGCCTTGAGCGCCTGGGTAACCGATGTAATCTTCGCGTGTTCAGGGCGGAACGCGGCGCTGTTATTATCCTCGCAACTGGCACCCACCTATGCGTATGAGTTCAACGACGAAAACGCGCCGCTCGTTGCGGGTTTTCCCAAAGTACAATTTCCACTGGGCGCTTATCACTTCTCCGAGGTGCAGTATCTTTTTAACCTAGGGGCACCAGCTTCATTTACCGCCGATCAACAGCAGCTCTCTGACACGATGATCGCCTACTGGACGCAGTTTGCGGCAACTGGAGACCCGAACTTGCCTGGTGCGCCATCCTGGTCTCCATACAACGCCCTGACTGATCAGTTTCAATCGTTGGCTCCGCCGACGCCTACGGTAGAGTCCAACTTTGACGTCGATCACAAGTGTTCCTCGTTTTGGAATACGCTTTGAGAGCGAAGGTGGGCCAGAGCGCTCTTTGAGACGCCAATCGCTGGACCATTGCCCGAAGAGTTGAATTTTATTCCGTAAGAGTCGTAGGGGCGTCTGGCCAGACGCCCCTACAAAGCACCTCCATGTCTCGCCGTAAACGTAAAGCGTTGCGGCTTGCTCGCCGCGCACTGCTCCTGCTATGGTCGGCTCCGCCAGATTGTAATGGCTGGAGCCGACTGATGGTCTATCGCTTTGCAGACTGTGAACTGGACGAACAGCTTTATCAGTTGCGGCGCAACAGCGCACCTGTAGCCCTCGAACCCAAAGTGTTTGACGTGCTGGCCTACCTCATTCACCATCGTGATCGCGTCGTCTCCAAGGATGAACTGTTAGACAAGTTGTGGCCAGGACAAGTCGTTGGGGAAAATGCTCTCACGCGCTGCATTCGCGCCGCCCGTGCCGCTGTGGGCGATGACGGAACGAGGCAGGAGATCATTGAGACACAGCATGGACGGGGGTATCGGTTTGTCGCGGCTGTAGTCGCTCCACTAGTTTCAAGTTCTAAGTTTCAAGTTCTAAGTCAAGAAGAATCGGCTAGTAGGCAGGAAGAAGAAAGTCAAAAGGCAAAAGGGGAAAACCCTGCAACAGAACAGTTTCCTCTTACAGACATGAGACTGCTTTCCCAGGACTCAACACTCAGCACTGAGGACTTAGGGCCACGGATTCAGGACTTTGAGTTCCCACCCCCGAATCCCCAACCCCCAATTTCCAGACTGAGTAAGAGTCTCCTGTTGGCGACCGCTGTGCTTTAAACCGTTACAGTTTTCACCGTGCCATACTTATCTCGCCCGACCCTCAGTACTCAGGACTCGGCACTCAAGCCCGACGATGCGCCTCTGTCACTTCCCTTGCCGGACAAGCCGTCCCTCATTGTTATCCCTTTTGTTAATCTCAGCGGTGATCCAGGACAGGAATACTTTAGTGACGGTGTAACTATTGACATCACCAACACGCTTTCCCAACTTTCTAGCCTTTTCGTGATTTCCCGCATGTCGGCGTTCACTTACAAAAACCACTTGGCCAAGGTGCGGGACATTGGCCGTGAGATGGGAGTGCAGTACGTACTTGAGGGCAGCATCCGTAAAACCGACGATCGATTACGGATTGCTGTGGAGCTCATCGATGCAACGACAGACCGCCAACTGTGGGCTGAACAGTATGATCGTCCTTTCACCAACATTTTCGCTGTCCAAGATGAAATCGTCCAGCGAATTGTCACAACCCTGAACCTTCAGCTCACCCTATGGGAACGAGGAGTTGTGGTTCGTAAACGGACGAACAGTTTAGAAGCCTATGACTATGCCTTACGCGGAGTAGAGTTCTCTTTCCGTGCGGCCTATGAAGCAAAGAAAGAACTTAATGCTCAAGCGGAACAGATGTTTGAGAAAGCTATTGAGCTGGACCCGCAATACGCTGGTGCGTATGCAGGTTTAGGCGACGCGAAATATCAGGATTGGTTCTATGTCTGGAGTCCTGAACCTGTTCAGTCATTGGATGAAGCGTTTCAAGCGGGTAAAGCGGCTATTGCTTTAGATGATTCCTTGCCTGTCGCTCACACCACATTAGGCGAAGTCTATCTGTGGAAGAAACAACACGATCAAGCTGTTGTCGAAGCGGAACGAGCCGTCGCTGTGGCTCCCAGCAATGCTGATAGCTATTTCTACCTGGGCAGCATCCTCATTTTTGCGGGGGAGCCAAATCGGGCGATCAACTTAATTGAGCAGGCCATGCGCTTGAATCCTCGGTATCCGCCTGCCTACCTTGTCAGCTTAGCCATCGCTTATCGTGTGTCCGGACGATGTGAAGAGGCGCTTGTCCCTCTGCGGCGCGCTGCCGCACTCGCTCCCAATTTCCTTCAGGCTCGTGCAAATCTGGCGCTGTGTTATGCCGAGTTAGACCAAGTGCCTGAGGCGCAAGCCGAGGTGGCGGAACTCAGGCGTATCAATCCCAATTTCTCCCTTGCCTGGGTGACGCAGAGAGTCCCGTTCAAAGATCCCGCTATTATCGAACGCATGGTTGCCGCCTTTCGCAAAGCGGGACTCAAGTAGGCGGTGTTGGGCGCTGAGTAAAGGAATGTGGAAAGGCCGTGAGCGGTCAGGTTGACCGCCCTGTGGATCATTTCTAGGTTGTCAACTGACGATGATAACAATATGGGCGCGCCTGTGTTAAAGCCGTTGTTAAACGAAGTGGACTATCACGCGTGGCTCGTCGAACAAGCCGCACACCTCCGGACGCATCGAGTCAACGAACTAGACTACGAGGCGCTTGCGGAGGAGCTGGAAGACCTGGGACGCAGCGAGCGACGAGCGATCGAAAGTCATCTGAAAAACCTCCTCTTGCACCTACTCAAATGGTCCCGGCAAACGAAGCGTCGGTCGCGGAGTTGGCGTGAGAGTATCGACACTTCCCGTGACGCTCTCATCGATTTGTTAGAAGACAGTCCGAGTTTGCGTCCGCATTTACCGGTATTTCTCGAACGCCAGTACCCACGCGCTCGTCGCAGCGCGGCAACTCAGACTGGTCTTGTTGAAACAAGCTTCCCTTCTACTTGCCCGTTCACTCTTGTACAAATCCTCGATCGCGAATTTTTCCCGAAGCTGGGAAAAGAGTGACGGGGCGCACTCATGCCCCGAATTTGTCAGAGTGCAAAACACGCCTTACTTCCACCGCCTCATTGAGAACGTTCTCGTAAGGCTCTATTTCTGAGCTGGCTCCTCTTCCGGGCTGGCCTTTTGTTGATGCTTTGCCCAGCGGTTGCGAATTTTCTCTTGACAAGCAGGCGAAAACTTGTCGAGGTTTTGCTTGACGCAAGCCTGACGCGAAGGCCCTTCTTCCGCCGTTGAGCAGAGCTGATGAACTTCTTGTCGACATGATTCCTTTGAATCAGCCCAAGCCTGACCTCCCGGAACTGTACAAGTTGTCGCTCCCCAGAGGAGCACTCCCAATCCGAAGAAGAAGCCCCATGTCCACCTTTTCCCGATCGCGCTCTTGTTTCCTATCAATTGATTCCCTTGAGAAATCCGCATAACCCTCCTCCTACTTCTTGACCGCCATGCAATTCTGTAGGGGCGTCCTTCCGAATACATGGAGTTTGGTAATGGATCGTAATGATACTGCTTACCTGTTTTTTGCGAGATGGAGCGTTGCTCCGATCGCTCTTTTAGAGTACGACGATTCTCCTTCATCTTGGTTGAACTGCAGGGGGTGGTTTATTTTTGAGTGTGTACCCTACTGCTAGTAGGATGGCGCTTATGATTGTTTCTCTTTTTTGTCGAGTTTTCTTTGTTTTCCTGTTTTGTTTGCTAATGGTTTGGCGAAGCGCTTTTCCTCAAGAACAACCAGAAAAAGCTAGACTGCCTTCTAAAGAAGCGCTGCCCTCTGTTTCGAACCCGGCCAGTAAAGAGGCGGCTCAGGCTGAAGAACGCTTGCTCACGAATATTCGCCAAGTCACGTTTGCCGGGCAGCGCGCGGGAGAAGGGTATTTCAGTCAGGATGGGCAACTGCTCGTCTTCCAGAGCGAACGGGAGCCCGGGAATCCTTTCTACCAAATCTATACCCTTGATCTGACTACTGGTGGTGAGCATCGAGTGTCGCCGGGACACGGAAAGGCGACATGCGGCTGGATTCATCTTGACAAACAACACGCACTCTTTGCGTCGACGCACCTTGATCCGGAAGCACGAAAGAAACAGAAGCAGGAATTCGATGCGCGCGCGTCCGGCGAGAAGCGGCGCTATGCTTGGGACTTTGATGAACACTATGATCTGTTTGAGACGAGCCTAACGGGCGGGGCTCTGACCAATCTGACTCATGCGCGCGGGTATGACGCGGAAGCCTCCTGGTCCCCTGATGGGGCGCTGATTGTATTTGCTTCTAATCGTCATGCTTTTACTGAAACACTGAGTGAAAACGAGCAGAAGCTGTTCAAACAGGACGCATCGAGTCAGGTTGATATTTACCTTATGAATGCCGATGGCGCGCAGGTCCGTCGGTTGACGAACACCCTAGGCTATGATGGCGGCCCGTTTTTTAGCGCGGATGGTAGGAAAATTTGCTGGCGGCGGTTCACACCCGATGGCGCCACCGCGGAGATTTGGATGATGAACATCGATGGGAGTGAGCAGAGACAGCTCACCCATCTCGGGGTGATGTCGTGGGCTCCGTATTTTCATCCTTCTAGCGATTATGTGATCTTTGCGACCAATTTGCAGGGCTTCGGCAATTTTGAATTGTATATGGTTGATGCTGATGGAAAATCGCAGCCCGTGCGGGTCACCTATACTGATGGCTTCGACAGTCTGCCCGCGTTTTCGCCGAATGCGAAACTGTTGACATGGACAAGTACGCGCACGCCAGACAAAAAGGCGCAGATCTTTTTTGCCGAGTGGAACGATGCCGAGGCGCGACAGTTGCTGGGACTGCCCGAGAAAAAAGAACCGGCTGTTCTCATTGGTGCTGACCTCCCGGCTCATGGTCCAATGGTCCACACTCTTCCAGCAATTCGCGCAGATGACTTACGTCTTCACGTTGAGGCGCTGGCCTCGGAAAAGATAGATGGACGCTTGACGGGAACCGAGGGCGAACGCGCCGCGACAGAATATGTTGCGAATGTCTTTCGCTCACTTGGGTCCACGCCGACAGAGGATATGAGAGAGTCGTTCGATACTTCACAGGCTCCTGGGTTTGTCCCTGCAGGAGAAGGCAGGTCCTTTTTTCAACCGTTTCCGTTCACTGCCGGCGTTTCGTTGGGAACAGATAATCAGTTGACTTTTGCTCATAAGGGGAACGATGAACAGGGGGCTCTGCTCGATACGGACTGGCGGCCTCTGGCGTTTTCCAAGACCGGCTCGATCGCCCCTGCGGACATCGTTTTTGCCGGGTATGGCATCGTCGCGCCGTCGACCGATGGACAAACAGAGTATGACTCTTACGTGCATTTGGACGTCAAAGACAAATGGGTGCTGATGTTTCGCTACTTGCCGGAAAATGTCTCCCCGGAAATGCGTCAACATCTTAACCGTTATGCGCCGCTGCGCTACAAGGCGATGGCGGCGCGCGATCGTGGGGCGCGTGGGCTAATCGTCGTAAGTGGCCCCAATGCTCAGGTGAAAGAACAGCTTGTGCCCCTCTTGTTCGACTCTTCGTTGGCGGGAACCAGCATTGCGGCTATTGCTATTACCGACAAAATCGCTGAGACCTGGATGCAAGCGGCAGGGAAAACGTTGAAGGAGCTACAAGATACACTTGATACCGGCGCCCCGATCATGGGGTTTCTCATCCCTGAAACGACCCTCTCTACTACGATTGACATTCAACAAGAGAAACGCACGGGACGCAATGTCTTGGCGCGGCTTCAGGCGGGGCCGACCCCTGGAAAAACCGCTATTGTGGTCGGGGCGCATGTGGATCATCTGGGGCATGGCATTGGCGCCAGTTCACTCGCACGTGAGGAGGAGAAGGGACATATCCATTTTGGCGCTGACGATAACGCGTCCGGCGTGGCTGGAATGCTGGAGATTGCCCAATACTTGATTGATCTCAAAGCGAGAGGACAACTGCGACTCAAGCATGACATCGTGTTTGCGGCATGGTCAGGTGAAGAAATGGGGTTGCTCGGATCAAGCTATTTTACCCGTACGTTGGGCGGGCAAGCGATTGAACCGGCCTCGTTGCGCCCCGCCATCGCAGCCTGCCTAAACATGGATATGATTGGCCGTCTCGATAAGAGCCTGATCGTTCAGGGTCTCGGCTCAAGTTCGGTGTGGCCTACTCTGCTTGAACGGGCGAACGCGCTGGTTGGTCTTCCTATTACCGTGCAGAACGATAGCTATCTACCAACGGATGCGACTTCGTTCTATCTTAAAGAAGTACCGATCCTCAATGCCTTTACCGGGGCCCATGCCGATTACCACACGCCCCGGGATACGGCGGAGAAGCTCAATTATGCCGGAGCGGAAAAGATTACACGACTATTTGCCTCCGTGGCCATTTTCTTGGCGACACAGACCGAGGCGCTTGACTATCGCAAAATGGAGCAACCTGCGGCGGCGGTGGGGCGCGTGGGCGTGCGCGCATACTTAGGGACTATTCCTGACTACGCTCAGAGTGATGTGACTGGGGTCAAGTTATCCGGCGTTGTCAAAGGTGGTCCGGCGGAAAAAGCGGGAGTCCAAGGTGGGGACATTGTTGTCGAGCTGGCCGGGAAGAAGATTGAGAATATCTATGACTACACGTATGCTCTGGATGGGCTCAAGATTGGCGCACCAGTCGAGCTGAGCGTGCTTCGGGGCGAGCAGCGAGTGACGCTGACGGTGACGCCGGGGTCGCGGGAATGAAAAATTAAAAATGTAAAATTAAAAATAGAGAAGTTGAAAACTTGTTTAATATTTGACATTCTTCATTTTTTATTTTGCATGAAAGTAAGGAGGGATACCTATGCGATACGGAGTGCATCTCGGCGGCGCGGCGGCGCTGCGCACGGTTGACGGAGTGAAACAGATCGGTGAATTAGCCGAAGCGTTAGGGTATGATGGGATCATTACCGGCGACCATATCACCATCCCTAAACAAATCGCTTCTGAATATCCCTATACAAAATTCTCGCAGTCGCTCGGGGCTGATCCCTATGCCGTGTTTACCACTATCGATTGGCTTGACGCTTTTACCGCGCTGGCGCTGCTCATTCCGGTGACAAAGAAAGTCCGCTTGGGCACGAGCGTGACGATTATTCCCTATCGTCATCCGCTAGAGATGGCGCGCGTAGTGGCTACACTTGATGTGGTGTCAGGCGGACGCGTGATCTTTGGCGCCGGGGTAGGGTGGATGGAAGAAGAATTCCGCCTGCTCGGGGTTCCTTTCAAAGAACGCGCCCCGCGCACACGCGAGTACATTGCGGTGATGAAAGAAGTGTGGACGAAAGAGCATCCGCGCTTCAACGGCAAATTTGTCCGCATTGAAAAGGACCTTCACTTTGCGCCCCGGCCTATGCAGAAGCCGCATCCGCCAATTTGGGTGGGTGGCGAGTCTACGCCGGCGCTCAAGCGTGTGGCGGCGTTCGGTGATGGCTGGCATATTGGTCCGATTGCGCTAGAGGAGGTGAAACCGCGCTTTGCCGAGCTGCGGACGCTCATGGAAAAATCGGGGCGCGATTTCGCAAAACTAGAGATCACCGCGATGGTCGATAGCCGTTTACTATCGGCGGCGGATATTCGCACCTATCAAGACTTGGGCGTGACGGGACTTTACGTGGTTGCTCCCGGACCTGAAGTGCAAAGTGTCCTCAAAGTGTTGCAAGACTTCCCCAAAAAAGTGCAGGATGCGGTGGGGTAAGCACCGGTGCGTATTCTGTAACTTGACCTCGTTCCCAGGCAGAGCCTGAGAACGCAACTCCCGAGTCTGGGAGAGTCGTGGCCAGACAACATGCTCAGGCAGAGCCCGAGCATGAGAAAAGCCCCACAGTACGCCACGGGCAGGGTGCAGCCCGTGGATTTTTTTACTGGTGACTCGTCACCAGTGGCGCTTGGCGTCAGTCTTCCTTATTCATGCACACCTTTTGATGGCGTGGTCAGTGTCCCCTCAAGCGTGCTGCTGAATTCCCCGAAGAAGTTGCCCGCGCCATCGTCGTACAACGCCTTTGTCGTCCCACTTCCGGTGTCAGAGCCCGCCGCCCCGGCAAACCTCCCGGTGCCGCCAGTGATGGTATCCACCCAAGTGTAAAACTGCAGGGTGGTCGTGAGATCAAAACAAAGGGTCGCAGCATACTCGCCAAAGAGCAGGTCGCCCGTACTGGCAAAACGGTAGATGACATGGCCCGTGCCCGGCAACAACGTGGCCATGAGCCCCGCATTGCCGTTGGGACACGTTCCTGATCCAGAGAGGACAAATTCTCCGACGCTTTGCACGGTGCCAGCCCCGAGGGAGCTTTTGAAGCCTCCACTGAGCAGACTGCCCTTCTGACCCATCGTGATTGGTGTCGGACTGCGTATTGACAATCCCGCCAGAAAAGCTGGCTTTCCAAGGAATGTTGCCTGCCTCGGCTTTGCTGTTGGCAAAGAGAGTCAGATAATTGAAGATAAGGCCCACCATCACACAGCTCTTGTTCATACTGTTCTCCCTTCTTGGGTCTGTTGTTGCAGGTCGTTGATGAAATACAGAAGCACGTTATGCGGCTTCTGTGCTCCGTTGCCAACGCTCGTGTTGCCTCTCTTTTGTCTCCACCTCCTTTCGATGAACGTTTGCAATCGCGCACGATTTGCTTTATGGCAAAACGATACGCAGACCGTCGGACGAAAGTCATGGAAAAATTCTGGGATTTTTCCGGGATTTTTCTGGAAAGGGCAAAAAAAGGAACATGTCGGACGATCTCACCTGGAGTTTTGGGCCCTATCGGCTCGACCCCGCCAATGCGCGGCTGTGGCGGGAGACTCAGCCGGTGCGGCTCACGCCCAAAGCCTTTCAAGTGCTGTGTTATCTGGCTGAGCGCCCAGGACAATTAGTGACGAAAGAAGAATTGTTTCAGGTCGTGTGGGCAGACACGATAATCAGCGACGCTACGATGACGAGTGCGATTCAGGAAATCCGTAAGGCTTTACAGGACAATGCCAAAAGTCCGCAGTATTTGGAGACGGTGCCCAAGCGGGGGTTTCGCTTTATTGGAGAAGTAGCCAATAGTCAGCATTCAGTAGTTAGTAGTCAGGAAGAGGAAAATCAAAAGCCGGTCCTGAATAGAGTCGAAGGAGCAAATGGTGAAGACGGTTCAGAGTCTAGTATCCAGGGTCTAGTCAAACGGCCATGGTTCAGCGCCCACCGTTCAGTCTAGGAGCCTGAATGAAGCCCTTCGAATAGACTCGGGACCGGCTTCACGCGATCCAAGAGAAGAAAAACCCCTCTCCCGGATCCCACTTCGTTCCATCCAGGCTACGAAACTGGTGGTCATGAGACTGGTGCTCTTGGTTGGTGTCGTGATCGCCGTCCAATACTTCTCGTTGCGAACTCCTACTTCCCAATCCCTAACCCCCAATTCCCAATCCCTTCCTCTGCCCGATAGACCTTCCCTCATCATGCTGCCGTTAGTGAATCTGAGCGGCGACCCAGAGCAAGAATACTTCAGTGATGGGCTCACTGAAGTGCTGACCGGTGATCTCTCTAAGATCTCCAGTCTGTTTGTGATCGCCCGTAACTCGGCCTTCACCTACAAAGGCAAAGCTGTGAAAGTACAAGATGTCAGCAAAGAGATGGGCGTGCGCTATGTGTTGGAAGGGAGCGTGCAGAAAGCCAACCAGCGCATCCGCATCGCCGTGCAGTTGATCGATGCGACGACGGGCTATCACATATGGTCCCAGCAGTATGATCGACCTCTTACCGACATCTTCTCCTTACAGGACGAAATCGTGCAGAAGATCGTCACCACGCTGCAACTTCAGCTCACCTTGCAAGAACAAGGGATCATCGTACGCAAACACACGAATAACGTTGGTACGATGCCTTCCTGCGTGGGGAGGAATACTATTCGCGCTTCACCCAAGATGCCAATACCCAGGCGCGGCAGATGTATGAGAAAGCTCTCGCCTTGGACCCGCAGTATGCTGAGGTGTACGCGTGTCTGGCTGAGACTTACCACGCGGAATGGACCATGCACTGGAGTATTGATCCCCAGATTCTGGAGCGAGCGTTGACACTGACGCAGCAGGCGCTTGCCCTGAACGACTCCCTGCCTATTGCCCATTCGCTCTTGGGCAATATTTATGTGCTGCAACAGCAGTATGACCAAGCCATCATGGAAGGAGAACGGGCGTTGGCTCTCGATCCCAACAATGCTGACAACTATTCGAACCAGGCGATGTTGCTGAACTTCGCGGGTAAGCCTGAAGAGGCCTTGCGAGCAGTGGAGCAGGCCATCCGACTCAACCCCCACTCTCCGCCCACCTACTTACTCCAATTGGGATGGTCTAACGTCTTGGCCGGGCGCTATGCCGAGGCGATCGCCACGCTGCAGGAAAGCATCAATCGGAATCCCAATTTTCTGCCTGCCCACACCATGCTGGCTCTCAGTTACTGGTTGCAGTGGGGCTCACAACTGAGCCCGCCTGATCAAACGCTGGGGCCTGCCCTGGCGGCGATACAACGGGCCTTGGCTCTCAATGACTTTCTGCCCTCGAACCACATCTACTTGGGCTATATCTACCTCTCTCAACGGCAATATGACCAAGCCCTGGCAGAAATGGAGCGGGCCGTGGCCCTTGCGCCCACTGAGGCTATGAGCCATGCGGCGCTGGCTGTAGTGCTAAGCTGCATGGGCAAGACAGAGGACGCTCTGCAGGCAACCGCACAGGCGCTGCGCCTAAAGTCCACACTTGGAGATGAGTACTTGGCAAACGTCGGTGCAGTCTATGTAGTAGCCGGTCACTACGAGGAGGCGCGGGCTCCCCTGCAGCAATATCTCAGTCGCTCCCCCAACATATTGCCCGCCCATCTGACCTTGGCGCTGGTCTATAGCGAGTTAGGCCAAGATGCAGAAGCACGGAAGGAAGCTGCCGAAGTACTGCGGCTCAATCCCCAGTTCTCACTGGAGGTTCATCGACAGAGAATGCCGATCAAAGATTCAGCGGTGTTGGAGCGGCATATCGCGGCGTTGCACAGGGCGGGGCTGAAGTAAACGTTGAATGGTGAATGCGGAGTGCGGAATAAAAAAAGTGCTGAGTGCTGAGTAACGAAGCGCTTAGTATGAGTGCCGTTACGAAACCGTGGAATGAAGTTTGCCGACGGCAATCAAATCCGCGCGTTGTTGGACACGCAGGGGATCGTTGAAGCGCAGGAGACGCGCCGTCACGCGCCCCTCAGCGGTGCGAGGAAGAATGTGTCCAGCCTCAGCCAGCTCAAAAGGATCTGTCCAATTGCTGCTTGCGCGGATTAAAGAGCTGCCTTACTTCTCCGGTTTGTGGATCAAGCGAGGCGATATCGGTCCCTTTGTGGCGATTACACCAGAAACAGGCGTACGCAAGGTTGCTGAGTTCTGTTCTACCTACATGTTTTTCCGCCAGGACATGATCGACTTCATGACGATAAGGATTGAACTCGCGATCGTCAGGTTTTCTACAATATTCACATTGCCCTTGGGCGTGATCGTTTACTGCCCGACGCGTAGCGGAGGGAAGTTCAGTGGCCATTATGAAGCCGTTTTTATTTCTCTTAAGGACTAGGGGACAAAACCTTCCTGTACTTTCTACATTGTTCGTTTTGACAAGTACTTACAGAACTGTACTTGGGCTTTGTCTCATGGTCCTAACGCTCCGGTTTTCAGCGTCGAGAGCAGATTGTCGATCCGTACATACTCATCTAATTCCGCCGCGTCCCTTGTTGTTAGCAAACCAACTCTCTCTCTTCTTAGCAATTCACTCGCTCGTTCCCACATGGCCGGAGTCAGATCGAAATCTAAGATGGCTTGGAGAGAAGGTTTGCTGGCCAGGAATTCAAGGATATAACGATAGACTTCATTGGGGAGCGGAGGCAATTCTTTCAAACCAACTTCCAGGACCTCAGGTAGACGGTCACCTAAAGCCGCAATCCGTTCAGCCAGGGCTTCTGGAACCTGGATGGTAATTTCAACCATATCGTTCTCTCCTCAAGGGTGTTTTTGTCGTACGGAGAAGCACTTCTCCTGTCAAGGGAATAAAGGCAGCTTCCGGGGGTCAAACCTTAACGTCAATATTCCCAAGCAAAGCCCACAGGACTGAAGCGGATCGAAGAGTATCTGTTCTCATGCGTGAATCTTTGGCCATTTATTCGCCCACGGCTTTGCCTGCTCAAGCTGTGCCGCTACCTGAATGAGCAAATCCTCACGTCCTAGCGTCCCGACTAATTGCACGCCAATCGGCAGTCCCGAGGCGTTCCAGTGTAACGGCAGTGAAATCGCGGGCTGGCCGGTGATGTTGAACTGCGGCGTGAACTGCATTAAGCCGTAGACGCGTTTTGCGACGAGTCTGACTGTCTCATTGGTGGCGACCAGTTCACCCAACAGCGGCGGCGGCGTACCCATGGTCGGAGTCAATAGCAGATCAAATCCGTCTGCCCACCATTGTGCGATGCGACGGGACCATGTCTGGAGCCAGTTGAGCGCAGTGAGATACTGACTGGCCGAGCATTTCCACCCTCGCTCGGCATTCGCCCAGGTCCATGGCTCCACGTCGTTTTGCGTCAGCGTGCGTTCCAACAACCGTCCTATATCGTCCAGCGCTACGGAAGCATGGGCTGTCACCACACTGGCGAAATGCCGCAAAAATTCTACTTCGTCCAACGCGGCGGGATGTGACTCTTCTACGTTATGACCCAGGGAAGCCAACAGACGCGCGGTTGCATCGACAGCAGCGATACAATCAGCGTGGAGTGGGGCATTGCCTTGGGGGGCTCGGCTCATAAATCCGATGCGGAGTTTTCCCGGATTGGTGTTTACTTCTTGGACAAACGGACGTTGCTGGGGCGGCGAGGCGTATGGGTCGCCGGGCATGTTGCCGGCAATGGCATCGAGAACGCCAGCCGTGTCCCGCACCGAACGAGTCACGACACCTTCGATAGCAAACCCTTGCCACATCTCGCCGACATCCGGACCGAGCGAGACGCGACCCCGCGAGGGTTTGAGGCCCACTAGACCGCATTCACTAGCGGGCACGCGAATGGAGCCGCCGCCATCGTTGGCATGTCCCACGGCCACCAGCCCGGCGGCGACCGCTGCCGCCGAGCCGCCACTAGAACCTCCAGTCGAGCGAGCGAGGTTCCACGGATTTCTCGACGCCCCGTAGGCTGCGGGTTCAGTAGTGGGGACCAGTCCCAACTCTGGCGTGTTGGTTTTGCCGACACAGATAAAACCGGCGGCGATAAACTTTTGGGCGAGATACGTATCGTGGGGCGCGACGTAGTTTGCTTCCTTTAGTACGCGCATGCCGCTATGGATCGGATCGCCAGCGGTGGCGCAGGCCAAGTCTTTCAATACAAACGGCACGCCGCGAAAAGGACCATCGGGTAAGCTCACGCTTCGGGCCTGTGTCCGAGCTTTCTCGAAGAGGGGGGTAATGACAGCGTTGAGTTGTGGATTGACTTTTTCAATGCGAGCAATAGCGGTGTCAACGAGTTCGAGCGGCGTCACTTCGCCTTTGCGAACCAGTTCTGCCTGAGCAGCAGCATCAAGATGAGCGAGTTCGTTCGACATAGCCTATCTCCTCAATTGCGGCAGCACTTCACGGTAGTGCTCTACTCTTTTTTCATCCCTCTATGGCGCGGCGGAAAGATGGTCAAGGGTGCTTCCACATCCATGCTGGCATAGAAAAGGAAGACAGTTTAGAAATAAAAAGAAAGAAAACAAAAATACTGAGTCTGCTCTCAAGTTGCAGCGGTGCTTGAGACGTGTCCTTACGTAGACTTCGGTGGTGATGCTTGCTTTTGGTGAAACATAAATTTTTGGGGCGGCATCTGATGAAGCGGAGCAGCGGAGTAATAGGCTTTCTTCTTCTCTTTAGTGTCCCTGCGTTTGCTCTGCAGCTCGAAGACTTAGATCCTGATACCGAGTGGGAAACCGCGGTAGTCGAGATTGTAGGAAACTCAGAGCTTCCAACTGAACAGTTGCAGAATGAGATCGTGACAGCGCCCCGGCCTTGGTACAAACCTTGGCGGCCACGCCCGCGCTTTGATCCCATCGCGTTTCGGACCGACATCGAGCGGCTCCAGCGGTTTTATCAAGCCCAAGGATACTACGAGGCGCACATTGCCTATGATTTACAAGTACGGCCAAAGCGAACTCTGGTGTCCGCGCGTATCTTGATTACAGAAGGAGAACCCGTGCGGGTGTCACAGGTAGTGCTTCAGGTTGTGGATACTCCCGCCTTGGCCCCCGTGCTTGAAGCGTTGCGTCCCGACTTGTCTTTGGGTAAAGGAAGCATATTTGCCGAGGAACCGTACCGAGAGACGGAAAAGAAAATTAAAGATCGATTTCTTGATCTTCATTACGGACGGGTAAAAGTCACGCCTCAGGCCACCGTCAGTATCGAGCAACGGAGCGCGGAAGTGCGATACACGGTTGAGGCTGGTCCGACGACCGTCTTTGGAAACACCACGATCGAAGGAACCAAAGCGGTTGATCCTTCGCTCGTGGCGCGTGAATTGACGTACAAGGCGGGCGAACCATTCTCAAGTGAGGCCATCAACGAGTCACGGAAGAATTTGCTCAAACTTGATGTATTTAATGCCGTGCGTTTTCTCGAAGAGGAATCGCCGAGCGATCCCAGCCTTGTCCCGATGCGGGTGAAGGTGAGCGAGAAATCGTTCCGTGAGTGGCAGGCCGGCATTGGCTATGGCACGGAAGATCAAGTCCGCGCGCAAGTGCGGTGGACACATAACAATTGGTTTGGTGATGGGCGCAAGCTGGATGTTCAGGTGCGGGTCTCCTCGCTCGTACGTACGATTGATCTGAGCTTTCTGCAACCGCATGCGTTCGGGCCTAACAATCGTTTTTCTCTCTCCATTCGGCCGCAACAGTTGGATGAACCAGGTTATCTCTTGAATATGACGCGATTACAGCCGCGCTTCGAGCGGGATTTTACTCGACAGCTTACGGGCTTCATTAGTTATCGACTCGAATATGATCGGCTGAGCAATGTGGCCGGAGCAACGAAACGCGCCTTAACTGAGTTTCAACGCAAAGGAATACTTTCCGGTGTTTCCGCCGGCTTGGTGTGGAACACTACCGATGATCCTCTCAATGCGACGCGTGGCGGACTCGTCTCGTTGACGGCTGAACAAGTCGGGGGCGCTTTGGGCGGTGATTTTGAATTCGTTAAGTTGCAGGGAGAAGCGCGCGCATATCATCTGCTTGCGCCTCGTCTCGTGCTGGCGAGTCGCGTGAAACTTGGCTTTGTTGATCCTTCCGGGAAGAGTAAAGAGATTCCCCTGTTTGAACGATTTTATGCTGGCGGCATCAGTAGCGTGCGCGGCTATGATCGTCATCGGTTAGGGCCGATTTCGGCGGCGAATGATCCGATCGGCGGGCGCAGTCTCCTCGAAGGCTCCCTTGAATTGCGCCGTCAATTCACGGAAAAGATCGGGGGGACGCTGTTTCTTGATTTTGGCCAAGTTTCGTTGCGATCCTTTAATGTTCCCGTGGATACGCTGAAGTTCGCTGCTGGATTCGGCGTACTCTACACTACGCCGGCAGGCCCCGTCTTGTTAGCGTTAGGGTTTCCATTCGATCCCCCGCGCAAAGATCAAGCCTGGCAGGTGCATTTTAGTATTGGTCAGTTTTTCTAAGGAAGGAAATCTGAACACGGGCTGAAAGCATGGCAAATTTCTTTCGTTTTGGTGCGCGCTGGCTGCGCGTTATTGTTTGGGTTTGCACTGGAGTGCTTACTCTGCTCGTGCTCCTCACGGTTGGGGCTGTGATGTATACGCGCACTGCGCATTTTCAACAATTTCTGCAGGCGGAGTTAGTCTCTGTGCTCCGCGGCATGCTTGACGCCGAGGTGGAAATTGGAGCGGTCAAAGGGTCAATCTGGCGGGAGATCGAAGTTGATCACGTCTCTATTCGGAAAGATGGACTAGAAGTAGTCTCACTCCCCCGGGGCGTAGTGACCGTGCCGATGTGGGGCCAGCTCGTGTCCATGCTGCGCACCGATACTTTCCAAGTCGCAAATGTGACGCTGACAAACCCGGTCATTCGAGCTGTCCAAGATGCGCAGTCGGAATGGAACGTGCTGCATCTCTTCAAACCTTTGGACCCGTCGAGCGCACAGCAAACAGAACCGTCGCGACTTACCATTCGTTTTCCTCATCTGGCGATCGAAGGCGGCCAGATCGTCGCGCACCTTGCTGATGGAAAAGAAATGCAGATGACCGAGTTGACGCTTGATAGCGCTCTCACCCTGGCCCCCACTGGTATGCAGGCGCAGGTGAGGGATTTGCATTTTACCGCGACTGGAGCGGACGCGCCCCCTCTGGAATGGCGCAGTCAACTTGTCTACGAAGAAAAGAACGGGATAAGAAAGGTGACGCTGCAGCCGCTTGACCTGCGTACGGCTCTCTCGCGTGTGCAGCTTGCGGGTACGGTTGATAATCTGAGTGCGCCAACGTTGGCGTTGACTGCGACTATCGACAAGCTGGCGGCGGCCGATGTCAATGCGTTTGCGCCTTCGCCCTACTTACAAGAGGATCTCAGCGGCTCAGTGCAACTGACGGGGCCGCTCACGGCGCTTGCCGTCAACACCGCTTTGGCGGCGCCTGACGGGCGCGTATCCGCCGCCGTGACGGCAAACGTGATGACGTCGCCTCCTGAACTGCAAGGTTCTGCACAGTTGGAGCACGTTGTCCTGCAAAAGGTTGTGCATGTCGTCGGCGCTGAGGTGGCTGGCGAAGTACAAGGGCAAGTCCAATTTCAGGGGACTGATCCGCAGAAGCTCCAGGCAGAGGGCTCAGCTTTTGTCAGTGGACTGGTCGCCAATGGAAAATCAATCGGCGATGTGAATCTGACCGCTGCCGTGGCGGAGAGAAAAGCGCGAGTTTTCAGTAAAATCAACGGGAAGAGTGGCTATGTCTATGCGCAAGGAGAAGTCTCCTTTGTTGAGCCGTTGACGTACGACGCTACAATCATGCTCAGAAACCTGAACGCGCAGACGCTTGTCAATGACAAGAAAACGCCGGCGACGAATGTGAATGTGAACGTATCGGCAAAGGGATACGGGACAAACCTTGAGACAATGGCGACTGAAGGGAAGATCACCTTCGCTCGCTCCAACATCGGGCCAACCGTCATTACTTCCGGCGAATTCTTCGGCGCTTTGCGCGATGGTCAACTGACGCTTGAGAAAGGGACATTGCTGGCGAATGACGCGACAGTCGACATGAAAGGGCGGATAGGCGGGCTTCAGAAAACAGCTGCTGGTAGACTCGCCTATCATGTGCAGATGAAAAATCTCTCTCCGTGGCTCGCGCTGGCGGGACTGACCGGGAAGGGTGCGATAGAGCTGACCGGTGCGGCGAATGGGGCGCTGACGGCGCTCTATGTCGACGGGAAGCTCTCTGTCGCAAATATCGAGATTGGCTCTACCGCTGTGCGGGGCGGCGCCCTCTCGTATCAATTCGCAGAGATCGGCGCTCCTCAACTCCGTGGTCATGTAACGGCGGATGCAAAAGGAGTGCACGCTGGAAAACCTCTTGATGCTGTCCATGTCGATCTGACCTTGAGCGGCTCTCGGCCTGTTGTGGCCCAAGCCGAAGTGCGAGTGGATGAGGAGGCGTCGCGGCTGCATCAGCTCAGTACGCGCATTCAATACGCTCCAGAACAGCTCGATGTCCTGATTCAATCGCTGGCGTTACAATTGCCAACCGGAACCTGGAGAGCGTCCCAGCAGCCTCACCTCGTACAGCGTGGGAATACCTGGACCATTGATCATTTTGTACTGATGCATGGAAGACAAACTGTAAGCGCCGCCGGAGTCTTTACCTCCAGAGGTGAAGTGAAGGGGCAACTTCAAGTGGAGCATTTCGCTCTTGAAGACTTGCGCCCTTTCCTTGGTGATGGGCCTACCGTGAAAGGGGAAGTCAATATCGATGTCGCAGTGCAGGGGGCGGCAACGAGTCCCGACCTGACTGCTAATGTTGCCACCGGGCCCCTCATCGTTGCAGAACAGACCTATGCCGGTCTGACTGTGCAAGGCGCATATCACCACGAACGACTTGCACTGACCGCTGCGCTTCAGCAGGATCAAGTGCATGCTTTACACATTGAAGGAGAAATGCCCTTAGCGCTACACAGCGAGCAAAGTGGGGCTCCCGTTGCGGGAGAGGCGAACATCCATGTTCATTCCGATGGACTGAGTTTGGCGTTTCTGGAGCTGCTGAGTAAAGAGGTCAAAGACGTGCAAGGAGTGGCGGATGTCGATGTGGTGCTACGCGGTCCGGTGACATCGCTTACCCCAGCGGGCGTCGTTCGTCTGCAACAAGGGAACGTGCTGGTAAAGAAACTTGGGCAGACCTTTTCTGATATCAACATTGATCTCCAGCTCGGACCAACACAGATGCGGCTCGCACAATTTGTGATGCGCGGGGGAAAGGGACAAATCACTGGAACGGGAACGATTGGGATGAGCGACTATGAGATTAACGATTTTGCTCTGGCGTTTACCGCTCAGCATTTCCGCGTGATCGACACCAAAGAATACCGCGCCGCCCTGGACGGTCATCTGTCCTGTTCGGGGTCTTTGCAAGCCCCGGTCGTGCAAGGCGCATTGACCGTGCAGGATGTTACCGTGCGTCCAAATTTGCAAGTGATGAAAAGCGGACCAGCCCCGCCGGACCCTACGATTACCATAGTGCGGCAGACGGAGGAGGGAGCGCGTGGCGAGACGGAGCAGATCGAGAGTGCAGTAAGGAAAAAGGCGGAGGAGAATTCTCCCGCCACAGGCGGCTTTTATGAGAAGCTGACTCTTGATGTCGGTGTTGTAATTCCACCTAACACCTGGGTGCAAATGAGCGAAGGGTCTATCGAACTTATGGGAGACGTGCGCGTGCGGAAAGAACCGGCGCAGGAATTGACTTTGAGTGGAACGGTCGAAACGGTGCGTGGCTGGGTCGCCGTACACAGCAGGAAATTCCAACTCGAAAAAGGCGCCATCGTCTTTACGGGAGCTACGCCTATCGATCCCACCTTCGACATTGTCGCAAAGTACGTAGTGTCGGAGTATACCGTGAGAGTGTCGATAGGCGGAACAAAATCAACACCCACCATAACACTGACAAGCGAGCCGAACCTCGAGCAAGCCGATATCTTATCGTTGCTAGTGTTTGGGAAACCGGCCAATTCTTTAAGTAATAAAGAGAAAACTTCCTTACAATCGCAAGCTTTACAGACGGCGGTTGGAGCAGTAGCGTCCGATTTTCGCCAGGCGGTTGCAGAACAGTTAGGAGTCGAAAACTTTGAACTCGACGTGGGGGAAAAGCCGGGTCAAAGCAAAGTGGGGATTGGGAAATATGTCGCGCCAGGAGTCTTTGTCTCGACTTCGCAAGAGCTAGGCGGGGGGACGCAAGGGCAAGGGCGTGACGTGACCATTGAGTATCAGTTGAGTGACAATTGGCAACTCAAGGCGTCAACGACTGCTCGAGGTAATAATGGCGTCGATATTATGTGGAAGAAAAAATACTGAGGGAGGAGGGAGCAGCGCGAAGCTGCTCTAAACGTTTTGTGCCTCACGCCGATGAATTGTTCGTGGGGCTTCGTGTTTTCTTCTTTTTTATGATTTCTTTGGGCTGTGCCTGCTGGTGGCCTATGGCGGGCTATTCCTGGGATGGACCCGAAGATAATAAGCCCGCCACCGAGTTGCAAGAGATGGACGAGGCGACGTTGGCGTGGGAGGCGCAGGGGCCGTGTATGCGGGCAGCCGTCACCACCCTTGTCGCGAGCAACGACACGCTCAAGAAGCGTAAAGAGGCGTTGCGTTATCTTGCGTCTATTCTGGCCGCGAGACGGAAAAAGGACGGAAAAATTCCCCCGTGGCTGTACGAGATGTCATTGCAAGCGGATAAAGGCTCAATGTCTGGATGTAATGAGGTCGCCCAGAAGATGTATCTCCCTTCGGAAACTCCACTGGAAGGACAGGAGAAAGAGGCGACGGCGAAGGAAAAATCTGCGCCGGCCTCAGCAGAGAAGAAGACGAAGAAGTAATGCTTGCCGGTTCAAAGAGGACGATCGACTCACAGTTTACAGAATCGCAATTCAGCCCGCCGTGGCGTTGCGCGTTGGCCTCGACTGTGGAGCCGTATCGAGTTCTTTGATTTTCGCCTGCAGTGTCTCGATGAGATTTTGGTACGACGATTTACTGAGGATACGATCGAACTGGTTGCGATAGTTCCTGACCATGCTGACATTCTCCGCTACCACGTCATAGACAAGCCACTTGTCATTGGCGAGATGGAGCTTGTAGGTCACGGCGAACGCTTTATTCTGGCTGGGGTCAAAAATGCGCGTGTCCACTTCGGCAAACTTGTCGTCGATGCGTTCTTGATCGTAATAGACTTTCACATCGGCATTGTAGCGGTCGAGAGCGCCGCCATAAGTTTTTTGCACTAGTTCGGCAAATAAGGCAATAAACTGCTGACGCTCTTCCTCGGTTCTTTCTTGCCAATAAGAGCCGAGAGTGCGCTTGGCGATTTCTTGCGTGTCAAACTGAGGTTCGACCACTGCCCGAACTTTGATGATGCGCGTCTGGAAATGCTCTGTCCCTTGATATTCCGGGTTCTGGAGCACGGCCGTGGCTTTCTCAATCGTCGTGCGAATGATTTCCATTGGCGATTCCGCCGCCCAGGCAGAACCACTGAACGTCAATAACACGACTCCGAGTGTTCTC
This sequence comes from uncultured Enterobacteriaceae bacterium, assembly GCA_964441775.1. Lineage (GTDB taxonomy): Bacteria > Desulfobacterota > Binatia > Bin18 > Bin18 > SYOC01. Next base: position 21,594 of record CAYTVL010000043.1, read on the forward strand.
CACAGCGTTGAACATCGAACGTTCATAGTGTGTCGTGCTCCTCCCCATGCAACTTGAGGCAACTTGAGGACTGGTACGTGAGTCTTACTCGCTGATCGCTTTTTCCCGCCGCTGGATGTATCCGTCCTGAGCTGCGCCGTAGAGGTCCACTGCCGAGCGCTGCACATTCTCGAAAAGGTCGAGGTTCATGGAACGGTAGTTGACGGCGTTGACGATAGTAGTGCCGCCCTTGATCGCAATGACCTGGATAGTGGTGAGCAAATAGTTCATGGGATTGAGCGCGCCATCCACCACCAGCCCGGCGGTGTCCCGAACGGTTGACGGGCCATAGAAAGGTAGGACGAGATACGGACCATTGGCTACGCCGTACACTGCCAGCGTTTGGCCAAAATCTTCGGGGCTTTCATGCCAGCCAAAGACTGGCTCGGCGACGTCCAGAAACCCGACACACCCAAGAGTTGTGTTGACGAAAAAACGTCCCACTTCTTGTCCGGCGCCAACGAACTTTCCTTGAAAGAGGTTGTTGGCGAGGCGTTCGGCAATACCAAGGTTTTTGAAAAAGCGTTGCACGCCGCGTTGCGCGGCGTCCGGCATCACCTTGTTGTAGGCGCTCGCAACCGGATGCAGGACATAGTCGTCGAGTTTCAAGTTAAAGGTGAACATAGCCTGGTTGAACGGTTCCCACGGGTCGCTGATCCGCGTTTCCGGCTGCTCTTCCTCACTCTGCGCCTGAACCACAGTGGCGTGTAAGCCATAACTGAAAACCGCTGCTGCTATGAGACCCCACATTTTCTTACTCATATTCCCGTTCCCTTCTCCCCCAATAGGCCACCTATTAGGCTTTTTGATCATATCGCCTAGTATAACGCATCCTTTATGTGAACGCCTTATCGGTGTCTCCTATGGTCTATCTCCCGCTTGTGCATTTTGCTCCACATTCCCGAAAATAAACTTGGCAATGAGTTCTTGAATATCGACAGGTGATTCAGTATCACGAATTTGTCCTCCAGATTCAAGCTTCTGTGCGCTTCTTCCGGGGACAATCTCCACATAGCGTTCGCCGATGAGCCCTTTCGTCTTTATTGCGGCTTTGGTGTCATCGCTGAGAGGGACGTCACCGTGCACCTTAAGCTGTACGAGTGCGTGGTAATGGTCGAGCGCGACTTTCTCGACTCGTCCGATCTTGACCCCTGCTAGTTCAACCGCTGCTCCTGTCTGAAGCCCTCCTGCCGTCGTGAACTCTGCCTGTACGGTGTACCCTCCATCGCCCGCTAGGTCAACTTGTCCCAAGTGCAAGGAAAAATACCCTAAGAGTCCGACCACGCAGAGGAGAAGAAGACCGACGAGAAGCTCAACGTCAAAGAATTTCATAGCACCATCAACTGGCTGTCATCGGCCCTGCTATACTACCGCTGATAAACTGCTGTACGACCGGATCGGTGGAGGCCTGAAGTTCGGTGGGCGCGCCGGCGACGACGATGACCCCTCCGTGCAACATAGCGACATGTGTGGCTAAAGAAAAGATCTCAGGAATCTCGTGGCTGACGACCACCGCCGTGAAATGCAGCAATTTATGCAAGTCGAGAATGAGCTGATGGATGGCGTTCACACGGATGGGATCCAGTCCAGTGGTCGGCTCGTCAAAGAGCAGAAACTCCGGCTCGGACACAAGGGCGCGGGCCAGCGCCGCCCGCTTGCGCATGCCGCCCGACAGCTCGGCGGGAAATTTGTCGTCCGTGTCAGGCAGACCCACCTGAGCCAAACGCTCATGGACTTTCTGACGAATCGCTGTCTCACTCAGTTGCGTTTTTTCTCGTAATGGGAAGGCGACGTTATCGTAGACCGAGAGCGAGTCGAACAAGGCTCCACCTTGAAATAGCATGCCGAAGCGGCTGCGGACCTTGTCCAAGGCCCGGCCTCTGAGCGAAGAGATCTCCGTGTCGTCGATCCAGATTTCTCCCTCATCTGGCCGCATAAGACCAATTAGATGTTTTAGTAAAACACTCTTCCCCGTGCCGCTTTGGCCAATGACTACATAGATAGAACCATTGGGGATTTCGAGGTTCAAGCCCTTCAGCACGTGCTGGCTCCCGAACGATTTGTGTACATTGACAAGTCGAATCATGATTGCTTACAGGACCGACCCGAGAAAATAATCCCACACCAAGATGAGCACCGAGCACATGACAACGGCTTGCGTGGTAGCGCGACTGACCCCCTCGGCTCCGTGCCCCGCAAAGAATCCTTTATAGCAACACACCCACGAGACAATCACCCCAAAGGACAAGGATTTGTAGAGCCCGACACGAATATCTTCAGACGTGACGGCGCTGGCCATTTGGGTGAAGTACGCCCCAGCGCTGACACCCAAGAGCTTTACGCCCACCAGATAGCCGCCATAGATGCCGATCACCACAAAGACGGCGTTGAGGAGTGGAAAGGTAATGATCGACGCCAACACGATAGGGGAGGCCAAATATTTCACTGGACTGATCGCCATCACTTCAAGCGCGTCGATTTGTTCGGTAATGCGCATGATGCCGAGCTCAGCCGTGAGCGCCGACCCCGCACGGCCAGTAATCATCAGCGCCGCCAACACCGGGCCCAGCTCGCGAATCAGAATGAGCCCCACGCCTGGCCCGAGCAACTCTTCGCCACCAAAGCGGCGTAGCGCGATGTGACCTTGCAGCGCGACAACCATCCCGGCAAACGCGCCAGTGAAGATGATGAGCAGCAAGGAGCGAGCGCCGATGAAGTCAATCCGACGAATAGTCTGCGCGACGTAAAACGGGGGAAAGGTGAAAGAAAAGACTGCAGTGAGGAGAAAGACGCCCATGCTGCCCATTTCGCGAAGGGTTTGCAACGTCACACGCCCGCACGTGCGAATGAATGTCACCACTCGCACCACCTTACGATATCCAAGCTGTGAGCAGTTTGTTTATGGATCAAGAAGTTGTCGCCTCCATGAATGGACCCCCACCTCCAGAAAAATAGAACAGCGAACCACCTACCACAGGCGACTGTGTAGCTCAAGGGAGCAGAGGACATAGAGAAAGGTTTACAGGAGTCTCCTTGCTGGGGTATGGTGCCTGCACGAGTGGATCTGCTTGACACGTTCACTGAGGAAGAGTGATGGACCTGTACGAGATGATTGACCAAGTTGCCGCCCTCCTCCAGCAACGGGGACGGTTGACGTATCGCGCGCTCAAGCTCCAGTTCCGGCTGGATGATGAGCAACTGGAAGCGCTTAAAGAAGAGTTGATCGATGGGCAACAAGTGGCGCGGGATGAAGATGGGAAGGTGCTCGTCTGGGTCGGGGCTGCGTCTGTTCAACCTTCAACGTTCCAGGTTTCACGTTCTCCCCAATCCCTAACCCCCAATTCCCAATCCCCAGCCGAGCGGCGGCAGTTGACCGTGCTGTTCTGTGATCTGGTGGGCTCCACGACGCTGTCCGAACTGCTCGATCCCGAAGACCTGCGCGAGGTCGTGCAGGCCTACCATGCCATGTGTGCCGAGGTGGTCACTCGGTATGTCGGCTATACCGCCCAGCACTTGGGCGATGGGCTGCTGGTCTACTTTGGCTATCCAGCGGCGCATGAAGACGAAGCGGCGCGGGCGGTGCGGACTAGCTTGGAGATTCTGGCGGGCCTCCAGCTTCTTAATGCCCGGATGAGACCGGCGCTCAAAGCGCGCTTACCGCATCCTATTCGAGTACGGATCGGCATTCACACGGGGCTGGTGGTGATTGGGGAGATCGGCAGCAGCGAGAAGCGGGAGTTGTTGGCGTTGGGAGAAACGCCGAATCTGGCAGCACGACTACAAGGAATAGCGGAGCCCGATACGGTGGTGATCAGCGCCGCCACGCAGCATCTCGTGCCAGGCTTGTTTGAGTATCAGGACTTGGGGCCGCAGGAACTGAAAGGCCTGTCCACTCTAGTAGCGGCGTACCGGGTGGTGCGGGAGGGTACAGCCCAGAGCCGCTTTGAGGTAGCGGTCACTGCCGGGTTAACTCCCTTGGTGGGGCGCGAGGAAGAACTTGGCTTTTTGCGGCAACGTTGGGAGCAGGCCAAACAAGGCGCGGGCCAGGTCGTACTGTTGAGTGGTGAGCCCGGGATTGGCAAGTCCCGCTTAGTGCAGGAATTAAAAGAGCAGGTCAACGCTGAAGGCGCCACGCGTATTGAGTTTCGTTGTTCGCCTTATCACCAGAACACCGCTCTCTATCCCATCACCGAGCATCTGCAACGGCTACTGCAATTTCAATCGACGGACACGCCCCACGCCAAGTTGGCGAAACTGGCCCAATTACTGAGTCACTATCGCTTTCCGCAAGCCGAAACCTTGACGCTGCTGGCCGCGCTGTTCTCTTTACCGGCCCCGGAAGGCGCGCCGCCGCTGAGCTTCAGCCCGCAGAAGCAAAAACAGTTGACGCTCGAAGCCTTGATGGCGTGGTTATTAGAGGAAGCCGAGCGCGCAGTGGTCTACTGTGCCTGGGAGGATCTGCACTGGGCCGACCCATCCACTCTGGAAATTCTCGCGCTGTTCCTGGACCAAGCTCCGACGATCCAGATGTTGACGCTGTTAACCTTTCGACCCGACTTCACCCCGCCCTGGGGCTCGCGTTCTTACCTCACACAACTGACGCTCAATCGCCTGGGGAGCGCGCAGGTCGAGACGATGATCACACAGGTAGCGGCAGGCACGCCGTTGCCTGCTGAGGTTGTTGAGCAGATTCGGCTCAAGACAGACGGGGTGCCATTGTTTGTCGAAGAGTTGACCAAGTCGGTGATCGAATCCGTAGGGGCGCAACATGTTGCGCCCCACCAACAGACCATCCCTGCAACGTTGCAGGACTCGTTGATGGCGCGGCTTGATAGACTAGGCTCCGTCAAAGAGATTGCTCAACTAGGCGCAACTTTGGGGCGCGAGTTTAGTTATGAACTCCTTCACGCTGTCTCCAACCAAGATGAGGGAAGCTTACAGCAGGGGCTGCGACAGTTGGTCGAGACCGAATTGATTTATCAGCGGGGACTACCGCCGCAGGCAACGTATTTTTTCAAGCACGCGCTGATTCAAGATACAGCCTATCAATCGTTACTAAAAAGCAAACGTCAGCAACTCCATCAGCAGATCGCCCAGGTGCTGGAAGAGCAATTTGTTGAGATAAAAGAGACCCAGCCCGAGCTGGTGGCACATCACTACACGCAAGCAGGGCTCGCAGAGCAGGCCATTCCCTATTGGCAAAAGGCAGGGCAAAGAGCCAGCCAGCGCTCGGCCAATGTCGAAGCAATCAGCCATCTGAGCAAAGGGCTGGAGCTGCTCAAGACCTTACCGGACCCGGACACGACTGAACGCAACCAGCAAGAACTACGCTTACAAATTATCCTGGGGGCGGTGCTGATGGCGATAAAGGGGTACGCCTCTCCAGAGGCTCGCCATGCCTATGCGCGGGCGCGCGAGCTGTGTGAGCAAATGGGGGATACTCCTCAACTTTCCCCAGTGCTGTTTGGTCTCTATACGGTATATCTGGTGGCAGCCGAAATCGAGACGGCGCACGAGCTAGCGCAACAACTGCTCCGCTTGGCCCACCGCCAGCAAGCTCCCACTTTTCTCCTGCCAGCCCATGTCGCGTTTGGGGCAGTGTCCGTCTTTCTAGGAGAGCACGCTATCGCCCGAGAGCACTTGGAGCAAGGGATTGCCCTGTGTGATCTCCAGAAGCAGAATCCCCAGGTCTCCGATGTTGCGCAGGACCTTAGGGTGAATTGCTTTGTCTATGATGCTTGGGCGCTGTGGTTCCTAGGTTATCCAGATCAGGCCCTAAAAAAGAGTCAGGAGGGGGTATCCCTAGCCCGAGGGCTAGCTCACCCCCATAGCCTGGCGCTTGCCCTGGGTATGGGAGCCCGGTTCCATCAGTTCCGCCGCGACAGGCAAACAGCCCACGAGCAGGCAGAGGCTGTCATTACCCTGTGTGCTGACCAGGGGTTTTCGTACTTCTTAGCGATTGGAACTATCCTGCGAGGCTGGGCGTTGGCTGAGGAGGGACAGGGAGAGAAGGGCATTGCCCAGATACGCCAGGGGCTGGCCGGCGTGCAAGCCACTGGTGCAGAAGTGGCCACCTCGTATTATCTAGCTTTACTGGCCGAGATACAAAGGAGAGGTGGGCAGATAGAAGAAGGGCTTGCTGTACTTGATGAAGCGTTAGATTTAGTAGACAAAACGGGCGAACGCTTCTACGAGGCGGAGCTGTATCGGCTGAAAGGGGAGCTGCTGCTGATGCAAGGTCGGGATCGAAAGTAATGAGCGTGCTTCGACGGGCTCAGCACGAACGGCAATTCCTACTGCTACTTCAGGGACTGATCCGTTCGCCCTGAGCTTGTTGAAGGGCGCACCTTAGTTCGAGGAAATTGTGAGCTTTTGGGTGTATATGCTTCGCTGTGCTGATGGCTCCTATTACACAGGGCATACCGACGATCTTGAAAAACGGGTCGGACAACATCAGTCGGGTGAGATTGAAAGATATACGTCAGCAAGGCTACCTGTGGAACTTGCATTTACGGAGGAATTTTTCTTCCCGCATCGAGGCCCTTTCCTGCGAGCGGCAGATCAAAGGATGGAGCAGAAAGAAAAAGGAGGCATTGATTCGGAGCGACTGGGATGAGATTGTTCGCTTGGCTCGGAAGAAAAATGCTGTGAAGATGGGAAAATGACCGTTCATGCTTCGACGGGCTCAGCACGAACGGATTTTAGTACAGATCTGTTGAAAAGCGTGGGGAGATTATGCGTGTAGGCTTTGACATTGGCGGTACGTTCACGGATGTGATCGTGCTGGGGGATGACGGACGGTTGACCACGGCAAAGGTGTTATCGCTGCTCGATCGCGTGGGAGAAGATATCGTCGAGTGTGTGCAGCGTTCGGCTCCGAATGCGCAGGTCGAGAGCTTCGTGCATGGCACGACGATTGGCTCGAATGCGGTCATCGAGAATAAGACAGCGGTGACAGGGCTCATCACGACCAAAGGGTTTCGCGATGAGCTCGAAATGCGCGGGCAGAAACGGCCCAACATTTACGATGTCTCGTGGGATCGCCTGCCGCCGCTGGTGCCGCGCTCGCTGCGCTTGGAAATCCGTGAACGTATTCTCGGCGACGCGAGCATCGAGCAACCGCTGGATCTGCGAGAAGCACAAGCAGTGATCCGCAAACTCCTTGAGGCGCATGTCGAAGCTATTGCGGTGAGTTTTATCAATGCCTATTTGAACCCGACGCATGAACGGCAAGTCGGTCAGCTCATCGCCGAAATGGCGCCGCGCATGGTGGTGTGTTTATCGTCGGACATTCATCCGGAAATTCGTGAATACGAACGCACCAGCACGACCGTCATAAACGCCTCGCTGATCCCCATTGTGGATCAGTATCTGAATCACCTTGAGCGAACTTTGTCCACGTATAGCAACCGTTTGCTCATCATGCAGTCCAATGGCGGGATCATGACCTCACAAGCCGCGCGTCGTCGCCCCGCCTATATGATCGAGTCTGGCCCTGCGGCTGGGGTTTTGGCTGCTGCTCGTCTTGCCTCAGAGACCGGATTAGATCAGGTCCTCTCTTTCGATATGGGAGGAACAACCGCAAAAGCCTGCCTGATCGAGAAAGGAACTCCACTCGAAAAAGCTGGCGGCGAAGTTGGCGGCGGGGCCACGATGACGACGCGGCTGTTTGGCGGAGGAGGGCATGCCCTGCGGGTGCCTTCACTTGATATTGTTGAAGTTGGCGCTGGTGGCGGCAGTGTGGCCTGGATCGATGACGGCGGCGCCTTACGAGTCGGACCCCACAGCGCTGGCGCTGAACCTGGCCCGGTGTGTTATGGACGCGGCGGACAAGAACCAACTGTGACCGATGCGAATGTCGTGCTTGGCTACATGAATCCAGAGGCGATTGCCGGAGCCACGCTGCGTATCAACCGTCAAGCGGCGTGGGAGGCGATTGCGCAACGAATCGCGGGCCCTCTCGACCTTGAAGTATTGCCAGCCGCCTATGGCGTCACGCAGGTGGCCAACGCCGCAATGATGCGTGCACTTCGCGCGGTCTCGACCGAACGGGGGCGGGATCCGCGCGAATTTACGTTGATCGCGTTTGGCGGGGCTGGGCCGATTCACGCTGCAGCGTTGGCAGAGAGTTTAGATATCTCGAAAGTTCAGATTCCCCTGTTCCCGGGGCTCTTCAGTGCGTTAGGTCTCTTGTTGGCCGATTATCGCCACGACTATCTGCACAGCGTAGTGTCGTTACTGAATGCAGTCGATTCACAGTCGATCCTGCGCCAATACGAAGAACTCGAAGCCACAGCGCGAGAAGAGTTGTTACAGGAAGGCGTCGCGCCGGAGGCCATTCGCTTCGAGCGCCAAATTGATTTGAAATATGGTTATCAAGTGTCCGAGTTGAGTCTTCCGTTTCCCGCGAATGTCGGCTCGGTTGAACTATTGAGTCGCCTCACGCAACTGTTTACCGAGGCGCACCGGCAGGCTTTCGGGTATGATCGAGATGATCCAATCGAACTGGTCAACCTGCGGCTACGCGCGTTAGCCTCAGCGGGGCGGGTGCGTTTTGCGGACCTGGTGGCGCGGGTTTCTTCAGAACAATCGCCTCAGCGTGTGGTGCGGCACGCCTATTTTGGTCCAGCCCACGGCACGCTGGAGACGCAGGTGCTTCGTCGAGCAGATATTACCGGCTCTGTCGTTGGTCCACTCATCATCGAGGAGCCAGATACTACTGTTGTTGTGCCGCCACGATGGTTAGTCCAACGAGATGCGCAAGGGAACTTGTTGTTGACGAGGGAGTAAGAAACAACGATGCTAAGGACGCTAATCGCGAAATCCTCCCTGTGTCCCTCCTTTGCCAAAGGAGGGGACCTAAGCGCCCCCGCCCCCTTTGAAAAAGGGGTCGTGCGAAGCGCGGGGAATTTTGCGCCCCTTGTTGTTCCAGGTCCAGACTGATAGGACATCTTCTCATGCTAGAAGAACCAGCGGCATTTGTCGAAACGGTCACAAATTTCTTGTTTGAGTAGACGAAATTTAATTGGTAGTTTCACAGTAAAGGAGGGTTCCGCGATGATCAAACTTAAAGCTATTCGTCATACTGGTGTGCCGGTGATGGATGTTGATAAAGCGAAAGCCTTTTACGGGGACGTGCTTGGCTTTCAAGAAATTCCTCGTCCAGAGATTCGCGGCGTGCCCGGCATCTGGTACGAATGCAACGGCGCGCAAGTGCACATTATCGGCCAGCGTAACGAGATGGCGGCCCAGGGTCTCCCTGGCATTGGGACGCACATCGCCGTGCATGTCGAGGACTTTGAAGAAGCGAAACGGGTGCTGACGGAGAAGGGGATTGAGTTCAAAGAATTCATGCCTCCGCCGCACATTGGCAATGCCCCTGTGCTCTTCGTCAAAGACCCGGACGGCAATGTTGTTGAGTTGCGAGCAGAAGCCTAAGTTCACAGAGAAGTTGACGCATATTCTGTGACATTTCCACGGAGGAGCATGTTTTGCGCGCTCCTCCGTCCATCCCGCCTCTGAGGTGCATGATGCGCATCGAAATTCATCCCAAACCCGATGGCATGCAACACATTAACTTGATGTTTTGCGAAGCAGATCCGGGACCGGAGGATCTGTGGGTGCAAGCAATGCTCAACGATTTCCCAGTTCCACCCAAGCGCATCCTCGATTGGGAGCGTGAAGGGCGACAATATAAAGTGCTGCAATACGGACAGTGCGTCATTGGCAATGTGTTTTTCTACATTGAAAAACATAAAGGTGTGGTTGATAAAATTCGCGCCCATTGCCACGAAGATTTTGCAACCTGTGCTTTAGATAGAAACCAGCTTTTTGAGGTGATTTCTGAGGTTGCGCTCGAATTCAATCAAGAAGCGAGATTTACTGTTGATGGCAGCGGCGAGCTGGCCATCGACTTGAATATGGAAAAAACGCGGGAACGCCTACTGCAACGATTGACTGAGAAGCGCACGGAAAGCAACACGCCCGTTGCGAAATAAGAGGGAGAGCGTCGTGCCTGGGGTGCAAGGAAAAGTTGCGTTTATTACTGGAGCCGGGTCCGGGATTGGTCGCGCTACAGCCAGGGTGCTATCGCAAGGCGGAGCGGACCTCGTTATCTGTGACATTAACCTCGCCGGTGCGGAAACTACGGCCCATGAGGCGATCGCTGCTGGTCGTCGTGCGCTGGCGTTTCGTGTTGATGTGACGAATCTCGCTGAGGTCGAAGCTGCCGCTGCGAAGGCCCAAAACGAATTGGGGAAAGTCGATATTCTGCTCAGTAACGCGGGGATCGCTGAGCAAGTGGCTTTTATTGACATCACCGAAGCGCAGTGGGACCGCATGTTTAATGTGCACTTGAATGGAGCTTACAATTGCTTCCGGGCGCTGCTGCCTGGCATGCGCACGCGCAATTGGGGAAGGTTGATCAGCACCTCGTCGATGGGTGCTTTGACTGGCGGGGTACGCTTGGTGCATTACTGCGCGGCGAAAGCGGGGATAGCAGGGTTAACCATCGCCATGGCGAGTGAGCTTGCGCGTACGGGCATTACAGTGAACGCCGTGGCTCCGGGGGTGATCGATACGCCGATGGTGCAAGAGAGCCCCACGCGTTGGGTGGAGCGCATGACGAAAACTATTCCCATGCGCAGGCTTGGGAAACCTGAAGATATTGCGCATGCCGTGGCCTATCTCGCGTCTGAGGAAGCAGGGTTTCTCACTGGACAGATTCTGAGCCCCAATGGCGGTTCGTCCATGAAGTGGTGTTGATTATGATGAGATTGAAAGGAAAAGTTGCAATTGTCACCGGGGCTGGGTCGGGTCTAGGAAAAGCCACAGCGCTACTTTTCGCCAAGGAAGGAGCTAAGGTGGTTGTGACCGATATTAGCCAGCGACGAGCGGAAATGGTTACGCAAGAAATCATTGGTAAGTCTCGGCGGAAAAAGGCGATCGCCATTCGTGCTGATGTAGCGAAGAAATCCGAAGTTGACGCTATGGTGGCTGAGGCGCGCAAGCAATTCGGACCAATCCAGATTCTGGTCAATAATGCGGGCATTGGTCAAATTAAGGATTTCCTTGATATTTCTCCGGACGAATGGCAGCATATGCTTGATATTCACATGAAGGGCACTTTTCTCTGCTCTCAAGCTGTTCTCCTTGACATGATCGCAGCCAATAGTGGAAGAATCATCAACACTGCCTCTGTAGCTGGCATGGAGGGTGGTCCGCAAAATGCACACTACGCGGCGGCGAAGGCGGCGATTATCGGGTTTACGCGGTCTCTGGCGTTGGAATTTGCACGCTCCAATATCACCGTCAATGCAGTGGCTCCAGGGTTGATTGATACACCCATGGCTCGTGGTGCTGGGTCAGGAACAGACAGTGAAAGAGGCATACCTAGCGCCAAGGCCGAACAGGTCATGAATTTTTTCTTGCGCCGCATTCCCATGCGCCGATTAGGAGCGCCGGAAGACATTGCCAACGCGCATCTCTATCTCGCCTCCGACGAAGCTGGCTATGTCACCGGCCAAGTGCTGAGCCCGAATGGCGGCTACGTGCTATGACCCTTCTCGGAGAGTAAATAGATTGGTCCTTGACCGTCGAATTTTTGCCGTCTACTGTGATCGCGCAATCTGAGGAGGTTCTCGTTGACCGCACTGACTGCACCGTCTCGTTACTTCACTGAAGAGCACGAAATTTTCCGCGAGCAAGTCCGGAATTTTGTTGACAAGGAAATTCGCCCTCATATTGACCAATGGGAAGAAGAACAACTCTTTCCCAAGTCGCTCTACCGCAGGATGGGAGAGTTGGGGTTTCTTGGCATTCGCTTCCCCGAAAAATATGGCGGGAGCAACGGCGATATCTGGATGACGCTCGCTTTTTGTGAGGAGATGTGTCGGTGCCATGCGTTCGGCTTGCCGATGAGTGTGCTGGTGCACACCGATATGTCTTCTACTCACATTGCCCGCTACGGGAATGAGGAACAAAAGCAACAATACCTCGTGCCGATGATTACCGGTGAGAAAGTCTGCGCCATCGGCGTGTCTGAGCCAGCCGCCGGATCCGATGTGGCTGGCATTCAAACCACTGCGGTACGAGATGGTGATACGTATGTGATCAATGGTGCGAAAATCTTCATCACGAATTCAGTCCACGCCGATGTCTTTTGCGTTGCCGCTAAGACGCAAAAGGATCAAGGCCATAAAGGGATCTCGATGTTTATTGTCGAGCGCGATACGCCGGGATTCCGTTTGGCCAAGAAGCTGAAGAAGCTCGGCAATAACACTTCCGATACTGGGGAACTTGTCTTTGAAGACGTACGCATTCCCCGGCGCAATCTGATCGGTGACGAGGGGAAGGGCTTCTATTACATTATGGGAAACTTCCAAGATGAACGTCTGATTGCCGCAAGCATGGCCGTGAGCGCGGGGCAGCAGGCCTTGGAAGACACCATTCGCTATACGCGCGAGCGGAAGACGTTTGGCAAGCGGGTGTTTGATCACCAGGCCGTGGCGCATCGCCTGGCCGATCTGGCGACAGAACTAGAAGCGGCGCGACAGTTGACCTACTATTCAGCCGATCTCCTCCAGCGCGGTGGAGATTGCAGCACCGAAGTGTCGATGGCGAAATTGTTCGCGTCTGAGGTGGCGAATCGCATTGGTTATCACTGCCTGCAATTTTATGGCGGGTATGGATATATCCAAGAGTTTCCCATCGAGCGGTTTTACCGAGATATTCGTCTGTCTCCGATTGGTGGTGGCACCTCGGAGATTATGCGTGATATTATTGCCCGGCGAGGATTGGATCGCGACTAGGTTGTGGATGTAGTGGTGGACGGGGAACCGTGGGGTCTCCCTGATGGCAAGAAGGTGGTTTGGGGTTGTGGTAGGTGGTGGAACATTTGCCCTCAGGCTCAGTAGGAGAGGAGCGGAGGCGGAGGTATGTGGAGGTCGAGCCCATGGCAGCGATGTTGGAAATCGAAGTCCCGCAAGAGGCGTTTAGTCGCCGTATTCAGCCGTTCGGCATTGCCCTAGCCGAAGTCTCGTGGCGGGTGAAAATGTTCACCCATGACGGGGTCGTCCTTGCGGCGCTTTACTTGGAAGAACCGAATCTGATCGTTGCCTTTTCTTTCTGGCCGCATCTGGAGTTAGCACGGCAACATTTTAAAGGCGTTTTTGAAATCAGCCTATTCAGCGCCGATAATCCCGAAAGTCGAGTCCGCCTGGAAGTGCAGCTCGATGCTGTGACGGTCGAAGAGTTGTTCATGGCGGCGGAATTGATCAATGCCCGACCCACGCGCGTCAGTGCGCGCCGCGCGGAGAAGCACTTTACCGGGTTTCTTGAAGCGAGTTTTCCTGATTCGATCATCGCCTGGGCGCAATCGCACTGCTGGCGACAAGAGCCGCGCATGAATGAGAGCGGTCTGCCCATGCGAGTAGGATAACTCGACGGAGTACAAAAAGTCATCAGGTCATCAAGTCGCAGGTCGTCAGGTCAAGTTTTCCCTGTGAATTTTTTGACTTGAGACTTTAAGACTTAACGACTTGATGACAGTTTTCTGCTTTGTCTCATCTCTGGAGTCTGCATGGTAGGCTTGTTGCCTGAAATCGCCAATCGCAAAAGCCCGCGTGCTTTTCAGACCCGACCTATCGAGGAAGAGAAGATTCAATTGTTGTTGCAAGCGTTCCAATGGGCGCCCTCGTCGTATAACAAGCAGCCTTGGCGCATCGTCGTAGCGACTGATCCTACTGTGCTCGCAAAGATGCATGAGGGGATTATGACCGGGAACCGTCGCTGGGCTGTGAAGGCTCCAGTGTTGGCCGTGGTGGTGTCAAAACTGGAAGCCGACGATGTGCGACATGACAACGCCATTCCGTATTATCTGTATGACTGCGGACAGGCCACGATGAGTCTGGTGCTGCAAGCCGAACACATGGGTTTACGCTGTCACCAAATGGCGGGCTGGGAACAAGGTCCAATTCGTGAGGCCCTAAACATTCCCGCAGACGAGCAGCCGCTTGTCCTCATGGCAATTGGTTACGAGGGTGACATCGCCGACCTTGACGAACGTTCCCGTGAAAAAGAGATGGTCCCCCGCACTCGCAAAGATCTTCGTGAGTTTGCCTTCCGCGACCGCTGGGGTCGCCCCGCCTGAAACGTCATTCCGACAAAACCAAATCCTTGACAATCATTATCTTCCTGGTGGATGTTGCGGAAGATTTTGCTGGGTTCATTCTCAATCGTGGAACGAGATATCCTGTGAACGCGATTACCGGCAAAGATTGCAGAGCATGGAGCTGAGCGGGTAGGAGTAGTCGTGCGAGAACCACTCCGCCCGGGGAGGTCCCCCTGCTCAGCCAAGAGAAGATCAAGGGTCCGGACACCTTGCTCAAGCTGTATGGCACCATTGATGACGATCTCAAAGCGCTGCAACCGCAATTGCAGGCTAAACATTTGCCGCGTGATCCCCGCGTGGGGATGCCCCGGCTGAGTGCCGCGGCAGTGCTCACCCTCTTAGGCTGGGGAGCGTGGCGCGGGCTCACCGATAAAGCCAAGCTGTATACCTGGACGCCCCTGGTTGCCAAGCACTCTCTCTGCGTTGCTGAACAGGATCGGATTGCAGCTATACATGCGGCCTATGGCTGCGAGCATGCTCGCTGGCCCTGAGGGAATCTGCGGGTTGAGGCCTGATTACTTTCACGGACTCTGAGTCCCGACAGCTTGCCAGGATGACTCAACCCCGGTCTGACCTGTTCTGCCATCATAGTGAGCGTGCCTGAGCAATCGAGGAGGAAGACTCCTTTCTTTGTCTCAACCTTCAGCCCTTGGCATTGCCTCTTCCGTGTTACGGGCTTGTTGCTGTCGCTGTATAAGTGGGCTCGTACTCACGAGCATGAGCCCACAGGGCCCAGACAAGCCGGGCATGTTTGTTGGCCAGCGCTACCGCCGCGATGTTCGGGTTGCGCCGTGCCCGTAAGGCTTTCGGCCAGGTCGTGGGGGGCTCCGTCTGGCGCGCGGTAGCATGCACCACCGAACGTGCCCCATGAATGAGCAAGGTCCGCAGATAGATATCGCCGCGTTTACTGATCCCGCGCAACCGAGGCTTCCCGCCCGTGGAATGTTGTCGAGGGACCAACCCCAACCCCGCGGCCAACTGGCGACCATGCTGGAACGCGTTGGCATTCCCTATGGTGGCCATGAGAGCGGTGGCCACGACCGGCCCGATCCCTTCCACCTGCGCCAGTTTCTGGCAGTGTGCATTCTCGGCAAAGACGCGCTGCACCATCCGGTCTGTGCGCATAATCCGCTCATCGAGCGCGACGAGTTCTGCCTGCAATTCACGCATCACTTCCCGGCTTAAGGGAGTCAAAGCGTTTTCCTCGTCTTCCACGATCGTAGGCAGTTGCTGCCGCAGCCGCGTAATACCTTGCGCTATGACAATCCCGCGCTCAGCGAGCAGGCCCCGTATTTGATTGACCAGGGCCGTACGCTCGGCAATCAGCCGCCTGCGCATGCGGTGGATGGCCTGGATATCTTGGCTCTTCACGGTCTTGAGCGGGACAAACCGCATGTGCGGCCGGGACACCGCTTCACAAATCGCTTCCGTGTCACAACTGTCATTCTTATTGCCTTTGACAGAGGGCTTTACGAACTGGGGGCTGATCAACTTCACCGCGTGCCCCAGCTGCTGAAACTCCCGGGCCCAATACTGCGCACTTCCGCACGCCTCCATCCCAATGAGGCAGGGCGACAGCTGCGCGACCGTCGCCAGGAGCTTGCTCCGGGTCTCGCGTTTCTGTACGGCGACTTTGCCGTGCGCGTTTACCCCCTGCAAGTGAAAGATACTTTTGGCCAGATCAATCCCCAGTGTCGTGACGTTCATGGTGAACCCTCCTTACTCATGCATGTCGTGAGAGAGCCATTCTGCCCTATCATCAGGCCTTCATGTGAGGGGACGGTCCATTCCATTAACTTCCCCTCCTCTCCACAAACTGGAATAAAGGCAAAGCCGCCCAGCAGCTACACTGGTCCTGGACCACCCTGTATCGCAAGATGCTCAAGTATCGTCTCATGAACGATGAACCTGAGGATGAAGCCACGGTTTGAATGCAACTGATTCAGCGTCGTTCACTGCCATGCAACATCGATGAAACAACTGTTGCAACATTCTGCGACGAGATAGCGCTCCTCTTGCTGCGTCCAGTAATTCCCTGTCTTTGCTTGACTTGTGAGCGAATAGTCCTTCCATTTCTTTCCGTATGCCTTCATGACGGTGTGCTGAATAACGGGTTCAGCTGAAACATCCGATGAAACATGTGCTGATGAGAGACTGACAACCAGAGCGGATGGCTCCTGCAAAACTTCTTGATTTCTTAAGAGTTAACCGAAAACGCCTCATCCGTGTACTCCTGGTACGAATCTTGTTGAGATGCACAGGTCACTATGTGCTGCAGTGGGATTTTTCGCATGATGCAAATGAAAGAAGAACGCCTCTATCACCCCCTGAGATAATCATGAATCGGGAAGACAAGGGCCTCCAGCCTGTTGAACAACTCGAAGGACGCTACGCGAATAATTTTCAGGTGGGCTACAATGCCTTCGAGTTCGTGCTTGACCTCGGTCAATCCTATTCTGAGAACACAGAGGTGGGATTCCACACGAGGATCGTCACTGGTCCAGCGTACGCCAAGATGCTGTCGGAGACCCTGCGGGGATCTCTCGATCAATATGAACACACCTTTGGGGTGATCCCGAAGGTCAGCGAGTCAGCGGAAAAGGGAGGATAGCGAGTTTGCGAAGGTCCTTGGTGCTCGGTCTCTTTCTTGCCGCGCTACGTTATTCGCTACATGTTTCCTGCGCTTTTTATAGCACAACCTGTGCAAATGTAGCACTTCTGTGGTGAGACCACGAAACGCCACACGAGCCTCGCGCAAGGCAGTGGGAGCCGTGCTGGTCCAGGGCGGGCGGAGCGGTGATGACCCCGGCCCAGAGTCCTAGTGACAGGCTCTGCAGGAAGCACGAAAAGGCAAGGGGAGGATTTCGACATGGCTTACGGTGAGATACGAACCTCGCTCGTGACACTTGACCGCGGACGGATCACTCGAGGAGGGTGTCCGAATGAGCAAGGGGTTGAGCAAGAGGAGAGCTCTCCTCGTAAACGTTTCCTTTTATTCTTGCAATTGGCCTCAAGGGCCAGAAGCCGGAGGCGGCCAAGCGACGGGTTCCAAGCAAGAAGGGGAATCGATCATAGGATTGATAGGACCATCTATATTTTTAATCTCAATCGGAGGACACAGATATGGCTGACGAAGTGCTCATCGCTCCACTCGGTCCAATCTTTGGGCCGAATTTCTTAATGGTGACGGTGAATGACGAAACAGGTCGGGAGTTTTCTCTAGAAGTCTATCCAGACGCGAATAATCCGCTGTTGAAAGCGCACGGCGTACCAACACACTATTACTTCGTACCGCAACGCGTTTATCTGGCGAAGAAGGAGACGGCACCAGCGGATTTTGACTTCGGCATGACGATTTTCAAGGGCTTAATGACGAGTGAAACAACCTTGGGAATCACGGATGCCGAGACAACAGACGGTTCAGTGGAAACGGGAGGAGGCTTTTGTACTTTCTCGACGACATTCGCCATCCCTGAAAGCGTCATCCGAGGAGTGATCCAGAAGCTGAAGAGCCAAGATTTTCCAGGCCTGCTTGGCGGTCCACAATTTTTATCTTTCTTCCATATAGAACGAAACGACCCCGATCCCGAGCTTGGGATTGTGACTATTATTTCAAATGATGTCACGATCGAAGTGCCCAATCTCACCGGGGTTGGGGCGGGCAAAATGTCATTTTTCATTAATGCCCAGGGGACGGGTAAAGGTAGTATCGAGGCAGCCAGCATCAGCAGTTTTCTTGTCACCTGTAATCAGCTCGCAGCAGGTGCGATTAGCGGAAGCTTGAAAGAGGGAAAGTCTCCTTTCACTGTCCATTACAATCTTAAACAACAATTCTATGTGAACGAGTGCGATGTCACGGTCACCGCCTATGTGGAAAAAGTCCATGACCAGTTTTCCGCTGCACTCTCCGTTGGTGGTTTTCTCGGCATTGACAGCGCATCGCTGGCTTATGCCTATGAGAAGTGTGTCACAAGCGGGGCTATCGAGACGCGTATTACCATGAACAATGCCGATCTGGCGGATGCGGACCCCGCCCTGAAGAAGATGATCGAAGGTCAGATCGAGGAGATGAGAAAAACAGCCCTGGAACTGGTGAAACATGAAATCTTCGATTGGACGCCGGTCTCCGATCCACCGGCGACGACCGATCGCGGTTTCTTCAGCAGTTTATTTGGTGGAGCCTCCGTATCGTTGAAGGCCAAACACGAAGTGAGAAAGGTGGACTTAGACCAACATTTTACCCTCAACGGGACTTGCGTACGTTTCGATACAAAGAGTGGTGAACTGAACGATCTTGAGCCGGCAATCAAGGCCGATCTCGACAAGTATTTAGCGGTCGTTGATGTTGGTGAATTTTTCAAAAAGGTGCAAGTCGCTGCAAAGACGAATGTCAACTGGGCCGAGAAACTCCCCGACGGAACAGAGCTGTCGGATCCGATCCAGACCATACAAGTTGAAGTGGGCTATCCTGACTTCAGCCAGCCTTTAGGCACTGACAAAAAACCTAATCCACAATATCGCGCTGAAGGGTTTCACTACGTCACTGGGCATAAAGACCCCAATCATGGAAGCGAATTGGCCGTATGGACGAAAGACAATCCACACGACATCATCAACATTGCCTTTCTCAAGCTGGACCAGCAGGTGCCAGGCTGGAACGCCGATGAAGTGATGATCCGCAAGACGATAGCCTACGACGCGGGCGATCCACGCGTGGAGTTGAAAGATAACCAATCAATCTTTGTTCGTGAGGAGAGGACCAAGGGGCACGCTCCAACAATTACCCCCGATGAGGTTGGCTACGTCTTTGTGAAATTCATGGTGGACCGACCGCTGCCCAACGATGCTATTTCCATGACACTGACCTGCGCCATCGGCAACCGCAAGGATACATTCACCCTCACCAAGGCGAACTGCAAGAATGTCATCTGGGAGATCTTCTCGGATAAGTATTTCGCCGAGACTTCATTTACGTATGACTTACAAATCGAGGTGGTCGGACCGAACTTTACCGATGATCCGGTCCAGTGGGGAACGGCCTCGCCTGTCAAGGTCGATCTGCCGACTGGCCGGCTCAAATATATTAGTCCGTTGAAGCTGTCCCTACCGCCGATTCCAGCTGACAAAGCCGAGACCATTAACAACTACATTAGAGCCTTCAAGCCGGGTAGCTGAACGCCAGATGAGGAGGTCGTCATGCTCAAGGTCCAGAGAAGCACAGAAACACTGATCACTCCGCGTTCGGTTGTGGCTCGTCCTATTCTGGCGCCAGTGCCTCCGGCTATCCCTCAGCGTGCGCTACTAGACGAGACCCATGTGGCAGAGCAAGAACACTTACCGCTCGCCGAGACCCGTAACGGTAACTGGTTCAAGGACCGGTTCGATTCGAACCTCATTTGGTATGTGCCCTCGTTTGCGCTTGTAGACGATCCGGACGCCGCCTTCACGTTCGCAGCAAGTCAGACCGGGGAGATCGATGTGCACGGGAATCCTTATAACGTTGGCCGTTTGACGCTTGGACTGAAGAAGAGCATACCCGCCGATGTCCTTGCCTTGAGGACACAGATCGCATCCGCACAACTTCGTGAGGTCCCACTCAATAATCTCAGCGTTTCTCTTAGCGCCACGGCGAAGGATGCCAATGGCGGGGATCAACCTCTCGCGTGGCCATGCGCTGTCGCGCCTAGTGGAGATTCGCTGTTGTTGTTGACCATTAATCCTATCCTAAGCGAGCAAGTTATCTTCCTCTATGAGAGCCTCGTGCATCAGGAATCGGTGAGGCTTTCCATATCGGCCGCCTATACTGTGTGGCGACAGCTGAGGCGCTTCCTAGGGCCCCACAGGGTCTTTGTCAGACCGCGCCCCATGATCATGATTATGATGGCGCGACCCGACATCGCGGGGAACCGCCGCTTTGTGGACGTCGATCCCCCCGACCTCCAGGATCGTGCCGCCACTGATCAAGGCGAACAAAGTGCGCCAGATCCTTATGCACGCGTGTCCTTACCCTTCACTCTGGTCGTGCCCGTGGCCCGGAAATTCGCGGCGGATCCCTATCGCCTCAAATTTACCGTCGCCACTGGTGGGGGAGTCAGCAGACCCATCATCGGTGTGCAGGACTTGCAGACTTTCAAGGGCAGCCAGACGCAATTTACGGAGTTGAAGTTGCTCGGCAACGTCAGCGAACGATATCCCTCGATCGCTCGCCTTTATCTCGGCATTCTGAGTAGCACGATTGTGGTGATCCCAGCACGGTATGTCATTCTCCGACAAAGCAGCAGCTGCGCCGCCGTCTGTCAGGCCTTAGTGGACAGCTCACCCGGCCTCAACGCGGGGTGCAAGTTCCAATTTGAGTTCACTCTGGTGCCGGATGTCAGTCCGATTGATCTCCTACAGCTTGCGCAGGACATTAGCGCGCATCCGGATCCGGAGACAAAAGGCTGTACACTCAGATTGCCAGATTTCCTGAAAAACGACGTTCCCTCGACCCTAGAAACTCCCTTCGTCACCTCGTTCCGATATACGCAGGGGCCAGGAGAGCCCCATACCTTCCTCCTGTCCGTGGACATCAAGGAAGTCGCGGCTGGAATCCCAGCCGTCGCCAATGCGAACATGCTGATCGATCAGCTGCGCTCGGCGCACGAACCCTTTCTCTCTGGCGCCCTGGCCATCAAACTCGACGACGGCTTTCCCACCCCAATCGCAATACCAGTGCTCCTCAATTTTAAGGAGACGAATGGAACAGAGGGACTCTCGTTCCTCGCTGACGAGTCCTCGAAGGTAGTCACCCTAACGAACAACTCGGTCTTCGATCTCACCCTCTCTCGCAGTGCTCTGGTCACGCCCCAGAGCATGACCGTCATGGAAATCGGAAAGGGGCTTCCGAGTGGCCAGGCCCTCTCGTTGCCTCTTCCGGCGGACCATGCTGGCTTAAATGTAATCGTTGATGCTGAGCTGGCGATCACGGACAGCCTTTCGAAGACAGACCTCTTCAAGTATTTGCAATTCAATCCCGTAGATGTCCAGAATACCCAGTATACGCTCGGTGTGAACGGGGCGACCCTCAACTTCGACGTCCGCGGCATTGATCATATCGACGTGCAGATCAGTCTAACAAATTTGCCGAACATCACGGTGCCGCTCTTCACACTCCACAAGCTGCGCAAGCTTGACAGCGCCACTATTCTTCTTCCGCTCAATCATGCGATAAGTGAACTGAGCGCGACCCTATCCTGCACGCTTCACTTCGTCGATGCGACGCGGGCCAGCGGGACGTGCACTCTACAAAACGATTTCGTGCATACGCCTATCTTCATGCTGAAAGACGCTGATGTGCCAGCATAAGAACAATGGGGAGACTGATCCACATGGCTGACGAGAAGAGGAGAAGCCGCGATATCTTGAATACTGAGGATTTTCTGCGACACGCTTCACACGGAGCTTTACAGAATCGCGCCACTGAAAGAAGTTGACAATGGCAATAGGAGAGAGAAGGGGTTATGAGCAATGTGACGAGGCCCGGTCCGGGTCTGGTGCAGATCCAACGGTCAGGCCGACGCTGGGACTTGACGTTCGAAGGTTATACAGAGACCGGCGCGGTGGGCGGGTACTTATGGCCCGGTGGCGTCCCGACAGGAATTCAGATTACCCCTTTGGTCGTCCTCGAAGACCCAGTGCAGAGAGGAGAGTTTGAGCTCACTGGCCTGACCACCGAGGCGATTCAATCGATGGATCCCTCGATTGCCAATTGGTTTGCGCAGGAAGCGGTCGGGATGGACGATTCTACGGATCCTCTAGAGCCTTCCTCAAGCTCCACTGGACCAGACACTGCTGAGCCACCGCCCCTTGATATCAAGATGGATAAGAACGAGTTCATCGAGTGGATCCATCGCCAATTGGAGGAGACGGAAAGGTGACAATGTTGTTGAGCGAACAGTTCCAACGGAAAGGGGATGTGGCGCACGAAGGGAGCACGAGTCATAAGCCTGTCTCATGAAGCAAATCGAGGATGTTACAAAAGCGCTCTTCAAGCAGTGTCTTTTTGATTAAGCGATTCTTATCTAGGTGTTTGATGGTGGGCCTAGTCAACTGACGAAGAATACAGCGTGACGTTCTACAAGAGAAGGCATGAAAAAAGAAATACTGACCACAACACATTACTGTGAAGGCAAAGGCGAGTAAGATGTTAGAAAAATGGAAGGAAACGACCGAGAAGATACAAGAGAGGACTGCTGGTATAGTTGGGGCCGTAACTGAGGCGACCGAAGTTGCTGTTGATAAAGTAAATCACTTACTAGGCGATTTTAACGAAGCGATTCCCATTATCCGGGCGCTTGGCCTTTCCGTGACCGATGTGCGGATCACAATGGGCCTCCTCCCAGGCGTGAGGGCTAAGTTAACTGGCTCAGTTGAAGCCCTTGATGGCGACAAGCTGAAGGAGCATCTGACGGAGAAGCAACAGAACAGAATCCTCACCTCCATTCTGCAGTCGTTACGAACCGTGGCTCTGTTCAAAGATCAGCTGAGTGAAATTGGGTTCAAAGGGGTAGTGATCGATCTCACGATTGGCATCCCTCCGCAGATGGAAGTAGAACTCCTCACCGAAGGACGAGCCGAGCCCTTATCGGTACGAACTTGATAAAACCCTCGGCAAATCTCTCGGACAGGAGCTTGTCTCGCTCGCCGGTGAAGGGAAGAATTGTTGGTGAAGGCTCGATCCTATTACTCTTTGGCTCTCATGTCGGTGGGGGCAGTGAAAGTGTATCGGTACTGGTGCAAATCGCAGACTGAGAACGAGGCGGGATATAAAGACGTATTACTCAGGCAGCAAGCACCGCCTCTCCCAGATCTGCGGCGCACGGGATTGAGGGGAACAGAGGGCAGAAACGCCAAATTGTTTTTTCTTGATTTTGTGGATGAGTTCAATAGCGCTGATCGTAATGGTTGCGTGATCGAAACGCTTGAACCCTGATTCTGGCACAGGAAGCATTAACGGCTGCTACACCGGGAACTGGAATCTTTCCAGCAATGACCAGACTGACCTGATCAAGCGCTGTCACTTTGATAGCGCCATTATGATTCTGTGTGTCCGATGACGCCTCACGGACAAGTGGAGCTGCCGCGACCTGATGGCGATCATGGCCGAGCGCAACGTGGAGGTGGTGCACCTCACTATCCTGCGCTGGGGGCAACAGGATGGCCCAGAATTTGAGAAACGCCGGCAACAGTACATGCGCCCGGTTGGGACGTCGGGGAGAGTCGGTGAGTCCTATTTGAAAGGGAAAGGAGCCTTCTGCTAGCGCGCGGTAGACCGAGCCGGACTCATGGTCGACTTCTCCTTGAGCGAACACCGCAAGAGGGCTGCGGCCAAGCGTTTCTTGCGCAGGCGATCGAGAGGCGTGGCGGGCCGGAGAAGAGCACTCTGGAGGGGTATGTCGCCGCCCATGAAGCGGTGGCGGAGCTTCGAGACGAAGACGTACTGCCAGCCGAGCTCACAGTGAGGACGAACAAATATGTCAATAAGCTCCTTGAACAGGACCAGCGTCGAGTGAAACAACGTGGGAGACTGAGACTCGGCTTTTAGCGCTTTGATTATGTGGCTGTCACACTCGTGGGTATTGAGCTTGTCTACCAGATCAAGAAAGAGCAATTTGAGGTTTCGACTCTATGCCCCGCTCGCATACGAACTCCATGAGTCTGGGAGACGATGTTGGCTGCGTGAGCAGCACGTTGAGGACGTGCTTCCTTCTCTTCATTCTGCGAATTGCACCGGAACTGGAAAAATGGGTAGGGCTATCCACGGAAGGCTGACTAGAGGGGGGATCACAACGGAATTCTCATGTGAAGGGAGGAGACGGCATGATCTCGATCATCGAAGGGCGCGCTGGTTCAATGGTGGCCAATTTGACAAGCTATTGTACCCCTACTGTCCAGCTCATGATGATGCTGCTTCTGTCTTTAAGTGTCAGTGGCTGTGGTGTTGTCAAATGTTGTTTGTCCTTCCCGCTTCAGGGAGGAGAAGAATCCGTTCACTATTTCATATTTGGCGTCGGGGTCGTCACAGTGCCCAAACCAGGAATGGAACCAGCTGTGCTTGCAGTCTCAGTCCAAGCGCTTGGACTGAGCCTCTCAGACCAACCAGGACTCAAGTTCGGACTTGGCTATTCATCGAATTCTGTAGTCGCTGTGCCGGATGGAGCGGAGGATGTGCGAGTGGAAATTTCTCAGCAGCCTGGCGGGCCGTTCACAATAAATGTGCCAAAAGCGACATTGGAGCGCAGCAATTCACAGTGAAGAAGAGGAGGGGCCATGCGTGAGATAGACAGCAATGCTGTGACGACGAGGATCTGTTGGGCAACGATGCTTTCTGTTGTCCTGTTTCTTCATGGATGCACTGCCCAGCAAGGGTATTCGGTCCTTACGTTTACCGGAACCGTTATTGGGGTAGAGGTTTCTCAGAATCCGGCTACACAAGTGCCTCAGGCCAAGCTGGGGTACAACAGAGCAGAGTTGGCGTTCGTCCCCACGAATCGCGATGCTGGGGCGACTGCCGGAACGACGAAGACCGGAGCAAAGGATACCGCTAATGTGCTGATGGAACTCCGATACGGCGGCATCTTTGATCTCGGAGCGAGTTCCGGCATTTACCAACGCCTAGCCGTTGGTGATATCGCAGTCCAGCAACCAGGAGCCGCCGCGATGTTTCTCAAAAATCCAGAGGGGAACGTCGATCCACAGGCGCTGGCCGCATTACAAGCGATAAAAACCATCCCTCTTGCTGATGCTAATGTCGAAGCGGCAAAGGCCGTTCTTTCCAAGAAATTTCTCGGGCTGCAAAATGATCCCACTGCTCGCTCCCAATTCGATGAAGCTGCGCGTGCTGCCGGGTATTTGACCTTTGGGGATTTCGCTACAGATCCACACACACCGATGAATAAGGTCAGTGCGGTTCGTCGTGCTCTGGAAGCCAAGGGCATCACCTTCTAAGGCCATGAGAAAAGAGGAGGCGCGTAACAAATGACAGAAGTCAGAAGAATAGATCTCAACGGTGTAGACAACCTGGATCAGGCCATCCAGAATCTGTGTGCGAATATGGCAGTGGATGCGTTTCGCCTAGTCGCTACGTTTGTGTATCAAACGCAGCTCGTATTGATATTTCAACGTTGAGGACTGCTTGCTTCAGCGGATGTTTTCCCGAAGGAGAAGAACAGGTGAACAAAACACGAGTGTTATTTGGTGGCGCAGCTCCTGGGTGGGCCAAAGTGAGCAAGCGCTGAGTTCAGTGGCATACGCAAGCCCATACGACACAGATAATGAGACGTACCCTCTTGCTGTTCGCCATGGTCATCTTTAGCGGACTCCTGGTCCACACAACAAGTGACTCTGGACTACGTGATTCCGTACCTTCGGGTATGGTCCAGGTATGGGTAAAGGCAGAAAAAGGCCATGTCGGTCCACTGTATTTAGGGATACAGGGACACGAGCAACAAATTGCCGAGGAAGCGATCGCCGCATGGGTGCTTCGCGACGGGACAGAGATTGTCTACTCAGCGCCCGACGGTGCGGGAGGATACGAAAACGAGGGACAAGCCTTATATCTGTACAAGGTGCGCACCGGGGCGCGTCGGAAACTCATGGCTGACTACTTTACGATTGATCATGTCACAGAGGTCGAGACGAAATCGCGAAAGACTGCCCTGCTTGTTGAGATGCACGATAGTGGGCTAGGCGCCTCCCATGTCGCCGTCATTGACCCCCGTCGTGGAGAGGTGTTTGTCCAATCCAAAGTTCGTCTGCTCATCCATCGTGACGATCTCATCGTGCTTGGGTTCTATCGGGAGGAAGACTGGGAGGGCATGGGCGTGGCCAATCGGAAGGTCCAGCCATACAAGACCATCCGGTATGATCTTAAGCTCTTGTTACAACGTCCGGTGATCGTACGGACACCCTTGCCGTGACACGGCTTGTTCTTCTCCGGAGACGCGGCGCCAAAGGGGAGGCTCGGTACTAATCCGTAGGGAATAAAGGGCCAGGAAAGCAGACGCACAGAGACGACAAAAGTATTTGAGATAAAGGAGGATAATATGGGAACCTGGAAAGGCATTGTAGGAAAAGGATTTCAGCCAACGGAGTTTGAACACTACGTCACGAGTCTCCAATTTGGGGCGTGGCGGCCACAATTTGTCGTCCTCCACAATACGGCAAGCCCGCGTCTGTCCCAGTGGCATTCGGTCCCTGGAACGCAGCGCATGAAAAATCTGGAAGATTTCTATAAAAACACCCAACAGTGGTCCGCAGGGCCGCATCTCTTCGTTGCGGACGACCTTATTTGGGTCTTTACTCCCTTGACAATGTCTGGCGTGCATTCTCCGTCATGGAATAGCATCTCTTGGGGGGTGGAGATGGTAGGCGATTACAATGTGGAACCATTCGGTTCCTTAGTGCAGGACAATGCCGTTGCAGCGCTCACTACACTACACGCCGTGCTTGGATTGGACCCGCACACTTTACGTCTGCATAAGGAAGATCCAAAAACGACACACGATTGTCCGGGAAAGCATGTTGACAAAGCAGACATGATCAATCGCATTCTGAGTCAACTCACGGAGCTGCATACTGGGGAGCATGTCCTCGGCGCAGGAGAGCACCAAGCTCAGCCCTAAATCAAAGCCCAAGTTCATGTGTGTTCTGTTTGTCTCTAAACTTGTGCTAGGCAGACGGCGCGCGACAACGGCACCGTGCGTTTTTGTTCTCAACATGGCGACTGCACCACATGTGCACTGCCATCGAGATGCTGAGCGAGGGAGACTGCGCAGCTGAGGATCGAATACAGGCCGTCATTGAGCACCCTTTACTCCTATGGAGGACATAAGTATAGCAACAACGCTGAAGGTCGGTGATCACGGTGAGCTTGTCAAACGGCTACAAACAGCATTGATGAGTTCCGGGTACGATTTGGGCCCTTCTGGCGCGGACGGAAGCTTCGGCGAACGCACCAAAGTGGCGGTAGAAAGCTTCCAATCTGCCCATAGCCTCTCCCCGACGGGAGTAGCGGACACGGAGACGATCGCTGCGTTGGATCTCGATCCGAACACACTTAAAGATCTCATCGAAGTGGATAACGAATCTACACCTCGGGAGGACGTAACAAGGACCGAGCACGCTGAAAATTGGATGCTGCTGAAGGACGGCGCTGCCAAGGTAGCCACCCAGCGCCTGAGCGATCTGCAACAGTTGCTGACCACGTGTGTGAGCCAGTTCCACGACGATGCCAGCGCTCAGGTGGAGGGCCTCGAGGGAGAGAGTCACGAAGGGCTCGGCGCCGAGCTGTTCAATGCGCTCACTAACGTCCTGATGGTCGCCTTTCCAGAAGAAATGCTCCTCGAAAAGATCGCCGCGGAAGCCATCAAAGGCTTCCGCGATGTTTTCGTAGCCGGCGTCGCACACGCTGCCGCCACCTCGGCCGACGGTCGCCTCGCCCAGGCCAAGGACGAGCTACGTCGGGTGTTGAACGACCTCGTGGCCGCCACGCGTGACAGCGCCACGGCGGCCTGGCATGACGGTGCCGCGAAGATTAATCGGGACCTTACGGCCTTCTTCGATGCTGATCCCAAGTACCACAACTTACCCTACGACGGGGACGCCAATGCCACGGAGGAGTGGATCTCCGACCAGATCGGCATCCGCGACGCCGCTGAGATCGACCCGTCAGCGAAGATCTTGGCTGGCCTCTGGGACGCCTTCCACCGGGACTTTTACCGTATCGCGGCCCAAGTGCGATGGGCGGGCCAGTCCCAGCTCAGTAAGCTTCAGTTCCTGGCCGACATGGAGCCGGACCAGCGTGTCCCGTTCCTCCAGATGATGGGTGAGGACTCCGCGTGGTGGGAAGAGGCACTGCGACGATGGCAGTCGGGGGGTATGCTCGACCCCTCGATGCCCCAGTAGCCGAATTCAGTAGTATAGCAATTTAGTTGATGAGCTTCATAAAACCATTGAGACTCGCATAAGGGAATGAAGGGAATCAACTCAACTGAGACACTACCATCCGGACGAACCCTTCGACTCGAGTACAAAACGATGGAGGTTGCTATGGCAAAGTTATTGTTTAAAGACCACCCGGTATTTTGGCGCACCGGGCATGACTTTCCCGCTGTGCCGCTGACCCAGGTCAGTCTGGATAGCTCGCCGGACGTGGCCGTCGCCTATGTTTTTTTCGGGCATGCGAACATCGATTTTGACGGATCGCCCACCGCTTATGGGCCGCCCGGCATCCAACCGATGCCCGACGATGATTTGCACAACGCGTGGGACGACGACAGCGGTTGGTTCGGTGTCGTCGCGTTGAGCGAAAACGATCCGGCTGTACTGAGTGGCGAAGCGGTCATCGATAAACGGCCGGAGCTCGAACATCGCGGTAAATATCCGGTCATCCAGCAGGAGGCAAATCAGGATCCCAGTCCTGGCTACTACGTATCAAGCACGCCGCACCCAAGCGGCCTGCGTTATCGTCAGGATAGCTATATTGATGCGTCGCAGGTGGCGTTCGGAGCTATGTCCGGCCGGCTGAAGGCGCTGGGCTTCGCGCTCGGCGACTATGGCCTCGCGATTCGCCACGACCAGGAGGCGCAAAGCGGCTTCTTTTTTGCCGATATCGGCGGCAACAACTACGCGCTCGGAGAGTGTTCGCACAAGGTCGGCAAAGATCTTGGCGGTAGCGGTAGAGGCAACAGCTTCAACAACAATTTTCCGGTCAGTTTTATTCTTTTTCCCGAGTCGGGCACTCAGGATCCCAGCGCGATCGTTGCAGAATCGGATGACCAAATCGCGCAAGCATTGAAACCGCTGCTGGAGAATCTTTCCACTGCCAGCAATGCGGAAGAGCTGGCGTTACTGATGGGATTCAATGAGACCGCCCCGCCGGGAAAACCGCAAGGTCTAAGCATGCTGGCTAGATATCTGCAAGACCCCGACAATAGTCAGCGGCCGCGCAACTACGACACTCTTGTTAAGACCCTAGGCGATTGGGGTTACAACCTGGGGAACTGATTGTCATTTGACACATACATCTCACGCCGTCGCTTGTTGTGTTACTGTCGCTAGTGGAACCGCGCGACCCGTAACGGGAGATCAAGCTGCAGGCCCTGCGCCAGCCTTGGCCACGTTGCCCGCTCACGAAATTGCGGTTTTCCAAGAGGAAGTCGCTATCAAGACCACTCTTCAGATTGGGATATACCAATGATTCCTTTTTGAGACATAGCACTCTTTGTGATTAAGTTGGCGAAGGACATTGCGGGACTTTATCGCAAACTTGAAAGATGAGCAGAGTTATCACTTATTGTTACTTGGGGCGAGAGGCATCAAACAACGGATCCGACCGATGGGAGGCTTCAAGAGTGTGGAGTCGGCCAAACGCTTTTGCCACGTGCATGACGAGATGCAGAATTTTCTGCGCCCGCGTGCATACCAGAATGAGATCATATCGCTCGCACAACGGCGACTCCGTTTTACGGCCCAGACCCGTGTGCTCTAGCCTCCTTAGCGGCAGCATAAAAGAGAACAGCTAGTGATACTATTTCAGCATCTGCGTTCTGTTGGGGCGAGTTCTGACAAAACCAACACGTGAGGCTACTCCAGGATGCTCAGATTCGGATACGAGCGGGCTTCCATCTGCATGCACCTACGTTCCTTCTCTAAGTCTAAAATTATGAGCCGTTTCTGGAAAAACAGCCATCTCAGGCCGCACTATGGACTTGTACCACTTGCTTTCGGGATGAGTCTCCATTGCTCGCCATCTAAATCGTCGAACGGCGTTAATGGAATGGACCGTTCCCTCACATGAAGTCCTGAGGATAGGGCAGAAT
>CAYTVL010000044.1:0-49942 GCA_964441775.1 uncultured Enterobacteriaceae bacterium
GAGCGCTTACCGGAGACGTTGGCAGGCTTGCACTTTCTTGCCTTTGCGATCCTTAGGACTACGGGACAAAACTCCTCCAGTCTGGCAAACCGTCAACGTGTCATTGCGAGGGGAGCGAAGCAATCTTTGCTTTAGGTTTTCGATTCTTGCGAGATTGCTTCGTCGTCTACGACTCCTCGCAATGACAGGCTCCTTGATTTCCGTTCGTGGGTTTTGTCTCAAAGTCCTTATGCTCAAACGAGTTGTGATGCTGATGATGCAAAGTGCATAACACTCTCTAGACAACCGCCTCAGCTTCGAGCAACCGCTATCACCGTCCGATCAGATGAAGCAGACTTATGTTCCCGCACGACCGCTTTACACTGCATGCTGAGCCGTAAAAGAGAGAAGCAGACTGGACAGTGCGACAGTGTAGGGGATTAAGGAGGGGTGCGTGGCAGGCTGTGGAAATTTCTCTGCACAGTCCGTAGACATAACCTCACAGCCCTTCAAGAGACCGCTCCTTTTAGGTATATAGGCGCCGCACGAGAAAAGAGAAAAAGCGAAGCCAGCATTGTGGCTATAGAAGCATGAGCTGATGAAGAGTCTACTGGCGGAAATCGTTTCTCGTCCCGCTCGGTACACTGGGCAAACCTATGCTCTTTCTTCTTGAGCTTCTCGGGTACTGAGAACACGCTTACGCTTTGCGCTTGAGCACGCCTCCGTCCAGGCGCCAGCTCCTTGAAAGGCACTGAAGTTGCACTGAAGGGGAAGCGATCATAGTAACCGAGGAGATGGTGATGTCTTATACTTTATGCCACACCATGTTGAGAACGCTGGGGATCGGCTTCGTGGTTTGTGCCGCAGTTGTTCTTTCCCCCATGCTTTTCGCGCAGACGGATATTCCGACCCCGTCACGACCACTCCCCTCGCCTCCAGCGGATCTTCCTAAGCCAACTGATCCCGAGCCAGAGCCGTATGCTAATTTGCCTGGCCCAGAGGCGCCTCCATCAGTCCAGCCCACTCCAGTGAAACCAGGGCTGCCGCCACCGCCTGAGCCACAACCAGCCGAGCCTGGGCTAGCACCGCCCCCTATGCCGCAACCTGCGGAACCACCAGGGTTAGGTCGGCTCCCCAATTCTCCCCCAACTGTTCCTAACGCACCGGCACAGCCGCCTGCGCCTTCTTCGCCTCCATCAGCAGAACCGGAACCCACCGCGTACGAAGGAACACACAAGTAGTGATGAAGCCTGCACAAACAGTGGGAGCGAGAAAATGAAGATAAAGAAACTACGAGGAATACGCCGCGACTATCTCTGATAGGGAAAGCCTTCAGCAGCGTATGTCCTTTAGAAATATCACTCGACGATAGAAAGGACTATCAGTATGTCTCTCATGCAACGCCTGCGTGCAAAGTGGAGGGAATGGCTTGAGACCTTTGCTCCGTCTTCTCATCACCAGATGCTCAAGTGGCTGTGCGCTGCTTATCAGGATGAAACGCAAGATGCGGCGCAATTCATGCGGCATGCCGAACGGATGTATTATCCCCAATTTCGTGAGCGATTATTACGCATTGCTGAGGAGGAACGAGTGCATGTCGCCTGGTTACGCGAGCAGATTTGCGCTCTGGGCGGACAGCCTCCGGCTGTGCCCCGTACGCTCAAAGCCGGGGACAATAGCTGGCAAAACCTCCTGCTTGATCTTGACGAAGAGCACCAGAGCTGCGCCGCCCTTCTTCAGGGCATGCAACTCGCAACACACGTAGATGACAACCTCAAAGCGGGCCTCCAGCGTATCCGACAGGAAGAAGTCCGCCATCATGAAGAGATTCGAGATATGCTGATGAAGAGCGAGCCCAACGCGGCGCCCATGCCGGAGCCGAGAGACGCCGCTGCTGCGCAACAGAAACAAACCTGGCTGGAGGAGAAAAAAATGGCGTGGATGGCGCAGCAGCAAGCGGCCTGGGAAACTGCAGGGAAACCCATACCGTGGGCGGAGTGGGAGCGAGAACAAGAACGAAGGTGGACCGTTGAACTGCCACGGTATGAATTGCAATGGGCGCGACGTGCGGCTGTCAGAGAGACGGACAACGGTGCTGCCTCGACGAGCAGGACATGATCCCACCCGCCAAAAGCAATCTTTATGTCCATATTGTCAACATAAAACATCACGGAGCGGCTCTCATTATGAGTCAAGAGCCGTTCGAAATAGATCCCAGGCATCCAAGCCTCATCCATCCAGACTCCCACAGACCTCCTCTGAGGTAGAAGCAGATTTTATCCCTGGTTCAATTGGAAAGCCAAGCGTTGAGAGTAAGCAGGGTCGGTCCGGTGCGACATGGAAAGTTCGGCGTCTCGGGGCTAAGGATGCGGTTCGATGTCTGCCCGTACTGAACTCGTCGCGGGCGTCGCGCTCGCCCGGAGAAATCATGATCGTGACTTGCCTGGATCCAGAAAGATACTGGCTTGCTTTCGCCTTTCATCCTTGACACAACCGTAATATTGAAATGATATTGGTGAGGGTGCATCTTCGCACCAGAGCAACTCACTGTGGTTTTCACGCCATAGATGAAACGGATAGGAGTGGGATGACATAAGCGAAGGCTCAGGCTTTGATTAGAAAAAATTGCTGGATACGCTGCTCAAAGAGAAAAGCGAGATGAAGTCAATGCGAACCCGTGTCGTAATGCTTCTGCTCTTACTGCTGCTCACCGTGGAAAAGGGAAGAGCCGAGGATTCCCTGAATGAACTGAAGAGCAAGGCTCTTCAGGGGGATGCGAAGGCGCAATACAACCTGGGAATCAGGTACGATAAGGGGCGAGACGTGCCCCAAGACGATGTGGAAGCAGTCAAATGGTATCGTAAAGCAGCGGATCAAGGACTGGCGCATGCACAATACCTTCTTGGGTTCATGTATGCTACCGGGCGGGGCGTACCGCAGGATACCACGGAAGCGGTCAAATGGTGGCGCAAAGCAGCAGCACAGGGGTATAAGCAAGACAACACGAAGGAGCAAGAGAACGTCGGAGCCATGACCAACGAGGGTCAGGAGGAATTACAAGGTAATACTGCAGCCGCGCAAAAGGAGCCCCAACCCCCCGCTCAAGAGGCTCATCAAAAAAACGCTTCAGGGCAGGAAAACGTGGGGCTCATAACTGAGAAGGGACGGGGGGCGCCTCAGGAGGACGACGCAGAAGCGCTGAAGTGGTACCGCAAAGCGGCGGAGCAAGGATTGGCTCAGGCTCAGTATCATCTTGGGGTCATGTATGCTACCGGGCGGGGCACCCCTCAAGATGTCGTGGAAGCGCTGAAGTGGTACCGCAAGGCAGCGGAGCAAGGGTTAGCTATAGCGCAAGACAGCCTTGGGCTCATGTACGACAAGGGGCAAGGCGTGCCCCAGGACAAGGCGGAAGCAGCCAAGTGGTACCACAAAGCAGCGGAGCAAGGATTAGCTCAGGCCCAGTATCATCTTGGAGTCATGTACGACAAGGAACCAGACACGCCAAAAGATGTGACAATAGTTAAGCAGAAATACAACACGGTCACCCGCAAATCTGCTCAAAAGGGCGTTCCGGCGCCAGACGACTCCGGGTTCATGGAGGACACGAGGCAAGACGCGCATCAAAACGATGAGGCGGCAGCCAAGGGGAGGCGTGAAACAACTATCCAAAGAGCTAGTCGAGGGAATGCTCAAGAACAATACAACCTCGGGCTCATGTATGACTTGGGGCGAGGGGTGCCCCAAGATGATACAGAAGCAGTCAAATGGTATCAAAAAGCTGCCGCGCAAGAGTTTGCTGCGGCGCAGTATCATCTGGGGCTTATGTATGACTTGGGGCGGGGTGTGCCCCAAGATGATACAGAAGCAGTCAAGTGGTATCGTAAAGCCGCGGTCCACGGGATGGCTGCGGCGCAGAACAACCTCGGGGCGGCATACGCTGCGGGGCAAGGCGTGCCCCAAGACGATGTGGAAGCGGTCAACTGGTACCGCAAAGCAGCGGACCAAGGAGTAGCCCAGGCACAATACAACTTGGGAATCATGTACGACAAGGGACAGGGAGTGCCCCAGGACGACGTGCAAGCTTATACATTACTCACTCTGGCGGCCTCCCATTTGCCTGCTGGTGCTGATCGCGATCAAGCGGAAAAGGCCTGTGATACAGTCGCCGCAAAAATGACTACGGCACAGCTTGCTGCAGCGCAAAAACTGGTGCTGGAATGGAAACCGACTCTCCGAACTCGTAAAGGAAGTCGGCATCCCCACGTACAAAAAGAAGACGGTAATATATTAAATTAACTCCCGCGCAAGCCTTCGTACCGATAGAGCCATCGGTCAGTAAGACCCCACAGAACCTTCCCAACGCCTCCCGCAACGCAGCCGTGCGCCGCCCCCGTGTGTCAGCGCGCCCCGCTTGCTCCTGTACGGTTCAGACTGTTGGTGTATGTCCAGTTCGGCCTACGCGTGAGTTCGCCTTTAAGGGCGAACAACCGTGCTTCACTCCGTCTGACGGTGAGGGTGGCGCTGAAGCTGAAACGAGAAGCGGGTTCTTCCACATGCACAGCCGGTCCTAATTTTGCACTACTGCTCCTCTGAGATAATTTTCAGCGTTGGAAAGGGATCTCTCACATGTCGCTTCAACAGCCCGAGAACACCAGCCGCCCCACATGCGCCCTGGGACGCCAGTGGATAGAAGGAACGTATTCCATGGCACAGCAAACACCATTCGTATCTCCCGTTGTTTCGGTCGAGAAAGGGAGGCAGCATCGATGGGGCAGTATCCTCTCGTTCGTCGGCCTCCTCTTGCTTTGGGCGCCCGCTGTGCAGGCGCGCAACGCCTTGGATTTTCAGGTGTCCGGCTATGAGCTCTTTCCGGGGATTGAGTGTAGCCGGAATAGCGCCCCCGCCACGTGTGGGGTCACCTTCAGCGGGTGGACGGGTGGAGAAGGGGCTGTCACCGACGGCTGGAGTCCGTTTCCTGGGAACCGGCAAGGGTTTTGGGAGGCCACCATTGACCGGCAAGGAATAGCCGCCTTTACCAGTACCGTGACTGTCCTCAGCGGAACGGTGACACTGGCGCTCACGCGGCGCCATAGTTTTCTGGTGCTCCCTGCGCAGGTAACCACCGGCGCCGTGCAGTGGCCCGCCCAAGGGGAGACGTCAGGTTGCGGGATAAATGTCGCCAGGGTAGCGATTGATCTCGTGATTCCTGAGCTCGCGAATGCACCAGCAACTTTTGATGGGTGCTTGCATGACCTGCCTGTAGGCACTGTCCTCCCACCCACCATCTGGGGCACTTTTTCCATTCCTTGGAACGTCCCTCTGGATATTCCACTTCCCCGTTAATTCGCATGGGACCCGCCTCTACGGGAACACGCGACTGGGATCAAACTGCCCACCATTACCAACGGATGGCGGAGCTGGACGTAATTGAGAAGATCTAGACAGCGAGCTCCTAGGCTCAGAGCAGGCCCTATGCCCCGAAAGGTACGGTTATGGCTACACATGAGGTGCTTATCTCTCGCAACCCTGCCACGGAAGAGGTCCTAGCAACATTCCCTGCTACAACTACTGAGCAACGCGAACAGATCCTGAGGAACGCAGGCCGCGCCCAGGCGCACTGGCGTCGGACGCTCTTCCCTGAACGGGCCATACTCATGCAGCGCGTCGCCAATCAGCTCAGACAGCAGAAATCTTCCCTTGCCGGGCTGATCACCGCAGAAATGGGCAAACCAATCAAAGAAGCCGAAGCGGAAATAGACAAATGCGCCTGGACATGCGCTTACTATGCTGAGCACGCTGAGGCCATGCTCAGCGCGGAACCCTGCGACTCGACTGCGTACGAGAGTTATGTAGCCTTTGCGCCGCTGGGCACGATCCTCGCCATCATGCCCTGGAACTATCCCCTGTGGCAGGTCTTTCGCTTTGCAGCTCCGGCTTTGATGGCGGGCAACACGGCCATCTTGAAACATGCAGCGAACGTTCCACAATGCGCCCTTGCTATTGTTGAGGCGTTCCAGCGTTGTGGATTTCCTCAAGGGGTCTTTCAGACAGTGTTGTTGCCCGGCGTCGCTGCGCTCCAGCTCATCGAGGACCCTCGTATCGCTGCTGTGACAATCACTGGTAGTGACCGCGCCGGTAGTGAGATTGCAGCGGCTGCAGGACGCGCCCTCAAAAAGACGGTCCTGGAGCTCGGTGGCTCTGATCCTTTTATCGTGTTGGAAGATGCAGATCTTGATGCGGCGGTAGCCGCTGGGGTCCAGGCGCGCTACCAGAATGCGGGGCAGAGTTGCATTGCCGCCAAGCGATTTTTCATCGCGGAGTCAGTCTTCGCTCTGTTTCAGGAACGGTTTGTCGCAGCCGTGCAGCAGTTGCAGGTCGGGAACCCCCGTAAACGAGAGACGCAGATGGGACCCCTGGCGAGAGCGGATCTGCGAGACGTGCTCGTGCGGCAGATTAAGGACGCCATGCAGCAAGGAGCCCAGGTCCTATGCGGCGGCGAGAATCTACCAGGCCCTGGTTATTTCTTTGCGCCGACGGTGCTCAGTCATGTTACGCCCACAATGGCCGTAGCGTGCGAAGAAGTGTTTGGGCCGGTCGCGGCACTGCTCCCGGTGCGAACTGCTGAGGAAGCCATTCAGGCAGCAAACGCCTCGCCCTATGGACTCGGCGCAACCCTCTGGACAGCGGATGTGGACCGAGCCCGGCGGCTCGCCTGGGAGTTAGAAGCGGGCTTTGTCGCGATTAATGGCCGCGTGGCGTCCGACCCTCGGCCACCCTTTGGCGGCGTCAAACGCTCGGGCTATGGGCGCGAATTAGCCGACTACGGCCTGCGCGAGTTCGTCAATATGCAAACGGTGTGGATCGGCCCGGCACGGAGCGCTAACGAACGAAAGGCGGAGTAACGTCATCACTCTTTGTGACAGAAGGCGTCAGAAACGATTGCTTCACATCGTCGTGCGACGCGGACAGAAAAGAAAAAGGGGGGACTTTCGCTGTGGACAGCCCCCGGCGTTGCACCTGGCTCACAAGGAGAGCAGACAAACGGCCCAAGAATTGACAGAATCCGCGATCCATCTTACGGGGAGAGTTTCCCTTTAATCGTGTCAGCCCGCGCACTAGCTTCCTGCTCCAGCATCCAGCCCTGTTGGAGATACTGCGCAGCAAATGCTTCTACTCCCAGCCGCTCGTACTGCTCCACATGCGTCAGTTCATGCGCCCACAACACCGGATCCGCGGCCTGGTGTTCATCTCGGAAGACGATGACGTCTATAAGCGTCACGGCATTGGCCCCCGACCCGAGGAGCAGGCCATACAGCGTGCCTTGCGCGTCTGTGTCTTGCCAGGCAGTGGAATAGCGCGTTTTCTGCAGGATGGCGCGTGGAAAGAAGGGGGTCAGCGTGCGCCGGACCGCCTCTGGCATTCTCTGGCCGTGCGGATACGCCCGCTCTCGCCCCTGACGAATCAGTGTGGTGAGCGAAGGACCGAACAGCGAGGCCAAGGTCTGTAACCAATTGTCCTCTGGTGGAGACACCACAGCAGGCACATCCGTAGGGCCGAGCAACTGCGACGCGAACAGCGCTGAAAGCGGCGCCATAGTAAGCAGCACGCTCAGGATTCCCGTGCTTGCTTTACAGAACATCTAATAGTCTCTTGCTCTCATTTTTTGCCACACTGGTCGCCTCGAGTACGCCACCGCTTCAGTTCGGTTGCCGCCTTCACCCTATCGCTGGCAATGAAATTAATTCTTGCTACTGCGGACACTTGTTGCAAGATGGGGCTTATCCCGAGGAAGAAAAAAAGGTGTGGCTTTCATAGGAGGAGCCGGGGATTTAACGTGAAGAAAAGGACTGATGAGAAAAGAGGCGGCATTCTTCCGACACCTGCATTTGGCGCCAAGCAGCCGCTTGAACACGAATTCTGAAGAGTCGATGGAAACAAAGTAAAATAGTTATACCAGTCGAGCAAACGAAAGATTTGTGACGCAGCCCTCGTTTGCTTTTGTCAAGAGGTAGCCGTATGCGAAAACTGCTGCTTGTTGTCGGCATCCTGGTCATTCTGGGCGGGATCATTGGCCTGGCCCTACGCAACTTAAATGGCATCATCAATCGCAATAAAGACTACGTGCTTGCTCAAGCCCAGCAGAGACTGGGACGTCAGGTGACAGTGGGAGAGATCAGCGTCTCGATGTGGAAAGGGATTGGGGTGCGCCTCAGTAACGTCGCGCTTGCGGATGACCCGGCGTTTTCCCAAGATCAATTTCTCCAAGCCGCCGATTTGCAAATCGATGTGGAATTCCTCCCTTTGTTCTGGGAAGAATTGCGGATCAAGCGGATGATCCTCCATCGCCCTACCCTCATTGTCATACGGAATGCGCAAGGCCAATTGAACCTCGCCAGTCTCGGCGGCGTTGCGGCAAAAGAACAACCTTTCGCGCAAGAACAACCAAGCACCACGAAGCCCCCTCCTGCATCTACGAGCACCTCGTTCCCCCTCTTCGCCGCATTTTTGAACCTCGCTGGCGGTGTTATTCATTATATTGATCAACAACAGCAAACAGATTTACGCATCACGCAGCTCGACCTCACAGTCACAGATTTCAGCCTGAATCGACCGTTTCAGCTTGACCTCGACGCCGCTCTTTTCGCCGAACGACAGAACCTCAAGTTGCAAAGTCGCATTGGTCCTTTTGGCTCGACGCTCGTGCTCAAGGAGCTGCCAATTGCAGGGACTCTTGAAATGCAGTCGCTTGCCCTCAATACCCTACTGCAGGCGTTCCCACCTATTAGTAAACAGCTTCCTCAAGGTTTTAGCGCCGATGGTCCGCTGTCTCTCAAAACGCAAGTGCAGGGGACAGTAGGAAACCTCACCCTCGCCGGGACCGTGGATGCTAGTCCCGGAGCCCTTCACTTGGACAACCGTTTCCAGAAGCCGTCAGGGACTCCACTGGTTCTCTCTCTCGATGCACGGATCGCCCCTCAAACAATCGCCTTGCAAAAAGCAACACTCCGACTTCATACGCTGGAACTCGTGAGCGATGGGACCATCAACCTGGAGGAGCCTCGCGCCTCGAATCTGACGGTGGAGCTGCATCCCACACCCCTGGCTGGCTGGGGGGCGCTGTTCCCTGCGATGCAAAACCACGAACTCTCCGGACAATTGGAGGCGCATGCGCGCGTCGAGGGAGCAGCGGTGGTGCTCGAGAACGTCAGTCTGCAGGCATTCGGTGGGTCCGTGCAAGGAAAGGGGCAGTATACGTTCCAACAAACGCCCCCTCAATTTACCCTGACATCTCAGACCCATGATCTCAATCTCATTGAGATCTTCCGTTTGATGTCGACCCCTGCCTCGTCACAGATTGAGGGCCAAGCGAACCTTGATTTGACGCTGGAAGGCCGTGGTTCAGGATGGGAAGAAATCCAGCCTTCTCTTCAGGGGAAGGGGCAACTAGATGTCCTCCGAGGGGCCATTCTCAACATGAATATCGCCGAGGGGGTACTCTCGGGCGTCACGAGTGTTCCTGGTCTGTCTTCTCTGATTTCTTCCCGGTTGCGCGAGCGCTATCCTGAAATTTTTGCTACGCAGCACGGCAAGTTTAACGAGTTACGCAGTGTATTCGTACTGCGCAACTCCAAAGTGAACATCGACACGATACACCTCACTGCCCCTGATTACGCCGTACAGGGAACGGGTTGGCTGGATTTTCACCAGCAACTCGATCTTCGTGCCCAGCTTCTGCTGTCGCAAAAACTCTCCGCGGATATCGCCACAGACGTTAAAGAAGCTCAATACATTGTCAACAAGCAAAGACAAATGGAAATTCCTTTTGCCGTGGTGGGTACGCTGCCGAACGTGCGGCCACAGCCCGATGTCGCGTACGTCGGGCGTCTGGTCCAACACGCTGCCATGCAGAAAGGAACGGAAGAACTGAAAAAGCACGTATTGAAGCGGCTTCTTCCCTTTTCATAAAGAATCTCTTCGCTGCCCTCGTATCGCGACGACGTTGCACCAAGACATCGAGCACGGTCCTTTGTTGATCTACGGCTCACCGCAAAGAGGGACGCTCTCATCACGAACAGTGATAACTTCGCTCGTCTTCCTTTGAAAGTTGCGCTCCCTCCTCCTTGGGCTCCGGCATTGAAATTGCTCTCTACATACCCCTAGCCCGGGTGTACAGATTCTCGCAGAAGCTCCTTAGCGCGTGACTCGATACAGCGCAGAGGAAGGAGGTGCAGCTCATATGCGATATTGGCAGGTCTCTCAGTGGCGATCCCGTGTCCCGTCCCTCCAAGCCGGGAGTTGGCAGGGCCCAAAGAAGAGGGCTTTACTCCTCTCAACGGTGACTCTTTCCTCTGACAAGAAGAAGGAGGGCGCCGTTCTGGCTTGGCTTCTTTTCATCATCTTGTGCGGGACTGGCTGTGCAACGGTCCATTCAGATCAGCGCGCGTTCTTTTTGCCGGAGCAGGGGCGCGACACCCACGGACGCAAGACGTGGTTTGATCATCTCGTGGAATTCGACCCAGGAAAACTCACGGTACAGGTCGCTGAGGATTATGAGCAGCGTCCGCCTCAGCGTATTGCGGTCTTGCCGTTTGTCGATCATGGCAGCGCCCAATTTGTCGTCAATAAAATTCCCCTCAGTTTTCGTGATGCAGAAAAGCAAGAGCAGTGGGCCTGGACCTATGCCAATCGCTTGCGGCGGGCGCTGACGGGCTACATTGCTCAACGGGAATTTTCCGTTGTCAATCTTCTTACCATCGATACGGTGTTAGCTGATCATGGCATCAAAGACTGGGCGGCGCTGCAAGCCGTCTCGCCAGTAGACCTTGGCCACTGGCTGAAGGTCGATACCATTGTGTACGGAGAAGTCGACCACTACGAGGCTTACTATGCCTTCCTGTTAGCGAACTGGCGGGTAGGAGTAAGGGTCCGGATGGTGTCTACGGAAGATGGCCATGAGTTTTTCTCGGCGACTGGCAGCCGGTATTCAGTGGATTTCCGTCCCTCCTTTACCATGATTGACATGGGGATCAACTCTGCGTTAACGCTCCTACAATTGCGCGATGTCAATCTCGCGCGGGCTGAAGATGAGGTGGGCCGTGAGATTTTGCTCCGTCTTCCGGTGGCCGCGCACAATGTGGAAACGCTCACGGCGCAGGCTGAGAGGGAAGCCCCGCCTCTAGCAGCGGAAAACCACGACCAAGAAGAGAATGTGCTCTACGCTAGTCCCAATGAAGCAGAGTGAGGGATGAAAGACATCTTTAGTCTCTTGCCATGCAGAAAGGTTTTTTTTGGAAATCCTAACTGGATTCGCGGACGCCCCTTGTCGAGCTGCTCTTTGTAGTGTGTTAGAAGGTGTGGTCTGTTATGAGTCAGCATGCAAACGTCTCGGTTGCTCTTTTCAGGGATGTGATACAAGCGCCCCAGGACACATCCAAATGACAATGCACTCGAGTAGAAAAATTCTCACATATGAATGAGGTGGAGTTGCCTACCGAAGCTGCACAATGGGTTGGGAAGTAGGGAGTCCCATCCTATTGAAAAACGGGGCGCCAAGCACGATGGCAATCATGAGTCCCCAAGCAAGGATAAGGTTTCACTGCTCGCAAGGAGGGAAGGAGGAACAATACGAGATCAGCACGGACCAACACGACAAGAAAACTCAGAGCTTGCATGTGGCTAGCGGCCTGTTGGGGGACTCCCTGTCGTTGGGCGCTCTTGGCGCTTTTGTGCAGTATCTGCCCGCCAGCATGGGCTATCGATTTTTCTCAGTGGTTTGACGCCGCCCGCTGGCGCAACCCGCAAGACTGGCCGTTCATTCCCGTGCCGGAAATTGCAACGGATCCTAATGGCGACACGACCTTTGGTCTTCTGCCGGTGTGGTTGGTCACCGATAATCAAAAACAGATTCGCCAGATGTTTGCTCCCGATCTGACCTACAATCCAACTCTCGGATGGGGCGGAACCGTGCGCTGGTTTTCCTATCCATCAGAGGATACTCAATGGTACATCGTCGCTGGCGGAGCGAAGGTTATCGACCGCGACATCGACTTCTCCTATTCCACGGGTCGAACACGCCAGGGTTGGTGGTCCTTTGACGGACGGGTCCGTTATGAGCGGGATCCAACCGACCGTTTTTTCGGCATTGGCAATAATGTCGGTGAAGCCAAGGAAACCAATTTCACGACCGAACAATTCTTTGCCGAAGCGCGCTTAGGGTTGAATCTCTCGCCGCAGCTTCAAGCGGCGCTGGAACTGCGCCCCCGTTACGTCGCTATCCAGCATGGCGCCTTTTCTACTTTTCCGTTTATCGGTTCGGCTTTTCCTTCATTGCCAGGATTACGCAGTCAACACGAATTCTTTACCCGTGTTCTCCTTTCTTATGACACCCGAGACTCCGTGAGTATTCCGCGGCGGGGCAGCTTGCTGAACGTATTCGGTGGAGGAACAGACCGCAGCGTGCTCAGTTCCGTATCGTACAGCATCTTCGGCGTCGAAGGGCGTCAGTATTATCCCCTCGGCCCACAGATGACCCTCGCGGGCCACATCGCGCTGCGCTATATGCCGGTGGGTCGCAACATTCCCTTCTGGGCGTTGAGCCGACTCGGGGGAGACCGCAGCGATGTGGGAGAACGCCAACCGCTGCGCGGCTTTGGAGATTCTCGCTTTGTCGATCGTAATCAATTTGTGACGAATGTGGAACTGCGCAGGCGGGTCTTCAGTCTTGATCTTTTTCAGACACGGCTAGCGCTAGAGCTCGCGCCCTTCATGGAGCTGGGGCGCGTGTTCCACTCGCCTGGGGCCAATCCGCTCAGCGCGCTGCATCCGGTTGGCGGCGTTGGATTTCGCGGCATCGCTGAACCGTTTGTGGTTGGCTACGTCGATGTTGGGTATGGAGGGGAAGGGATCGCCATCTTCTCGGGCATTGATTACCCATTTTAAGGAAAGCGCTGAGAGCGATGGAAATGGACGGCCCTGGTGTAGGAACTGGGCTAGGATGATGCACAGATCCTCTGATAGCAACTTTCGCTTGCATGCAACACAACCGTGATCATCTTTCGTCGCTCACCCTGAGCGTAGCCGCGCTAGCGGTGAAGTCGAAGGGGCGCGGGCTTCGACTTCACTTCGTTACGCTCAGCCTGAGCGGTGCGAAGGCGCAAGCTGGACCGAACGCAATCGGTATCTGCTATGAGCCAATCCTGTCGCTATGAACCAACGGAGGATGCGAGCTCTGTCGTCAACCTTCAAGTCTACTCTCTAGATTGGAATACAGAAGAGAGAAAACCCCCATCCCGCGTGGATAACAACTTGTGAATATCGACTGTGCGACAGTGCCCACAGAGACGCTTAACTGCCCGCTTTCTTCGCCTCAATTTTGGTGGCTATCATCTCCCCATCCTTTGTGTCGGTGGTGACGGTGACGATATCGCCTGGTTTGACATCAGTGAGCCCGCAGGTTTTTCCTTCGCAGGTGATGGCCGCGTTTGAGTCGACCGAGTGCGAGTGTTGGTTCTTGCCCGCCATGTCGGTCATGGTAAGCTTGCCAGCTTCGACCCCGACGACTTTCCCTTGATGGGTGCTTGCTGCCCATACTGGGGCGCTCGTGATGAACGCCAGCGCTCCCAATAGGCTGACGGTAGTGCGTATGCTCTGCTTCATGCGCGTGTCCTTTCTTTGCGTGCTCTTGAGGGGACTCCCCTCGTTGCTTCTCTTCCGGTGGCAGACCAGTCTGACTCAAGTCTCGTTGTCGTAGGGGAGGAGCCCGCTCGTGCTGCGTGCTACTACAGCGAGATCTGGCTGCTCCTGATCGGTTCGTCTGGCGCGCGACCGCCCCAGGGCCCATGACGATTCCCTCCTAGCGTATGTTTCTACCGTATCGCGTTCTGGTGTCTATACAACCCAATCGTGTGACCGCACGTCCTTCTCCACGAGATCTAGGTCACAGCATAATCATCCTTCTCCGA
The DNA here is from genome assembly GCA_964441775.1 of uncultured Enterobacteriaceae bacterium. Classification (GTDB taxonomy): domain Bacteria; phylum Desulfobacterota; class Binatia; order Bin18; family Bin18; genus SYOC01. The sequence goes on from CAYTVL010000044.1 coordinate 13,941, forward strand.
CATCTCTCTCGCCTCTCTCCGCTCACGTTGGGAGTGAAGGCGCCTTCGCTTTGCTTTGAGCAGCACTCTGATAAGTGGGCTCACCCACAGAGAACCCCCTCGATTTCCTCCTCCGCTTTTCCACCCAGTCTGTACTACTGCTGGGGCTGTTGGCATCCCGATTGCTGCATTTTCCTCAGAGGGTACTGCTATGGACAATACTTCCTCCTCCCTGGCGGAGTTTTTCCCAGTCGACGAAGTTCCCCCATGCCACACCGTTCCTCGGAGCACAGAGAGCGTCACCCTATCGGGCGCAGACCTCACGATTCCCCAGGTCGTACGGGTGGCCCGACAGCGCGCGCCCGTGCGCCTCACCGACGACCCAGTGATCATCCAGCGGGTGCGGGCGTCGTGCTGCTATGTCGAGCATGCGCTCGAGACCGGCGAGCTCATCTATGGCGTGAATACGGGCTTCGGCGGCATGGCCAATGTCCGCATCGCCGCCGAACACGCCGCAGAACTCCAACAGAACTTGTTGTGGTTCCTCAAGACTGGAGCAGGTCGCAGACTGCCGACGGCTGATGTGCGAGCGGCTATGCTAATCCGCGCCAACTCGCATCTCCACGGCGTCTCAGGCGTACGCTGGGAATTGCTCCAGCGCATGGCGACCTTTCTTAATGCAGGGGTGACGCCGCACGTCCGCGAGTTCGGCTCCATCGGGGCTAGTGGCGATTTGGTGCCCCTGGCCAGTATGACGGGGGCCCTGCTCGGGCTCGATCCACGCTTTACCGTGGATTTCAACGGTGAAGATCTCGATTGTCTCACTGCACTGCAACGTTTGGGGTTACCACGTCTGCATCTTCGTCCCAAAGAAGGGTTAGCGATGGTCAATGGCACGGCAATGATGACGGGTATTGCCGCAAACTGTGTGGCCGACGCGAGAACTCTGCTGGCCGTCTCCTTGGGGGCTCATGCCTTGGCGCTGCAAGCCCTGAGAGGCACTAATCAATGCCTTCATCCCTTTGTACATGCCCACAAGCCTCATCCCGGCCAAGCTTGGGTTGCTACAACGATGATGGAGCTTCTCGCGGGCTCTCACACGATGCGTTCAGAGTGGGACGGCCACAACCAGTACGAAGGGAAGGGATTGGTGCAAGATCGTTATTCGCTGCGCTGTTTACCGCAGTATCTCGGCCCTATCGTAGACGGGTTTTTCCAGATTGCCCGCCAGATCGAAGTAGAGATGAATTCTGCCACGGACAACCCGCTGATCGATGCTGACCACCAGGCGAGCTACCACTGTGGAAATTTTCTCGGTCAATATGTCGGGGTGGCGATGGACCAGTTGCGGTATTACCTCGGCTTACTGGCCAAGCATCTCGATGTGCAAATCGCCTTACTCGTAACGCCGGAGTTTAACCAAGGATTACCGGCTTCCCTGGTCGGCAATACCGACCGGAAAGTCAACATGGGCTGCAAAGGCTTACAGTTGGCTGGGAATTCGATCATGCCGCTGTTGACCTTTTTTGGCAACTCGCTGGTGGATCGGTTCCCGACCCATGCCGAGCAATTCAATCAAAACATTAACAGTCAAGGCTTTGGCTCGGCGAACCTCGCCCGTCAAGCGATTGACACCTATCAGCACTACCTGGCGATTGCGCTCCTCTGCTGCGTGCAAGCGAGCGACCTCCGCACCCATGCGCTCGCAGGTCACTATGACGCCCGTACGAGCTTAGCGCCAGCTAGCTCCCGCCTCTATGCCGCCGTACGCGACGTGGTCGGATGTCCGCCGTCTGGCGCACGTCCCTATATCTGGGATGACCCCGATCAAGCGCTCGATGAACACATTGCGCTGGTGGCGGCTGATATAGCGCGCGACGGTTGCATTCCGCAGGCCGTCCGCAGTCTCGTATCGTGGACGTGAGGTCTCGCTCGCAAGAGGAAGATGGAGACGCCTAAGCGAAGAAACAAAAGTGAACTCACTAACTGAGAGTGGGCATGAGCAAGAGACTGGGCCCTTCGTCAAGAAGGCGTACACTTCCGCCCTGCCAGGAAAGCTATGAGTACTGCACTGCGGTGGACTCCGCTGTCCCGCTTTCTTCTGCTGTATGCTGCGATGTATGCCGCTTTTGGCGTCGCGTCGCCCTTCTTCCCAGCCTTTGTCAATACACGCGAGGTGTCGCTCGCGCTCCCGCTGACCTGGCAACTGAGGCAGGAGGATTCATCACAAAGAGTGAATAAGTGAAAGAAAATCTCTAGTCCTCTGCTTTCGTAGGAATGTTCTCCCCGATTTTCTCTCCTGACACTGACGGGTGGTAGGTTCCTCTGCTTGCAGGGGATATCATAGGAAACAATAAAGCACAGATTTGACAGAGGAGGTCGCGTAGATATGCCCCTCATGACGCTCTCCGTGCAGCATAGACACACGTTCGACGAAGCGCGTCGTCGCTTGGAAACCGCCGTCCATGATCTCACAAGTCGGTTCGGCATGCTGATCCGGAAGGTAGAATGGTCCACCGACCGCAGCCAGGTTCGCTTAGAAGGAAGCGGGGTCTGGATTGAGCTACAGGTCGACGGACAGGCGGTGCACGTAACCGCAGACATCCCCATGCTGGGCAGGCTTTTGGGCAGCTCCCTTACTACTCAATTGCAGGAGCTGCTTGAGCGCGCTTTTCAGCGAAAGCTTCCTGAGGGCGGCGGGAAAGCAGAAGGAGTACAGAAGTGATCCTCCACGGCAGCGGCGTCAGGTTAGGGAGAGCCTTAATCTTCTTGACCTCGTCAACGTAAACATCTACCCCCTATCGTCGGTGCTCACTGGCCGATGGCGAGCCAACTCACTGACCAGCCCCAACTGTTCGCCTGCTCCGCCGTCAACTCGCGATACCCAACATGGACCCGGAACCCCGTGGCCGTAGGGAGATAAATACTCGTCACTCCTTGCGCCATCCAGTTGTTCGTGTGGCCACTGAGGCTGGTAAAATACGACGGCGTGGAGGCGAATCCTGCGCTTGAGGTATCGATATCAATGTAGATCCCGCCGTGATTGTACTGCATCCAGGGTGTTTTGTGAGGGTTCGTGCTTCCCACGACCAGCCGGACAGGGGCGCCCGTCGGTTTCGTGACGGCGCTCGTCGCTACACTCACCAGTGGCTCGTTGTTCTTGGAGACGGAGCCTCCTTGCCCGCTTTCTTGCCCCGCCTTTGCGAGTAGCGCCGGCGCGATTTTTTTGATCGCTTCTTGTACCTCTTGCTCTATTTGCTTGCTGCGCGCGTCGTCGCGCGTCGAAGCCGCAGTGTTCACTCTGGTTTGCAGCGTCCCAGCAAACTCCTCGAGCCTTGCCTGCAGAGAGGGTAGGGTCTCTTGCAGAGCGATGACTTGATCCTGTAAAGAAGAGAGCTGCTGCTTAGCGATGGCGGCGCCGAGGCCCACACTGCCCAGCAGCAGGCCCAGCGCCAGCCACGTCAACATGCGCACGCGGCGTTCCAATCCGCCGATTCTTTGCTGCAGATGACGGTTTCTTTCCCACAACCGCAGAGTCGCATCTTTGGCGTCAAAGATTTTTTCTTCGAGCGTTTTCGCTGTTTCCTGTAGCGTGGGCGCTTGAGCTTGCTTGCTCTCATCCTCACTTGTCATACATTTTTCTCCAGGTCGTGACTGCGCCAGCATGATATTCAGAAGAGGCTCCTTCTAGGAAGAAGCAAAAGCAGTCGCAGTCTATCCTTTGTGACGCCATACGCTAGAGCCTTTACCTTCGAAAGCAGAGCTATTGCCAGTGACAGCTACTTCCATGAACTAAAAAGGAGATTTACGGTAGATAAAGTAGCAATACTCCTCGAGGAGGTGGTCACGACTCATGATCGACCTTTATAATAACACTACCAATCAATTCCTGGGTTCTCTTACCGAAACCGAATTGCAAGTGCTTCTTGACGACTTGGAAGAGGAGTCCCTGGATGATCAGGATTACTACATTGACGCCGCTACCATTGATCTCTTGGCCGACGGGAGAGCAACGGACCACCTAGTGCACGTATTGCGTACGGCGCTCGGCGACGAAGAGGGGGTCGAGATCCGTTGGCAGCGTCGGTAGTTGGCGACATTGGCTGCTCCACTGCGGCAATGGCAGAAAGTTAAGGCATTCACGCATGCTTCGACTTCGGCGCTGCGCGCCTACGCTCAGCATGAGCGGCCGGTCTTCCGCTCGTCCTGAGCCCTTCGGCAAGCTCAAGATAAACTTCGCGGAGCGAAATCGAAGGACGCACAACACACTAACTTCGCGGCGATCTGTCAACCAAGTTGTCATTACTTTCCTAATAAACGTTGCCGTCCTAGTTCTCCTCAGTATCGTCAGACGGCGCGCCGCGCCGCAGCCAGGAGCGAAAGGCTGCGGATGTTTCCGCCAGCCGCCACTCAGCAAGAATCTCTTGCGCCATGGCGCGGAGCGGACCGGATGGCGTATCTCCGGCTTGACACTGTCTCAGCAGCCAGTACTCAAATGCTTCCGGCGCCGGGTCATCGTTCAGTGCACGTTCTAAGAGTTCGCGCTTCAGCCCCATGCCGATCGCGTCCGGCGTCGTGTCCCGCTTGCGCCGCTTCCGTCGGCCTTCGGACGGAGAGAGCGCCAGCAGTAAATATCGGCATACTTCCGCTGGTCGCATAGCATCACGAAGAACGGCGCAGGAATGAAGACCAGGACCGTGTTCGTTCCGTGATCCGGAGATGGACGCCGTAGCCCGGGCGCGATGGCCGTACATAGCCGCGATCCAGAGCCGCCACATCAAGCTCCACGGTGGCTACGTCATCGAGCATCACAGTGTGTGACGATGTTTCGTGCAACACGGTCAGTGTTTTAATGTAGCCCTGGCATTGGGAGCAGGTCGCGACGGCGGGCGTTTCCTCTTTTCCATCCAGAATGAGAAAGGCAAGATGTTCATGCGAAGTTTCACCGCAGAAAGGACAACGTAGCCAGGCGGTTCGCCAGGAGCCGCCGCACCGACCACACCGCAAGTAGCGCGTGCGTTCCACTCCGCGCACTTCTGCGAGCACGGGCCACGCCCCGCACACTGGACAGTACCCCGGCGTCCAAGGAACGGACGTCTGGTCCGTCGAACGACGACGGCATTCGTACAAAAGAGGCGTCACTCCGAGTTCAGCCAGCGTCTGCATAGCATGCACGTCTACACCCACGGCGCTTGCTTGTGTTTGTATCCAGGCGAGATCTTGTCGAACTGCCGCGGACAACAACAGACCCACATCAATACGTTTCAGCGCACGCGTGAAGTACAGCGCATCACCGGCAGTTTGACTTACCGCGAGACGTTTGCCGAGACGATTGATCCAACCGCGCACGGCGGCGCTGTCGACAATTAACTCGCGCCCATCGAGTAGCGGGGCATCCAACGTCGGCTCGGGACGGGAATTTATTTCCATAGCGCGCCACACGGGGGCCTCTAACTCGCGCAGCGTTTCCTCACACAACGCCAACCAGGAACGCCACTCGGGATGCTGATGTTCCAGCGTGTGCAAGCGAGCACGTATGTTTAACATTGTCGCGTCGGCTTCAGGCATGGTGTTTGATAATATGGCTGAGTGTTTTCATGGAGCTTCACCACAGCGTCGCGATTGCCGCTATCCGCTCCCGGACCGCCCCCGCGCGTCCGCCGCGCTTCTGGACTCGTACACGCGGAGCTGAGTATGAACGCACCCAGCATGAACAGGAACATCACCGGTTGTCGCTTGCGCCAGTCACCGTGCATAATCCGTCTCTTACAAATATTGTGCGGACAGGACAATCACTGCACGCAAGGCAAACCCACCACAGAGCACGAGTGCTGCGCTGACCAGTGGACTTGCGCCACCAAGCAATGAGGGCCGCGCATGCAACGCTAACGGCGTCAGGATGCCAACAAACATCACTCCGAGGAGCAGTATGAGCCCTAGAGCGTTGAGCTGCCAATGCGTCCCCGCGCCAAGCCAGAGCATAAAACTTATCAGCACGAGCAGTTCAATCCAGAGCACGCGGTTGTCAAACCAGGCTAACCATTGCAGTGTCGGAGTGAAACTCGTTCGCCAATAACTGAGCAAAAGTAAACAGGCAGCAGCAGTGGATGCGCCGGAGAGGAGAAACAACAACCCGAGTATATTTGTGTCACTCCATATCGGGCGGTTGGTGACCGTCAACAATACTCCTGTGTAGCCCGCGATAAAGAAGCCGAACGCGCCGCCGAGAATCGCGAGGATATGTCCCGTCACGCCGCGGCGCAGGTTTTGCAGCCAGCCCCAGCGTAGGACGCCGTCTTCGACGAGTGCGGTGAGCGTCGACACAAAAGCGCAGCCGCCGAACAACAAGAGCGCCCAGGAGCCAATTGACATAGGTGACCAGTATTTGAACATGGGCCAGCCGCGCTCGGACATGATCAGCATGTGCCAGAAACGCTCGGGCCGATTGAGATCAACCGTCAGCAAAATCCCGCTGAGCACAACGCCAACGAAGGCGATGTAGTACCCGAGGTGCGCGGTGGGCCGGTCGCGCTCTTCGCCGCCGAGGTCTAGCAGCGCCGCGAGAAAATAACTGCCGCCAGCGATGCCGCCTAGGAAAAAATACCACGTGATCAGCCACTCCCAGTGCGGGGGTTTGGTCAAGAGTGTGTCAGGCATATATCCTCAATTGCGAAATGCGGATTGCCGAATGCGGAATGTAGAATAAAAAAAGACACGTTCACTCTTTGTTTCGCGCGACCTCTTCCATCCGCCGCTTGCGGAGTCCCAGTAGCCCAAGCAGGCCCACAACCACAGCGCCCACGACAGAGAAAGCCGTGCTCCACGTCAGACGACGGGTCGGTAGTTGGGGGTGACGCGGCAAGCCGTACACTTCAGGCGCATCGACCAAGAGGTAAAACGAGTTCAAGCCGCCTAAGATGCTTTCGTCGGCGCCGTACAAATAGGCGCGGGTCTCTCCGCGACCGTGCAGTTGTTGGACCCGCCGCTGCGCGCGTGTATGCAGATCACTAATTGTTCCGAACTGAATAGAATCCGTCGGACACGCTTTCGCACACGCGGGCTCCAGCCCTGCTCGCATACGGTCGTAACAGAGGGTGCATTTCTGCGCGGTATGTGACACCGGATTAATGTCGATCACGCCGAACGGACACGCCGGGATACACGCACGGCAACCGTTACACACGTCAGACTGAATCACGACGGTATCAAATTCGGTGCGGATAATGGCGCCAGTGGGGCAGATCTCTAAGCAGCCAGCCTGTACACAATGTTTACAGACGTCGCTCATCATCAGCCAGCGACCCTGCGCACGGTCCGGCGTAAATTGCTCGATGAACTTCACGTGCCGCCAGTGGATGCCGTCAAGCCGTCGCGTGTTGTCATAGCTGTTGCCGCTGAGCGTATTTTCTCCACCCTTGGTTGCGGGCAGTTGATTCCATTCTTTACACGCCACCTCACAGGCTTTGCAGCCGATGCAGACCGTCGTGTCGGTATAAAATCCCATTGGTTCGGCCATACCTACGCCCTCTCAATGTTACAGACGAAGGCCTTGCCTTCGTGAATCGACACGTTGGGATCGCCAACTAACGCCGTCAGGTCGTTCACCACCGCTCCGGTGACGACCCCTTGATATCCCCAATGCCACGGCATGCCGACATGATGAACCACTCGGCCATCAATGGTAAACGGCCGCATGCGCGGTGTGACCAACGCTTTCGCGATAATCGCCCCACGTGGGGTGCTGATGGTGACGACCCCCAAATTCTGAATGCCTTTCTCCTGAGCCAACTCCGGACTAAGCTCGACAAACAGTTCCGGCTGCAGTTCGGCGAGCCACGGGCTCCAGCGCGTCATCACGCCGGATAAATGGTGTTCCGTCAAACGATAGGTTGTCAAAATATACGGATACTGCGAATCTCCCACGGCAGCGAGCCGATTATCCTCGCGCTCCCAATACTTGAGCACGGGATTTGTTTGTTGTGAGTAGAGTAGATTCGGCACAGGGGATTCCGCCGGTTCATAATGGGTAGGCAACGGACCATCAACTAACCCTGTCGGAACGAACAACCAGCCTTTGCCATCCGCCTTCAACATAAACGGATCCGAGCCCGAGTGCGCCGCCACTCCTATAGCGTCAGGCTGCGCGGGCGTGTCCGGCGCTTTCGTGGGCGGAAAATCTGGGACATCGAAACCTGTCCACTTTTTCCCATCCCACCATACCCACTTCTTGCGTTCGCTCCACGGCTGGCCGGCAAGGTCTGCCGAGGCGCGGTTATATAACATGCGGCGATTGACCGGCCAAGCAAAGCCCCAGTTGAGATTCGCGCTTAGTTGTCCGGGCAGGTCTGGTTCACGGCTGGCGGCAAGATTACGGTCCGGAGCAGGATACACCCCGCAGTAGATCCACGAGGCGCAGGTCGTCGACCCGTCATCTTTCAGTTCTTGCGAGCCCTGCAAGTGACGGCCACTAGCAGTGTTGTAGCCGTTAATCTCACGGAGAATTTTATGGACATCCGGCTCATCGACAATACGCGTGTTCGTTGGGGGCGTCTCCGGCGCAAAGTTCCATACGAGGGTCTTGATACTCTGGTCACGCGGCAGCGTACTGTCAGTATAGAGTTGCTTGAGCCGTCGCCCAAGATGATAGGTGAACCAGATGTCCGACCGGCAATCGCCGGGCGGATCCGTCGCTTTGTGGTGCCACTGAATCAAACGCTGGGTGTTGGTGTAACTGCCTTCCATTTCCGCCACCTGTGCGGACGGAAAGAAAAACACTTCCGTGGGGATGTCCTCAGGCTTGATTTCACCATTCTGCACTTCTGGTGAGCGGCGCCAAAAGGCCGCCGTCTCGGTCTCGAAATTATCTTTCACCACCAGCCAGTCGAGCTTCGCCAACGCCCGGCGTTGCAATTGCGCATTTTGCCCGCCGACTGCTGGATTCTGGCCCATTGCCAGCATGCCTTTGACGTGTCCGTCCATCATCGCAACCATCATTGGCAGGTGCGAGTGATCACCGGTGATTTTCGGGTGCCAATCGTAACCGAACTGATTGTCCGCCGTGGCCGCATCGCCATACACCGACTTTAAATATGACACCAAATACGTGGGCATACCCGCCCACGCGCCCGTGGCGAGAGTCTCAGTTTTCAAATAGTCGTACAGCGACTCATGCGGCTTCAAGGCCGATGGCGCCGGCATATAGCCGTGGATGCTGTGATAAAGCGTGGGCACATCGGTAGACCCTTGAATCGTCGCATGGCCGCGCAACGCCACTATGCCGCCGCCGGGACGCCCGATGTTCCCGAGCAGCAATTGCAGCAACGCGCAGCAGCCGATCATTTGCGGGCCATAGGTGTGTTGCGTCCACCCCACGGCGTAGCAAAAACTGGTGGTGCGCTCACGGCCCGAGTTGTGCAGAATGGCCTCAGCTACTTTGAGAAAGATGTCTTTTGCACAACCTGTGACACGTTCCACCATGTCGGGCGTGTAGCGGCTGTAGTGACGCTTAAGGAGTTGCAAGACGGTGTGCGGGTCCTGCAAAGTTTCATCGCGCTGAGGGGCAGGTTTGTGCAACGCGCGCACAAGCGAGTCGAACGGCGGTCCTTGCGGATGTGGCTGCGCCGATTGCGGCGAGCCTGAGTTCACTGCTTGTTCTCCGAACTGAGAGGTAACGGCGACACGTCCTTGGTCACCAATGGCGGTGCGCGCGTATTGCCAGGTCGTGCTGTCGTACTGCGCTTGAAACCCGTTGAGTGGATTACCGGTGTAGGCCATCAACCCGGAAAACGCGCCCTGCAAATCTTCGGTGTCTTGAAATTGCTCGTGGATCATGGTGGCGGCATTGGTGTAATGCAACAGGTAGTCTTGAAAAAAAGCGTCCGTGCGCCAGCGCTCACTATTGAGCACGTAGTTCACTAAGCCGCCGAGAAAAACGATGTCAGACCCCGCGCGGATCGGGGCGTGAATGTCAGCCAGCGCGCTGGTGCGGGTAAAACGCGGGTCGACGTGAATAATCGTGGCGCCGTTCGACTTCGCTTGCATCACCCAGCGGAACGCGACAGGATGACACTCCGCCATGTTCGAGCCCTCAATCACAATACAGTCCGACATGGTCAGACTACGCGGATAGGTCGTCGCCGCGCCGCGGCCTAATCGAGTCCCCAGACCGGGGACACTGGAGCTATGTCATATCCGCGCCTGATTCTCGATGGCGATGACGCCTAGGCCCCGCATGAGTTTCTGCTGAAGGTGGTTCCACTCGTTATCCATCGTCGCGCCACCCAGCGAGAAAATGCCCAGCGTGTGATTGACTAATTTACCGTCCGGCGTGCGTTCGACAAACGTGTCGTCGCGCGTCTGCTTGATAAGTGCCGCGACTCGGTCCATCGCCCGCTCAAGGTCCCAGATTTCCCACTGGGTCGCGCCAGGTGAACGATGCAGCACTTTGTCGGCGCGGTTCGGATTGACATGCAGTTGATAGATCGCCGCTCCTTTGGGGCACAGGGTTCCTTCATTGACCGGGCTGCGGGGGTCGCCTTCGACATTGACTACTTGGCCATTGATCGTATGCACGAGCGTCCCGCAGCCGACTGCGCAGTAGGGACACACACTCGGTGTGACTTTCGCGTCCGTGATACGTAACTCTTGCGCACGAGCAAGCGTGGGAGCCAAATTGACGCCAGCCCCAACCAAACTGCCGAGCGCTGTGCCGGTAATCGTACTTGACGAGAGCGTCAGGAAATCGCGTCGGGAAAGCGTCATAAAGTTCTCCTGAGTTCAACTTAGTCCACTACTGGTGATATGCAACGCGATCACGTTACGTCACTAATCCTTATGTGAGGTGCGTTCAGCAGTGAAGTCCCCCTGGCTCTCATGAGAGAGGCTCCGGTGCAATGTGCGAGCTGAGTTGTCGCTAACCTAGGATTGACTCAATACACTGGGACATCAGAAAACGAAGGGAGGAGTTCTGGCTCTTGCTCCCCTGCAGGGTCGTTTCCTGGCGGGACGCTCGTCTTCCTACTGGGAGGAGCCTCTCCTAGGGGCCGCTCTGCCTTTGGATTGAACAGCCGGGCTTTGGTTTTCGTGTCCAGACGCCCTGTTACCGCCAGCCCCTGTTTTTGCTGAAACTGCCGTAGCGCCGTGCGTGTGTACCCTCCCATGATCCCATCAATCGGACCGGGGTTATAGCCCTGCTGGTGTAGTTGACGCTGTGCGGCCTGTACCGGTGGGGCAGGCCGGCGTTTTGGAGGCACAGGGTCCGGCGCTCGAGTTGGCGTTTCCGTCATCTGCTTTTGACTCTGAGGAGGAAGTGAAGAGGAAGGCAAGGAAGGCAAGAAAGGCAGCAATCCATGACGGCTCCCAGGGGAGCAGGAAAGCAACCACAAAGAGACCAAAAATACACCGAGACTCCTTGCTCTCACTTGATCCTTCCGATAGATCTTTCCGCTCTCCGAGCCCAAGCGCAGCACCCTCCGTGGGTAAGCTCTACTCGGCCACCCGCAGCAGTTCCGCGACTACTGCCTTAAGGGGCCGGTCAGGTAAAGGAAGAAAAAGAAGACCGTTGCCATATGACCCAACGACGCAAACGTAGACCACGCGAAACGGATACGTGAGGGGCACGCTCGGGTGGGACTTCTTGCTGTAAAGGTTGCACACCACACGATTGCTTTTGAGGAGACTGGCTTCTCCAGACTACTTGGAAATATCTGCTGCTACTGACGTGGTGCGCGGCGCACTTTGAGCTTTGGGTTTCCATTGTACCAACTTACCACGTGCCCATTGGTGAAAAAGACATCCGACGTCCCGTAATGCAATTCATCTTCACTCATACGGTCAGGCGCACCTTGAACGGCGAGCACCTCCTCGAGGGTTGATCCCACCGTGAAAGGAGCGCGCGCTCCACCCTGGAGTGACGGCAATTGCACTTTGAGCTTGGGAGAACCATTGGCCCAGCTAACGACGAGACCGTCACGAAAAAACACGTCAGACGTCCCATAATGCAACGAGTCTTTCGTGAAACGATCGGGGGTGCCTTGTACGGTCAACACTTCATCCCATGTAGAGCCCAGGGTGAAAGAAGATTTTGAAGAGGAACTGCTCGACGGCAAGAGTTTCACCTTCAGTTTGGGGGAGCCGTTCTCCCATCCAACCACGCGCCCATACGCGAAGAGCACGACTGAAGTGCCATAGTAGAGCGAGTCTTTGGTGGAGTGCTTGGGGGAGCCTTGAATCCGGAGCACATCTTTCCACAAGGACCCGACGGTAAAGTACGGGGAGTCTTGCGGCGGAGTCGGCACAACCACGCCCTGGGGCAGTGTGGGGATTATCGTCCCTGGAAGCACTTCGTTCCGGTGAGGAAGACTTGCCGACCATGCCTCGGCCTGCGGGCTCGAAGTGAGCACATCCGGCGAAGGAGGGTGAGGGAGTGCTTCCCCCACTATCAGAGCATTAGAGGTAGGTGGGGTCAAAGCTGATGGGGAAGCAAGCAGCTTCTGGGTCGCCTCCGCACGCGGCGGTGGCCCGTTTGTCAAAGGCAGGCTCGCCGCGTGCGACTTCAAGGTTGCCCCTGACACAATCACTCCTGAGGAGTCGGGGAGGACTGGGGGTTGCCCTTCCGCAGCCGAGGAGGTGGAGAGAGGTCGACTCAGCGCTGGTGACCGAGGGGGCAACATCTTGGGAAGCTCTTCGCTGCTATTATCACGCCCTACGCGTCCAGGTTCTGTTCTCCGATGCGCAGTGCCGATCTGAGAGAGGACGAAGGCGATCGCCAACAGAACGAAAGCGACGAGCCGGATCTTGTACCCGCCTCTCTGATCGGTGACGGCTGAAGACTGCGATGGGGGACATAGTGGTTTTCGAGTAGACCTCTTACGGTGAGCGGGGCCGGAGGCAGTCACTTGCGACGGAGTAGTGGCCCGCTCGTGAGGCGTGCCTTGGAATTGTCCGGACGAAGAACGATAGTGCTTGAGCTGCGCGTACGCCGCATTGATCGCCTTGAGTTGGTCGTGAGCCTTCTGCTGTAAGCGAGGATCATGCGCAAACCGATCCGGGTGCCAGACCTGAACCAGGTCACGATAGGCCTGTCGGATGTGTTCGTGGCTTGCCCCGGGCTCAAGTCCGAGCACCCTCAAAGCGTGCGCAACGTCAGTCATTGTACAGTGAACCTCTTCGAGTCGGGGAACCACCACCATGCAGGGCGCGACGCTCAGCGCCTCCTCTTGGATATTTTCTCATGAGATGCTGATGTGGCAAGCCCTCTGCTTCAGGCGCCGCCTTGGATTGTCAACCTGACAGGGACCCTCCCGCACGGTTGCTCTCCTCTGATAAACTGTTTGTTGTGCCTAAGTCTGTTAGTAAAGACGAATGTTGCTTTAATTCAGGAGAATTTGCAATCGCGTACGAATGGGAGTCTGGCCCAAGGAGAACTTGAATGCATCCGTCTTACTATGCAAAGCTACAACAACACTCAGGCGGATTACATCCGCAATCTCTCTCTTATTGATTCGGTATTAGGAAAGACAATGAGGTGATTCGTTGATGGCCCAGCTACACCATCCTTTTCTCTCTCCTGGCCCCTCTAGCGCCGTCGCTACGCTCTCGCGGCGACGATTTCTCGCACTGGCGGGGATGGCCGCGTACGGCCTGACCGCTCTGCCGGCTTCCAGCCAAGCGTTCGAGGGCGTGGATACCCATGCGCTCGACTGTCATGAAGTCTCTGTGCCGGTTGTCGGGTTGCCCCTCGCCCTGGACGGCTTCACGATTGCCCATCTTTCCGACCTACATGTACGCCAACTCGGCCCTTTCGAAACGCAAGTCGTGGCGGCGGTCCAAAAACGGAATCCGGAGCTGGTTGTGCTCACCGGCGACATGGTGAGCTCTGACCAGGCGCTGCCTTTGCTCGCGGAGTTCTGTCAGGCGCTGCGCGCCCCCGGTCGCTTGGTGTTTGCGGTCTGCGGCAATCACGAAGTCCAGGTACGTATTCCCCTTTCCTCTTTGCGCCGACTCTATCATGATACGGGTGTCCAGTTTCTCCTCAATGAACATGTCCGCCTCCCTGCTGGTCTTACCGTCATTGGGACAGGAGATTCAATTACCCGCCACTATGACTTGCGTACAGCCCTGCAAGGGTTCCCCGCCACTCCCGTGCAGTTGCATATCACGCATGCACCAGAGGTCTTGGATTGGCCTGACACGTCGGGTCGGGTCTTCACGCTGTCGCTAGCGGGGCACACGCATGGGGGGCAGATTCGCCTGCCTGGGCTCCCGCCCATAGTGCCGCAGGGCTCGGGCCGTCGCTTTGTCGCCGGCTGGTATCCTCAGACCCTCCGCGGGCCTGCGTATGTGAGTCGGGGCATCGGAACCTCCATTATCCCGCTGCGGTTCCGTTGCTCGCCGGAGTTGCCGTTTCTGCGGCTGATACGGGCCTAGCAGCGTCACCGGTCAATGGAAGCCGTTCTTCTGTGAGGCTGCGCCTCTCTTGATCGTGTCCGTCAATAACGCTGTAAAATTGCCGATTACAACGATCTCTCGAGCGAGGCTCCACAATGACCACAGAAGTGGGCCTGTGCGCGATTGCTTTTTTCGCAGGCCGGACACGTGCGTGAGCTCTTTCCCGTCAGGCAAGGTTCATGAGCCGTCTCCTCGTGTTGAGAGGGCGCTTCCGTGAGCACCAGCTTTTCCCACGCGACGAGGCGCTGTTCAATTGCCTGTCTGAGCTGAGGCGCGCTCGGACTCCGGGACGACCCGTTGCGAGCAACCTCTACGAATGTAATACTGCGCACCGCGCCTTCCTCGCATCCCTCAAAGACTACAAAGTCAACAGGAGTGCCAAGAAACCGCACATCTTTCGGATTGTACTTAAAGCCAGGGCAAAAAGGCACGATCTGCTCGGCAGCGGGTTCTCCGGGCGCGGTTCGGCTCTCTACCGCAGCCTCCTGCCCAAGCCCCGACTCTTCCTCTTGACACCCAGAGGAAAGTCGCTGCGCTACAGGCTTGGATTGCTGACGGAGCGCCTCGAACTCTTTGTCTTGCTGGTGCTGGAGCTGGAGTAGCACTTCTTTCTGGGCATTCTCTCGGCACTCTTGCAGCCGACGGAGCTCCTCTTCTTGCGCAATGTCCCTATATAACTGCACCTGGCGTGTCACTTCTTTCTGCATCCTCTCTTGATATTGTTGACGTATTGCTTCGAGCTCCCTTTCCCGCCACACGTCGTAGCGCGCTTGCACTTGGGTGGAGATCCTCGCCTTCAGAGCCTTGTAACATAGGAGAAGCATAAGGAAGACGCTCAGCACGAGCACTAACACTAGGGCGAGGGGGAATGCACTTACTATCATGTACGAAACCTTTCAGCGGCGTCACACCCCATTTGCTTGACGGAAGCCTTCACGAGTGCAGACAGGCAAATGACGCCGCATGGTAAGGCCCAGCCATGAGTTGGCGGGGCAATGCTCTCACTCTTCTTTTCATATAGCGCGAGATCTTTCCTGAGCAATCACAGCAAATGGATTGGACATCTCTTTCTGTCCACCACCCCGCAGCCGCCCACGAGCCTTGTTCTCCTCGTATTGCCGACTTTTCTCTGAGTAAACACGTCGCTGGAGCGGGTGTTGCGCCGGGCTCGCCATCCACAGAGAGCTACGAGGAGTCCATCAAGATTCTCCGGGATATAAAGAAGCACGATCAAACGTACGACAAAGAAACGGATTTCTCCTGCAACTGGTGTTGATCTTTGGCCTGCTCAGCATAGTCTAACCAGAAGACTCTATGCGAACGCAACATGTAAAAAGGCTGATTCGTATCTTCGCTGTTATGGTCGTGTTCGCCGGCATTCTGCTTGTGAAGATCGCTACTCAAGCAGCCTCAGCCAAGGGATGAGGTAGGACGGCTCTCCCTGATTACGGCGTCCGAACACATCAAGAAGACGATGGTCCTGTTCAATCAAGTGATTGAGATAGCGATTCATGCGCACCACGAGCACCTCTGGTAGAACTCGGCATTGTTTTTAATCTACGAGTTGCACCACTACCAAACTATTTGCTCCTGATTTTCTTCTGAAGGGTCTGAGTCTCTTGCTCCATCTTTCTTCCTTCATCCGGCTTGCCCATATCCTGATAAAGAATGCTCAGGTTGTTGAGGGCTGTGGCCACATACGGCAGATAAGCGGCCTCATTGGCCGCAGCCAGCTTGCGATAGATCGTCAGGGCTTCCTGATACTGCTCTTGCGCCTCTAGAAATCGTTGTGTGTCGCTATAGAGAACGCCCAGGTTATTGAGGGTTGTCGCCACATCGGGCAGGTAGGCGGTCGCATTGGCCGCGGCCAGCTTGCGCCGGATCGTCAAAGCTTCCTGATACTGCTCTTGCGCCTCTAGAAATCGTTGTGTGTTGCGAGAGAGATTGCCCAGGCTGTTGAGGGTTGTGGCCACTGACGGCAGATAGACGGTCGCATTGGCCGCGGCCAGCTTGCGCCGGATCGTCAAAGCTTCCTGATACTGCTCTTGCGCCTCTGGGAACCGTTGCATGTCACGATAGAGATTGCCGAGATTGTGAAGGGTCGCGGCTACTGACGGCAGATAGACTGCGGCATTCATAGTGGCCAGTTGACGATAGGTCCGCAAAGCTTCTTGATAACTTGCTTGCGCTTCTTTGAGCCGTTGCGTGTCGCGATAGAAAGTGCCCAGGTTATCGAAGGTTGTGGCCACATACGGCAGATAGACGGCTGCATTGGCCGCGGCCAGTTGACGATAAGTCGTCAAGGCTTCTTGATAACTTGCTTGCGCTTCTTTGAGCTGTCGCGTGTTGCGATAGAGTTTGCTCGGATTGTTCGGGGTCGCGGCCACCGACGGCAGATAGACCGCCGCCTTGGTGGTGGCTAGCTTGCGCCGGATCGTCAAGGCTTCCTGGTACTGCTCTTGTGCCTCTGGGAACCGTTGCGTGTCGCGATAGAGAATGCCTAGGTTGTTGAGAGTCATTGCAACATACGGCAGATAGGACGCAGCATTCATAGTGGCCAGTTGACGATAAGTCCGCAAAGCTTCTTGATAACTTGCTTGCGCTTCTTTGAGCCGTTGCGTGTCGCGATAGAGAGCGCCCAGGCTGTTGAGGGTTGTGGCCACATACGGTAGATAGGCGGCATTCATGGTGACCAGTTGACGATAGGTCCGCAAAGCTTCCTGATAACTTGCTTGCGCTTCTTTGAGCCGTTGCGTGTCGCGATAGAGAATGCCTAGGTTGTTGAGAGTCATTGCAACATACGGCAGATAAGCTGCGGCATTGGCCGTAGCTAGCTTGCGCCGGATCGTCAAGGCTTCTTGATAACTTGCTTCCGCCTCTGGGAATCGTTGTGTGTCACTGTAGAGATTGCCGAGGTTGTGAAGGGTCGTGGCCACCGACGGCAGATAGACTGCGGCATTGGCGGCGGCTAGCTGGCGCTGGATCGTCAAGGCTTCCTGATAACTTGCTTGCGCCTCTGGGAATCGTTGCGTATTGCGATAGAGAATACCCAGGTTATTGAGGGTCGTCGCTACTGACGGCAGATAGGCCACCGCATTCAGAGTGGCTAGCTGACGATAAGTCGTCAAAGCTTCCTGGTACCTCGTTTGCGCCTCCGGGAGCCGCTGCGTGTTGCGATAGAGAGTGCCCAGGTTGTTAAGGGTCGTCGCCACATCGGGCAGATAAGCGGCCTCGTTGGCCGCGGCTAGCTCGCGATAGAGGCGGAGCGCTGCCCCATAGACCGGCTCCGCTTCTTGGTACTGGTGTTGCGCCTGTAAGGCATCCGCATACGCTCGAGCATACGCTGGATTCTCTGGGCGATATTGATACGCCTTCGCGTAATGCGGGAGGGCCTCCAGGGAGGCAAATTGCAGCGCGCACACTTGTGCTCGGTGAAAATGATTTGCAGCGGTTTGTTGACGGTCTGTGCCTTCTTGCTCGAGCATGCGATCAAGCAAGACCCCTGTTTCGTTCAGCTTTCCCTCTTCGACCAAAGCGAGGGCTTGCTGCGCAACAGCGTTAGTGGGACTCTCCGCGGTGAACTGGGCTTTGAGGGCATGGTATGTTTGCGTCCAGTCTTCCGCTTGTTTAATTTTGTCCGGTGATTCGAAGTCTTTCTTATCAAGGAGTTCATTGAGACGTTGTAACGCTTTCGGCGCTACTCCTTGACAGATGACCGTCACATGGCCTGTGGGGTCGGCTACGGCCGGATTGCACCACCTGTGCGTCTGTTGCGCCGCCCCCGCCGCATGCGCCATTCCTCCCCACACGGCAAGGACGACTACCCACGGCGTATTCACTGCTGCTTCTTTTCTTCCGTGTCAACGTTCGCGTTCCCGCCGGTATTGGTGGGAGCAGGACTCCCATTCCTGTAGGGCTGTGGAGGAATAGGTTGTTCTGGTTGTCGCTTTTTTAAGAACATCGTGGGGACGAAAGCGGTGCGTATGACTCCGAGGGCCGTCATGAGCACGGCCATGATGATAGGCTGCTTCCACCATTTGCTAGGCATCCCTGTTCCCTTTCCTCTACACAAAGACTCTGCCCCTGGAAGTCAGACTAGGATGGAGAAGTAAGGCGGCAATGAAAACATGCTTTCAATACTTGAAAATGGTTCCTAATGCTATCCCGTAGGTTTTGTCAGAACTCACCCTAACAGAGAGTGATAAGTTGAGAATACCGCACCAAACGCGTTGCTCGGACGGCAATGTTCGGGCAGTGGCGCAGTTTCGTCTTTGTAGGGACGTAGCATGCTACGTCCCTACGGAAAACCCGGCGTCATTATGGGGCAGGGAATCACGGGCGAGCAAACTGCGTCACTACCAATGTTCGCGCGCTCTTTGCCACGTGCGCGAAATCTGCTAGAAGAGAATGGGGTTGGTGGATGAAGGAGGTGGTGGGCCGTGGACATCCCAGTTTCCCAGTTGCAACCATTCTTCGTTTGGTGGTGGGAGGAACTCCAAGAGGTCACCTGTGTCGTGCGTTCTCGTCGCGACCGGGAGCGGGTCACGCTAGCCTTGGCGTGGCTCTGGCAGGCGCTGCAAACCGCCGTCATTGAGCGCTCGCACCAGCAGGAGACGTCTCGCTTGTGCTTTCCACGTCTGCCTAGAGTGCTGTCGGTGCGTCCGCGCCGCTGGCAGTTGGCTCACCCAACGATCGGCTTCTCTCACTCTCCTGCTCTCCAGGACCGCAGCGGCGGGTTGGTGTGCAAGCGCCCTGAGTGTGGTCTCGCCGGCCCCTTGCCGAACCTAGCAATCGAAACCATGACCGAGGGAAGAAAGCCGCCGCCCTCTTGGGGCGAAAACCATAGGGAGGCACGAGGCTGGCCGATCGCTCGGAGGTCTCAGAGAAGCGCAGGGTGGCTTGGTATTCTTCTAGTCTCTCTGTGGGTGCTTGCCTGCTCCCCATGTCGGCAACGGGAGGTACTGCCTTGCCCGTTGTCCTCTTCCCTCTCCCCGCCGTGCCCAGAGCAGACAATGGAAAACGCGCCTCAGATCCTGACCCTCCTGCGCCCCACACGGCGTCCGGACCCACCCGTGCAGGACGCCCAGCGGCGCTTACACCAGCAGGGCTACGACCCCGGTCCGCTTGATGGAGTGATGGGAGAGCACACGCGCGCCGCCTTGCGGCAGTTTCAGCGACACGAGGGACTGACCGTGACTGGGAACCTAGATCCGAAGACCAAAGCCCGGCTGTCACATGCGAAGGGAGAGAAGCCACCAGGAAAGGACCCGCCAGGAAACGCTTCGAGAGGAGAGCGGGAGCCAACACCCCCGCCCATGTTATCTAGCGTACCGGTGTATTGAAGGAGCCAAAGGGCTGAGGAGCATCGGAGCTTTCAAGGGGAAGGATTGTGGGTCGTGTCGCAACTTTTCGAGATCGCCTAAAAGAGGACCTCACAATCAGTTAGGACAGCCGTCGATATTTCGAAAGGCTGCGCAATTCCCGCGGCGGATCGAGGCGCCGTCCACGGATCGAGTAGGACACCTCCGCCACGTAAATGTCGCCATGCGAATCCACCGCAATACCATGCGGTGCAATAAATTGCCCCGGCCCTTCCCCCTCCTCCTCGGCGCCGAAGCGGCAGACGAGCTTCCCCTTCAGATCATAGATGGAGACCCGGTGCCCCAAGCCCGGGGCGTCATCCACCCCCTCCATGCCATTGAGTTCCCCCACGTAAATGTGCTCCCCCCACAGCACCATAGCATCGGGTCGATGGATATTATTCCACATGGTGATGAAGGCGCCTTGCGGATCAAAGATCTGGATGCGGTGCGCTTCACGGTCTACAACGTAGACCTGCGCGTCTTTGTCGATGGCGATGTTGTGCGGACGGATGAACTGACCGGCATCAATGCCGGGGCGACCCCAGGAGAATTTGTACTCGCCTGCGCCCGTATAGACGTGGATCCGCGAGTTGCCATAGCCATCGGACACGTAGACGTCGCCGTTGCCTGGCATAATCGCAGCGGACGTGGGTCGGTTGAACGGGGCTCCGCTCCATTTTTTTGCTGGGGCGTTCCGAGCGCCGATTTCCAAGAGCTGCTCGCCGCCCGTGGTAAACTTCTGGATCGTATGAATGCCGTCGTCTGCGACCAAGAGGGAACTATCATGGGCAATATATAATCCATGGGTCCGGTTGCTAAAGTAGCCTTGTCCGAAAGAACGAAGGTAGTTGCCCTCGCGGTCGAACACCATGATCGGGTGCTGACCACGGGTGAGCACGTAGACATTGTCCCGTGCATCAACCGCGACGCCGGGGCATTCCTGAAAAGTGACGCCCGCGGGCAACGCGCCCCAGCCCTCGACACATTCATAGCGAAAGTCTCCGATTCCATATACGTCACGCATGGCTCACCTCTCTTCGTAGGAGTACACAGGAGTCAAAAAGCGCGAGAAGAGATTGGTGTTCTGAACACCATCGGTACTCTCCTAACCTCTAGGGACGAGCTGCTTCAACATCTCGTCCATTATTTGATTGGGATGGTTCTGCCTGGCCACAAACATACCGACTTTCACTGTTGCCTTCTTCTTTGCCGCTTGCTGGGGCCAGTCTTATCGACACCGCGGGATCACTTTGGCGGCAAACAGCTCCATCGCCCGCTTGACCGCGGTATGATCGACGAGGCCCCCTTGGTTGAAGTAGCAAATGAATTCGTTCATGTGAAATTCCTCCGCCAGCGCCTGGACTCGCTCCACGCAATAGGCCGGGTCGCCGAGCACTGCCCCCAGGCCTTCCACCTCCTCATACGTAATCCCCTTGAGCCTTTCCACCGCCTGCTGCAAGGCCTGATAGCTCTCAGGCAGCGCCTGTATATCGGGCCGTCGCTGCTCCAGAAAGCTGAAGAAGTGCATGAGACTAGCCTCACACTCCTGGCGCGCCTGCGCCCGGCTGGTGGAGACGTGCACGGGAAAGGCCACCGACACGTCTTGCTTCACCCCAGCCGGTAAGCTCTCCCGGTGTGCTTTTATATACTCTCGCAATTTGTCCATGGACCCCGCGATCAGCGGCGTGGCGAAGATCGGCAATCCCAAGCGTCCGGCGAGGGTATAAGTCTCCGGGCTGTTGGCGGCGATGCGAATCGGGGGGTGCGGCTTCTGCACTGGCCGGGGAAACACGGGAAGGTCCTCCACGTGCAGATATTTCCCTTGGTACGTCAAGCGCTCACTCATCCAGGCCTGACGGATGACCTCCAGGGCCTCCACAAACCGGTCCCGCGTCTCGGCGGCAGGGACATTGTACGCCGCGAACATATTCGGGGCTGCCCCGCGGCCCACACCCAGCTCTAAACGGCCGCCGCTGAGGATATCAACCGTGGCGGCCTCCTCGGCGATTTTCAGAGGGTTGTGTAAGGGCAAAAGGGTGACAGCCGTGCCCAGGCGGATGCGCTGGGTGCGCTGCGCCGCCGCCGCTAAGACAGTCAGCGGAGAAGCAAGCCGGGAGACATCGGGAAAAAAGTGGATCTCAGCCAGCCATGCGGTCTCAAAGCCCACTTTATCCCCCAGCTCGATCTGGGCCAGGATGTCGTGATAGCGTTGGCCCTCGGACTGCCACGCCGCACATGGTACATGATCCATAAAGCCAAAGCGCATACTGTCCTCCTTTTCGCGCTGGGCGCTTTCCTTTGGCTGCGATATGGGTTCCCCTCGGGAGAAAAGCTCCAGCACGTTATGTTGTCATCGTCAAGGTTGATCCTACCGGAAGCCGCAGATGTGGGGACTGGCATCTAGGGCCACCTGCGGTCTCGCTTCTCAATTGACTACGTCTCGAGTCTACCGTCTTAGCGAAACGCTGGCATCACCTCGGCAGCAAACCGCCGCAGCGCCGCATAATCGTAAGGCGCCGTAAGTGAAATTATCAGATGAGTCACGCCGACCTCCACATACCGCTCAATCTGTTGCCGGATCTCTGCTGTATTCCCAGCAAGCATGCCCCAACTCTCGTTTTCACGAGCGCGCCGCACTGTTTCTGGATCGTCCGTGAGGGTCATCTGTAAGAGCACGGATTTCTCGATAGCCTCGGGGTCCCGTCCGACCTTGCGACAATGCTCGGTCAGCACGGCAATCTTCCGGCGAAAGACCTCCGGGGAGCCGAAGGAGTTCCACAGATCCGCGCGCCGCGCCACGATGCCCAAGGCGACCTGTTCGCCAGTTGCGCCGACCAACAGCGGGGGATGCGGCTGCTGCACGGGGCGTGGATTCAACAGCGCATCGCGCAGTTGATAATACCGCCCGGTGAAGGTCACCCGCTCTTCGCTCCACAATCGTTTGAGCACGGTCAGGGCCTCGTCGAGCCGGTGTAGCCGTTCGCCAACTCGTGGAAACGGGAGACCGTACGTGGTGTGTTCGAGTTCAAACCAGCCTGCTCCCAAGCCCAGAATGAGCCGTCCCTGACTGATAATATCTAGTGTGGTCGCCATCTTCGCCAACACGGCTGGATGCCGGTAGGTGTTGCCTGTCACCAACACGCCTAGCCGAACATGCTTGGTCACCATCGCCAGCGCCGACAGCGTGGTCCATCCTTCCAGACACGGCCCCGTCGGATCGGAAAAGATTGGCAGAAAGTGATCAAACACCCAGGCGCTGTCAAAGCCCAGGATGTCGACCTCCTGCCACAACGCGACGATCTCTTGCCACGACCCGTGCTGCTGCGGCGTCTGAATACCAAAACGGACGGGATGTCGTGGGACTGCCATGCTTTCCTCCTTCATCCAGTGAGTTCTGCGAGGAGTCTATTCCGGAGTTATCCCATACAGCTTCGCCGCATTGGCGTACACGATCTTGTGCTTGTCCTCCGCCGACACCTCGGCAAAGTGCTGCGCAATGACCGACTGGGAATGCGGCCACGTCGAGTCCACATGCGGGTAATCGGAGGCCCACAGCACATTGTCCACATTCAGAAACCCGCAGGTCGCCACCCCCACTGGATCGTCCTGAAAGGTTGCATACACCTGGCGCTTGAAGTACTCGCTGGGCGGCATCGTTAGGGGCGTAGGGTCGGATTGGCGAAACCGCTCATAGGCCCGATCCATGCGCCGGAGGAAATAGGCGATCCAGCCGATATCATGCTCGGTCGAGAGCACTTTAAGACGAGGAAATCGTTCCAGCATCCCGGAGAAAATTACGGTGACCAGCGTCTGCTGAATGTCGACTAAAATGCCCATGTACAAGGCATAGGGGTTGCGCGAGGTGGTGATGATATTCTGCTTACCAGTGGCGAGATGCAGACTGAGCGGCATGTTGCAGTCCTGCGCCGCCGCCCAGAAGGGATTATACACCGGGTTGTCATACTGCTTCTCTACATCCGGTGAGACAGAAATCAGCGCCCCCTTGAGCCCTTTTTTCGCACAGCGCTCCAGCTCCTGCACCGCCTCTTCGACGTTCTCCAGTGAGATCAGCGCCAAACCAATGAGTCGCTTAGGGTCATGGCTGCAGAATTCCACCAGCCAGTCGTTGTACGCACGAAAGAGCGTCTGCTGCAGGGCAAAATCCTCAATAGAAAAAAACAACATGGCCGAAGTCGCATACAACACTTCAGCCGCCACACCATCAATATCTTGATCTTTAATGCGCTCGACCGGGTCCCAGCCGCCGGAGCGGGCGTCGGCATAACCGGTTCGCTCGCGCGGGTGAGCTGATTGCGGATAAGGTGGAATCTCGTGCAAGGGTTTTGCGGCGGGAAAGCCGCCGTATACTGGCCGCAGCAAGCGATTGTCACAGACCAGAAACTCCCCTTTTCTCCCTCTCCATTCGTTGACCACCTGCGGCGCGCGAGCGCGCCAACGCTGGTCCAGACGCTCCGCCCATAACGCCGGCGGTTCCATGACATGGGAATCGGCAGAAATTACTGATGTGGGCACGGTGTCCTCCTTTCTCGACAGTGCGAGGGTGAATCACTTTTAGTGATAGCGTGACCTACGTTGTGTCTGATTAAACGTGTTCTGTCTTTCCATGGTATATTCCCAAAATAAAATACGCTCCGCCTATGCCCGTGACATCCATCCCTGCGTCTTCGATACTGAGCTGCCTTTTGCCTCACTCTCTGGCGTCGCTACTTTCTGCGTTCACGGATTTCCGCCAGTTCAGAGTCCTCGATCAGGATGCCGGCGGCCTGGAGGTCGTCGAGTTTCTGTGCGCTGTAGCCGAGGTCATGACTCAGGATCTCGCGATTGTCTTCGCCGAGCATCGACAGAATGGGCTGAAATTCCACCGTGGTTTCGGAAAACCTGTAGGGCGCCTTCGGCAGCGGAATGTCTCCATACCCAGGCACGTTGAGCGTCTGCAGCGCGCCGCGTCCCTCGCATTTGATCAGGTCGACCGTCTGGCGCAGATCCAGCACCGGCGCAGCCAGATAATGCCGGTCGAGCAAGAACTTCAGCACCTCTTCCCGGCTGCCCAGCGACCGGAACCATTCTTCGATGATCTGTTCAAGCTCGTGGCGATGCTCCCAACGGGCGGAGTAGGGATTAAAGCGCTCGTCAGTCAACAGTTCGGGTTTACCCATATCCTCAGCAAAGCGCTCCCATTGATGATTCAACACCGTAAAGACAATCCAGCCGTCGCGCGTGCGGAACAGCCCGCACGGCGTGGCCCCCGGACGATGGCGTCCGGTAGGGCCAGGGTTATAGTCACCATAGGTGAACAGATTCTGCAGCAAGAAGACATCGTGCATATGGAAGACGCATTCGTACAACGCCACGTCGATATACTGGCCGATCCCCGTACGTTCGCGGTAGTACAGCGCAGCCAGCACAGCCGCAACGCCGTTGACGCCGCCGCCGGCATCGGCCAAGTACATGCCGGGATAAATAGGAGTGCCGTCCTCTGTGCCAGTGAGGTGTAACAGCCCCGACAATGCCTGCGCGGTCATATCATTGCCGGGAAGGTTGACGCGGGAGCCGGTCTGGCCGAAGCCGGAAATCGAGCACATGATGATGCGCGGATTGTGCGCTTTGAAGGCATCATAATCGAGGCCATATTTACTTAAGACCCCGGGCGTATAGTTTTCGATCACCACATCGAAGTGGGGCGCCAGGTCGAGTATAATTTCCGCCCCTTCAGGTCGTTTGAAATCGATACAGAGGCTGCGCTTGCCGCGGTTGTAGTAGAGATAGGCGGGGGACTGTCCCTCCACTCTGGGTGGAAATCCACCGCGACGCGAGTATTCACCACCCGGCGGCATTTCTAGTTTCACGACCTCGGCCCCGAGATCGGCAAGCATGCGGCCTAATGTGGGGCCGGCAATATATTGCGTAATGTCCAGAACACGTATGCCGGTAAGGTTCTGGGGCACAGGTTCAGTCATTTGGTTCTCCCTCTTGCTGCTGGGTCCGGGTATGGTCCGCTAACGTCCCTTAAAATCAGGCGGTCGCTTTTCGATGAAGGCCTGGGCGGACTCCCGAAAATCCTCCGTCAAGTGCAGCCCCAAGCCGCCGGTGTAATAGGTGCATTCGTCTTCCATGCGGCGAGCGAACCAGCGGGACACGCGCACATTCGCCCGCACGGAAAGAGGCGGGTTGGTCATGATTTCTTCCGCTAATTGCTCTGCCCCGGCGACGACCTCGCCCGGAGGGGTGACGCGGTTGACGATGCCAAACTGCGCCGCTTCCTCAGCCGAAAAATACCGACCCGTTAAGGCAATCTCGGTAGCGAAGCGGCCACCACCCCAGAACCAAGTGCTGGCCCAGTGCTGTGCCCCGGCAAGGCCGCGTTGCACTTCACGAATTTGAAATTGTGTCCCTGCAGCCGCGACGATGAGATCGGCCGCCATGGCCAGGCCAAAGCCAGCCCCCAACACATAGCCGTGTACGGCGGCAATCACCGGCTTCCAATTGACCGTCTGGCCCAGGCCGAGTAGGCCTCCCGCCGCTTTGATGCCCCCCGCCGGTCCGCCGAGACGTTTCATTTCATCAAGTGGACGGAGTTGGCGCTGTTTGACATCGGCCCCTGAGCAAAAGGCGCGCCCCGCACCTGCAATGATGAGGACATGGAGATCGTCGTCCTGATCAAACTCGCGATGCGCCTGGAGCAGTTCATCGCCCATGGTGTCGTTGTAAGCGTTGAGAATCTGGGGCCGGTTCAGCGTGATATGAACAATCTTCCCTTTTTTTTCATACAAAATGGTGTCGTAGGCCATATTGCCGTCTCCAGTTGTGAAGTTCCGGATCAAAGCTCCCCTGGATCCGTCGGCATCATAAGTGAGGTTCCTGGAAGGTGTCAACTCAACCGATCAAAGGAGAAGGAGAACATTCCTAACTTGATTCTCTCTCGAAAATAGCGCCTTCCCTCAGCAACCTGTTGGGATGGGCTACACTCTGAATGGGCATCTGTCCCCCAAGGCGTGTTAGTCGTTACCGGTATCTCACTGGTGGTGAATGTGCGGGCCGCCACAGATTCCAAAAAGCGGGTCCGCTTTTTGGAATCTATGATATACAAGCCATCCCCAAACCCCACCCCTGGATGCCCGCCTGCGCGGGCAGGATGTGCCTGTACCTGAGTTTCCGTCATTCCCGTGGAAGCGGGAATCCAGGATTTGAGACGGCAGGAGGTTTAGGGATGACTTGTAGACTCATTCTTTTGCGGTTTCAGAGAGGGAGGGCGACTTATCGCTATGAGTGACAGCATCTTCGGCAGGTTGCCACCACCGCGCTTCGATCGTCTGCGGGAGGTGGTCCGGATCAAAAAGCGTGTCTGGTAACGTGACTCCATAGCGGACCTCGCTAAAGGTCACATCCGTGGTCGAATCCTGTTGCTGATCGTGCATGCGGATATGGAGCGGAGTCGGCACACCGTCGATCGTTTGCACGTGGTCAAACGTCATCGTCTTCCATAAGCGGTTCGCCACATCGTAGTAGTCGCGCTGGACTGGCAGCATGGTGTCGGTCGCTACCCACGTGAGGATACGCGCATAAAAGACTTTCTGCGCCGGGACAAATTCAATTTTGTATGCGTGTACATCGTTATGTTCCTCTTCGCCAAGGAGACGATAAGCGCCCTGACGATCCACAAACCCCAAATCTGCATAGGTAAGGTCCGTGTCAAAGAACCGCTGATAGCTTTCTACCGGCAGAATTTCACGCACCCGGCGTAAGGCAGGAGGATACCACCACATCTTATTGGGTTGGCCTGCTTGTTCCCAAATCAACAAGGCATTGCCTTTTGTATATTCCGGCTCTTGCACAAGGAGAAGAGTGCGTTTGCCATCGGCCTGCTGCGCACGGGCTTGGTACGCAGTCCACACCACCTGCTCGCCGGTTGGGCCAGTCTCGGCAATTTCAACTTTCCGAAGACTTGAACGTGCAGGTTCAAAAGCCGCTTTCATTTGTTGAACAATGGTGTCCACATCTGGCGGCTCAGCGAAGCTCACGGTCGTGACACAGAGCGAAATAACACCAACAGCAAGAAATGAGCGCATAGAACATTCTCCTTTCATAGACCTCTTTTTTTTCTTGTCTATCCTGTCTTCTTGTATGAGCCGGAAAAGCCAGAGCGGAGGAAGTCATGCAGATATACTTCGCATTACGGTTGAGCGTTGCTCTTCCGGGAGGAAAAGCGCGTTGCCGCAGCCCCGTCTCTCCCGTTCAATCGTCGCGCCATCCACCCGCCCGCCAGTACGCCAATGCTCACCAGCGCCGCGGCCTTGACTCCTGCGTATGCTGATGCCGGCTCAGGGAGAGAGAGTAGTTGTCTTTCAGGATAACGCTGTGGAAGACGCACAGATTGTTGCCGTAACGCCAGTTGCAGCACTTGCGCGAGATGCAGCGCCTGACGGTCTGTGGTCTGCGCAATCTGCTCGCGGCAACTGAACCCATCGGCAATGATCAGCGTCTCCGGCGCCGCTTCGCGTACGGCGGGCAACAACGCCAGCTCTCCGACTTGTCGAGAAACCTCATAATGTCCATTCTCAAACCCAAAGGACCCCGCCATCCCACAGCATCCGGCGTCGAGCACTTCATAATCCAGGCCGAGCTTGGCGAGCAGTTTCGCATCCGCGCCCATACCCATGAGGGCTTTCTGATGGCAATGGCCATGGACGAGCGCTTTCTGCGTCAGCCGTGGAGGCTGATAGTGGGCTGCGACTCGCTCCAGGAATTCACTGAGTAGATACGTATTCTTCCTCAAGCGCTTGGCGTCTTCGTCATGAGGAAATAAGTTCAGCAGTTCATCGCGAAACACCGCCACACAACTAGGCTCCAACCCAACTACCGGGATCCCGGCTTCGATCTGTGTCCGCAGCGCATCCAGAATTTGTCGTAACAAATGTTCAGCTAAGTCCAGCATGCCAAAATCATAGAGGGGACGACCGCAACACAAGGAGCGAGGCGGCAGCACCACCTGATAGCCCGCGTCCTCCAACACCTCCACTGCCGCGTGCCCAACGTAAGGGAAGAAGTGGTTATTAAACGTGTCGGGCCACACGAGGACCTGAGGTTTACCGTGATTACGCACGCCACGCTGCTGGAACCATTGCGTAAAGGTCTGTGGGGCAAAGGCCGGCAGTTGGCGTTGGGGCGCAATGCCGCCGAGCATTTTCATGACGTCGCGTAGGATTGGAGTCTGCGTGAAGAAGTTTGCGGCGTGCGGCATGAGCGCAGCCAGCCGCGCCCACCAATAGATGAGTCCCATTGCATACGCGTGGCGCGGACGTAGGCGGCCCTCATAATAATGCGACAGGAACTCCGCTTTATACGTAGCCATGTCCACCTGCACGGGGCAATCTCCTTTACAGCCTTTGCAGGCCAGGCAGAGTTCCAGCGCTTCTTTAACTGGCTTGCTACGCCAGCCGCCGGTCAGCGGATCACCGCGCAGCATCTCAAAGAGGAGCCGGGCGCGGCCACGGGTCGAGTGCATCTCTTCGCGCGTCACCCGATAACTCGGACACATCGTCCCGACGTTTTCTCGTCGGCACTCGCCGACCCCCACACAGCGCAAAGTCGCGCGGGAAAAACTGCCGTGATCATCACCAGGGAACTTGAAATGCGTCGGCAGTTGCGGCGGATGATACGTTACTCCAAGCCGGAGATTTTCATCCACGCGATAAGGATCAAGTATCTTGCCCGGGTTCATTTTCCAGTCCGGGTCCCAAATGGATTTGAATTCGCGAAACGCCTGCATCAATTCCGGTCCGAACATCTTCGGCAATAACTCGCCACGGGACTGCCCATCGCCATGTTCGCCTGAGAGCGAGCCGCCGTACCTGATGACGAGGTCCGCCGCATCATGAATGAACGCGCGATAGGTTGCGATTCCTTCTTTCGTCACTAGGTCAAAATCAATGCGCGTATGCACGCAGCCCT
The DNA here is from genome assembly GCA_964441775.1 of uncultured Enterobacteriaceae bacterium. Lineage (GTDB taxonomy): Bacteria > Desulfobacterota > Binatia > Bin18 > Bin18 > SYOC01. Next base: position 43,700 of record CAYTVL010000044.1, read on the forward strand.
GGCCGAAGTGACCGTAGAGCGCACAGGCGTACCCATAGTCAGTGAACAGCTTGCGCAAATCCCGCAGATAACCGCCCAGCTTCTCTGGCGGCACGGCGGAATCTTCCCAGCCTTCCCAGGTGTCTTTAGCGCCGGGGACACGGGCCGTAGCGCCTAGACCCGAGCGACGCACGAGCCAGATGGTGCGCTCCTGGTCGGGATCATCGAAGAGTTTCATGCTAGGTGGATGCGGCTGTTTCTTTAACGCCTCTATTAACGCGCGCGCGTGCTTGTCTGCTTCTTGTTTGCTTTCTCCGCCAAACTCTACCAACAGCCATCCTCTTCCGTCTGGCAAGAGTTGCAGGTCGTCAGGATGCAGGCGCTTTTTCTTCATATCGTCAACAAGATTATCGTCCAGCCCCTCCAAGGCAATCGGATGATGCGCCAGCACGTCCATGATGTGATCGCCCGCGGTGTACACATCCGGATACCCCAGCACCACCAGCGAACGCACGGGAGGACTCGGCACAAGACGGACTGTGGCTTCGAGCACCGTCACGCAGGTGCACTCGCTGCCAACCAACGCGCGAGCGACGTGGAAACCGTTTTCCGGCAGTAACCACGGTAAATTGTAACCCGACACCCGACGAGGAATAGCGGGAAACTGTTGACGAATGAGATTGGCATATTGATCGCGCAAGGCTTTGAGTCGCGCGTAAATCTCTCCACGTCGCCCACCCTCACGGATAATGTGATCCAGTTCTGCTTCGCTTGTCTGGCCGACGCGCATGCGCATGCCGTCGTAGGTGAGAATGTCAAGCTCTTCGACATTGTCATCGGTCTTCCCCGCCATCACCGAATGCACCCCGCAGGAATTGTTACCGATCATGCCGCCGAGCGTGCAGTGATTATGGGTCGAGGGATCGGGACCAAAAGTTAAATGGTGTTGTTCGGCGGCGTCGCGCAGATCATCGAGCACCACTCCCGGCTGCACCCGGGCTCTTTTGTTGATCGGATCAAGCTCCAAAATACGATGTAAATATTTGGAGCAATCCATGACTACAGCGACATTGCAGCACTGACCCGCCAGACTGGTGCCGCCGCCACGCGCCAACACTGGCGCCCCATACCGGCGCGCTGCTGCAACCGTTTCAATAATATCTTCCACAGTTCTTGGAATCACCACGCCAATCGGTGTCTGACGATAGTTAGAACCGTCGGTGGCGTAGAGTGCACGAGCGCCGTCGTCAAAACGCACTTCGCCTTGGACACGTCGCTGCAGTGCTGCAGCAAGTGCTCCCCCGTCTTCCCGAGAAGCGGCAACTGCTCTTGTCCGTGCGTCCCTTTCCTGGCGCAGTGGCGCAGGCCGAGACGCCTTCTGTAGATCGATCGGAATAATGATATCGCTATGATGACGCGTTTTTGCTTCCATTGTTGATCCAGGTGCTGAAAGGCAAGCAATCTTCCTTTCACTTGATTTTGTTAACCTTTGCCCTCCCCATCCGCCTCACCCTTGACTGGCGTACGCAATGGTGCTGAGCAGAGCGTTCTCCGCTTGACGCGAGTCGAGTCGGGTGTGTTGGACAACAGTGGGAACGTCCGACTCGATAAGACTCGCATAATCCACGCCGCGGGGAATCGGCTCCGGGGCCGTTAAGTCGTTCAACCGTAAGTGCTTCGTGCGGCGAGCAGAAACTGTGAAGCGGTAGGGACCAGCGGGCTCGCGATCCGCGTAGAAAATCGTCAGCTCAAGGTGCGCCTCTTGATCCGAGGCGTTCAAGAAACATAAGGTTTCGTGGCTGGTGCACTCCGGTTCTGATCCATGACTCCATTGTGGGATATACCCCTCGGCGACTGCCCATTGCCTGCACCCAATCATCTTACCCATATTCAGTTTCTCCTGTGTCCGTTAAATCGCGTATGGTTCGGCGTCCGCGCGTTTGAATTCGAGTCCAAGCCCAGGCCGGGACAGATCTGGGGAGAGCACCCCACATACTGGTGAGCGGGCCCCGTCGAATAACAAGTGTTCAATGCGTACATGATCGTGGAAGTATTCAATGTGGCGCACCGGGGTCAACGCGCAACACGGATGTAGATGCAGGGAAGGGCCACAATGAGCCGACAGCGACAACGGTCGCGCCTCGCATAGCGCCCCGACCTTCAGGAATCCAGTGATGCCGAGACACCGGGTGGCGTCCGCCTGTAACACATCTACCGCCCCCGCGTCGAGCATGCGACGAAAATAGAAAAGGTCATAGCCATACTCTCCGGCAGTGATATCTATTCTCGCCGGAGCCCGGTCTCGAAGGAGTCGTAATCCTTCCAAATCATCTGACGACACTGGTTCCTCAAACCAGCTCACCTGTTGTTCGGCAAAACGTCCAGCGAACGCCAATGCTTGCTTGCGGCTATAGGCCCCATTAGCGTCAACGAAGAGTTCCACATCGGACCCGATCTCCTCCCGAGCAGCACGCACGCGCTGCAGATCCTGCTCGGGGTGAGCGCCGATTTTCATTTTGACGCGTCCGATGCCCTGAGCCGCCCACCCGCTGAGTTGGGCTTGGAGTTGCGCGAGCGAATATGAGGTAAAGCCACCGCTTCCATAGACTGGTACGCTGTCACGCACGGCCCCCAGTAAAGTGACTAAAGGAAGCTGCAACAGCCGCGCTTTCAGATCCCACAGCGACGCATCAACCGCCGAGATCGCCATCGCTGCAATACCTGGGCGGCCAAGATTACGAATAGCGCGCACCATTGCCGCCCAAGCGCTGGACACCGCCATAGCATCTCGCCCTACAACGACCTCAGTCAAATGATCATGAATCAAGCGAGCCGTCGCAGTGTCCGCATATGTATACCCAAGGCTGGTGCACCCGCCCGCTGTGATCTCCACGACAACGGGTGTAGTAAAATCCCACTCAAAAGTTCCGTCGGCTTCAGGAAAATCTGTCGGGATGCGGTAGGCGGACACTGCCAGGTGTTCGATAGGAATCACTACCGGACGCATACATCTTTCCTCTAGGTGCTAGATCACCTCACGAATGGCGTTCTGAGCGACGGTCTTGAGGATGTCCCAGCGGTCGTGTTGGCCGCGCGCCAGGGCTTCCGCAAAATGCCAGGCTTGTTCGGTGGTCAGCTTGCCCGGCATGGGCGGTTCAGTCGGGTCCACCACCGCCTGCACGACAGCCGGGCCAGGATGAGCTAAGGCTTCACGCAGGACCGCTTCCGCCTCTTCGGGGCGTTCGATAGTGTAGCCCGCCGCGCCGCAGTTAGTGGCAAACCCCGCAAAATCGATCGGTTGGAGTTGCACGCCAAACTCTGGATTCCCTTCAAACACCAGCTGCTCCCATTTGATCATGCCTAAGACATTGTTCTTGATAATGATGACTTTGACCGGCAGGTTGTATTTCACCAATGTCGCAACTTCGCCCATGAGCATGGTGAAGCCGCCATCGCCGACGATGCAGACGACTTGCCGTCCGGGATACGCCACTGCTGCGCCGATGCTGTAGGGCAATCCATTGGCCATCGTCGCCAGCGTTCCTGACAACGAGAATTGCATCTGGCCGCGTATCTGGATATATCGCGCCGCCCAAGTCGCGATCGTGCCGCTATCCGCCGACACAATAGCGTCATCGTGGAGGAGCTTGTTCAAGTGATATGTGACCACTTGCGGCTTCAGCGGCATGTCGGTGCGCGTGCCCCGCTCCCGCATGAGGGCGCTCCACTTCTGCATACGCTCCTGCGCTGTGTGCAGGAAACTTTGCTCTTCTTTGCGTTGCACCAAGGGCAAGAGCGCGTCCAGCACGGTCTTGCAATCACCGACTAAGCCGACCTCGACGGGCGTCCGTAGCCCGATACGCGTAGGGTCAATATCGATCTGAATCGTTTTGGCTTGTCCAGGCTTGGGATAGAATTCCAAGTAGGGAAAACTACTACCTGCGATGAGGAGCGTATCACACTCTTCCAGCGCTTCTTGAGAGGGGGCAGTGCCGAGGAGGCCGATGCCGCCGGTGGTATAGGGACTCTCGTCAGGAACCACAGCCTTGCCTAAGAGGGGTTTAATGATTGGGGCGCCGAGTCTCTCGGCGAGAGAGAGGACTTCGTCGCGGGCGTTTAAGCAGCCTTGACCTGCGAGAATCGCGACTTTGCAGCCTTGGCTGAGCAGATCTGCCGCACGCTCCAGGAGCACTTGCGGCGGCATGGGGAAGGCGGCGGCGAAGCGGTCACTACTGTGGTGGGCAATATTCGCAGAGGACCGTTCCGTCTCGTCGCACGTCCAGTCTTGAATATCTTTTGGAATAGTGATGTGGGCCACTGTCCGCCGGGTCAACGCCGTTTTGACGGCCTCATCGATAACGTTCCTGGCATGCTGAGGCCCCATCACCCGTTGGTTATATGCCGCCACATCAACAAACAACTTGTCAAGATCAACGTCTTGTTGATAGTGCGTACCAATCAAATCATGAAAAGTGTGCCCCGTAATGGCGAGCACGGGCTGTCCATCACATTTCGCGTCATACAGTCCATTCAAGAGATGAATACCGCCCGGCCCTGAGGTGGCCAGACAGACGCCGAGGCGACCCGTGTATTTGGCGTAGCCGCACGCGGCAAAGGCTGCTGCTTCCTCGTGCCGGACTTGAATAAAGCGCAGTTGTTCCTGATGAGTTCGCAAGGCTTCAAAGAGGCCGTTAATGCCGTCCCCCGGCAAGCCAAAGATGGTGTCCACACCCCAATCGATCAACCGTTCAATCATGACATCAGCGACGGTCTTCGCCATGAGTAGTACTCCTTCACTCACTAAAATTGTCGTCTCTTCGGCAAGATAAAGGCGCGGCTGCTTGAGTTGAATTGCAAGAACGAGACCCACGTGGCGTCAGGGAAGCGGTGAAAGGATAAACATTGAGGAGTGGGCCAATGGCCGTGTCTTCTGTCGCTCGTTCACGCCTCGGGCTGTGCGCGGCAGGGTATGTAACGCAGCATCTTTCTTGGCGGGGTTACCACCGGTAATCACCAACAAGCGGCCATGTTGTCTGACCTTCACTCCCTGAATGCAAAGGAGGATGCACTTCCAAGTGACACGGACGTAGCACCAGAAACGGGTGATCATAGTCGAGCAATGTTCTTTTTCTTCTTGCAGGGTCAACCACACAGAAAGAATGGACGAGAGGCGCGAGGGCCGTACATCGACACCAATCGGCGGATGTAGCCCAGCGCTGCGAAGCGTCGCCGTCGTTGGCATACGCGCGCAGGCCGAGGAAAAGTTTCGGCCCGGGGATTCCGCTTCTTCTCGGAGCGGGGGCAACGCGGCAGCTTTGTCACTCCCACAACAGACGAGACCGTGGCGAATGAGTTTCGCCGCCGCCTATCACTTCCTCACTGACCGAATTCATAGAGCGCAGCGAGATTAACGCTTCTGCTCCATAGCGTGTTTTTCCATCGCTTCATGACTGGACGTTTCCAGCTCCAGCACCACTTGCTCGCCTTCTTTAAAGTTTTTGATCGAGTCAGGCGCAAAATATAATTCCGACGTCCCCTTGTCCGTCTTGAATTCGATCTTCCCGGTGCTGTGATCGATCTTGTTGATCGTGCCCCGCATAGAGGCTTCGTCCTTATTATGGTCAGCGAACGCAGCCGTAGTGAGGCCGCCAACAAGCAGCGCAGCGGTCAGGAATGCACTTACTTTCTTCATACAAACAACCTCCTGGAATAAATTTGCCGACATACAGTCGTACAGTAAGCACTCCGCATGCCAATGCCGAAGGAACGCTAGGTAGAGAAGGAGATTTTCTTTTATGGAGAGGGTGCAAGTTTAGCTCTACTGAGAGAATGTAAACTAGATTTCTGGGAGGGGCATGGATGAATGACGAGAGCGAGTTCGGCCCTGCTTCTGCTCACCTGCACCTGCATGTCTGTTCTCAGCGACACGCAGCCCCCTCTCACCCCATCCCATGCGCCAGTCGGATTAGACGGTGCGCAAGAAGTGCAACAAGTGGGCAAAATACGTGGCCTGATCGTCCCACATGCAGAGGTGGCTCCCATGAGGACAGAAGGCGTTCCGCGCATTGGGCATGAGGGTCGCCATCTGCTTCAGGTCTGCCGGGTCCATTTCGTCGTATTGCGAGCCGATGGTGAGCGTTTTCACCTTGATCTCGTGCAAGCGATCCCAACGCTCCCAGTCTTTAAAGTTGCCCGTGACAAGGAATTCGCTCTTAGGACTATGAGACAAAACCTTCCACTTGCGTTATCCTAACAGGTCAAGAG
>CAYTVL010000045.1:0-49685 GCA_964441775.1 uncultured Enterobacteriaceae bacterium
ACACGCTGCGCGAGCACGTGACGCATGAGGGCTCGTTGCTCTATGAAGCGCGCTGTTCACCGTATCATCAGCAGAGTGCGTTGTATCCGCTGATCGACCTCTTACAGCGCACCTTACTCTTCATGCGCCAGGACACCGAGGCAGAGAAAGTCGCCAAGCTGGAACGCGCCCTGGCCTTGTACGAGATGCCGGAGGCGCTCCCGCTGTTCACGGCCTTACTGTCCTTGCCAACGCCGTCAAACTATCCACCACTCTATCTCACTCCGCAAAAACAGCGAGAACGCACCCTGCACGCATTCCTGAACCTGCTGATGGTGCAAGCGGAGCGCCAGGCCACAGTCTTTGTGTGGGAAGATGTGCACTGGGCGGACCCGTCGTCGTTGGAGTTCTTGACGTTGTTGATCGACCAGATTCCCACCTCCAAACTCTTCCTCGTGTTGACCTTCCGCCCGGAGTTCACGCCGCCGTGGAAACCACGGTCGCATCTGTCCCACTTGGTGCTCAACCGCTTGGGCCAGAAGCAGGTCGAGGCGATGATCGAAAAAGCAGCGGTAGGCCACGAGCTGCCAGCCGCAGTGATCGAGCAGATTCGCCTCAAGGCCGATGGGGTGCCACTGTTTGTCGAGGAGGTGACGAAGAGTGTAGTGGAGCATTGGGGGGCACAAGCGACAAGCAACGGGCCACGGGGTGGACAGCCTGGCGCGGAGTTGGGAGTTCCGGCTACGTTGCAGGACGCCTTGATGGCCCGCCTTGATCGCCTGGCCGAGGCACGGCCCATTGCTCAACTCGGCGCGACCTTGGGGCGTGAGTTTTCTTATGAACTGCTGCACGCGGTAACGCCGGCCAACGAAGCAGATCTACAAACGGCTCTCGCTAAGCTGGTGGAAGCTGAGATTCTGTATCAGCGTGGCGCTGGTGAGCAGGCGCGCTACTTCTTCAAGCACGCGTTGATTCAGGACATTGCCTATCAATCGTTATTGAAGAGCACCCGGCAGCAGTATCACCAGCAGATTGCCCGAGTGCTAGAGGAGCGTTTTCCAGACACAAAAACAAACCAACCAGAGTTACTGGCGCATCATTACACTGAGGCAAATCTCACTGAGCAGGCGATTCCGTATTGGCAGCAAGCGGGGCAGAAGGCTGTCGAGCGCTCAGCACACCTCGAAGCGATCAGCCATCTCACCAAAGCACTAGAGTTGCTCCAGACCCTACCGCTCTCGCCTGAACACGTCCAGCACGAACTCACGCTGCACCTCGCCCTCGGCGTACCACTGCTGGCGACGGAAGGCTGGGGATCCTCACGCATGGGGCACGCCTATGCTCGGGCGCGAGAGCTCTGCGCGCAACTCGGAGAGACGCCACAGCTCTTTCCAGCGCTCCTCGGGCTGTCGGCCTTTCATTTAGCGCGGGCGGAGTATACGACCACCCGAGCGCTCGCGGAACAGCTCCTACGCCTTGCCCAACGCGTCCACGATTCCGCGCTTCTGCTGGAAGCCCACGTGAGGCTCGGCAACACCTTGCTCTGGCTTGGAGAGTTTGCGCTAGCCCGAGCCCACTTGGAGCGAGGCATTGCGCTGTACCATCCCCAACACCACCGCTCCCATGTCGTGCTCTATGGGCATGACCCCGGGGTGTGGTGCCGGTTCTTTGCGGCCTGGGCTCTGTGGCATCTCGGCTACCCAGACCAAGTCCTCAAGCACAGCTGCGAAGCACTCACCTTAGCCCGGGGGCACTCTCAACCCCATATCCTGGCGAATGCGTTAGGATATGCTGCCATGCTTCATCAGTATCGTCGGGAAGCGCAGGCAACCCAGGAGCGAGCTGAAGCGGAAAGTGCGCTCGCGAACGAACATGAACTTGCGTTTTTCCGCGCGGAGGCAACGTTCCTGCGAGGCTGGGCGCTGGCTGAACAGGGGCAGGGAGAAGAAGGCATCGCACAGATGCGACAAGGGTTGGCCGCTTGGCGAGCTACAGGGGCTGAGGTCGGACGGACGTATTATCTGGCGTTTCTCGCCGAGGCCTCCGGAAAAGTGGGACAATCCGAAGAGGGACTGAACATCTTGGCTGAAGCCTTGGCCTTGGCCGCCCAACGTGGAGAACGTCGGTGGGAGGCCGAGCTGTATCGCCTCAAAGGTCAGCTGACTCTCAAGTCACAAGTCGAAAGTCCAAAGTCAAAAGTCGAAGAAGCCGAATCCTGTTTCCTCAAAGCTATCGACATCGCCCAAAAGCAGCAAGCCAAGTCCTGGGAGCTGCGTGCCTCGACAAGTCTGGCGCGGCTGTGGCGGCAACAAGGCAAACGTGTAGAAGCGCACAATCTGTTGTCGAATGTGTACAACTGGTTCACCGAAGGCTTTGATACGAAAGATTTGCAAGAGGCGAAAGCGCTGATCGAAGAATTAGAGGACAAAGAGCATGATTGAGTATATGAGGAGCAATGACTATGCAAACTGACGTACAACAACAGATAGACACGCTTCTCAAGAACCTTAGTCACGAGGAGCTTTTATCCCTGATTGAACGGATCGCCAGACAATTGCGCAATACCGAGCATCCTCCGCAACCGCTCTACGGAGTTTGGAAGGGGAAATTTCCGGAAGATGCAGATATAAATGAAACGCTACGAGAGATCCGCAGTCAGTGGCGTGAGGATGTGGGAGAATAGAATACGTGAGTGACTACGTCACTGATACGCACGCCCTTTACTGGTATCTGGTGGGACACCCAAACTTGGGGACCAATGCCCGAACGGCCTTTTTGGCTGGCGAGCAAGGACAAGCGCGGATTTACGTTCCAAGCCTTGTCTTAGCGGAACTCTATTACTTAAATGCCAAGTACAATCATCCACTCGAATTCAGCCAGGAATACGAAAAGCTGAAGGGCGCCGGACAATTCCATTTTGTAGATTTTCGAGCGGCTGACGTTCTACAATTCTCCGCTTTAGCGACTATTCCAGAGATGCACGATAGGATCATTGCTGGCGTTGCTCACATGATGAAGCTCCCATTACTAACTCGTGATACAATCATTATCGCAAGCAAGGTAGTCCAAATCGTTTGGTAGAATTTGCTGAAGTCGCTTCACTTATAAGATGTTCACCCGTCGCCAATTCTTACGCATGACTAGCATTCTGCCTTTTGTTGCCGCACTGCCGCGTCGCGCCTGGGCCAAGCCGAAGGCTCAGGTGGTCGTCATCGGCGGCGGCTTTGGCGGGGCAGCCTGCGCCAAATACCTGCGCCGCGCTGACCCGACGCTTGAGGTCACGTTAGTCACCCCGAATCGCCAGTTTCTTACCTGTCCATTCAGTAATGCAGTACTGGTCGGTCTACGCGATTTGCAGTCTCTCACCTACACGTATGACAAACTCCAACAACGCTATGGCGTGCAAGTCGTTTATGCCAGCGCGACCGCGCTCGATCCCGCTACGCGGCGCGTGACGCTCAACAATGGCAAGACACTGACGTATGACCGGCTCGTACTTTCACCGGGCATCGAACTGCAATGGGGCGTTGTGACAGGTTACGATGCGGCGGCTAGCGAAGTCTTTCCTCATGCCTGGGAAGCCGGGCCACAAACCTTGCTGCTGCAAAAACAGCTTGCAGCGATGCCCGACGGCGGACTGGTCGTCATTACCGCCCCAGAAGCGCCGTACCGCTGTCCGCCTGGTCCATACGAGCGCGCCAGCCTTATCGCGCACTATCTCAAAATCCATAAGCCGAAGTCGAAAATTTTACTGCTCGACGCCAAAGATACATTCACCAAAGACAAACTCTTTCGTGCTGCTTGGCAACGCCTCTACCCTGGCCTGCTGGAGTGGGTCTCCGGATCACAAGGCGGGCGTGTTGTCAGCGTTGACACCGAGGCAGGCACGGTGCGCACGGAATTTGACGAACACAAGCCCGCGGTGACGAACATCATCCCACCGCAACGCGCCGCAGCGATTGCTCGCGCAGTTGGGCTCGATGATGGCAAGGGCTGGTGCCCAGTCAAGGCAAGCACGTTTGAATCGACTGTGCACGCAGGCGTTCACATCATTGGAGACGCCGCGATCGCCAACCCCATGCCCAAATCCGCGTTCAGCGCCAATAATCAAGCCAAGGCGTGCGCGGCAGCCATTGCCGCCCTGCTGCGCGGTGAACCACCTCCGGACCCCGTGCTCATCAACACTTGTTACAGCTTGGTGGCGCCGGACTACGGCATTTCTATTGCTGCTGTCTATCATGTAGAAAACAACGCCATCATCGTCGTTCCAGGCTCGGACGGCATCAGCCCACTCGATGCCCCAGATGAAATTCGCGCGCTGGAAGCGGAGTACACCCGGTCGTGGTACACGAACATCACGGCGGATACGTTCTCCTGAAAAACATGCGGTCTCTTTTAAGAGCTAGCCTGCTTATTCTCATCGTCACAGCCAATGAATTTCTGCTTGCCAGTTATTGTCATTCTGAGCCGCAGAGGAGCGAAGGCGAAGAATCTCAGCGCAACAGTCCAAGCGAGATTCTTCGTCGTTTCACTCCTCAGAATGACACCGCTCCAAACTTTCCTCACATCATTCAGAACGGTGACCCCTTAGTCCCCTTCACGATTGAAAACGGCGCCATCCCCACACCGTTGACAAATCAGCCCGGCGACCCAGAACAAGGGCGTCGAATCATACTTGATCGCGAGAAAGGCGACTGCGTTGTCTGCCACGCCATGCCGCTGCCGGAGCGGCAGTTTCATGGCACGGTTGGTCCTCCTTTGGATGATGCGGAGAATCGCTACACGGCAGGAGCCTTGCGCTTACGCATGGTCGATCCAAAGGTAGTAAACCTGCAAACGCCGATGCCAGCTTATTACAAAGTAGAAGGGTTACATCGCGTCTTGAATCGCTATCAGGGAAAGCCGATTTTGACGGCGCAGGAGCTTGAGGACGTCGTCGCCTATCTGCTCACGCTTCGGGCTCCGCCGCCTTCGTTTGAAAGAAAAAGCCAGGCGTCCAGGTCTTCCCCTTCGGCTTCGTATATCATCGAGGATCGCCGTTCTGGCTACACCTATCTCTCAGAAGACAATCAGCGCCTCCAGGATGATGAGTTTGCCAATCCGGGGTTTTTGTGGGTCGAACGAGGACGCACGCTGTGGAGCCAGTCCGACGGCGCCGAGCATAAATCCTGCGCTAGTTGTCACGAAGATGCAGCAGCGAGCATGCGCGGGGTGCGGACTCGGTATCCGCGCTTCGATGCTCGCAATCAAAAACTTATCAACCTCGAACAACAGATCAATCGCTGTCGCGCGGAACACCAGCAGGCCGCGCCCTACCCATATGAATCCGAAGCGCTGTTGGCGCTCGTCACCTTCGTAGGAGTACAATCACGCGGGCTGCCGACGGCGGTCCAAGTCGATGGCCCAGTCCAACCATTCTTCGAGGCGGGGCGCGCCTTCTTCATGCAACGTCGTGGGCAACTTGATCTAGCCTGTACGCATTGTCATGACCAACAAGCGGGGCAGCGGCTCCGTGGCGATGTCATCAGCCAAGGACAGATCAATGGGTTTCCTATTTACCGCCATCTGTGGCAAACATTAGGGTCCGCCCATCGTATGTTCGCTTGGTGCAATACCGCCGTGCGGGCCGAGCCGCTTCCCTACGGCGCGGACGACTATGTCAATCTCGAACTCTACCTGGCGTGGCGCGGTCGCGGACTGCCTATCGAGACTCCGGCAGTGCGGCGCTAAGCGCCTTGCTCACTCCCTTCTCTTCAGCAAGAGCGGGATAAGCGAATCCCGCAAGCACGGCTCCAATGATCGGAGCCACCCAAAACAGCCACAATTGAGCCAGCGCCCAACCTCCGACAAAAACCGCAGGGCCAGTACTTCGCGCCGGGTTAACGGAAAGGTTGGTAACCGGAATGCCAATCAGGTGAATCAAGGTCAGCGCCAGGCCAATAGGAATCGGCGCAAATCCCGCTGGCGCGCGACGATCGGTCGCCCCGAGAATGATCATGAGAAACATAAAGGTCAGCACTACCTCGGCGACAAATGCTGATGACATTGCATACCCGCCTGGGGAATGGTCCCCATATCCATTGGCGGCAAACCCAGCGCTGACATCAAACCCCGCTTTCCCACTGGCGATAAAATAGAGCACGGCGCTGGCAATCACCGCCCCGACCACCTGGGCTCCGATATAGGGCCCAGCGTCGCCTGATGGAAATCGCTTCGCGGTCACCAAACCAATGGTCACCGCCGGATTCAAATGACAGCCGGAAATATGGCCAATGGCGTACGCCATCGTCAGGACGGTCAATCCAAACGCCAGGGCTACCCCATGCAGCCCGATGCCGACCTGTGGAAAAGCGGCGGAAAGCACCGCGCTTCCACAGCCACCAAAGACCAGCCAAAATGTGCCAAGCGCTTCGGCGCCGCATTTTTTTCCTAAAGTCATATCCCCCTCCTTTCCTGATTCAGACGAATTCAGGCTGATTTAATGACACGCACCAGATACAGGAGCATAACAGCCCCGATAGTCGCAGTCACCACGTGACTGAGGAATCCGCCGCGCGGATAAAGTCCGAGCGAACGAAAAAGAAAACCGCCAAAGACGGAGCCGAGGATGCCGACCACCATATCGCCGACGAGGCCAAAGCCACCGCCCTTCGACAACTGTCCGGCTAACCAACCAGCGACCAACCCGATGATAAGGAACACAATTAGTCCCACAGTCTCCCCCTTAGCGTTTGCGGAAGCGAGGAACAAGCAGGCCATTGCCCGCCGTCTCCCACACGAGGGTCGCCTTCATGCCAATATGAATCTCTTCAGGCGTCGCGTCAATCAGATTACTGACTAAGCGTGCATGACCGCACTCAGGGAAGTCTACAATCACAATATTGTACGGCACGACGTCGGTCACCGCGGGATGTGCGGGGTGATGGACAATAGTGAAACTAAACACGACGCCCTGCTCCGGGGTGCGCACCCATTCAGAAGTAAACGAGAGACACTGCGAGCACGCTGGTCCTGGAGGATGACGAAACCGACCACAGGAGCTACACCGTTGAAACCGCAACTCGCGCTGTTGACAATACGACCAAAACGCCTGGTCATCCACGTTTAGTTGTGGTCCGGGGACTGCCTCCGGCAAATAGGCACTGGTTGTCATGTTCACACTCCCAAAATCGCCGCGCTCAGCGGTGAGGCGCTCAGTCCCGCCGTCACCAGACAGATTTCAGCGTCTTGCACTTGTGAAGTCGATTCTCCGCGCAACTGCCGCACGCCTTCCACCGCGAGATTGAGCCCATGAATGTAGGCCTCGGAAAGATGGCCTCCCGAGGTATTGAGGGGCAGACTGCCATTGGGCCAGTGAATATTGCCAGCAGCGACAAACGGTCCGGCCTCACCGCGCCCGCAGAAGCCAAAATTTTCCAACGACATCAACACCAGGCCGGTGAAGTGATCGTAAATCTGCACCGTGTCAACGTCAGCCGGAGTGACTCCGGCGCGACGGAACAACTCTTGCGCGAGCTGTTTACCGTTCCCGGCGCCATATTCCTCGATCGGCATGTTATGTGAACCGAGCGCGCCGTCGCTCCAGCCGGGGTTGCCGCCCTGCGCGGCGGCAAGAATACGCACCGGCTTCGTGCACAAATCGCACGCCCGTTCCCGCGTGGTCACAATCAGCGCGCAGGCCCCGTCATTCTCTTGGCAACAGTCGAACAGTCGCAAAGGAGAAGCGATGATACGAGAGTTCAAATACTCTTCCATCGTCAACGGACGCCCACGCATCACCGCGCGCGGATTGCGCTGCGCGTTCTCGCGGCAGACCAACGCGATTTCCCCCAAGTGTTCCTGCCTGGCGCCAAACTCGTACATGTAGCGCTGCACCAGGGGCGCAATCATGAGCGGCGGCGAGAACATACCAAAAGGCGCGACAAAGTTGAGATGCGGCAGTTCATTGTAACCGCCCGCTTGACCGTACCGATGTCCCGGCCCCTGGCACAGCGAGCGGAAGACCGCCACATATTGCGCCTGACCGGATTCCACCGCCATCGCCGCGTGTGCAATGGCGCCGCAGGCTCCAGCACCACCGCTGCCCCATACCATCGAGGCGAACCCGAGACGAGGCAGACCCAGGGCGTGCTGCATCAACCACGGTAAACTCGAATCATTGGAGAACGACGCGAGACCATCAATCTGCTCGATCTCAAGACCGGCGTCGTGCACGGCGTTGAGCACGGCTTCGCACGCGAGACTCCACTCGCCGCGTTCAGCCATGCGCCCCCATTTGGTGTATGGGGTTTCTCCAACGCCGACGATACAGGCTTGCTGCGTTGCCTCACTCATAGTCGGACTTCTCCTCGCTCTCACGCTCTTTTCCCAAGCGTCACCCTGCTTAGCACGAATTTCATAATGCGCAAGCCACAGCTTCTGCTCACAGCGCACAAGAAAATGTGGATGTCCTTGACGCTCACGACTCCGCTCGGCTACTAAATACGGGCGGGGTTGTACATAAAATTCATCTCAGTAAGGAGGCATCATAATGCCAACACCACAAGCTGCTATCCTCAATAGAAACATGGGCGAGCACCAGTGGTACGTACATTTGAGCCGCGTCGAAGGCGCGGATCTAAAGGTCATCAAGTCTGTCATTCGACAGTTACGCCAAAACAGTGCACTTCCAGGGAAGGAATTCAACTTGGTTATCTGCCTTGGCCCTACGCTGTTAAAAGACCTGACCAAGGACATTCCTAATGACTTCCAACCATTTGAGACCATCAAGTCAATTGATGGCAGCGGTCGAGAAGCGAAAGGCACTCAGGAAGAACTGCTCTTCTGGATGAATAGCCCTCACAAAGACCAGATCTGGAAGGCGCAGTGGGATGCACGTCAGGCGCTCGATGGCCACATGAAGGTTGCCCGTGAGACTATGACCTTCATTTACGGGAATTCCCTCGATATGACCGGCTTCATCGATGGTACGGGCAACCCGGAAGTCGAAAGAGACCGCGAAGTCGCCATCGTACCAGACGGACAACCAGGCGCAGGCGGCAGTTTCATTCTTGCCCAACGTTGGGTACATGATTTAGTCGGATGGAATAAGCAATCTATACCGGAACAAGAAGGCGTTTTCGGTCGCACCAAACCCGATTCAATCCGTCTCGATGTGCAGCCCGTGCACTCGCATCTCTCTCACGTCGAGCTGCGTCAGGGGAAAACCGCTGACGCGACCAAGCCGAAACGCGATGAAATTACCCGTCGCTCCACGCCGTACGCCTTCCATGATGGCACGGTCGGTTTGTACTTCATGGCGTTTTGTAAGACCCAAGCGCCGCTCCGCGAACGCCTGCGCGCTATGTACGGCGTCGATGGCGGCGTGCGCGATAAGCTCACGGATTACACCAATCCCGCGTCTGGCTCGTTCTATTTCGCCCCATCCGTAGAAACGCTCGAAGCCGCTCTTGCGTAACCACTGACGCTTATTGCACAGAGACGCCTCAGCGGGGTGTCTCTGACGTATCCATTCTTCCCTTGCCTCAGGCCCGCCGATGAAAAATCTCGCCCCAGGAGAAACCGCCATGTTCGAAGGATTTACGCACCGCTCTATCAAAACCGCAGGCGCAACCATCAATGTCGTGACGGCAGGAAACGGCTCTCCGGTGTTGCTACTCCACGGCTATCCGGAAACACATGTCATGTGGCATAAAGTCGCGCCCCGACTCGCGCAGGACTACACCGTTGTAGTTCCCGACCTGCGCGGCTACGGCGACAGCAGCAAACCCGCGGATGGAGAAAATCACTTCGGCCATTGCAAGCGGGCCACAGCGCAGGATCAAGTTGAAGTGATGGAACAACTGGGCTTCAGCAAATTTGCTGTGGTGGGACACGATCGCGGCGCACGCGTGGCCCATCGACTCACCCGCGACCATCCCGAACGCGTCACGAAGCTGGCAGTCCTCGATATCATTCCCACGCGGATGGTCTATCAGAATGTGAACAAAGTCCTGGCCACGGCCTACTACCACTGGTTCTTCCTCATCCAACCTGCCCCGTTTCCAGAAACGTTGATTAGCGCCGACGCCGAGTTTTATCTCAACTCGATACTGGGCCTGGGAAAACTCAAACCCAAGGCGATCACCCCTGAAGCGTTCGCGGAATATCTGCGCTGTTTTCGTGATCCCGCTACTGTGCACGCCTCCTGTGAGGACTACCGGGCCGGGGCCACGATCGACCTGGAGCACGACGACGCCGATATCGAGCGGAAGATCACTTGTCCGGTCCTGGTGTTGTGGGGAGAGAAAGGCTTCTTGCATAAGCATTACGATACGCTGGCGATTTGGCGCGAGCATGCCGTTGATGTGCGAGGCAGAGCCATGCCGTGTGGGCACTTTATTCCGGAAGAGGCGCCAGAGGAAACGTTGACGGCGCTCAGAGATTTTCTTAAGACTTAGCAATGAGTCAGAGCTTCAATAACTTGCTGTATAGTGCGAAGGCGTGTTCTCGATCCCTCGCTTTTGCCAGCGCTTGTTTCCACAGCACGTAACGCTCTTTCATACAACACGCAGCCGGACGATAGCCCGCCGCAATCGCCGTCGCTTCGTCGGCGAAGAATACGCGATGTTTGACATAGTACCCTTTGGCGATCCATCGTGCGGCGCAAGGACAGTCAAGCCGTCCGTACCCTTTCCCACCTTTGTGACCGCCCAAGGTCCCAGGCGTGACGCTCTCGTACTGTTTTCCATCAGGACCGATGAGCTTATAGAGTTTTGCTTTTTTCACCGTTGAGCTTTACTCCTTCGTGCTCCAGTAGCCATCGTTTTCGCTGTAGACCGCCAGCATAGCCAGTGAGCGCCCCGTTGGCCCCAACCAACCGGTGACACGGAACAACAATAGCAACAGAGTTTAATGCGTTCGTCATGCCCACTGCACGATACGCCGCAGGACGCCCTACTCTTTTCGCCAGCTCACCATAAGTCATGACCGTTCCGGGAGGAATCATGCGAAGCGTGGACCATACTTGCTGTTGAAATGGAGTTCCGCTCGTGTTCACGGGAAGATCATTGATGCTTGCCAAATCGCCAGAGAGATACGCGCGTAGCGCAGCACTGAATGTGTAAACGTTGGTCGTCCCTTTTTTCAAACGGACCTGTCCATACCGCGCGTGGAGGAAACTTAACATACGCGGCTCGCAATCCGCGTAATCAAGCGCGCAAAGCGTTTCTCCATCCGTCACGAGCAGCAAGGTTCCAAGAGGCGAAGGAAGTTTGTCGATGAAGAGCTGCATTATTGACCTCTTCTCACTTTTCTGTAGTAAAAGACACCACACCACAAAAAATGTGAAAGAGAGAACGCCTCGCACTAAATGAGAGAGCATAGCATTCGTGTACTTTCCAATACGACACCCAGCCCTGTCATTCCGAGCAAAGCGAAGAATCTCACTACGAGACCTTTCACTTCGTTCAGGGTGACAACTCTAGTGTACTGATCTTGTAGAGTTTGGCTGAGTTTCCCGATCAACAAGCCTTGACAACGTGTGACCACGTGGGAAATACTGCCTCGAAAATTTACAGGTTCTCTCTTTACGTGGAAGCGGCTTCCTATTGATAGTAGAGCAAGAGGTTAGTCATGAGTCTCGCGCAACATTTCTGGCGACATTTACAACAACATTCAGACCGCATTATGTTCGAGCGACTTGAGCCTAACGGGCGAGTCATGTGGCGACAAACGCGCGGCGCGTTACGCGACGAGGCGTCACAGTGGATGGCTGCGTTGCGAGCTGCTGGCGTGGGTCCCGGCGATCGAGTGGCGCTTTCCCTTGGGAAGTCCGCTGGACTCGTCACCGCCCATCTAGCCGTGCTTAGCGTTGGCGCTGGAGTTGTGCCCCTCAATCCCGCCTTGACCGCACGCGAAACTGAAGCCGTATTGGAAAAAGCTGAGGTGCGGTTAGCCATTACCCATGCAGAAACAGTCGCGCGCGCGCCGCAGATTACGGCGACCGTGCGCGGTCCTTGGTGGATCGTCGGCTCCGAGGAAGAGCTACCTTTCGAGACGACGGCGATGGCGGAAGTACTGGCTCCGCACGCCCCGGGGCCGGAACCAATTGCGCAGAGTGATGATGCTATTGCCTTGCTTTTGTTTACTAGCGGCACTACCGGAACGCCGAAAGGCGTGGGACTGACGCATAGGAATCTCCAATCCAATCTCCAGGCGTTGCTCGTCGACACGTGGGAAATGACCGAGAACGATCACCTTTTGCACACGCTGCCGCCCCATCATCTGCATGGCCTGGGTTTGGGCCTCTACGGAACACTGTATGTTGGCAACTCAACGGTGCTGATGGAACGGTTCGATCCTGCGAGCGCGTTGCGCGCCTTCGGCGCACAGCGGATCACTATGTTCATGGGCGTGCCCACCATGTATCACCGCATGTTAGATATCGAAGGTAATTTTGATCTGTCTTCCATTCGCGTCTTGACCTGTGGGTCTGCGCCGCTCTCACCCGAAACCTTTCGTCGTTTCCAGGAGCGCTTTGGTTTTCCGTTAGTCGAACGGTACGGCTTAACGGAAACCGCCATCAACACCTCAAACCCACTTCACGGCGAAAAAAAGCCTGGGAGCGTCGGACGACCATTACCAGGAGTCGATGTCGGCATTTTTGATCCACAAACATTGCAACGATTAGCTAACGGCAACACTGGGGAAATTTGGGTGCGTGGTCCCAACGTGTTCAGCGGTTACTGGAACAATCCTGAAGCCACCGCGCCAGCTTTTTCTGGGGACTGGTTCCGCACTGGCGATCTCGGCGCATTCTCGGCAGATGGCTACTTGTCGATCTTGGGCCGCATCAAAGAACTGATCATCGTGGGCGGCACCAATGTCACTCCAGGTGAAGTGGAGACCGTGCTTGAGGCAGATGCTGGTGTGGCCGAATGCGCGGTGGTGGGCGTCGCTGATCCAGATTTGGGGGAACGGATCGCCGCGTTTATCGTGCCTCGGCCAGGAGAAGAACCCGCCGCGCTAGAGCAGCGATTGCGGACTAGAGCCGAGCACGATCTCGCCCCCTACAAGCGTCCTCGGCAGTATCGTTTTCTTGAGACGATTCCACGCAATGCGATGGGAAAGGTCGAGCGCGGCAAGTTGCGTACAATGTAGGAACACGCAAAAGTATGGTACAAGAGCCTGCGAGTCACAATCCAGCGAAGGAGACATTGCATGCGGCTTGTTTCATACGAACGCAACGGTCAGCGCAGCACGGGTGCGCTGACAAACAATGGTATTATTGATCTTCCTACAGCTTCGAGCAGCGCACTGCCCAGCGCTATGGTCGCGCTGTTGGAGCTGGGAGACGAAGGAATAGCGCGAGCCAGAGAAGCCGTCGCCCAAGGCCGAGCGGCCATCTCGCTGAAAGACGCGCGTTTATTAGCACCCGTGCCGCGCCCCGGAAAAATCATCGGCATCGGTCTTAACTATGCAGACCACGCCGCCGAGGGCGGACGAGAGCAGCCCAAATATCCGACGATTTTTACCAAGGCGGTGTCGGCAGTGGTCGGCCCCGGCGAGTCGATTCGCATGCCGCTCGTGACCAGCCAGATAGACTTTGAGGGAGAAATGGCGGTGGTCATCGGCAAGCGCGCCAAGGAGGTGTCGAGTCGGGAAGCGCTTGACTACGTTGCGGGCTACACCATTTGCAACGATGTCAGCGGACGTGATTATCAGCAGCGCAGCAGTCCCACAGCAGGCAAGTCATTCGACACCTTCGCGCCATTGGGGCCCGTACTGGTGACGCGTGATGAAATTCCCGATCCGCACGTGCTCAATATCCGCACGCTGGTGAATGGCGAAGAGATGCAGCGCTCCAACACCAAGCAACTCATCTTCAACGTTAACTATCTCATTGACTATCTCTCGCATATCTTCCCGCTCGATCCTGGCGATGTCATTACGACCGGGACTCCTGCGGGCGTCGGCTTGTTTCGCAACCCACCGCGCTTTCTCAAACCAGGCGACATTGTACGCATTGAATTGGAGAAGGTCGGGATGTTAGAGAATCCGGTGGTGGAGGCGTAAGCGCGGAGTGGCTGCTGGGAGCCGAGCCGCGACTGTGAGGGAGCGGTTCTCCAGCCGCTTGCTGACGCGCGCGGCTCGGATTGCCTCGTCCGGTTCCATACAGGTAAAGGAAATTCGCACTAGGCCTGGGCATGAGAAAGCTGTAATGTTCTCATCCGTGATTACCTTCCTGTTTTGGTGCGAACCCTCGCCGAAGCGTATTTTCCGTAACGACCCGCGCTTCAAGAAACTGCAGGAGATAATCCGCCCCGCCCGCTTTTGAGCCCATGCCAGAGAGCCCCAGCCCACCGAACGGTTGGCGACCGACTAGCGCCCCAGTGATTTTGCGGTTCAAATAGAGATTACCCACGCGAAACTCTTGACGCGCGCGTTCGATATGAGCTGGGCTGCGCGAGAAGAGCCCGCCCGTCAGCGCGTATCGGGTCCCCAATGCTACACTCAGCGCTTCGTCGAAATCCCGTACTTTGAGCACAGCCAGCACAGGACCAAAAATCTCCTCTTGCGCCGTGACAGACTGAGGGGACACATCGGTGACAATCACCGGTCCAACAAAATGCCCTTCTATAGGAGCCTCCATTTCCAAGACCACGCGCCCCTCGCGTTTGGCGGTGTCGATCGCGGCGCGCACACGCTGGTGCGCCTCTTCATCAATGAGCGGAGGCACGCGGGTATGGGGCTGTTCAGCGGGGCCCACGGAAAGGCTGCGGGTCGCCTCTATCAGACGACTGAGGAATTGCTCATAGACATGCTCTAGCACGATCACACGCGAGCAGGCCGAGCATTTTTGCCCGGCGTAGCCAAAGGCGGACTGGACCGTGCCCAACACTGCTTCATCCAGATCAGCGTCATCATCGACAATGATCGCGTTTTTTCCTCCGAGTTCGGCAATGATTTTTTTGATGCCGTGTTGGCTTGCTCCCGTCTTTGCGGCTGACTCGTTGATGTGTAATCCCACAGCGAGTGAGCCAGTGAAGGCAATGACATTCGTTCGCGGATGACCCACCAGATATTCCCCAACCTCTTCCCCAATGCCAGGCAGGTAAGCAAGCACTCCTGGCGGAAGACCAACACCGCGAAAAATCTCCATGAGTTGCGCCGCGATCACAGACGTTTGTTCCGCAGGCTTCATGATCACGGTGTTGCCCGCAACCAGCGCGGCAGCGGTCATGCCCGTCAAAATCGCCAAGGGGAAATTCCACGGAGCAATGACCACCGCTATGCCACGAGGTTGATAACAGTACGTATTAACTTCACCGGGATAGTCCCCCAACTGCCGCGGCGCAGCAAGCCGCAGCATCTCTTGCCCATAGTAGTTAAGATAATCAATCGCTTCACAGACATCAGCGTCGGCCTCACGCCAAGGCTTACCGGCTTCCAACACCTCCCACGCGGCTAGCGTGAGCCGCTGCTCCCGCATTTTTTCGGCTGCACGGAAAAGAAATGCCGCGCGCTCCTCAGGCGCGGTGGCGCGCCAGTCCGCCAGCGCCTGCGCGGCAACGACGATGCTGCGTTCGGCAGCATCCGTATCTGCACGGGCCACGCGCCCAATCACTTCTTGCGGATGAGACGGGTTGGTCGAAACAATTGTTTTCAAAGTAAATAAATCTTCTCCGTTCACTACTAATGGATAGGTACGGCCACACTGGGAGTGCGCCTGTTCAAGCGCTTCTTGAAAACAGCGGCGGTGTTCTTCTTGGGCAAAGTCGAGTTCAGGTTCATTCACAAACGCGTCAGCGTGGAGAGAAGACTCCTCTTCCGCAATCTGTTTTTTCCCATTTTGTCGTTCTTCCGTCGGACTTCGCAGTAAGGCGTCGATTGCCGCATGCTCGACAAAGCTTTGCCGCAAAAATGACTCATTCGACGTATTTTCAAGTAACCGGCGCACGAGATAGCCCATCCCAGGAATCAGTTCACCACAGGGCGCATAAACACGCAGGCGCTGCCCCAATTGGACAAGCGCCGCTTTGATCGCGTCGCCCATCCCATAGAGCATCTGAAATTCGATCGCGTGGAGGGGAATCTGCAAGCATTCGATTGCAGCAAGCGCATGAGCAATGGAACGCACATTATGTGTGGCAATCGCTGGACTCAGATGCGCATAGTTTTCTAACAGCATGACTGTCAAGCGCTCGAAATTTTCATCCGTCTCCCACTTGCGCGTAAAAACAGGAACAGGCCAGCCGAGCTGACGCGCGATCACGGTTTCGTAGTCCCAGTAGGCGCCGCGCACTAAGCGCACGCTAATCGATGTCCCGCGACTCCGCGCCCAGGTGAGTAAGTCGCGTAAGTCCTGTTCAGTTTCACGGAGATACGCTTGCAGCACGACGCCAACATGGGGCCACGAGCGAAACTCGTCCTCTTCCAGAATTTCTTTAAAGACACGTAATGTGAGATCTTTGTAGCGGTACTGCTCCATGTCTACCGTGAGCCCTGCCCCAACCTCTCGCGCCGTGCGGAAGAGCGAGCGCAATCGCGCTTTGACGCGCGTCGCGCTTTGCTGTGGGGCAAGTGCATCAAACTGCGAGTCGAGTGCAGTCAACTTGAGTGACACATGCACCCGTGGGAGCGGGCCGGTGTGGTCATTATCAAGAAGTGGATCAGGCTCCCAACTGTTCGCCGCCGCCGTCAAGGAGGTGAGAAGGTGCAGATATTGGTGTTGATACGATGTTGCTTCCTCTTCGCTCAGCGTCGCTTCCCCGAGCAAGTCGAGCGTAAAGGCGAGATGTTGACGCCGTAAATGACGCAGTGTCGTGAGTGCTTCCGTTGGCGTGGCGCCGACGATGAAGCGTTGCGCCATGCGGGTCGCGTTGCGCCGCACGGCGAGCGCCACCGCCCGCGCGGCGGCGGACCGATGCGAGGCAAAATTGAGCCCCCATTGCACGGCGATGGGAAACACTTCCTTGTGGTCAAGAAAATATTCTTGCAGATGTCGAGCGACCTGTTCCCCGGTCTTGAGCATGGGGAGCACATCGATAAAGCGGAACATTTGCACCTTGAGAGTTTCATCGCGCATACACCAGTCAAGGATTTTCTCGTCCCACCAGGCGAACTGGAACACCGAAGGCGTTTCCGTTTGCAAACGAGAAAACAACTCGCGCCCAAGTTCCTTCGTGCGACGTTCGATGTCATCAGAAAGCGCCATCCCCTGCCTCCTTCCTGTTTCTTCTAGTATAGCGCTGGCTGATCGCTGAAAAGAATCGAAGAGGAGAATAGTCAGGAGGGGACTCGATTAAAAATTGAGAATGCAAAATGAAGAATAAACAGAATATGCCCTTGCCTTCAATTTTTAATTCTTAATTTTTCTTTTGCATTGGCCTCGCCATGCTGGCTACTGACTATTGGCTACTAGCTACTTTCCCTGTTACATTTCTTTCGTGTCTCACCAATCACGCGCTGCCGTCACACCACCAGAAACGCCAACCTCATCTCGTTCTCGCTTGGCTCGGAAAGGGCTGCCGATTCTCATCGCCACGTTAATTAGTCGACCACTGGGATTTGTCCGAGAAGCCGTACAAGCTGCGCTCTTTGGCGCGTCACGTCTGACCGACGCATTTCTGGTGGCGTACAACGTACCCGAGATGATGCAGACATTGTTTTTCAGCGGCGTGCTTAGCAGCTTTTTTGTTCCTGTGGTGACGCGCTACCGAGAAGACAAGCACGAGCTTAGCGTGGTCTTTAGTGTGGGCCTCAATATCGCTCTGGTCTTGGCGCTGGTGGTCGGAGGCGGCTGTTATCTCGCGGCGTCTCAAGTCATGTTCCTGGCCGCTCCTGGCATCACTGGACCAGATCATGAGCTAGCGGTCTTTCTCTTTCGCTTCATGTTACCAATGCTGGGGCTGCACTGTTTGTTAGCCGTGATGAAAGGTGTGCTAAACAGTGTTGACCACTACGCCATGCCCGAGTACGCGGGGATCTTCTTCAACCTCGCGTTGATTGTGAGCGCCGTGGGGCTCTCCGGCTCCTTCGGCATCACGAGTCTCGCAATCGGAGTGGTCGGCGGTAGTTGTGTGCAACTTTTTCTACAAATTCCCGCACTGACGCGGAATGGCATTCGTTACCGTCCAGGGTGCGGGTTCTCACACCCAGCGTTGCAGGAGATGCGCGGACTTGTGTTTGGGGCCATCGTGGCGACGGCGGTAGTGCCCATCAACGCGTTTGTCGATCGCGCCATGGCCTCGGCCCTCCCTGCGGGCAGTATTTCCGCCTTGGCGTACGCCTTCCGCGTGTTTCTTTTACCCGTGAGCCTATTTGCTGTTCCGATTTACACGGTTCTGCTCACCGATCTCTCCACCGCTCACCAGCAAGGACGCCAAGACACGTTCAAAGAGCAAGCCGGGGCGGGTCTCTCGCTCTTGTTTGCCGTGGCGTTGCCTGCGACAGCCGGCCTCATTGCTTTGGCTACGCCGATCACACGCTTCCTGTACGAACGCGGACAGTTCACCTCGGCAGAAGTGCAAATGACCAGCCAAGCGTTAGCGGCCTTCTCCGTTGGCTTGTTAGCCTACGGGACGAGCCAGGTCATGGTGCGCTTGTTTAACGCCGTCAAAGACACCCGCACCCCGGCTTGGGTGGGCCTCGGCTCCATTGCGCTCAATGCCGGCGGAGACTGGCTGTTCATGCAGTACTACGGACACTGGGGCATTGCCCTGGTGACTTCCATTGTTTCGTATGTAAATACGTTAACGTTGTATTGGGTTTTTCGTCATCGTCACGGTCCGCTTGATGAATCGCTGCTCTTACGTCGCTTTGTCAGTCACCTGCTCTTGTCTGCGGTGCTGGGCTCCGTGTTATTCGTGCTCAGTCGTCCGCTCGCCAGCGCGCCGGACTCGCTCATGACGCCGCGCCATCTCTTACAATTTGCCGGGGTGTTGGCTGGTGGAGGCGGAGTGTACCTAGGGCTGGCGTATGTTTGCAAAGTGGAAGAAGTGATAGCCATAGGCCAGAAGGTAAAGCGACGGTTGTAGCGCGGAGCCTGATAAAATCGATAGGAAAGCATGGACAGTGAAGAACGAGGAAAGTATGGTAGAAGGGGACAAACGGAAAGCCATACGAGAGGTTTTTTATGAGCACGATGATCAGTGAAGTCTACGACGCCTTAAAAGAAGCAGGGGCTAGCGAAGAAAAATCTCGTAAGGCTGCCGAGGCCATTGCGAATTACGAGAACCGATTCTCTCGAATCGAAAGTGATTTGGCTGTCTTGAAATGGATGGTGGGATTCAATCTCGCAATGACTACCGCCGTATTGTGGAAAGTGTTCTCGTAATGCCAACCTGGCAGAGCCGCGCTTTCTTTTGTTGGAGGGTAGCCGTGAGTCTACAAGAATGGCTCGCTCTTGCCATTGCGGCTGGCACTTTAGCGGCGCTTGTCGGTGTCTTCTGGTTGATGTCGCCCCCAAACGATCGTAAGCAATAAGGCAGCAAGGAACGAAATTATGCGCACGATTGAAACCACCGCCACCGTGGCGGAAGACGGTAAGCTCACGATCCAAATTCCTCCAGATATAGAGCCAGGCGAACACAAAGTCGTTCTTGTCATTGAAGAACAACCGGTAAAGAAAGAAATACGGCCTCCTTTAGATTTTCCGGTCGACAATTGGGGTCCTTGGCCCGAGAATTTGTCATTGAGACGAGAGGATATGTATGACGAATGGGGAAGGTGAGCGGATTTTTCTTGATACAAATATTCTCGTGTACGCCAATGCGGCTGAAGCGCCGCTCCACCAACTTGCTTTGAGCGCGATTAAAACCCGTTACGAAGCTAAGGGTGAACTCTGGATTAGTCGTCAGATCTTGAGGGAGTATCTTGTGACTTTCAGCCGCCCCCAGAAATTCATGAATCCTCGGCCCATCTCGACCGTAGTTGAGCGTATACGCTATTTTCAGAGCCGATTTCGAGTATCAGAAGATAATGCAATCGTGACAGCGCGTCTTCTCGAACTGGTTCAGCAATTTCCCACCGGCGGTAAACAAGTCCACGACGCCAACATTGTCGCCACCATGCTCGCCTACGGTATCCCCGCTCTTCTGACGAACAACACCGACGATTTCACCCGCTTCTCTGGGCTCATTTCTATTGTGCCGCTGCAAAAGACCTAGCCTAGTCTTTCGGGAGCCTGATCCTCTCTTGACTAACAAATCGTACTTATGTCAAAACTCCTCCCATCCTGCTGACTTCTCCTTGCCCATTATTCCCGCCCTTCTCCAGACTCAGAGCCTGCCCTGAACGCAGTGAAGGGATAAACTCCAGCGGGAATCCAGGATTCTGTCCTATACCTGCTTTGTCCTCATTCCTGTAGACAACTAAAATGTCTCGCCCTACACCCGATCTTGTATGAAGGAGGAGCGGAGCTATGGCTATAGCACATTCGGCGAATGCAAAAGGGAACCGCCATGACTTGGTGGAGCATTTACAATGCGTTGCCAACCTTGCACGCACGTTTGCTGCCAAGTTCGGTGCAGGAGAGTTAGGCTACTGGGCGGGATTGTGGCACGACGTTGGCAAAGTGCATCCAGTCTTTCAGCAATATTTACTTGATTGCGAACGCAACCCGGCAAAACATCATCGAGGTCCGGATCATAAAAGAGCGGGGGCGTTGCTGGCTGCGCAGCGGCATGAGTTGCTTGCCTTTCTCATTGCCGGTCATCACGGTGGGTTACCGAGCCGCACCGACTTAGTAGACTGGCTTCGGGACAAGACAAAAGCCAAACCGGCTCAAGAAGCAATTCAAAGTATCCCTCAATATCTTAACCCTATTGAGCCCATGACTGCTTTACCTATTCCCTTGCACCTCACTTCAGCTCTTGACACCGAGTTCTTTATCCGCATGTTGTTCTCTGCCCTAGTTGACGCCGATTTTCTTGATACCGAACGTCACTTTAACTCTGAACAATCGGGAAACCGCATCAACCCCCTTCCGCTGAGTGAATTATGGAGCAGATTTGTCGCTAACCAGGAGCATCTGGCTGGGAGAGGCTCGGCTGGACAGGTCAACACACTCCGCCACGAAGTCTATGAAGCCTGCGTCCAAAATGCGACATTGTCGCCAGGTTTCTTTCGCTTGACAGTTCCCACCGGTGGCGGCAAGACGCGGTCGAGCATGGCGTTTGCCCTGCAGCACGCTCTCGTGTATGGCTTGGATCGAGTCATCGTTGCCATTCCTTATACCAGCATCATTGAGCAAACTGCGGAGGTCTATCGTAACATCTTTGGTGAGCACGCTGTTGTGGAGCACCACAGCGCCGTGAACTACACGGACGACTCGGCAGACCCGGTCTCTCTTGGTGATGTATGGGCGCGCTTGGCGGCGGAGAATTGGGATGCGCCGATCATCGTCACCACCACTGTGCAACTCTTTGAAAGTTTGTTCGGTCGAAAAACAATTTCCTGTCGCAAGCTGCATAACCTTGCGCGTAGTGTACTGATTCTAGATGAAGTGCAAACTTTACCTCCTGGTTTGCTTACGCCCATTCTTGACGGCTTGCAGCAATTAGTTGCGCATTATGGCGTCAGCGTCGTGCTCTGCACCGCGACACAGCCTGCTTTAGATGACAGTCCGTATCTCAAAGGACTTCAGAACGTTCGAGAAATCGTTTCTGAACCCACGCACCTTTTTACTAAACTTGGCGGACGAGTGCGGTATGAGCTGCCGTTTGCGGCTGAGCCATGGTCCTGGGATCGGGTTGCTCAAGAAATGCGAACCACACCACAAGCACTTGCTGTGGTGAATACTAAAAATGACGCGCTTGCCTTGCTGGAGGCGCTGCAGGACCCAGAAGCCTTTCATTTGTCAACATTGCTGTGCGGGGCGCATCGGCGCGCGCTTTTGCGCGAGGTCAAACATCGGCTGGCCGAAGGTCTTCCTTGTCGCCTCGTTTCCACGCAGGTGGTTGAGGCTGGGGTCGATCTAGATTTTCCTCTTGTATTGCGAGCGGTCGGGCCGCTTGATCGCATCGTGCAATCCGCTGGCCGGTGCAACCGCGAGGCCAAGCTGACAGTTGGCCGTGTAGTTGTATTTGCACCAGAGGAAGGGAAACTCCCTCCGGGAGTGTACAAATCGGCGACCAGCACGAGCGTGAATTTGCTCAAACGTCCTGGCTTCGATTTCAATAATCCAGCGTCATATCTGGAATACTTTCGCTTGCTCTATCAAGTAGTGGAAACGGATGAAGAGCGGATTCAAGAGTTGAGGGCAGGATTGAAATATCGCGAGGTCGCGGAGCGGTTTCGTCTGATCAAGGATGACACCACGCCGGTCGTGGTGCGATATCGTGGGCAGGATAACACAGACAATATGGTGGATCGTTTGCTGTCTTATGTCCAACATCAAGACGGCGCCTTGCCACGCTGGTTGTTACGTCAGTTGCAGCCATACATCGTGAACGTGCGCACAAGGATGATCAGAGAGTACCAACGTGAGGGATTCCTCAGCGAGCTTGTTCCCGGCTTTTGGGAGTGGCTTGGCCGCTACGATACACTGAAAGGACTAGTGGTAGCGAATCGTGATCCCGAAGAATTGGTTGTCTAAAGTAAACACAAGGAGGTGATATGTCTGACTATCCTTTGTTAGAGGTGAAGGTGTGGGGCGATTTGGCCTGCTTCACACGCCCCGAGATGAAAGTGGAGCGTGTGTCGTATGAAGTCATGACGTCCTCGGCGGCGAGAGGCATGCTAGAAGCTATCTTTTGGAAGCCGGAGTTCTCATGGCAAGTGCGCGAAATCTGGGTGCTCAAACCGATTCGTCATTTTTCGATTCTACGAAACGAAGTAAACAATAAAGCAGTCGTGTCTACCGCCCGGAAATGGGTAGGGGAAGGAGGCGGTTACTTTGCGGAAGAGGATCGCGCACAGCGTCATACCCTGGCGTTGCGAGATATTGCTTACATTATCAAGGCAGATCTTGTGCTGAAACCGCACGCCACTGATGATGTCGCCAAATATCGCGATCAGTTCCGTCGGCGCGTCAATCGAGGGCAATGCCACTCGATTCCGTATCTTGGCTGCCGTGAGTTCGCCGCGTATTTCGGTCCTCCTGATGGTAGCGAGCAGCCAATCGATCTATCCGACGATCTTGGACGTATGCTGTTTGACCTAGACTATGCTTCTGATGATTCAGGGCGCGGAACGCCGCGTTTCTTTGTCGGACGATTGGAAAGAGGCGTCTTGCACGTTCCCACTGAACTGTATTCGTAAAGAGGAGGAACCATGTTGCTGGAAAAACTCACCCAGTACGCAGACCGTCTCAATCTTCCTCCTCCAATGTATGGAAAAACTCCTATCCGCTGGCTGATTGATTTAGATAGGGAGGGGAATCTGCTCGGATTCGTGCAAACAACCTCCGAAGGAAAGAAGGGAAAAAATGATCGAGGAAAGGAGTATGAAGCTCCGCATATTGGACGTGCCGCTGGCATAAAGGCGAAACTCCTCGCGGATAACGGTGAATATGTCCTTGGTCTCGCCCGGGACAAAACGAAACAGCAACGTGTTGACGAGTGTCACAGGGCCTTTGTGGAAGAGGTGAAAGCGTGTGCAATTACGACAAGGGAAGAAGCCGTTCAATCCGCTTTGAAATTCCTGGAGAAGCTGGATCTTGCCTCATTGTCGCTTCCCGATGAACTTGATCCTTCTCATAACTTCACATTTCGGGTGGAAGGCGCGTTGCCCATCCAGTTGAAGACCGTGCAAGCGTACTGGGCGACAGCCTCGGGAGGCGGAAATGACGAAGGCGAGGAGGAGACAACCAGTAGTCAGATGCAGTGTCTCATTTGTGGAGATCTGCGCCCCGCCGTGAAACGACTACAGTTCAAGATCAAGCGTATCCCCGGCGGACAGTCGGCTGGCATGGCGCTCATTTCGGCGAACAAGCCAGCCTTTGAATCCTATGGCTTAGAGGCATCGTTGATTGCTCCGACCTGTCAGTCCTGTGGGGAACGGTTCAGCAAAGCAGCAAACATGCTGATCGAGGGAGAAGACACTCATCTTACAGTAGGGCCGTTGGTCTATCTCTTCTGGACACGAGACGAGGTTCCATTCTCTGTCGCTACGCTGCTGTCCCGGCCAGAACCGGATGAAGTACGTGTGTTGATCGCCTCTGTCTTCAAGGGACAACAAAACGCCGCCACAGTCGACTCGACGCCATTTTACGCCACTGCCTTCTCAGCAAGTGGTGGCCGTGTGGTCGTGCGAGATTGGTTGGACACTACTGTGGAGACCGCGCGGCGCAACTTGGCGCGCTATTTTGCGCTCCAGCAGATTACTGAACGGGACGGCTCGGAGGGCAATCCATACGGTCTCTATCCATTGGCGGCTTCTACAGTACGCGACGCGAACCGAGACCTACCACCAAACGTGCCCCAGGTGCTGCTGCAGGTTGCCCTGCGCGGCGGTCCGTTGCCGCTCTGGTTGTTGTTTCAGGCGGTTAAACGCAATCGCGCGGAGCAAACGATTACTCGGCCTCGGGCAGCGTTGATCAAAATGGTGCTACTTTCTCAATCAGAAAATTGGCTAAGGGAGGATTTCATGACGAAGCTGGAGTTGGAGAATCGCGACCCCGCGTATCTGTGTGGCCGCCTGCTCGCAGTGTTAGAGGCGGTGCAACAAGCCGCCATTCCAGGAGTGAATGCCACTATTACTGATCGTTTCTTCGGTACGGCTTCTTCCGCGCCTGCCTCTGTGTTTGGACATCTACTCCGAGGGACCATGGCGCACCTTGGCAAGCTGCGGAAAGAAAAGCCAGGAACCTATGAAGCACTCCGCAGGCGGTTAGCCGAGGTACAGGAACATTTGGCCGCGTTTCCGAAAACATTGACATTGGAACAGCAAGGGCTTTTTGGCTTGGGGTATTTTCATCAGCAAGCAGCTGATCGAGCTGCTGCTATCGCCTATCGACAAGCGCAGGAAGACAAAAAAGCTGGAGCAACTGAGAGCTCAGCTGCATGATTTGGGAAGGAAAGGAGAACTCATCTATGGAACTGTATACTGATGCGATAAAACGACATGATTTCGTTCTCATATTTGACGTTGTTGATGGCAATCCCAATGGTGACCCAGATGCGGGGAACCTACCGCGCGTTGATCCGGAAACTATGCAGGGCATGGTGACCGATGTCTGTCTCAAGCGAAAAGTGCGGAATTGGATCGACGCGACCCGTGGGCAAGAGCAGAGATATAAAATCTTCGTCGAAAATCGCGGCTACCTTGTAGACCATAAGAAGCGAGCCTACGAAGCGGTGAACGCGAAGCCAGGGGACGATAAAAAGATCGACGAGGCCCAGATGTGGATGTGTCAGAATTATTATGATGTCCGAATGTTCGGCGCGGTCTTAGTTGGAAAGAAAGGGGAAGGATACAACTGCGGTCAAGTGCGGGGTCCGGTGCAAATGACTTTTGCTCGATCACTTGATCCTGTCACGCCGCTTGATTTAGCGATTACAAGAGTGGCGCTGGAGAATCCTGGAGACAAACCTCGTGAAGATGAAGATGAGAAAGCCGCAACCGGCACCATTGGCAGAAAAACCCTCGTTCCATACGGCCTCTATAAAGGATGTGGATTCTATAACCCCCACTTCGGTAAAAAAACTGGAGTATCGATAGAAGATCTCAAACTGTTTTGGCAAGCTCTGCAAAGCATGTGGGACCTCGACCGCTCCGCTAGTCGGGGCATGATGGCCTGCCGCGGACTCTATGTCTTTTCGCACGAGAACGGACTCGGGAATGCTCCTGCGCATGTGCTCTTTGATCGCATTCAGGTGCGTCGTAAAGAAGGCATCGAAGCGCCCCGGCAGTTTGCGGATTACGACGTAACAGTGACTAGTGAAGGGCTACAAACTAAAGATGTTCCTATCTCCGCAAACGATGACAATCCTCTCTCTCAAATCACCCTGACTCGATTGGTAGGGTAAGACTATGAGCGAGCAAAGTCTATCAAACTGGGACGAGAGTGACTTAGTGATGCTCTCCGCTCTGGAGCACTACAGCTATTGTCCTCGGCAGTGCGCGCTGATCCACGTGGAGCAGTCGTTTGATGAGAACGTCTTTACGCTTCGGGGGCGGGCTGTCCACGAACGCGTTGATGAACCCGAGTGGACGGTGGAAGATGGCGTCCGTATCGAGCGGGCGTTGCCTCTGTGGTCCAATCGGCTCGGCTTAACGGGGAAGGCCGATGTGGTCGAGTTTCGCGGCGATACGCCCTACCCCGTTGAGTACAAGCATGGCCCGCGTCGGGAGAAGGAGCATGATGACCTCCAACTCTGCGCTCAGGCGCTGTGTCTCGAAGAGATGACTGGTCAACCCGTGCCCCGGGGTGCCATCTTTCATCATAGTTCGCGTCGTCGTCGTGAGGTGGAATTTACTCCTCTCCTTCGTCAAAAGGTTGAGCAGTGCGTACTGGAGATTCGGGCGATGCTGACGAGCCACGTGCTGCCGCCCGCCGTGAACGATGCACGCTGCAAAAATTGTTCACTACAGGATGCGTGCCTGCCGTCAGTCGTGGGCGAACAGGCGCGATTCAAACATTTACAACGGGATCTGTTCTTACCGGCAGAAGCCCCGCGCGGATGAGACGACTATGCATCAACTACTAAACACTTTATACGTGACGACACCGGAAGCTTACGTGCGGCTCGATCATGAAACCTTGCGGGTCGAAGTCGGAGGCGAGAAGAAGCTCCAGGTGCCGCTTCATCATCTTGGCGCCTTGGTGTGTTTCGGCGATGTTCTCATCAGCCCCGCTGTCCTTCATCGTTGTGCGGATGATGGACGCTCCGTGGTGTGGCTCAATCGCAACGGACGCTTCAAAGCCCGCCTGGAAGGTCCCATCTCCGGCAATGTGCTGTTGCGCAAGGCGCAGCACGAGTCGGTGGCTGACCCCGTTCGCACCTTGACCATCGCCCGCAACATTGTTGCCGGGAAAGTGCAGAATGTTCGGCAAATCATCTTGCGCGCGGCGCGAGAAACGGACGATCCACAGGATGGTGCGCAACTCAAAGAAACAGCGCAAGCGTTGGTAAGCACCTTAAGAAATGTGGAAGTTGCGGAGGACCTCGACCAATTGCGCGGCTTCGAGGGCGAGGCGGCTCGCCGTCATTTCGACACCTTCAGCTGCATGGTGCGAGAGGAGCGGGCCACCTTTCAACTCAAGGGACGCAGCCGCCGCCCGCCACGAGATCCAACCAACGCACTGTTGTCGTTTCTGTATGCGTTGCTGCTTGGGGATTGCGTCGCCGCCGCCGAAGGCGTAGGGCTCGATCCACAAATGGGGTTCCTGCATGCCCTGCGTCCGGGCCGGCCTGCGCTGGGGCTGGATCTCATGGAAGAGCTGCGGTCCGTGATCGCCGAGCGCTTGGCCTTGACCTTAATCAACCGCCGGCAAATCACCTCAAAGCATTTTGTCGAGCGCCCCGGCGGAGCAATCTACTTGAACGATGATGGAAGAAAGGAAGTGATCGTTGCGTATCAAAAACGTAAACAAGAAGAAGTGCAACATCCGGTGCTTGACCAAAAGACCCCGATGGGTTTGATCCCGCACGTGCAGGCGCGCCTGCTGGCGCGTGTCTTACGCGGCGATATGGAAACTTATCTACCGTTTCTCTACCGTTAAGGAGTTAAAGCAGTGCAAGTGCTTGTCACGTATGATGTAGCGACCGAAAAAGACGATGGGAAAAAGCGACTACGGAAAGTTGCGCAAGTGTGTAAGAACTTTGGGCAACGCGTCCAGAAGTCGGTCTTTGAGTGTCTGGTCGATCAAGCGCAGTATGAGAAACTGTTGCGTGATCTTGTCAAATGCATTGATGAGAAGGAGGATACCTTGCGTGTCTATCGGTTAAGAGAGCCCAAAGAACAGTTCTGCCGTCACTTCGGCGTCAAGCCATCGGTGAATTTCGATGATCCGTTGCTTGTCTAACGCGAACCAGGAGCGACCACCTTTTTCCAGGGAGGATCGCGTTTCCCGTATAGCTGTGATTTTTCACAAATTTTTCTTTTGGGCGAGCCGTCGGTCCGTGGCAATATCGCTAACGATTGCTAGGTCCGCGTACAAAAGAAGAAAACCCCAGCCCTCACAAGGGTTTGGGCAGTTGGCGTAGCTCCTGCCCCGATGGGGCGGGAGAGGATTGAAACAACTTAACCGGCAACGATGCAGACCTGAGCGTCGGTAGCTCCTGCCCCGATGGGGCGGGAGAGGATTGAAACTTAAAGTCTTCTTCGTCAACTTGATTCGCTTTGGCTGGGTAGCTCCTGCCCCGATGGGGCGGGAGAGGATTGAAACCCCTTCTGCCCCCATCACCTGCATAGCGAGCCAGTGGTAGCTCCTGCCCCGATGGGGCGGGAGAGGATTGAAACCAGGCGGAAATAAAGATAAATTGTGACTCCGTAAAGGTAGCTCCTGCCCCGATGGGGCGGGAGAGGATTGAAACGACTTGGGTGCAAGAATCTATGCTCTCTGTAATAGGGTAGCTCCTGCCCCGATGGGGCGGGAGAGGATTGAAACGGTGATGAGCTCCCCGGTCCATTTGGTGAGGTCTTGTAGCTCCTGCCCCGATGGGGCGGGAGAGGATTGAAACTTGCTAATCGTGACAAACGGTTCGCCAGCTCGCTTGTAGCTCCTGCCCCGATGGGGCGGGAGAGGATTGAAACGATAAATTCTGCACGGTAGCCGGGAGGAACGAAGTAGCTCCTGCCCCGATGGGGCGGGAGAGGATTGAAACCACGCAGAAATAAAGGTGAATTGCGACTCCGTAAAGTGTAGCTCCTGCCCCGATGGGGCGGGAGAGGATTGAAACCGTGAAACTGCCCGCTCCAGCCGTCAATTTGCGCGCGGGTAGCTCCTGCCCCGATGGGGCGGGAGAGGATTGAAACTTGCGGTGGTTGATTCGCCTGCGCTGCAGGACGCGGACAATGGTAGCTCCTGCCCCGATGGGGCGGGAGAGGATTGAAACAGGGCTCTGTCTGCGAATGAGTATGAGGGTGCGAGCGTAGCTCCTGCCCCGATGGGGCGGGAGAGGATTGAAACAGCGTACAACTGTGGGGTGCGGGCTCCGTCGTTGGGTAGCTCCTGCCCCGATGGGGCGGGAGAGGATTGAAACTGAATGCAGTCCATTGCTTGCTTGAGGTGCGCCTCGTAGCTCCTGCCCCGATGGGGCGGGAGAGGATTGAAACCACAAAGCTCCCGGCGTGTCCTCAAGAATCTCTCCGTAGCTCCTGCCCCGATGGGGCGGGAGAGGATTGAAACGAGGACACCATCATGAACACGGAGGAAGACGGCGCGGAGTAGCTCCTGCCCCGATGGGGCGGGAGAGGATTGAAACGCGCAGTCCGTCTTCAGCGGCAAGTTTCGTCAACGTAGCTCCTGCCCCGATGGGGCGGGAGAGGATTGAAACTCCGGACAGATATTGAGCAGCCCGGACTGCCCTTCGGTAGCTCCTGCCCCGATGGGGCGGGAGAGGATTGAAACAGTGACGGTGATTTGCGCTTCGACATGCGAGAGGCAGGTAGCTCCTGCCCCGATGGGGCGGGAGAGGATTGAAACAGGGAAGAGGTCACAACTCGGATGATTCACAGCGGGTGTAGCTCCTGCCCCGATGGGGCGGGAGAGGATTGAAACCCTACTTTCCCGACCGAGGACGGCCCCTGTGTTGCGGGTAGCTCCTGCCCCGATGGGGCGGGAGAGGATTGAAACTTGGGTCCATTTGGTGAGGTCTTTGTAGCGCATGGTGTAGCTCCTGCCCCGATGGGGCGGGAGAGGATTGAAACACGTTCCTGATGTCAGAAGCCTCACGGATGATTGAGTAGCTCCTGCCCCGATGGGGCGGGAGAGGATTGAAACTATCATACGCAAATCTCCATTGCGTATCTTGCGTGCTGTAGCTCCTGCCCCGATGGGGCGGGAGAGGATTGAAACAAACATCATTTGTGGACATCACCACAGAGTAGACAGGGTAGCTCCTGCCCCGATGGGGCGGGAGAGGATTGAAACATCGGCTCTGGGCAGAAGCGTTGAACCGGCGTGGTAGCTCCTGCCCCGATGGGGCGGGAGAGGATTGAAACACGACAATTGGGACGCTGGTGTACTCTTAAACGGAAGGTAGCTCCTGCCCCGATGGGGCGGGAGAGGATTGAAACTCGAAAATCATACTCACTATCGCACATCTTGATCGTAGCTCCTGCCCCGATGGGGCGGGAGAGGATTGAAACTCTACGTCAACAATGCGGGTCTCACGGGTCTCGTCGGGTAGCTCCTGCCCCGATGGGGCGGGAGAGGATTGAAACCTGACGGAAGCCCAAACGAAAGCGTAGTGAGTAGATGGTAGCTCCTGCCCCGATGGGGCGGGAGAGGATTGAAACTGGAGCAAGGCGGAGGCCCTCACTGCTGGTGATATGGGTAGCTCCTGCCCCGATGGGGCGGGAGAGGATTGAAACGCACCAACACGTGCCGTGGGCTCTTGCCCGAGTGGGTAGCTCCTGCCCCGATGGGGCGGGAGAGGATTGAAACAAGCAATGGAGGATTGATTAAGTGCATTGCAACACGTAGCTCCTGCCCCGATGGGGCGGGAGAGGATTGAAACTGCCGTGGGGCTCGATGTCGCTCGCGGCGGGAAAGACAAGTAGCTCCTGCCCCGATGGGGCGGGAGAGGATTGAAACCTCCACGATGGCGGCTTTGTCGGCGGATTACCCCGTGTAGCTCCTGCCCCGATGGGGCGGGAGAGGATTGAAACGAGGCGTACTCGTAGGTTTCGATTTCGTCACCCAGTGCGTAGCTCCTGCCCCGATGGGGCGGGAGAGGATTGAAACTGACTGATGAGGGGCTTGACGCCTTATTGTCCGTGCGTAGCTCCTGCCCCGATGGGGCGGGAGAGGATTGAAACCCGTATCCGCGTCCCGACAGGATCAGCCAGGTCTGGTAGCTCCTGCCCCGATGGGGCGGGAGAGGATTGAAACACGGCGCCGACGCTCCGGGCAGAACTGATTGATGCAGGTAGCTCCTGCCCCGATGGGGCGGGAGAGGATTGAAACGGCTTGTTGAGACGAAGGAACTCAGACTGTGGAATGTAGCTCCTGCCCCGATGGGGCGGGAGAGGATTGAAACAAGCATCCCCGCAACTATCCTTGATACAGTAGAAGAGGTAGCTCCTGCCCCGATGGGGCGGGAGAGGATTGAAACTCAAGGAAGCGCATCGTGTGTTGTGGCGCACGATGGTAGCTCCTGCCCCGATGGGGCGGGAGAGGATTGAAACTGGAGCAAGGCGGAGGCCCTCACTGCTGGTGATAGTAGCTCCTGCCCCGATGGGGCGGGAGAGGATTGAAACAGGAGTTGCAAGCGAAGAAGGTTGACCTCACCGATAAGTAGCTCCTGCCCCGATGGGGCGGGAGAGGATTGAAACTGAGCGAAAAACGATGGCATACCTAAAAGATGAGGTAGCTCCTGCCCCGATGGGGCGGGAGAGGATTGAAACTCATTATTGGATGGGCAAAGACGGTGAGTTGGAGGTAGCTCCTGCCCCGATGGGGCGGGAGAGGATTGAAACGAGACGGTATCCGGCGTTATTTTAGAAATCGCAACGTAGCTCCTGCCCCGATGGGGCGGGAGAGGATTGAAACGCGTTGCACCTGATTGAGTCGGAGTCGGTCACGCTGATTAGTAGCTCCTGCCCCGATGGGGCGGGAGAGGATTGAAACCCCATCCTTCCCCTCTCCTTTGTACCGCTGCGGCGTAGCTCCTGCCCCGATGGGGCGGGAGAGGATTGAAACCCTATGCGAAGTATATCCGCTACGTCGCCGCAGAGTAGCTCCTGCCCCGATGGGGCGGGAGAGGATTGAAACAATCACACTCTAGTCAGCATGGCGAAACAAAGCGGCTAGTAGCTCCTGCCCCGATGGGGCGGGAGAGGATTGAAACAATCTGACAGAAAACGCCTGCGTGAATTAGCTGACGTAGCTCCTGCCCCGATGGGGCGGGAGAGGATTGAAACCCGAGACGCGCGCCAAGCTCAAAGCCTGGGGTGGACCGTAGCTCCTGCCCCGATGGGGCGGGAGAGGATTGAAACTCGAAGAAGGGCTCGCCCCACTGGCGGAACCGGTCAAGTAGCTCCTGCCCCGATGGGGCGGGAGAGGATTGAAACAGGATATGAACGAGATTGCAGACGGCATTGCGTGGAGTAGCTCCTGCCCCGATGGGGCGGGAGAGGATTGAAACATGGCGTTGCTGTCCAGGTGATAAGTCCGCCCTACACGTAGCTCCTGCCCCGATGGGGCGGGAGAGGATTGAAACATGTAAGGATCCCGTTTTACCCCAAGACCCAAGTGGGTAGCTCCTGCCCCGATGGGGCGGGAGAGGATTGAAACTTCGGGTACATGGAGTAGTCGCAAGGCATTGTTTAGTAGCTCCTGCCCCGATGGGGCGGGAGAGGATTGAAACTCGCCAGGACTCCCGCCTGTCTGAGCGCGTCCTGGCGGTAGCTCCTGCCCCGATGGGGCGGGAGAGGATTGAAACGTGGGGGCGTTGGCTTCGGCGAGAAGCTGGTCGAGGTAGCTCCTGCCCCGATGGGGCGGGAGAGGATTGAAACCGAATGGCGCATGCACCGAGCAGACTTCGAGCGTAGTAGCTCCTGCCCCGATGGGGCGGGAGAGGATTGAAACTCGATAGAGAGCGCGAATCGTCTGTTTTGCAAATCGGTAGCTCCTGCCCCGATGGGGCGGGAGAGGATTGAAACTGTGACTCAGTGGGCAAGCTCTGTCGGCCTGTGTGTAGCTCCTGCCCCGATGGGGCGGGAGAGGATTGAAACCTTGACGCAGGAAAACTCAGTGTGTGGGTCATGCGTAGCTCCTGCCCCGATGGGGCGGGAGAGGATTGAAACACGCTTTTACCCCCATAAACACTTGCGGTTCGTCTGAGGTAGCTCCTGCCCCGATGGGGCGGGAGAGGATTGAAACACGTTAGAGGGTGACATTAAAGATGAGGCGGTGGCGGTAGCTCCTGCCCCGATGGGGCGGGAGAGGATTGAAACGTCGTCTGTGATCTCTTTGCGATAGAGGGTGCCGTATTGTAGCTCCTGCCCCGATGGGGCGGGAGAGGATTGAAACTGCCAAGGGTGGCATATCGGGCGCAGTCAATATGGTAGCTCCTGCCCCGATGGGGCGGGAGAGGATTGAAACAGGTCAACGTCACTCATTGTTTGGTCCGTGTCAGTTGTAGCTCCTGCCCCGATGGGGCGGGAGAGGATTGAAACAACAATGGGGTCGATCCTCCGCAGAGTTGGGACTTGTAGCTCCTGCCCCGATGGGGCGGGAGAGGATTGAAACCTCGTGGTCGTGGTCGTGGTCATCTCGTTTCTCGTAGCTCCTGCCCCGATGGGGCGGGAGAGGATTGAAACCCTGGTGCAGGGACGGCGTGCACCTCCCCTAGCCGTAGCTCCTGCCCCGATGGGGCGGGAGAGGATTGAAACCAGCAGCCCACTGCACAACTTTTACGAGAGGTAAGGTAGCTCCTGCCCCGATGGGGCGGGAGAGGATTGAAACCGTCTGCATAATCTGCATAGCGAGCCAGTGCTTCAGTAGCTCCTGCCCCGATGGGGCGGGAGAGGATTGAACTCTAAGGATTAGGTGCAGTATCGTATCGGTGAACGCGAAAGTGAAAGGAGATCGTTTGATGCCTGCTGCTCGTAAAGTTCGTCAACCCCGTCGCACTAAGACCGACCAACTGCTGGCGACTCAGAATCAGATCTTGGAATATCTTCGTCAGGATGTCGAAGAATGGAAAAAGACGAGTGAACGCTCCGATCGCCACCAGCGGGCGACTCTCCAAGCGCTTGCAGCCATTAGCCAAGTGCTGGGAAGGCAGAGCGAGATGCTAGGAAGGCAAAGCGAAGCGCTTGCTCGACAGGACGAAGTACTTCGCGACATACATGCCATCACCGCTCGGGTGTTAGAACAAAGTAATCATATTATGCTCCAACTTGGCGCGAGCGGCCCAACGCATTAACTTGCGCAGAACCGCAATTCGCACCCTGATTCTGACGGAGTTCTCAATCTTGTAAAGGAGGGCGTAGCGATGAAACGAGTCGCGCTTGGAATGGTCTTCCTGTTGTCCGGCTGTGCGCCTCTCGTCGTTGAGCAGCGAGCGATCAAAGTCGATGCTGAAGTTCGGGCGATTCATACCGACTTCAGCGCGTTGTCCGCCACGTTTACTCCTGAGCAAAGCGCCAAATACGCCCGAGCCAAAGCCGCTCAAGATGATCTCACCTTTCAGGAGTTCTACTCATCGCTTGATACGCAACAACAAGCAATGATGAAGGCGCTGCTCGAACGGTCCCACCACGTCGAGCAAGAAAAGCAGCAGATTGCTCAACAAGTGCAGCAAGACCTAGCCATGCGGCATTGGCTCCACCAGAGGATGCCGGATGCTTCGAGCTTTCTCCCCAGCCCTGGGGGAATCTAAGCGTGGCCTGATAGCGTGGATATAATCTAGAGCTTCCTGCTTCCTTTGCGGCCTGATCACAGATTGTTCCATCCAGATCGCGTCACTAGATTCTCTCAATATCTCGCCGCCACTCGTTCGGAAAATTCACGAACGAAGGTCTCGAACGCTCCCAGAGGAGGAAGAAACGCCACTTGCTTGACGCCCGCAGCTTCGAGGGCATGTAGGCGTTCGATGAGTTCTTCCGGCGGGGCCGTCATCGTCGTTGCGCGGATGACCTCTGACGTCACAAACCGTGATTCTTCAGGCTGTAGATAGAGCCCATGCCCGTCGTGGAGTTCGAGATAATAGCGCGCCCCGGCCCTCTGCCGCTGTTGATCAATGAACGCGGCGTATTCAGCAAAAATGGGACGAATGGTCTCCGGCGTGGCGCTGGGATTTTGCACGCGCTCGTACAAAGCGTGCAGGGCGACCATCGACCAGGGGCCGGCAGCGGCTTTGATGCGCGGTGAGTCATAGGCTTCACCGGGGCGCAGCAAACAGGCCGTAGTCAGCAGCGTGGTATACAGTGCGGCTGGATCTTTTCCTGCTTGCACAGCGCCTTGCCGCACTCGTCCCCATGTCTCTTGCCAGCCTACGAGCGAGTTGGTGCGTGAGGTGATAAACCCGTCGCCGATCTCTCCCGCCAGTCCCATTGCCTTCGGCGCATTAGCCGCAACATGAATCGCCACGGGGTCGCGTGTGTTCATGAAGCCGTGCTCTTGGTGAAAGAAACGCACCGTGCGCCGATCGTCTGCGTGTTGATAGTCAACTTCTTCACCCCGTAGCAATCCGCGAATGACGCGGACATCCTCACGCAAGTCGCGCAAGGAGCGAGGCCCCATGCCCATCGCTCGCCAGGCGCTATTGCCCGCGCCGATGCCGAGGATTACCCGCCCTGGCGCGAGTTGGTTGATAGTGGCAATGGAGTTCGCCGTTACCGGAGGAATGCGCGTACCCACCACCGACACGCCAGTGCCCAGTGTAATGCGGGTCGTATTCTGGGCGATGAGCGCCAGACACACGTAGGGGTCTCCCGCCATCATCTGCGTATCACTAACCCATACATGCGAAAATCCAAGTTCTTCCGCGAGCCGGGCTTGCTGCGCGCAAGTCTGCGATTTTGCCAACACACATACGCCGAAGTCCATGATCCCCTCCAAAGGCAAGTGTTATTGTGGCCCTAACCGCTTGCGCGGGTTCTGTCAATGAGATAAGCAGCGAGCAGCGCTTGAGGGAACACAGCGACCGTCTTTAGGAAAGAGAATGGATGAAGCATCGGTATCGGGACAGAAAGTAGACCCGCACGTGTATCGTGCCGGCGTCATCGCTGGCGTGCTCGCGTTCCTCGCCTTCCTCGGCGTAGTCAAAGATGTCAATGCGTTATTAAATCCTTATGGGCACGGAGAAGTCGCCTGGGGGTTTCTCATGCTGCGCTATTCAAGTTTGCAGCGTGTGTGGTTTGGCTACCGCTTCGTAGGGGACGCCGCTTGGTACGCCACCATTCCGCATCTCATCCTCTACGCAGCAGCAATGGTTGGGCTGATTGGCTTGAAGCGCTGGGGCTGGTCTCTGCTGTTCGCTTATTTGTTATATATTCCGGTGTCTGAGTGGTCCTACATGTTTCTCTACCCCTTGGGGTATTTGACCGGCGAACCCTATCCAGACCCGGTCCGTTACGGGGAGTGGTTTTTCTTGTTAATCAGTTTTCCGCTGGAACTCCTCGGCGCCTGGCCGCTCTGGCGTTATCGGGATATTTTTGTACGGGAAGCGCTACCAAGTCCGCCACAATAGAGTGAAGAGGAGACGCCACGTGACGCAGTATCAGGATCGTTTTGTCAGTGTCAACGGCTTGCGGTTGCATTATCTAGACTGGGGGTCAGAGGAAAAGCCGCCCTTCGTGATGCTGCATGGTGGGTCCGCATACGCGCATTGGTGGGACTTCGTCGCTCCGGCGTTTGTCGACCAGTTTCATGTGCTCGCTCTTGACCAACGCGGGCACGGGGAAAGTCAGCACGCTGACCCTCCAGCCTATGGCACGCGTCATTACCTGGACGACTTGCATGCATTCGTCACCACGCTGGGCCTAGAGAAACCGGTGCTGATGGGGCACTCGATGGGCGGCCATAATTCGATCATCTATGCGACCCAGCACGCGCCGGACCTCGGGGCGTTGATTCTCGTAGACACTGACGCTGCCTATCCCGAACGAGCAGTTGAGTTTCTGCGCAAGTTGGGCGAGAAACCCGCAAAGGTGTTTGAGTCGCGCGCAGAAGCCATTAGTCGCTTTCAACTCCTCCCACGTGAGCACTTTCTGACCACTGCCCAGCTCCATCATCTCGCTTCGTTTGCCTTTCGGGAATTACCCGATGGGAAATGGACCTCCAAGCTGGACCGCCGCACCCTCTTTCGCGATCCGATTGACGGGCGACCGCTGCTGGCGCAGATTACCTGTCCTACGTTGATCGTCCGCGCGCAGAATACCCCCGTTCTTTCACTTGACAAAATAGAACGCTTAGTCGGCGGCCTTCCCAACGGCCGTTGGGTGGAAGTGCCGAATGCGCACCATCATGTGATGCTGGATAACCCACAAGGATTAGCGCAGGTCGTACGGCAATTTCTCGGCGAAGTGCTGCCGAGCTAGGACGCCCCGGCGCCGCCGCGTCAGTCTTCTCCGTAGACAAGATAGAGAGACATCAATGACAGGCGCCACATTGGAACGAAAAGCGGTCTGGATTTATCGCCTCGCGGCCATTGCCGCAACGGTCGAGGCGTTCTTTCTTTTCGTTTTTGGGCTGGACTTCACGACCGAACAGACTTGGCTCTTCTTGTTCTTCGGTTTACCGGCGACGGTGGTCATGTACAGCGTTGACCGCTGGTTGATCAGCCGTTACGTCCGCCCCATTCAACCGGCGCTCGATCGACTTGAGACTCAGCAACCGATGGACCAAACCTCCGCGTATCGGGCCTGGGTGCAGATGCTGAATCTGCCGACCTTGACGCTCTTGCGAGTGTTGACAATCCACGCCCCAGCGGTGCTGGCGCCAATCTCCCTGTTCTGCTGGCTAGCCAATCGCCTCGCTGGCCTCAACATGGCCCATTGGCAATTTGTGGTGCTGTGGTTCTTTTGGCCCATTACCGCCGCACCGCACGCCATCTTTGAATATTTCCTTATTGATCGGGCTGTGCGTCCCCTCCTCTTCCGTCTCGATCCCCATGTCCGGTCGCGCGTTTTGCAACCCCAAGGCGCGGCGACGCCACCCGAAGTGTTTTCCATGCTGTGCGGCTGGGAACTCCCAGAGCCACACATTATTCGCACCGCCACCGCGGCGCAATTAGCCTGGCTGTTTATCTTTGTGAGCCTGATGCCCATGCTGGTGCTGGGAGCATCAACCTATTTGAAGATTCGGGTCGGCAATCTGGCGGCGATCGGCGTTTGGATTAGCCTGTTAATCGGCATTAATGCACTGGTCAGTCTGGCGATTGTCGCGCTCTTGTCCATGCGCATGCACCGTTCCCTGCAAGAGCTGCTGGGCGAAATGGCTCGAGTGCAAGCGGGCGATTTATCCAGCCAGTGGAGCCCGCACTCGACGGATGAATTTCTTGATTTGGACAACGGCTTTAATCAGATGCTGGTGGGGTTGCGTGACCGCGAGCAAATCAAAGAAACGTTTGGCCGCTTTGTTTCCCATGAGGTAGCAGAGGCGATTCTTGGCGGGCAGGTCCCATTGGCGGGCGAACGGCGTGAAGTCACCATTCTGTTTCAAGATCTGCGTAGTTTCACCACCATGAGTGAACAGATGGACCC
The DNA here is from genome assembly GCA_964441775.1 of uncultured Enterobacteriaceae bacterium. Classification (GTDB taxonomy): domain Bacteria; phylum Desulfobacterota; class Binatia; order Bin18; family Bin18; genus SYOC01. The sequence goes on from CAYTVL010000045.1 coordinate 38,287, forward strand.
AGCAGAACTCCTGCGCGTTCTCAACCTATTTTTCACCGAGGTGGTGGCCGCCATCGAAGCCGAGGGAGGAATTGTCAAGCAATTTACTGGCGATGGAGTGATGGCGTTGTTCGGGGCGCCAGTGACCTACCCCGATGCCCCGGCACGAGCTGTGCGCGCCGCCCTGGGGCTCGTTGGGCGGTTAGATGGCTTGAACGCGCGCTTGAGTGTGGATAAAGTACCGCCGCTGCGTGTAGGGGTGGGGATCAACACGGGCGAGGTAGTTGCCGGTCGTATCGGCCCGGATACCCGCGTGGAATATGGCGTGGTGGGCGACCCGGTCAATGTCGCCAGTCGCATTGAAGGGCTGACGAAAGAATTGCAAGCCACCATCCTCGTGTCAAAAATCACGGCCGATTGTCTCGGTCCAGATTTTTTGTTAGGACGCACGGCGGTGCTGCCGGTGAAGGGGAAGCAGCAACCGGTAGAAGTGGTGGAAGTGCTGGGAATAGCCAGCCGCGAGCGGCTACGTATTGTGAAAAAAACGACTTAATAGCCGCCGCAAATAGCCGATGGTCTTGCAGAAGCTCAAGCAAAGTGGGTACGAGAGCGGTTCATGCGTAGATTTTCTCAAACTTCCTCCTCCGACTGCCTAGGCGTCAATGCTCGCCGACGCATTACCGTTGCGCTTTTGCTCTTGCTCTTATGGGGAATGAGCTTGCTGAGGAGTCAGCCGGTTGCGGCTCAGGGCACGATCTATACCTGGGTTGATGAAAAGGGAGTGACGCATTTTTCCAATTCGATGGCGCCGCCGCAGCACACGCAGGAATCTAGTTCGACGGTAACGGCTCACATTGCTACCCGCACCGGTGGGGCCTACGAAGCAGGCAATATCCCGCTGGTGATTCTGCACAACGACCCTTCACAGAAGTTTGTTCACGCAGTGTTAGAGGGATCTCACAATACGCGAGAGGCGCTCATGCTGGTGGACACCGGGGCGCAGATCACCGTGCTGGACGAAGAGACCGCACGGGAATTGGACATCGAACATGTGCAGGATGCGATGCTGGCCGGGGTGACAGGCACGTCGCGCGGGTGGATCGGCCTCCTCCCCACTTTACATGTGGGGGAAGAGGAAGTGAACAATTTGCACGTCATGGTCGGCCCTCTGTCCGGACGTTTACTGTTAGGGATGGACGTCCTCGAACACCTGGGGCTGTCGGTTGGGCTTCGCAGCCTCCATCATGCGAGCCGGTAGCGTTGTACTTTAGTGAGCAAAAATAGACATATTTTCGTCGGGCTTTGAGACTGCTAGTCTCCAGACGAACGGTCAGCTATAAGGCGAGAGAACCACCAAAGGAGGGAACGCCAATGGCTGAGCCGGGCATTTTCGAGATCATCTATTCGACGCGAGCGATTCGACGCCTCAAATCGGACCCCATTCCCGAAGAGACTTTAAAGAAGATTATTGACGCCGGCATTCACGCGCCCAGCGGCGGCAATCTGCAAGATTGGGCGTTTCTTCTGGTGCGCAAACCAGAACTGAAAACGTTTATTCGCGACCGCTACTGGGGCATGTGGCAGAAGTTCCAAGGAAGTCGCCCGTTGCCCGCTGACTTACCGCCGGCGCGTCGCCGTCTCATGGAAGCAGCAGGGCGCCTGGCTGAACATCTTAACGAAGTACCAGCCATTCTTCTCGCTTGCGCCAAAAAAACCTATCCGCCCTTTGCAAATTTCGGCTACGAACGCGCCAGCGTCGCGACGGTGCACGGATCCATTTATCCAGCCGTGCAGAACATCATCTTGGCGTGTCGCGCGCTGGGAGTGGGAACCGTGCTCACCACGATTCACTGCTGTTTCGAGGATGAGCTGAAGCAAAAGCTCGGCATTCCAGACGAAGTCGAGATTGCCGCCATGCTCCCGCTAGGATTTCCACAAGGTAAATTCGGCCCCACCTCACGCAAGTCCGTGGACGAAGTGATTCACTGGGACGAATGGGGGCAAAAGGCTGTCAGGTAAGGGAGCGCGGGGCTCGCCAAGCGGTGGGACGTGAGGGGAGAATCAGCCACAGTATTGCTGCGCAGAAGCAGGACAAAGAGCAGGATGAATCAATCGTGTCTACTAAATTTAAGAGTTTGAAAAATATTCTCACGAGCTACTTCTTGCTCGGGGTTGGCGTCACATCCAAGGCGCCAACCAGTGGGACGCCCATCGGCCCAACCGGCACGTAGATCGTTGTATGGTTCGGCGACCCCACCATTGCCTTCTGCGCTTCAATAGCTTCGTGTTGGAGATACTGAGCATTGAGCCGCTGGTTAATGATCTCCATCGACCTCGCGATTCCCTCCGCTTGGACGATGCGTTTCTCTTTCTCGCGTTCCTCAATCTGGATCTCAGTCTGTTTCTGCTCCAGCAGCTGGGTGGCGGCCAGCTTGCGCGAGACCGCCTCCGCCACTTCGTCCGGGTACTGGATATTTCCCACGACGACGCTGCTGATCAGAAATGGGGTGTCCTTCGTGAGGGCTGCGGCGCGTTTGAGGATGGCCTCGCCGATCGGGGTGATCTGTTCCTTAATGTCGAGCCCGTTCAACCGTTGAATTTCGTCTCGGGCGTAAGTCCGCAGAGGCTCCTTGAGAAAGTTGTCGTACGCAACCTGTACGACCTTGTCAGGTTGGCGTTCGTCGGAAAGCGTACTGAAGCGCTCGACAAGATCCTTGACGAGGTCAGGTTGCACTTTCCAAACGATATGGACGCGGAAGCTGACCTTGAGATTGTCTTTGGAAAGAACGGCGTCGTCTCTGGCGAATTGCTCGGTGTAGGTGTACGGGGTGACGCTGACGTTGAGGACTGAAAGGAGCCAGTGACGGCCAGCCGAGGTCGGTCCGGTCTGTAGCCCGTAAAAATGCGCCTTCCCAAAGATGGCGCCTTGCGTCAGGTAACCGACATACCCAGCGGGCGTTTGCGGATTGGATGTTCCTAGCAGCCACGCAACGGCGCATACTATCACCAGCGGAAAGATCACCGCACTCAAGCCCTTCTGCTTCATACGGCAGGCCCCCTCTTCCTTAACATCGTATCAGTCCGCTCTGGACGAACCAAACTCTTATGCAACGGCGATTTTCCCGGGCCATTAGTAGAAACAGCTTCTGACGAATAAAGGCAGCGGGCTAAGAAGCAGCTTCATGTTTTGGGGAGCAAAAAGACGAAAGCAACTCCTTTTGCGAACGCACAAACAGTGACGGCAAAATAGTAGACACAACAAAGACTTGCGCTGGTCTAGAGGGCGGACTTGCCAAGCAGCGAGACTCGCGGCTACAATCCGCTTCGACTTCAGACGGACGGCAATCTTCACATCTGCTCATGACAGTAAGTGCTTCCGAGCGGTCCGTTTTTAGTTGCTAATGTTGTTATTGGGCCGGGATGGCGGAATTGGCAGACGCAGTGGACTCAAAATCCACCGCCCCCAAAGGGCGTGCGAGTTCGAGTCTCGCTCCCGGCAGTATCTTTCCATCTCGACGGAGCCTTAGGAAGAGGGGGGTTGGGTATGCATGAGGCAGAAAAAGCAATGACTCGACTGTTTGATGAGGTCATTGTCCTCCGTCAACAAGTTGATTCGCTCCAAGCCCTGCTCGCTGAACAGGCGCGCACCGAGGCTGCGCTGCGCGAGGCGAAAGAAATAGCGGAAACAGCGGAACGCACCAGGTCCGAATTTATCGCTACTCTTTCTCATGAACTCCGCACCCCTCTTAGCGTTATTCTCGGCTACGTTGAGCTCCTGCTGGGTGGCGAATTCGGAAGAGTCCCAGTCGAACAGCAAGACGTGCTTGATCGTATTCACCAAAACACGCACCAGTTGTTAGAGTTGATCTCTGGGCTGCTTGACCTCAATCGCTTGGAGGATGGCCATCTTCCCCTCGATTTGTGTGAAATTGGTGTATCCGAATTGCTGCGCACCATTGAACAGGAAACTTTTAGTTTATGCAGCCAGTCGCAACTCAATGTTGTCTGGCAGATCGATGACAACCTCCCCCACGTGTGCACCGATTCAGCCAAACTGAAGATGGTCATCAAAAACCTTATCGGGAACGCCATCAAGTTCACCAAAGCCGGCAGCGTCAGGGTTGAAACCCATCCGCATGCCGGAGGGGTAAGAATTTGCGTTGCTGATACCGGGGTGGGCATTCCCGAGGAATCACTGCCGGCGATTTTTGAACCCTTTCAGCAGCTTGATGAAACGCACGGGCAAGGAACCGGGTTGGGGTTACACATCGTCAAGCGTTTGCTCACGCTTTTGGGAGGGTCGATCACCGTGGAAAGTGAAGTGGGGCGCGGTTCGACGTTCTGCGTCTGGGTGCCTGCGACGCACTCGCCTGGGCTCACAACTAGAAACACTGAGCCTCTCGCCGCAAGACAGAGGGCTGAGCATCCTCGGAAGCATCGCGCGGGGTCCGCAAAATCTGACACCACGCTCATCTGAACCACAACCACAAAGATACCTTCTGCCCCGTTGTGGTGAGCTGTTATCGTCCTTGAAACTTCGGCGTACGTTTTTCTAAAAATGCCGCCACCGCCTCTTTATGGTCCTGCGTCTTGAATAAGTAATCGAGGCCGAAGGTTTCAGTTTGCACCGCCGCATCAAAATCGCCCTCTGCCCCTTGATAAAAGGCGCGTTTGGCGACGGCCAGCGCCAAAGGAGGCAACGCGGCAATTTGCTGCGCCATCTCTCTCGCGGCGGCAAGTAAGCCTTCTCCTGGAACGACTTGATTTACGAGACCAATATCAAGCGCCTCCTTTGCTTTGACCACACGGGCGGTGTACGTCAGCTCCAACGCTTTGGCGAGGCCCACTAAACGAGGCAGCATAAACGTGGAGCCCAACTCCGGCAGGAGCCCCATGCGAGCAAAAATAGCGCCCATCGAAGCTTCTTCCGCCAAGATGCGAATATCCTGCAACAGCGTCAGTGTGAACCCAATACCCACTGCCGCGCCATTGATTGCGGCGATAGTCGGCTTTTGACAATTGTACAGCGCATAGTGGAGCCCCGAGCGTGGATGCACCACCGGAGGGGCGCTGGAAGCCGCGGGCTTTGCCTGTGCATTGATTTGCTTCTGGAACACCGCCCCCACGTCAGCGCCGGAGCAGAATCCACGACCTGCGCCGGTCATGATGATGACACGCACGTCGTCCCGTTTTCCCAGCGTGGTGTAGGCGTGCGTCAACTCGTCACCCATGAGATTGGTGTAGGCGTTGAGCTTCTGGGGTCGGTTGAGCGTGACAGCAGCGACGTAGTCTTGCACGTCAACCAGAATTTCTTGGTAGTCCATGGGACCTCCACGAGAGAATAAGTGGAGAAAAGATATAGCACGGGAGAGAATGGGGGAAGGCGGGAGGCGCGATTCTCCTCTGGGGACGATTACCACACCAGTTGCTTGTGTTGCGGTTCTTCGGCGCGTAGAACAGAAAGCTGCGGGAGAAAAAGTTTCGTCTTCGCCTTATACTCTTGTTGCAAAGGAGGAACTACATGGAGCACAACATGCCGCTGTCCGGAATTCGGGTCATCGATTTGACGATTTGGGTCCAAGGCCCTTTGGCTTCGATGATGTTGGCCGATCTCGGCGCAGAAGTCATCAAAGTAGAAAAACCAGGACAAGGAGATTTCTCGCGCGGAGCTACCTCCATGTTCGGGCAACCGCAAAAGTTCCCCGACGGGCGCAGTTTGATGTTCGAGATTGCTAATCGCAACAAGAAAGCGATCAGCGTTGATCTGCGGACTCCGGAAGGGCAACAAGTCTTTTACCGTTTGGTGGAGCGGTCCGATGTGGTGGTGACGAATCTCCACCCCAACACACTCCGTGAGTTCCGCGTGGACCGTGAGACGTTGCTAGCGATCAACCCCAAACTCATTTATGCGCACGCCACCGGATTCGGTCCGCTCGGTCCCCATGCGGAAGATCCGTGCCAGGATACCGTCGGCATGGCCCGCTCCGGTTTTATGTTTAATACGCCCGCGGCTGACGGCTCCCCTGTGTATCCACCTGGAGCCTTGAGCGACATCCTGTCCGGCACCATGCTCGGGTTTGGCGTGCTCGCTTCGCTCCTGGGAAGAGAACGCCAAGGCGTCTCACAAGCAGTGTGGTCATCCCAACTCAGCGCCATGATGTGGATGCAGTACTATAACGTCGCCCAATACGCCAACATGGGCGCGGACTTCGAGCCCTATGACCGCACCACGGTCGCTAATCCGCTCATGAATCTCTACCGCTGCGCTGACGGCAAGTGGATTGCCTGCGGGATGGCTGTGGCGCAACGGTTCTGGCCCGATTTCTGTGCGGTGATGGGATTAATCGAATTAGAGAAGGACCCGCGCTTCATCAGCGACAAAAGACGAGCAGTCAATCGCGGGGAACTCATTCCCCTACTCGACCAAGCCTTTACCACGCAACCACGAGCGTATTGGGAACAGCGCTTTCGCGAGAAGGAGTTCTGGTTTTCGGTGGTGAACCACGTCAGCGATTTACCTGCTGACCCTCAAGTCATGGCCAACAATTATGTGGTGGAGCTGGACTCCGGGCTCAAGACCGTGGCCTTTCCCTTTGCGCTAGAGAAAACCCCAGCGCCGCTCAAAAAAGCAGCGCCGGACTTTAGCCAGCATACCGACGAGATTCTCCAACAGGTGTGTGGCTACAGTATGGAAGAGATCCTGGCGCTCAAGGAGAAAGGAGTGGCGTGGTAAACGATGACCGAGGACAAAACGCGGCGGAACAGGCTTACGCCGCTCGTGCAGCTCTCCTCATCAGGTCCTGCATCTTGCGCATGCCTTCAGGCGTCGAGACGTCACACTCGACGCGCCCTTCTGGTCCGTCCAGCAAAGTCACGTACGAAGCTTTGTGGTCACTAAAGATCTCAAAGGTCGTGCATCCTTCTGGACCGGCGGTGTGTGGCCCATAGGCAATGCCAGGATCGCTGATCATCACATCGCCAGGCTTCAGCACCCGCTCGCCGACATCTAAGCTGCCTTGCACGACGATTTCAAAACGATGGCACGCGTGCGCGTGACGGGGCAGCACCCAGCCTGGCCCCATACGCAACGCCACGACTGTCGGTGGGTTGTCTTTTTTGTCCCCCAAAAGAAAATACGCCAGCCCCGTGAGTCCGCCTTGGACAACTTGTTCCAGCTCTTTCGGAGTCCGCTGCCAAAACTCGGGATCGTCCATTGCAATGAAAGGCATGGTTTTGTTCTCCTTATTTTCTCACGACTGAATCATTCAACAACTCGATCTCTCAATTTATCCGCCTGCATCAGCAAGAGTTCGCCTTTCAGCCGATGCATCTCTGCCTCGTAGTATCGCTCCCCGGTTTTATTAACAAAAGCTAACGCCTCGGCTAGCACCTTCAGCCCTTCCGCCGCGCGCCCTACTTTCCCATAGGCCTCGGCCAGCGCGACAAGATAACACGGCCCCTGGGCCCAGGGGGCAGCCAGGCCTTGCCGCAGCTGTGTAATCCCCTCCTCTCCCTGTCCCTGCTCGGCCAGCGCCCAGCCCCGATGGAGAGTGCCTATCGTCACCCAGTACGGAAACCCCTGCTCCTGAGAGAGTGCAATCTCCGCCTCTGCTCGCGCTTGGGTCAGTTGCCCCTCCCGACGATATTGATGGAGCCAGGCAGCCCAGTTCAGGGCCACCGCCATGCTGAAGGGATAAGCCAGCTCGCGGGCTAAGGCAAGCGCCTCCTGGCTCCGCTTCAGGGCTTGTTCTGGGTAGCCCAGCGACCACAAAATTAAGCCGGCATAGCTGAAACAGGCTACCCCAGTGTCTTGCAAAGCGCGCTGGGAGCGGCGTTTCGGGCGATGGTAGAGGGCAATCCCGCCCTCACAGTGCTCGCGGGCGCGGGCAAACTCCCCTAGATGGTACAACGCCATCGCGAGCCCAAAGTGGCTCTGGAGAAGGCGAGCCGGATCGTGCAGGCGCTGAGCCAGCAGCAGGCACTGCTCCCCGAGCTCACGCGCCGTCTGGAACTCTCCCTGGAGAGCATAATGCGTTTCCAGCCCTAACAGCACTTGGAGGAGCTGCGGGGTTTCCCCCACTTGTTGACACAGCTCTCGGGCACGGGCATAGGCTTTTCCCACTTCCGGGGCGGTATACCCTTTGGCCGCCATTAAAGCTGGGCCGAGGACCGTCTGCAGGTTCAGCTCTTGCTGGGCGCGCTCCGGAGTGTCTGGTAAGGCGTTCAGCAAGTCCAACGCTTTGCGGAGGTGACTAATCGCTTCCGCATTGGCCGAATGCGCTACGGCCTTCTGCCCTGCCTGCTGCCAATACGGAATCGCTTGTGCAATGAGGCCTGCTTCGGTGTAATGATGCGCCAGGAGTTCCGGCTGGGTCTCTTTGGTGACTGAGAACTGTGCTTCTAACACTTGGGCAATATGTTGATGGAGCTGCTGGCGCTTGCTTTTCAGTAACGATTGATAAGCCGTGTCTTGAATGAGCGCATGCTTGAAGAGATACGTAGCTTGTGGTGGTAGCCCATGTTGATAGATTAGCTCGGTCTCGACTAACTTCCGCAGTCCCTGCTGCAAGTTGTCTTCATCTTTTTTGTTGGCGACGGCGCAGAGTAGTTCGTAGCTGAACTCTCGCCCCAGTATTGCGCCCAGTTGAGCGATCTCTTTGACGGGACCCAATCGATCCAGCCGCGCCATCAATGAGTCCTGCAACGTCGAGGGGATTGCTAGTTGTAGGGGCGACGCATGTGTCGCCCCTACGGACTCGATCACCGTCTTCGTTAACTCTTCCACAAACAGCGGTACGCCGTCGGTCTTGTTTACAATCTGTTGCAGCACCTCCGCCGGTAAAGCGTTGCCGCTTGCGACCCGCTCAACCATCGCCTCGACCTGACTGCGTCCCAAGCGATTGAGCGTCAATTGCGTGAGGTAGGAGCGCGAGCCCCAAGGCGGGGTAAATTCAGGGCGAAATGTCAACAGCATCAACATCCGCGTCGTTGGCGCTTGCTCCAGCAAGAGCGTGAGCACCTCTAGCGTGGAGGGATCAGCCCAGTGCAGGTCTTCCCAGATGGTATAGACAGGTTGCCGTTCCGCCTCTTCGACCAGCCACGCCACAAGAGCGGCCTGGGTTTTCTCCTTCTGCTTCTGCGGGCTGAGCATCAGCGGTGGAATACCTTCAGGCTGCGGCAACGACAGCAAGACAGCTAAGAGCGACAGGGTATCGGCCTGCGGGAAACGATAGGACACGAGCGCTTGTCGGAGCTTGGCGAGTTTGGCTTGAGGCATCTCCTCTCGCTGAAATTGCAAGAACCGCTGCAAATGCTCAATGATCGGATACAGGGCGCTGTTCTGGTGATAGGGCGAGCAGTGAAACTCAATGCGCTTGGCCCCCTCGGCGCTGACGTGCTCTTTCAGCTCCTGCACGAGGCGGGATTTGCCGATGCCGGGTTCGCCACTCAACAGCACTACCTGCCCGGCGCCCTGAGTCGCACGCCACCAACGATCCCGCAGCATTCCCACTTCCAACTCGCGCCCCACCAACGGCGTCAACCCCTTATGCACCTCCGCCTCAAAGCGAGTCTGCGCCGCACTCTCTCCCACAGCCCTATACACCGCCACCGGCGTGGCGAACCCTTTCAGCTCCTGGGGTCCTAGCGCCTGGCACTCAAACAACCCCTGTACCAACCGCTGCGTCACCGCACTCATGGCCACGGTATTGGGCTCCGCTACGCCTTGGATGCGAGCAGCCAGGTTGGGCGTCTCGCCCAGCGCCAGCATCTCCCGCTTCTCGCTGCCGCCAATCTCGCCAATCACCACCAACCCAGTGTGAATCCCAATGCGCACTTGCACGGGCTTTGGCAATTGGATAGTCGGGAAGGAGAGGTGTTGAACTGCCTCGACAATATCTAAGGCCGCGCGCACGGCGCGATAGGCGTCGTCTTCATGCGCCGTGGGATAGCCAAAGTAGACCAGCAGTCCGTCGCCGAGATGCTGGGGCACGAAGCCGTCATAGCGCTGAATCACCGCCTCACAGGTGTGATGATATTGCTGTACGACGCTGTGGTAATCTTCAGGATCGAGTTGGGTGGACAACACCGTAGAGCCTACCAGGTCACAGAACATCACGGTCAACTGTCGCCGTTCGGCGGCAGTCGGTCTAGGGTCACTCAGTCTAGGGTCTAGTGTCTGAATACTTAACGCTGACTCCTTTGCTTCCGACGCTAGACTGCCTTTCCAGACAAGCACCTTACCGCCTTCGTCGGCTGCGACGCGCTCGGCCTCAATCAGTTCATCCTTGAGCCCGGCAAGATACTCGTCGTCAAGATGGAACTGGAGCTTCAGGGCGCGATACGACACGCGACCTTTGTTCTGTAATAGCTCCCGCACTTGGTCTAAGACTTCACCAAAGGTCATACGACGTCTCCACCATGACCAGACATGCTGACCTCTCTTATTCTGTCAGACAAGCATCTGCTATACTTCACTGCGCAGTATACCCGCCATCGATCACCAATTCCGCGCCGGTGACGAAGGAGGCTTCATCACTGGCGAGATACAGCACACCGTAGGCCACGTCGTCCACCGTGGCTAGCCGCCCGAGGGGATGCACTTGCGTGGCGGCGCGTTTGGCCTCGGGATTGAGCACGTCCAGCATGACGGTATCAACACCGCCTGGATGAACGGAGTTGATGCGAATTTTGTCCCTGGCATACTCCACGGCGGCGGTCTTGGTCAACAAGCGCACGGCGCCTTTCGTGCCGTGATACGCCGTCGCCCTGCCCGAGCCGATCAGACCGGCGACTGAGGAGATGTTGACAATCGATCCACCGCCAGCTTGACGCATGGCTGGCGCCGCGCATTTCATTCCCAGCCATACACCCGTCTGATTGATGGCGATCACTCGATTCCACAACTCCAGGCTCGTGGCTTCAACACCTTCGATGGGAAAGATGCCAGCGTTGTTGACTAAAATATCGAGTTTGCCGTAGGTGCGTATCGCTGTATCCACGGCCTGACGCCAGTCGGCTTCGCTCGTCACGTCAAGTTTGACAAACGTGGCTTGCCCACCTTGGGCGCGAATATCCGCCGCCACCTTTTCACCAAGCTCGACAAGAATATCACCGAGCACGACAGCAGCTCCTTCTTTAGCAAAGAGGCGGGCCTCGGCTTCACCTTGACTACGAGAGGCTCCAGAAATGAGCGCGACTTTTCCGGCGAGTCGTTGAGACATGAGGGTTGCTCCTTACAAAAATGCTTTCGACCCTCACCCTATCCCTCTCCCTGCCAGGGAGAGGGCAGCAGCCGCACAAGCGGCTGCGGGTGAGGGTGATGACTTTGATCAAGCCAAATGAAAATTACTCTAGACTTCATTCACCCAAATTTGCTCAAGTCGTTGACGTTGCCGAAGAGGTTGTAACGCACCGTCGGC
>CAYTVL010000046.1:0-48991 GCA_964441775.1 uncultured Enterobacteriaceae bacterium
GACCGTCAAGACAAACTCCGGCCCTACTGTCGGATAGTTGCTGCAGGAGAACAGTTTCCGATACGTGCAGTTTGTGGTGTTGCGGAAGAGCGGAATGATTTTTTTGCTCCACGGCGTGGGCGACTCGCGCAGTGCGCGAAAGGCGTCACTCTTCACGACTTCTGGGATGGCGAGATCATAGAGTGCTAAATATTTGGGCGAACCCTCGACGGCTTGATAACGCCGTCCACTGATAATCCCTGGTATTCCCACCAATTGAGGAATGTGTTCGGTGTTGTACCATTCGTTGAACTCAGCCTCGGCTTCCGGAGCGATGTCCGTCCACACGGCTAATAACCCTTGGGCTTCTTGTCCTGCCATTGCGAGACCCTCCTTTTCTTTTCTCTGCACAGTAGGACAATTGACCCTGTCCTGTAAAGGTTTCCCCGCAAGAATTTTAGAGGAGTGATACACCGTGAACGAAGAACTGGAAGTGCTGTTTACGCTGGATGGTCCGCTGGCGACGATCACCTTGAATCGCCCGCATGCACATAACGCCCTGACGTGGACTATGTACGAGGCGCTGATCGAAGCGTGTGACAAAGTGGACGCCACGGACGCGATTCGTGTTTTGGTAATTCGTGGCGCTGGCGGAAAAGCTTTTGCCGCCGGCACCGATATCAGCCAGTTCCAGAATTTTCACACGGAAGAGGACGCACTGAACTATGAACGGCGGCTGGATCAGGTGATTAGCCGTGTGGAAGCAGTTACGAAGCCAACGATTGCGGTGATCGAAGGTGTAGCGGCTGGGGCGGGGGCGCTGCTCGCCTCGGCCTGTGATCTGCGTTATTGCACGCCGGACAGTAAGATCGGGGCGCCAATCGCGCGCACGTTGGGCAATTGTCTGTCGATCGCAAACTATGCGCGGATCGTGGACCTCATCGGTCCAGCCCGCACCAAAGAATTGCTGTTTCGCGCCCATCTAGCGACAGCGGATGAAGCGATGCAGGCTGGGCTGGTCAATGCGGTCGTTGCGCCTGAGCAACTTGACGAGCACGTCGAACACGTCGCCTTGGAAATTGCTGCGCACGCGCCCATTACGCTGCGCGTGACCAAAGAAGCCATCCGCCGTTTGCAAGTGCATCGTCGGGCGGTTGAGGGCGACGACCTGACCGTGCAAGCGTACATGAGCGAAGATTTCCGTGAAGGGGTGAGGTCATTCATGGAAAAGCGGCGAGCTGTGTTCCATGGACGCTGAAGCAGGGCTGACATTTACCTGCATTGTCTGAACGGATACAACCGCTCAGAGGCGTGGCGTGCGCAGAAGTTGACGAGGTTAGAGGAGAGACATCATGGGCCAGAAACGATGGGCGATTTCACTGCCGTTTGAGGGATTCTCACTTGCAGAGCATATCGATATTGCCAAAGAAGCCGAGCGGCTGGGCTACGCGGATGGCTGGTCCTCTGAAGTTGACGGGATCGACGGGTTTTCTCCGTTAGCGGTGGTTGGTGGGGCGACCCAGATGCGTGTGGGCGTAGCGATTGCCAATGTGTATACACGCGGTCCGGCTACTCTGGCGATGACTGCTGCTGGTTTAGCTGAAGCGGTGCAAGGACGATTCTGCCTCGGCATTGGCGCAGGCTCGCAAGCGATCGTGCAATTTTGGAACGGCGGCAAGTTCGAGCATGCGACCACGCGCGTGCGTGAGATGGTGCGGGTGCTGCGCCCCATGTTTGCCGGTGAACGCGTAGTCTTTCATGGCAAGACATTGTCCGTAGAGGGGTTCCGCATCAGTCGTCCGCCGATGTATCCGGTTCCCATTCATGTGGCGGCGTTACGTCCACCCATGTTGCGTCTCGCCGGGTCGTTGGCGGATGGTTGCATTATCAACTGGTTATCCGCCGAGGACGTGCGGAAGTCCGTGGCTGTGGTACGTGAAGCGGCTGCCCAAGCTGGCAAAGATCCCAACTCGGTTGAGATCAGCGCGCGTATTTTTGTTTGCGTCGATCCACTTTCGTCTGAAGCTGAACTAGGCGTGCGGCGCCACATCAACTTTTATTTGAACGTGCCGGTCTATCGTGAGTTCCAGAAATGGTTGGGGCGCACGGAAGTGTTAACGCCGATGTGGAACGCGTGGGACGCTGGCGACCGCAAAGGCGCCGTGGCCGCCGTGGCCCCGCAAGTGATGAAAGATTTGATCGTGTGGGGCTCACCGCAAGAGATGCGGGCCCAGGTCCAGCAATACCTGGATGCCGGAGTGGATACCGCATTCTTAGAGTTTCGTTCGTTCGTCGGTGACGTCGCCCAGAAGCGCGAATCGATCATGCAAACGATGCGCGCAATGACGCCTGGCCAATAGGACAAAACTATTTGACTTTGGCATAACACCAGCAGTCGCGTGGTTCAGGACTGATGTTCGGGTGCATACTCCAGCGGCGCAGTCGTCCTTCGCGCTCCAGGCCCGCTTTTTCTAAAACGCGGGCCGAGGCCAAATTTTCGACGTCACATACCGCCCACACACGGTAAATGTCTGGCTGCGTCAGCGACCACTCAACAAGTGCTTGCGTCGCCTCGGTTGCGATTCCCTGACCCCAGTTTGCGCGCGCCACGACATATCCCAGATCAGCAGCGTGCCCAGCGAGTCGCAACTCAATCATTCCGAGCAGTTGGCTGTCCTCTTTCTGGGTGATGACCCAGGGGAATGCCGTTTCTTGCTCCCACACGGTGATACAACGACGCAAGAAATCACGCGTCTCGTCTATATGGGTATGTGGGCGCCAGATTAAATATTGTGTCACTTCTCGGTCTTGCGCATAGCGTGCGAAAATGGCCTCTGCATCATCGAGGTGCGGGGGGCGGATCAACAGGCGCCGGGTGGCTATGGTTGTTGGTGGTTTCATAACATGTAGAGACTGAACCATATGGGCATCGCTTCCACAAGCTTAAAGCTCCGCGACCGGATATTCAACAGCGGACAGCGGAGATTGGAAGAGATGCTCGCATTGAACATCGAGGGGCAAGCAGCCATTGCTTCACAGGGTCAATACAAAGTGTGTAGCAAATGATGCGGATTGTCTGTGCTGAGGACCACGGGGCGGGGCTCCAACAGAAAGCGAACGAAGAACATCGCCGACCAGTCGTCGTAGTTGGCGGTTTTACGCACGAGGGCTCCACCGCCGATTTGCCAGTGATCACTTAATCGCCAGACGCTCGTGAATTCTGCGGCCACTACTGGTCCACTCTCATTACGCGCGGAGTACCGACGACCATCAAGCACATTGTGAGGGAAGAAGGGGCTGCTCTCTTCGTGATGAGTCTGCACTCCGACACTGAGATCGCCCGTTGCGATGAATTGCTGGGCCTCCTGGGTGAGGAAATTCATCGCGGCTGTGAACTGGACCAGATGGCTGGGGCTGAAGTAGCCGCCGTGCCCCAGGGTAAACTGACTGAGATTTTTTTGATAGTGATCGAAAGCCATACGTGGTCCGAGCGCAAGATATTCAAATCCAGACGGCGTGAAGGTTCTTGTGAGTCCCACACTGAGCCCTACATGATAATTTTCCGGCACTCTGAACCCTCTGAGCATGGCGATGGTGGCTTGTCCAGACACGCCCCAGCCTTTCTGTACTTCTTCGTATCCGGACAGCGAGGCTCCAGTTTGGCGTACTCGTCCCCATTTTCTGCCGCTATAGGGGTCCACTATTCCTGTGTAGGACAAAAGTGACTCTTTCACTGGTTGTGAGAATGTTTCCACGTTCCAATGGCCAGCGTCTTGTTCCTGAGCGAGTCCCAACCTCCACGTCGGCCTCAGGGAAACTTCGCCTTCGCTCGGCGTCAGTCCCAACTCGGCGTACGGAGAGAGCCAGCCTACGAGGGTATAAGTCAAATGGGGCTCCACGCCGTCGCGCAAGCGTGTCGTTGGTTTAACACTATAGGCAGTGGGATTGCGCGGGACGCTACCGATACGGGCGTTGGCTGGAAGATGGCCTGAGTCTAAGGTGACTCGACTGAGATGGAGACTCAGCGTGTGCATCCCTTCGTACACAAAAGTCCCTTCCGTGAAAGGAAAGTTCTCTTCGTCGAGCCTGCCGAGCCCTCGTGCGCCGGACTTATGCCGATAGGCAAGGCCGGACGCGATGGTTGGTCCGTCAAGATTGCGCAGTTGGGGAAGTGAATCTGATGCTGTCCGGTGAGCGAGGAGAAACAATTGATGTTCGTATGCGCGTTGCCCCAGGGCGGCAGACCAAAGCGGAGTGAGGGGGCCAGGAGTTTCGCTCGCTAATCTCTCTAAGCCGGGCCAATCTCGCTTGCGCATGTAGCTGTACAGAGCGCCTTGCGCACTATCGTCGTCAGGTTGTGATCGGTAGAGCGCAGCGAACTCCCGGGCGGCCTGAACTGTCTCCCCTAAATCGTAGGCATCCCAGGCTTTGAGGGAACTGGTCTCTCGCCCGCCGGCGCGATACTGCTCGCTTTCCTGCACTAACGCCAGGCTCTCATGAAACTCTTTTCGTTCCCGGCTCTCCCGTGCCCGAGCGAGCAAGACCTCACCGAGCAAACTGCGCATTTTTTCAGAAGTGTCAGCGCAACGTCGAGCAAGCGTTTCCGCTTCACGGAAATGACCTTGCTCGAACTGGGTTAACGCGAGTCCATACACCGAGTCTTCCTGCCGCTCGTTCCAGATCACTGCCTGTGAGAACCATTCCGCCGCTTGAGACCAGTGCTGCACGTGAAAATGGCTCCAGCCCAGCAGTGTAGCGAAATTTGCATCGTGCTTCCGTTGTACCTCGGGGGCAAGTTTCTCCTCGTAAGCAAGCGCCGCAGCAAAATCTTTGGCGTCAAAAGCGGCGCTCAAGCGGCTTGTATCAAACGCATACCGCAGGTCCGCGAGCTGGGCCTGCTCTGCATGTTTGACAAGCGCGGCGTCAACCGCTTGACGGGCTTCCCCCGCAGCCAGCAGGACGAGCAGCTTTCGCGGTGGACGCCAGTTCGGATTGTTGTGATGAAGGTGACGAATTTCTTGGCGAAGTTTTCCGTACTGCTGTTGTCGTAAAAGCCGCCACAGCCTGGTTTCATTGACCGTTTTGGTCCCGGCTTGCGGGGATGCTTCTTGACTTGTTGAAGGTTGCGGCTCTTCGTGGACCTGGGGAATGTCGGGCTCCGGGACGATATTTTGCTGTTCCTGGGAGCGATGTGTTTTCAGGTGTTTCTCTTGATTCTCCGTGGGGGATAGCGCCACTGGCTGCGCCCAACCCAAAGGCGAGAAAAACCAGAACACAAAAGCAATGAGCAACCCGCTGAGCCCGTTTTTCATGGCCAGGTTCTTTCCGCAGCTGCCAATTTTGTTAACAAAAGCAAGCTGGCGGGATAGTAGTCTTGTTCGTTGTCGAGTGGCGGGAAGTGGGGAGGGCGAGCAGTAGGCATTGTGGCCACAGTTTCGACCAAAGTCGCAACGGCGCGCAGGCCGGGCGGCGCATTGTAAGAGTCCACGCTGTTGTCTAGCAGATTGGTCCACGCTGGCGTGAACATGGCCCCGTGAAAGTAGGACCAGAAATCCAAGTAGGGTTGTAAAAGTTGACGATCCTCACGCTTCGCCCAGATGAGGTAAAGGGGAATACGGATGGCGTTGTAGCCAAAAACTTGAGGAAAAGCTTTGGACACCAGAGGTGGATTTTGTAGAGAGAGCCAATCTGGGGGCAACCGCCAACGTCCGAAGCGCGCCGTGCGGAGGAGATCCAAGCCGGTTTGGGCAAGTTGTTCCCAGAGTGGGGCAGGGTCAATTTGTTGTAATTCCGCAAAAGCTGGAAAGATCCAATAGGAGAGGTTGACGGTAATCCCCGCAGGATTCTCGAAGCCTTTCGCGCCCGGCAAGAGGTATACTAGCGGGCCTTGCTGCCACAGGAGCTTACCGAGAATATCTTGGCTAATTGCCAGAGCCGCTGCGCTGTACGCAGGCTCTGCCCATTGTTTGCCGGCGCGGCAGAGCGCCCAAGCGATGAGCAGGTCGCCATCGCTGGCGTTGTTGTCGTCGTGGTTGGTTCCTGCCTCTTCGGTTGGGGACCAGCGCCAGGCAAAGAGTTTGTCGCTACGCACTTGCAGATTTTTTACCGTCCACGTCCAGAGCCGCTCAAAGGTCTGACGGTCGTGATAGGCCACGGCTAGCAGCATGCCGAAGCCTTGCCCTTCGGAGTGACTGATGTTGCCGTTGCCGGTGTCAATGACTCGACCTTCGGGGCTGATAAAGCGCTGCTGATACAGACGCCAATCCTTATCGTCCAGCAGTTCACGGGGCGCTTCGCAAGCAGAGAACGACGCGAGCAGCACCAAAAATGATGCGCTAGCGATTGCTTTCTTCGGTGCTAAGGTCACCATGATGTTTGTGTCTAAAGCGGAAGAGCAGTATCCGGGTCAACACGGCAAAGACGCCTAACAACGCGAGCACCGTCAACGTCCACACCCACGGGCTCTGGGAGAAGCGATACTCCAGGTGTGTTGTGACACTCACTTTGCCGACGTGATAGTCCAGACCCGCGCGTTGCCACGTTAAGGATTGAGGCTCGTCACGCCAGACCGCGACGTCGCCCTGTAAATTTTCCCACAGTTCCGGCGTCAACAAGCGATTGACGTTGTGGGAGAGTTGAGCAGTGTCAGCTGCGGTAATGAGAAGAACGGTTTTTTGTGCGTGGAACGGGGACTCCATCATCGTCGCCACACTATTGCGCCCTAACGCGCTCACTTGCAGAAATTGCGCGCTGGTGGGCTGCACGGTCGGCAGGTCGCTCGCGTCGGCGAGCCCCGGGAAATGTTTATTAATCCACGACCACGAAAAGAACGGCGGGTCGCGTTGAGAAAGTACGGGCAGCGTGGGGTAGGGCACGCGGTATTCCCGGCCCAATGATAGCGGCGCTGCCGCCACTAAGCGCGCATCCAGGGTATCGACTGGGCCCACGACGATGAGATTTTTCTCGCTCACTGGAAGCTGAAACGATAGCTCCGCTTGATGCAGTGGCGTACCGATTTTCTGCGCGAGCTTGCCCATCACCATCCACGCCGACGCGATCGTGTTGCTCTCATGGTTTGTCACTTGCATGGTCAGGGTCGAGCCGTCCGAACGCACAGCGTAAGGAAAGGCGGCTTTGGCAAGCAGCTGAAAATCCGGCAGACGGACGAAGTGGGATGCGGAAGGCAGGGTCAGTGACGAATCAGAAAACAGGGTGAGCAAAAGATTCTCTTCTTGGAGCGGGGTGCACTTGCCAGTGTGTGACGGCGCCATCTGCGCCGAGAACGTAAGCGTATTGCGCCCCGGTTGAAACGAGCGTAGGGGCACGGAGAGCTTGTAGTTCCGGTACGCGACGCCGGTGGGTTGGTCGAGGGCGACGACGGTTTCAAAGTGGTCATTCAGCAGCACATTGAGCGCGGAATCTGCACGGAGCCCCGCGCCATAGGCCATGTGGAGGCGAAGCTCGACCACGCTATCCTCGCGAGCGAACAGATCGGGAGGGAAAACGACTTCGAAACGAAGAGGCTCAGGGTTGATGCCTTTTGTCGTCGTGGTCTGAAAGCCGAAATGAGAGAACGGATACACGCCTTGTTCCTGCACGCCTTGTTTGACGGCGTAGTCAGGAAGGAGCGGGAGCTGTAGATCCGTCACCTGCATGGAGGCCGTGTCAGGAAAGGAGAAATTGAGGAACGCGAATGCTGTGGCTGCCCGCGTCACTTCAGCTTCGTCTCGACCGGAGATGACAAGTAATAAATGCGTGGGATCGGAATCCAAGCGATGCACCGCTAAATAACTGTTGGTGATCTGCGCCAGCATGTCGGGGGAGAGATATGGAGCAAGCTCTTCCTTGACGCCAACAAGCACGGTGTCCACCCCTGCGAGCGCTGTTTGTTCAAGAGAGGGAAAAACTTGGGAGGTTGCCGCTGTCACGTCTGGCTCTCGACGGTGCGCGACGCCGTGGGTAACTTGCAGCGGCAGATATTCCTGTCGCAGCGCCGCTCCCTGGGTGACGAGTGAGCCCCAGCGCAAATGGATGTCGCGCAGCGCATCCGTTCCTGTGAGGATATGGAGTCGCGGTATTTCCCATTGTTTCCGATCAAAAAGATCTCCGAGCGCCGCGAGCGTGGGCGTGAGTGGAACAAGTTCCGTCTCCAAGGCGAGTGTTGATGCGACTGGATCAATTTGTGTCCACAGTTCCGGAGCGGCTGGGTCTTCGCAATCTAACGTGTAATGCTGGGCAACCTCAAATTGTATGCGATTGTATCCGGCCTGGAGCAACGCAACGGGCAAACGGATATCCGCCGTCGCTTCTGGTTGGTGGGGACGCAACGGGACTTGGGCGATGACATGCTCGTTCAGACTGATGCGTAACTGCGAGCGTTGTTCGAGTAACGCGGTCGAGTTGGTGAACTCGATATGGAGGAGGGCGGATTTCACTCGCACGCGTTTCGCGAGCGGGAGAAAGAGCGTGTGTTGAGCCACGCTATGACGTAACTCTAACGCTGCGCTTGCCGGGAGAAATTTCGCCAGCGGATACCGGTGCGAGAACAGGGTCGCGGCTTCTCCCGCCGACAGCGCCGGTTGTTCGGCGTCCCAAGCAAATCCGAGAAGAACTGTAATTGTCACAAGCAGTGTGACGAAGCGGTGACCGATACTCTTATCCATAAGATTCCTCAAGCATCCTTACTGTACTGTTTTGCCTATCAAGCGGCTTGTCGAAGTCGTTCAGGGGAGTGCGCTGGACCGAGGGGAGGTGTTGGGAAAGGAGAGGTCCATTGGGACTGTTGCGTCCGGGTGCGCAGCGCTTGCAGTGGTATGCGCAACAGTGCAACTCCATGATGCATTGAATGGGTCACGCCTAATTGCAACAGGAAAAGCGCGCTCCGCCGGATGCCGATGGGCTTTTCACGCCGTCGCAAAAATTGCCGCCAGCGGTTGCTATCCCCATACATAAAGACCACTTTTTCCGTGCGTTCCTCAAGCGTGGAGTGAACAAATTCCACGCCTACTTCAAGCGTGCGCTTCTGGCCCGGGGCGGCGTTGCGCAGTGCGACCGCGAATGAGCTGCGCTTGCCAATGATGACATTGTTAACCTGTAAACTACATTGACCGCCGGTCTGGAGAGCAGAGGCGTGCTCCGCAGGAATGCGCAGTCGCGCCCCGCCAATCGAGATGTCACACAAGGTGCACGGAATGCGCTGCGCGTCGATCATGAGGTCCGCTGCTATGTCAACCGGTATCCGTGAGGAATGTCGGCGCTGGCGTCGTTCTAGGAGCACGCCCAGTGCGGCGAGGACCAGGATGAAATTAAAAACCTCCCACACCAGAGTCACCAACACCATGCCGTGTTCTGCCGGCAGTATGAGATAACGGTACGCGCCGATGGCGAGAGAGGCGACAATGACAACTAACAACAAGTAGAATGGACCAGCCAAAGGAGAAATGAAATCGCTGGCTAACTGTTCCCCCTTGGGAGTCACGAGAAACTTTGGCGCATGCGGTCTGAGCAGCACTTTGCCCATGGCGCGGAGACAGAAGATGGATTGCATCAGTTCGTAGAGTTCAGACATAAAAGTCCACCGCACCTTGCCAAACAAGTAGTCATTGACAAGTAGAACAGCAAGCATATGAGGAACTGCGTAACAAAGGCCCTGCAGCACAGATGCGTTATAGATGTGCCAACCAAAGAGGAGATACGTGGAAGGCGCCAGCAAGAACACCAAGCGGGCGTAGGAAAACAACCAAAAGAACGTGCAATTTAGATAGCCCAACCGTTGCCCCAGGGTGAGCCCTTTTCGCCACAAAGGGGATTGCAGCAGGAGAATTTGCAGCATCCCTTGTGTCCAACGCGTGCGCTGGGTGACAAAGCCGCTAAACGTTTCCGGCGAGAGTCCGGCGATCATGGGGCGGGAGAGATAGGCGCTGTGATAGCCGCGCGCGTGGAGCACGAGAGCCGTTTCTGCATCTTCCGTGATAGTGGAGCGGCAGAAGCCGCCTATTTCTTCCAAAAACTGCCGCCGGAGCACACCCGCTGCGCCACAAAAGAAGGAGGCGTTCCAGAAGTCGAGCCCCGGTTGCACCATGTGGTAGAACATTTCTGTATCACCAGGCATGAGCTCGAAGGTTTGTAAGTTTTTTTCCAGAGGATTGGGGCTGATAAAAAAGTGCGGCGTTTGCACGACGAACATTTTCGGGTCTCGCAGAAACCAGCCCACTGTGTTTTCTAAAATGTCTACTGTGGGTACGTGATCCGCGTCGAGCACCAACACCAGCTCGCCACGCGTTCGTTGTAGGGCGGCATTGAGATTGCCGGCCTTGGCGTGATCGTTCGTGTCGCGTGTCAGATACTGTGCCCCGATCTGTTGGCAAAGCGCTTGTAACGCGGCGCGTCGTTGCTGGGCGATGGCGGCTTGTTGCGGGTCCGCCACCGTACATTTTGCTTGTGTGCCCCCATCGTCCAGCAAATGCACGACAAGTTTGTTGCGCGGATAGCGGATTTGCATAGCCGCGAGCAGAGTGATTTCTAATATTTCAATCGGTTCATTGTAGCTCGGGATGAACACATCGACGGTAGGCAATTGCTGCGGGTCCGTTGGCAGCGGCGCCGGCTGTCGCTGCAAGGAGTGAATGTTCACGAAAATCCCCAGCAAATGCATGATGAGAGCATAGGCTTCCGCCAGATAGAGCGCGGCGCCGACTACGACGCTCGGCAAGTCTTGAGAAGGAAGCGTCTGCAGCGTGCGCCAGAGAAAATAACGCATCGACAGGAACGCACCGAGGCACAAAAAAAACTCTCGCCCCGCCCCTTGAAGGCGGCGGCGCAACAAAAGAAGCACACTGAGGAAAGCGGCGCTGCTCCACAGTTGAGCGTGCAAATCAACGGGAATGACGGCGAGATACAAACTGACCACCAACCCCACAAGCCACCACAGAAAAAGGGACTCACCGAAGTGTTTCATCATCTTTATCAGAGGCGCCTACAGAAACCCTTGGATTCTTACCCAACGAGTCATACTTAGGGCGCCCACTAGGCCTGCCAAGACTGTTCCACAAAGACGCGGCGCCCCGTCAGAGGCAAGTTCGGCACGGGGATGTTCGAGTGCCTACTGCCGAGTACATACTCTATTAAGTAACATAGTCGGTGTAGTGAAAGCAAAAATGACTGCAACGAGATCCTCACTAATAGTGCTAAAAGGCGGTCAGTGAGGATGGCCTCTTCTCCTCCGAGAAAGCGTCCTTTGCTAATCGTTAATCCCTTGACTTTCAGAGGAAAGTCTCTAGATTAAGGACCCTAAAGAAAAATTCATTGGCCTGCCCGGGAGGGGGTGACAACCAACATGGCAGGGGTACGCGTAAAAGATAACGAACCCATTGAGAGCGCGATTCGCCGATTCAAGAAGCAATGCGAAAAAGCGGGCATTCTCCAAGAATTGAAAAAGCGCGAACATTACGAGAAACCGAGTGTACGACGGAAACGAAAAGCCATTGCCGCAAGGAAACGAGCCCTCCGTCGCGCCAGCCGATCATTTTACTAATTGTGAATGCTCATCGGCTCTCGCTGCGGCGAGAGCCGACATTGGTCCCTTTCTTTCCTGCACCCACTCCCCCTAGAGTGGGTGTTTTTTTTTTGCGCAGTGTGGATAATGTGAAAAGAGTGGCGAAACGCCTATGGCGGAACGAATCCCGGAAGAAATCCTCGCGGATATTCGCGCACGCATTAGCATCGTGGAGGTCATCTCTACGCACGTTGCTTTGCGCAAAGCGGGCCGTAGTTATACTGGGTTGTGCCCCTTCCATAATGAAAGCACCCCCTCGTTTAGCGTGAACGAAGAAGGCGGATTTTTCCATTGCTTCGGGTGCGGCGCCGGCGGAAACGTCTTTTCTTTTTTAACAAAAATTGAAGGAATTTCTTTTCCCGAAGCCGTGCGTCGCTTGGCGGTAAGAGCTGGCGTAGCGCTGCCGCAAGCCGCCAAGGATCCGCAAGCGCAAGAACGCGCCCGGCTGTTACGCTTGAATGAAATAGCGGTCACGTATTTTCAGCGGTGTTTGTGGGGGAACGTGGGAGAGTTGCCTCGTCAATACATGGCCGAGCGAGGGCTGACGCGCGCCACTGCCGAGCAGTTTCGCCTGGGATTTGCTCCTTCTGGAAGAACTGGCTTGACGCGTTTTTTGGAGGCGCAACGCGCGGACCTCGAAAAGGCGGCGGAATTAGGACTGGTGGGCAAAGGAGGGGATGGACGTTTCTATGATAAATTTCGGCACCGTTTGATGTTCCCCATCACTGACATTGTGGGGCGGATTGTCGGCTTTGGCGGACGTTTGCTGCCGCTCGCGCAAACTCCAACCACTGGAAATACTTACCATCTTCCCAAATATCTCAACTCGCCGGATTCGGTGTTATACAAAAAGGGGATGTTGCTCTACGGCCTCTCTCAGGCCAAAGAGTCGATTCAACAACGGGGCCGGGCCATTCTGGTCGAGGGATATATCGATCTCCTTGCGCTCGTGCAGCATGGGCAAACGGAAACTGTGGCGGTGTTAGGCACTGCGCTTGGCGTCGAGCAGTTGAAAATTTTACGTCGCGCGACTGGAACCGCCGAAGTCTATATCTTCTTTGATGGTGATGAAGCTGGTCGGCGCGCGGCGACGCAGGCTTTTCCGTTGTGTGTCGAAGCTGAGATGCATGGGCGTGGCGTCTTTCTTCCGCAAGGGGAAGATCCTGACACGTTTGTGCGGACACATGGGGCCGAGACGCTTGCCCACTTGGTCGATCAGGCTGAACCACTCGAAGATTTCTATTTCACGCGCCACGCACCTCCGCCTGGCGCATCTGCATTTCAGCGCGCCCGCGCGGCGCGCGAGGCGCTGACCGTGCTGAATGCTGTCAGCGATGTCATGGCGCGAGGAGCCTTACTGACCCAAGTCGCTCAGCGGTTTGCCGTCAACGAGGAAGAGCTGCGTCACATGATGAGTACGCCGGAACTGAAACTCGCTCAATCGACTCCGCGACCAGTGAGAGACGAACGACTTAGTGGTCAGGCGACAGTTGAAGCTGAACTGATCCAATTGATGTTGGTTGATCGTCAAGCGGCGCTTACGATTGCCGACGAAAATATTATCCCTGCTTTTCAGCAGTGGCGGGAGGTGGCGGACGAGATCGTCGCGGCCTGGCGGCACTACGACCAGCTCGATTTTGGCGCGTTTTTCGCTAAACTACCCAAAAAAATGGTGGATCAAGTTTCACGGATGTACGGTCGCGTCCACAATGAAGAGGACGAAGCCGCCCGTCAACGGTTTATTTTTGACTGTGTCATGAAGATTCGTGAGGCCCAGCGCAAATCAGAAAAAGAGCGACTCTTGCAAGAACTACGGGAAGCTGAACGGCGCGGAGACGACGAGGCGGTGCGCTTGGGATTGCAGCGACTAAAGCAATCCGAGGGATAGGAATAGGAAAATATCCATGCACGTGGTATGTTCAACGCTAAACTGTAGTAAACGGGCCCATAGCTCAGTTGGTCAGAGCTGCCGGCTCATAACCGGCTGGTCCCAGGTTCAAGTCCTGGTGGGCCCATTTTTCTAGACGATACAAAGGTCCAACCGATGGGCTTGAGAAGAAAGGGGGTGCTCGTTGGCCTCGCAGATTGAACTGCTGGCTGCGCTCCAGGAAAGAGATCAGCGCGTACAAAAAAAAGAACAGACGTTGCAGGAGCTGCGCCAGCGGACAACGGCTATCCTCTCTGAAATTGAGACGAAACAACATGCAGCAGAGGAACAACAGCAACGCATCACGGAGGCGGAACTTGCGCGCCGCGCCTCTGAGCTTCAACTTCGTGAAGAAGAAGAAAAAATCAAAGAGAAACGTGTCCGCCTCAACCGCATACGCAACGAGCGCGAGCTGCAATTGTTGCGGCGCGAAATCGATTCGATGAAAGAAGCGAATAGTAAATTGGAAGATGAGACGCTCCAGTGGCTGGAACGCATCGAGGTGGACAAAACCGTCTTTGCGCAAATCCAAACGCAGATCGCAGGGCTCAAAGAGCAGATTGAAAGGGACGCGGCGCAGATTGAGGCTGAAATCGCCACCCTAGAGGAAGAAGTCCGTCTCGAACAACGCGAACGCGGCGCACTCGCTTCACAAATTGACGCGGATCTGCGTTCGCGGTACGAGCGCATCTTTGCAAAACGGAACGGTTTCGCCGTGGTGGAGATTCGTGCGGGAACGTGTCAGGGGTGTCACATGCACATCCCACCGCACATGAGCAACCAGATTCTCAGTAACGTGCAACAGAATACCGGAGTCATTTTTCATTGTCCTCACTGTGGACGGATTCTGTTGCGCAAGCTGGAATCCGAGGGACTGCCCAGTGCGTAAATTAGCGAGAGGAGATTAAACGATCGCGCGCTGAAGTTCCATGGCGCGAGGAAAGTCCGGACTCCCTGGAGCGGGGTGGCCGCTAACGACGGCCCGTTGCAAAGCGGGGAAAGTGCCACAGAAAAAAGACCGCCGCTCCAGATAGAGAAGGGAGACAGGGACAGAGAAAAAGACACTTTCTTCTCTATCTCAAAGCTCTGTCTCTATCTGGCTTGCCGGTAAGGGTGAAAAGGTGAGGTAAGAACTCACCAGCGCCTCCAGAGATGGAGGCCGTTGGGTAAACCCCACCCGGAGCAAGACCAAATAGGAGGGGCCCCTCTTGGGTAAGAGCTGCTCCACTCGAGCCCTCCGGGTTCGGTTGCTTGAGCGCAGCGGTAACGATGCGCCCAGAGGAATGATCGTTACTCTCTTCTGTTAGAAGAGGGAACAGAATCCGGCTTACCGATCTCCTCTCGCTATTCTCTTTTCTCTGTATTCCCTTTTGTAATTTGCTGGAGGCAATGAGGAGGATAGGCATGTCAGTTGCTGGAAACTTATGTGATGATGGTTCTCGGCGCTTGGTGATTGCGCGCCGCCGCGGATGTGGACTTGTGGCTCTAGGGAGGATTAGACTGAAACAGTGGCTTGGGCAAGGTTGTGTCGCCGTCGTGTTCTTGCTGCCGACGGCGTGGGCGGACAGCGACCCTGGCGAACCGGTGGGCGAAGCGAGTACGGTGCGAGAACTCACGCTCGACGAGGCCTATCGTCTCGCGACCGCCAACGACGAACAAGTCAAAATTGCCGGGAGTGAACTTGCCAAAGCCCAGCTCTTACCCTGGCGCGCCATTGCCCAGCTCACGCCCCGCACGGATATCGCTGGAACCTTTGCGCGCAATAAGGAAGAAATCTCTTTTACTCAAACTTCTACGCTTCCGGGGGGGACAGCAACCCCTTCCTTGATTCGCCCCTTAGAAAGCTGGCAGGGAATTTTCTCGGTCACGCAACCGATTATCCAACCTTCTTTTTTCCCGTCGTGGCAACTTGGCAAAGACGCCATTCGCCAAAACGAGCAGCAGTATGACTTCACCGTTCGTGAAGTGCTCTTTGGCGTAGCCCGCGCGTACTACGACGTCTTGCGCGCTCAAGCACAAATCAGTGTGGCGCAGGATACGCTCAAACTCACACAGGATGAACTGAAACAGGCGCAGGTGCGCTTCAAGGTGGGCGAAGTCACCAAAACTGATGTGTTGCGGGCTGAGGTGGAAGTGGCTCGCTCGGAACGGGCGGTGATTACCACGGGCAACAATCTGCAACTCACACTGGCCGTCTTGGCTCGAGTGATCGGTCTCCGCGGCTCAGTGCGCGTGGTGGAGCCTACCCCGCCAGCATTTTCAGGAGAACACTACGAGCAATTGATGACCAAAGCCTACAAACAGCGACAGGACCTGCGCTCCCAGGAGGCGGCCATTGAGGTGGCGCGCCAACGCCGCAATCTCGTGCGGGCGCGCTATTTCCCGTCGGTTGACGCCTTGTGGCAATTCCCCAAACTCGATTCGCCCACCTTTGCGAATCGCGACGAGTTTTGGACGTTGACCTTAAATTTTCAAGTACCGATTTTTGACGGCGGCGTACGCGAGATTGATTTGCAGGAGCAAGAGGAAAATTTGTCGCAGTCGCAATTCCAACTCGATCGTCTCAAGAAAAATGTGCGCGTGGAGGTCAAGCAGGCCCTCCTCGATGTGGAAACCCTCGCCTCCTCGCTTGACACCTTAAAGAAAGAAGTGTCACTTGCGCAGGAAAACTACAATATCACGTCAAAACAATATCGCGTGGGTTTGGCCACGAGTCTGGATGTCAACACAGCGCTGAATTCCTTGAATCAGGTGCGCACCCAACTGATTGACCAAACCTACGCGTACCAAGTGTCTCTCCTCGGGTTGGATCACGCCGTCGGCGTATTCGCCCAGGACTATATCAATCAGCGCTGAGCGCCAGTCACCACCAAAGTAATAAACTCTTCGCGCGTGGCTTGCTGGGTGCGGAACGCACCCAGCATCGCGCTGGTGGTGACAACTGAGTTCTGTTTCTCTACGCCGCGCATGCGCATGCACAAATGTTCCGCGCGGATAATAACGCCGACGCCTATGGGATTCAGTACTTCCATAATGGTGTCGGCGATTTGTGTGGTCAGGCGCTCTTGGACCTGCAGACGGCGTGAGAACACTTCGACCAAACGAGGAATCTTGCTCAACCCCACAATATGGTGGCGTGGGATATAGGCTACATTCGCCCGCCCGAAGAAGGGCAGGATGTGGTGTTCGCACATGGAGAAGAAGTCAATGTCCCGCACCACCACCATTTCTTGATAGTCCTCTTCGACGAACTTCGCTTGGTTGAGAATTTCCTCCGGATCTTGCTGATACCCTTTGGTCAAGTATTCGTACGCCCGCGCCACCCGCAGCGGAGTTTTGACGAGCCCTTCGCGCTCCGGGTTTTCTCCAATGTATTCGAGAATCTGACGAATGTTTTCTTGTATGCCTTCGATATGCACGGGCTGAGATTTGAGGACCGTCACTTTTCCATTCCCATTTTTTCTGCGCACCGCGCGTTTGTTGTCCATCATACTTCGCTGCTCCTTACTATGAGAGGGGTGATGTGTCCACTCTCCACGGTGTCCTTATACTGCGTGCGAGTGTAAAAAATCAACACGATAAATAGTTGATGAAGTTGATTGGAAGTTACATGCGAAACACCCCCACGCGATGGTCAGGCATGGGCGCGTTGAGCGACATGGCGATACTCAACCCCAACACATCCCTGGTCTCACGGGGGTCGAGAATGCCGTCGTCCCACAGTCGCGCGGTGGAGTAGTACGGGCTCCCTTCCTCTTCATATTTGGCCAAGGTCGGCGCCGAGAACGCCTGCTGTTCCTCCGGCGTCATGGTCTGCCCCTTCTCTTTAAGTTGTTGGAGCTTGACCGTCAGCAGGACGCCAGCGGCCTGCTCTCCGCCCATGACGGAAATACGGGAGTTGGGCCACATGAATAATAAACGCGGAGAATAGGCGCGGCCACACATTCCGTAATTACCCGCGCCATTTGAGGCGCCGATGATCACCGTAAACTTAGGCGTCTGCGCGTTCGCCACCGCGTGCACCATTTTGGCGCCGTCTTTGGCGATGCCGCCTTGCTCATATTTTTTGCCGACCATGAAGCCGGTGATGTTCTGGAGAAAGAGTAACGGAATCTTCCGTTGACTGCATAATTCGATGAAGTGCGCGCCTTTGACTGCGGATTCTGAGAAGAGGACGCCGTTGTTGGCGACAATGCCGACAATGTAGCCATGAATGCGCGCGAAGCCGGTGACGAGAGTGGGGCCGTAACGGGCTTTGAACTCGTGAAAGCGACTGCCGTCGACCAGACGGGCGATCACTTCATGCACGTCGTACGGAACGCGGGTATCGCGGGGAATGACGCCGTGCAGCTCGGTGGGATCGTAGGCTGGCTCTTCCGGCGTATCTCGTTCGAGAGGAAATTTCTGGGCGCGCGGCAGATTCTCGAAAATAGAACGTGCGATTTCGAGCGCGTGTTCGTCGTTGTCCGCCAAATGATCCGAGACGCCTGATAGTCGCGTATGCACGTCGCCGCCGCCGAGTTCTTCCGCCGTGACTTCTTCTCCCGTCGCCGCTTTCACTAGGGGAGGACCAGCGAGGAAGATCGTGCCGCGTTCGCGCACGATGACATTTTCGTCCGCCATAGCGGGTACGTAAGCGCCGCCTGCCGTGCACGAACCCAACACCACGGCGATTTGCGGGATGCCCAGCGCCGACATGCGGGCTTCGTTGTAGAAAATACGTCCGAAGTGTTCACGGTCGGGAAAAATGTCTGCTTGATAGGGGAGATTGGCCCCGCCAGAATCTACCAAATATACACAAGGCAAACAGTTTTCTTGCGCAATCTCCTGCGCGCGCAGATGCTTTTTGACAGTCGTCGGGTAATAACTGCCGCCTTTCACCGTGGCGTCATTCGACACGATAATCGCTTCGCGCCCGTGTATTAAGCCAATGCCGGTAATGATCCCTGCCGAGGGAGGATTGTCATACATCCCGTACGAAGCGAGCGGTGAGAGTTCAAGAAACGGAGTGTTGGGATCAAGCACCGTTTCGATGCGTTCTCGCGGCAGTAATTTCCCCCGCGCCGTATGGCGTTGGCGAAATTCTTCCGGCCCGCCCAAGCGAGCGGTGGCGATTTCGGCTTTGAGTTTGCTGACCAACTCTGCCATGTGTACGGCGTTGGCTTGGAATTCTGGGGAATTGGTGCGGATTTTACTTTCGATACGGTCCATGCACTATGCTTTCTCTAGATGACGTGTCGCGTGATGGCCTGACTGAACAAGAGCGAGTGATCGCGAGGATCGTCTTTACTAATACGACTCGCCATAGCGTTCTCGAAAGGCGACTTTGGCAAGTCGTTTTCTGACTTTCTTCTTGTTGGCCTCTTCGTCCGTGGGATAGCCGAACGGGATAACGGTGATCAGTTCGGCCTCCTCGGGAATGCCGAGCAGCTCTTTCACTTTGGGACGGTCGATGCCGCCAACCCAACACGAACCCACGCCTTCGCTCCACGCGGCGAGCATCAGACACTCCGCCGCCCGTGTCGCATCGATGTACGGGTTCTTCGCCCCTTCGATGGCCAAGGCGATCGCAAATGGCGCGTCCGCGATGTAGGGGCCAGTGGAGGCGAGAGCGCCGATCTGTTTAAGGGTGTCGCGGTTGTGGATGACGATAAACCGCCACGGTTGCCGATTGCGTTGTGAATGCGCCTGTCGGCCCGCGTGGAGAATCTTCTTGATAATGTCCTCGCTGACCGGCGTCGGACAAAAGCTCCGCACAGCCTGGCGCGATTGGATGCACGTCAACACGTCCATGATTTAGTTCCGAGTAATAAGCGCCTCGTGAGCGATTTATGAGAACCGCGGAATCACTTCTTTGCCGTAGCGTTCGATTTGCGACACCAGCTCCTCCGGTGGCACGATGGGCCACAGGACGAACTTGCTACAGCCTGCTTCCACATAAGACTGTACTTTATCAATGCACTCTTGGGCGGAGCCGATTGCGCACCGCGCCGCCATCGCTTCGACCGGTGCCGGGAAGCCGGAGAAGAATTTTTGCGTGATCTCCTGCGCGCGCGCGCGATTCTCGCTGAGATGGGTGAAGATCAACACTCCCGCTTCGCGTGTATTAATCTCACGGTTGTATTGCTTGCCGTAGTCAATCAGTTTTCCGATGCCCTCTTTGAATTCTTCCGGCGAGACGAACGACGGGAACCAGCCATCCCCGTACCGCGCTGTGCGTTTAATGGCCAAGTCCGATTTCCCGCCGATCCATACATCGAGCGAACCCTTCGCCGGTCGCGGCGTGATGGTGACATCGTTGAATTTGTAGAATTTCCCTTCGTGGGAGACGTTGGGGCCGGCCCAGAGCTTGCGCATGACCTGGACACCTTCTTCCATCCGTTTCGCGCGTTCATCGGGGTTGATGCCGCAGGCAATGCAATCGCGCGGGTCACTACCCAGCCCTACGGCCATGATGACGCGACCACAACTGCCAGTCAGATAATCCAAGGTGGCGTAGGTTTTGGCGACCTGGACGGGATCGCGCGCCGGGAGCGTGAGCACGCTCGGTCCCATTTTGATCTTCTTGGTGCGGGCGGCGAACATCGACATAATGCAGGTGATGTCCAGATCCGGTTGGCGGGACACGATATGATCGGAGAGCCAAATCGAATCGATGCCCACATCTTCCGCGCGTTCGGCATACGAACAGATGGTGTCCGGCGACGGCATACCCAAGCGCCACAGTCCGAACCCGATACCGATCTTTATTCCGCTCATAATGAGTCCTCTCTTTGCAGGTCTGGCAGGCACTGTACCAGATTTTTTCACGGTAAATCTAGAAACCCTCTGAGATTGCTTACCGCCCTACGCCAAAACTGCACGAGAGTGATGGAACGGTGTGCTCGCCAATCTATTTCCTATCGAGGGCTGGAGTGGCGCGCGTTCATTTATGAGTCGGCAAGAGCACTAGCAGAGAAACGGCATGTGAAGCCCCTCTCAAGTCGATTGAAGAGGCGGTGGTTGCGAAGATTTTGATGAGTTCATTTTCGGCTTGATTTTCCCGACGCGCAAAGAGTTGAGAGTAGCGCGATCGTCCGCTTTTTACCCCGGCATCCGTTTCAGATTGGCCCGGATCCAGTCTGCGAACGCGGCCTCTGATAACCGACCTTCCGCCAGACGCAATATGGTCACCACACAGGTTGCATCATCGGCCACCAGTTCATGCCCGTTCAACGCCAGAAACAGTTCTGTGACGGTGAAGGCCACGCGTTTGTTGCCGTCAATAAAGGGGTGATTACGAACAATGCCGTGGCCGTAGGCTGCTGCTAGCGCCGCCATATCAGGCTGCTCATAGGCGACGAGGTGTTGCGGACGTGCTAGGGCCGACTGTAACAATCCCAAGTCTCGAAGCCCGATCGCACCTCCGTGTTCGGAGAGTTGTTCCTCATGAAGCGCTAGGACAACGGATTCTTCAATCCAGATGATAGCCGTCACTTGGCCAGTTCGCGCAGCACCGCGCGCCGCCTCTTCATGATTTGCCGCGCCGTCTGCATTTGTTTTTCAAAGGTGGGATTGTAGGGAGTCAGCCGGAACCCGTCTGGCGCTTCGGTGAGAAACAGCGTGTCTCCTTTTTCGAGACGGAGTCTGGCCAGGGCCTCTTTCGGCAGCACGACCCCTAAAGAGTTGCCGATAGTCGTCAATTTGAGCGTGTGCATAATCGAGTCCTCTGTTCTTACAATGGTAAGAACACTATAGTTGTACAACTTGCCCTTGTCCATGTTGTTCCGAAAGCAGCTAGGGAAGACAGAAGCTCAAGAAAACCCGGCGGCAGGGGAGAGTCATGTGACCGCTTGCTACTTTCTTTTGGTGCCAGGTTGCCGGTTGCTAAACTCAATTACATTGTGAAGGAAGGCGAAGCGTGTTCTTCCTGAGTCAGAGCGCGGCTGACAGAGGTACGGACCAAGCTGACGAGTTCCGGCATGACTTCAATGATAACAGCACGCGGGATGCCTACAAACACGATGCTGGCGGGCGGCAACAATTGCGGAGCATACGACGGCCAGCGTTCGTTCAGCTTCTGCAGCACGCCAAGAAGAAGGGATGGCGACGTGGTCACTCTCACATACGAAATGGCCACGGTGGCGGCTTCGTTCCCCATTGCTACACACACGCTGGGAACGCCGGTTTCAACGCACCACTGCTGATAGGCGCGCACTTCGGATTCGTGTCCCTCTTGCACGAGGAAAAACCCTTGCAAGCGCGCTTCTTGGAGTCGCGCGTCCATCGTGAGAACTTCTTGCTTATGTCCACGCGTTTGTAGTTCTCGTCTGACGGCGGAGCAAAGCGGCTCGCGGAGATCACGGGTGGCCAACCACTGGAGGTAATCGTCCGGCAGGGCATGCAGTGGCTCCCCTTTATGTTTGCCAAAAGGAATGCGATAGGACGACGCGGCCTCTCCTGCGCCGTTTAGTCGTTGTCTCGGTTGATGTAAGCTGCCGAGGCGTGCGCGCCACGCTCCGGTTTCGTCCGCCATCCCAACGCCACCTTTCCCAGGCAGCTACTATAAGGAGAATGTCTACTGTACGCTAGCGCCTCACGTGCTCATCATTGTTATGCTGGTCATGAAATTTCTTCCAGCATGAAGGAAGCACGGTGATTTTCGCTGGCATTCTCCGGGCCAATCGAGTATTATAAATAAAAATTAAACAACGAACCGCGAGCTGGCCTCTTTCTCCTACCGTAAGATCTCCCGCTCAGAAGCGCGCCCTCTGGTGACCCAGACCCGAGTTCTCCGTTTCCCAGGTTCTTTCTCTCACTTTCACGGTTGGACTGATGGTCCACGTGCATAACTAACTTGTGTTCCTGGGTGACACGGTGAAGGAGATATTTTTCTGACGACATTTACTGAACTGGGGCTGATGCCCGAATTGCTGCGCGCCGTGGGCGACGCTGAATATGAACAGCCTACGCCCATTCAAGAGCAGGCGATTCCCGTGGTGTTGCGCGGTGACGACGTCCTAGCCTGTGCCCAAACTGGCACGGGGAAAACCGCTGCTTTTCTTTTACCATTGCTGCAACGTTTAGCGCGCGGAGAACGAGGTCGAGTGGGTGCGCTTGTCGTGTCGCCCACGCGGGAATTAGCGGCGCAGATCGGCGAGAGTGCGAAAATTTACGGCAAATATCTCCGATTGCGTACCGCAGTCGTTTTCGGCGGAGTTGGTTTGGGGCCGCAGGCCGATCAGTTGCGCGCCGGAGCGGACCTGGTGATCGCCACTCCCGGACGTTTGCTCGATCACATGGAACGCGGAGCCGTGACTCTCTCTACCGTGAAGGTGCTGGTGCTCGATGAGGCGGATCGTATGTTCGATATGGGCTTCTTGCCGGACGTGCGACGCATCGTTAAGGCGACGCCAAATACGCGGCAGACGCTTTTATTTTCCGCTACGATGCCGCTAGAGATCGAGCGACTGGCCTACGAGACCCTACGGTCGCCAGTGACGATTGACGTCGGTCGGAGAGCCACGCCGGTGGCGGCGGTGCGGCAGGCGATTTATCCGGTGGACGCCGAACAAAAGCGTGATCTGCTCTGTCACTTGTTGCGACATGGCGGTATGAAACAAGTCCTGGTGTTTACGCGCACCAAGTCTCGCGCCGACCGTCTGGCCGGACACTTGGCCCAAGTGGGGTGTCGAGTTGCTGCTTTACATGGAGGCAAAAGCCAAGGAGCGCGCACCCAAGCCTTGCATGGATTTCGCAGCGGGCGAGTCGAGGTCTTGGTGGCGACCGATCTTGCCGCTCGGGGTATTGATGTCGAGGGGATTTCTCACGTGGTCAATTTCGACGTTCCCAACGTGCCGGAGGACTACGTGCATCGGATTGGTCGAACCGCGCGCGCCGAGGCGACTGGTGACGCCATTTCGTTGGCGTCATCCGACGAAGTTGACTTTATTCACGATATTGAACGTCTCATCGGTGCGCCGATCCCTCGGTATGTGGTCGGGGGATTTGAGCCGGGACCCGAGACCCTACGCCGTTTCTCGCAAACCGTTGCTTCTCGTTCCGCTCGCCCGTCCAGCGCTGCGCCCCGACACTTCGCGCCGCGAGGTCGTCAGCGGCAGAGCGCTTAGCCTGGAGCGAAGAAGCCTTTTTTCTCGCTGCGGTTGTTGGGCTTGGTGTTTTTAGCGAAGGACTCGGCGTTACGCAAGTCCTTCGCTTTTGCCGACGAACGAGATTATTCCGGTGGTCCGACACTGGAATACAGATATGACATCTAACCGAATATGGCGCTCACCTGTCGCGAACTCGTCGAGCTTTTGGGTGAATATCGAATGGAGGCCCTCGATCCCGAGAGCAATCGCCAAGCTGAAACCCATCTTTTGAGCTGCGCCCAATGCGTGGAATATCTGCGCAGTTACGAGCAAACCATTTGTCTCGCCAAGAGAGCTTTTCCCTCTCCTTCTAACGACGAGGGAGAAGTGGGTGCGCTCGTGCAAGAGATCCTGTTTGCTCGGGTTGGCTCCCGCCGTCGCTCCTGGCACTGATTTCCCGCCGAATTGTTGCACTCAATCAATCTCCGGCATCTGCCGACAGTTTTTAACTTCCCGCTCGTGCTGTCGGAAAACTTTACACTAGCATGCGGTGGCGTGTGATGACGAAAACTGCTTGATCTTGCAGCCATTTTGTCTACGGATGCAAGAGGTTGCTTCCTTTCCTTTCGTAGGTCTGTCGGATTTCTTTACACTACGCCACACTACGCCGGGCTGCTAAGCCTGGCTTTGCAATCAACAGGGTGGTTGCGCAAAACGGACAAAAAATTTCTTTATAAGGATTTCAATGCTTTATCTCCAATGGACAGAATAAAGAAAAAAAGATGTGGCTAATGGCCTCAGCTTTGCGTAAAGAACCAGTCAATTACTTGTCCTCTTCGCAAAGGAGCAAGGCAGAAAGGACTCACATAATGAAACGTACGATCACAAGTATTTTGGCTGGGACATTGTTGATGGGAGGCGTGACGCTAGCCACGGCGTCGGTTGTCCCTCAAAAGTTTTCCGATTCCCTCCGCGTATGGAATGGTCAGGGGGAGCTTGTTGCACGAGTTGGAATAACCGAGGAGGAGGAAGAGAATAATCCGGAAGCTATCCCATTTATTAATATCCCTGGTCTGGTCGACCCTTCTCAATTTGGCAACGCGACAACCCTTATAGAGAGCGGGAGGTTCAGTGACATCTTTGGTGTTGCTTTTATAAGTGACGGATTCTTTTTAGCCTTCAACTCTGATACGGAAGCGGCTGGAGCGCCCTTTGGCGATCAAGGCGTCATTTTCCTCCCAGAAGGGAACGGCATCTTTGATGCGACCATGTATCTGAATCCACGTTTGCAAGATGCAGAGTGGCGTGCTGAATTTCGCTCGGATCCCGTGCCGGAACCGTC
The DNA here is from genome assembly GCA_964441775.1 of uncultured Enterobacteriaceae bacterium. Lineage (GTDB taxonomy): Bacteria > Desulfobacterota > Binatia > Bin18 > Bin18 > SYOC01. Next base: position 24,873 of record CAYTVL010000046.1, read on the forward strand.
CACCATGCTGTTACTGGGCTCAGGCTTAGTCGGCTTGGTCGGCTGGAGTCGGCGTCGGCTACGGCAAGCTTAACCTGTGAAGAGGGCCAACCACGGCCACCTGTCCATCGTGGAGGTGGCCGTCTCCTATTGAGCCCTGGCTGTATTGATTGTTTACACCATCGCGTCCCAGCCCTTCCAATATAACTCCGCCGCGCAACGCTCCTCTTTGAGAAATTCTAAACGATCTCGTTCGGTGGTCAGCAGCCGCTCGACTAAGGTGCGGCCGGTTGCTGCATGTTCGCGGTCGGCCTCGATGTGACCCGAGAAGAAGCGAATCGCCTCTGGGGGCATGCCATAATGTTGGTGTAGCCCGTCTACAATCTTTTCGCACGCCTGGGAGAAATTGCCTTCCAGCATGCCCAGCGCGCCGGAGTATTTAATCTTGTGAGTGACGAGCAGCCAAAAATAAGCATTCATTGCTCGTGCCGCCGGCGACGCGCTTGATTCCTCCAACTCTTGACGTGGTAAACCGAGACCGCGTTCCCAGAATTCGAAAAGGAGCCCGACGTGACCGGCCGTGTGGGTGGAAAGTCCCAACGCCTCCTCGACAAAGTTGTCCGCCATCAAGTAAGCTCCCTGTGCGTCGATTTTGCTCATACTGATATAGCCTTGAGCAATGTACGGACCCGAATCTCTCACTGTCATTTCGTAATGCTCCACGGCGAATTGGCGCAACTGTTGTTTTGTTGCTTTACCAGTGTACACAAGTTGTGCGAAGGGATGGCGACTGATATTGAACTCCTCGGCAATACGTTTTGCTTCTTGCCAAAATATTTGTGTATCCATAGGCTTGGCTTCTTTCTCCCCCTGTTCGTTACGACAACATATTGACCTTAATTTTGCGGGTTGCCGATTCGGTTGGCACAATATGCCGTTGCAGCTCCATTTCTTTCTCGTCGAATCCGAGCGCCAGCCCAACGAATTGCGGGAGATGCAAAATGGGGAGCCCTATTGGCTTCTTGGCTTTTTTCTCCGCATTGGGCTGGTTCCCGTCGAGGTTGAGGTGACAAAGTGGACACGGCGTCACCATGCAATCGGCGCCTTTCTCTTTGGCTTCGCCGGTGTGATCGCTCACCATGCGCATGGAATTGTCTTCGTTCGCGGTCAGAATTGGAAAGCCGCAGCATTTGGACTTGCCGCCAAAGTCCACGACCTCCGCCCCAAGTAGACTAATTAACTCTTCTAAATACGTTTTGCGACCGCCGAATCCTTTGGGGGCCATGAGGTCCGAAGGACGGCGCAGATAACAGCCGTAGAACGGCGCTACCTTGAGCCCGGTCAACTGTCGCACCAGCTTGGGCTTTAGCTTGTCTATCCCGTAGTCTTCCATCAACACCCAGAGGAGATGCTTTACCTCGATCGTGCCTTTGTATTCCAATCCCTCATCCGCCAAATACTTGCGGTTCGTTTCCTCACGGTACGCAGTGTTGCTTTGCAGCCGATGGTTCGCCTGCGTCATCACGCCTTGGCAGGTGCTGCAGATGGTCATGATAGTAGACAGGCCCTGCTGCTCGGCCTTGGCGAAGGTGCGGGCGTTAATCGGATCGGACACATCGCGGCTCAAGACTCCGGCGCCCGTGCAACCGACATCGGTGAGCTCTTGAAGTTCAATGTCCAGTTTCTCGGCGACTTTCACGGAAGCTGGGTATAGCTCTGGACAGCCGCCGCGCGAGACGCATCCTGGATAAAATGCATATTTCATGATCTTTTCTCCTCTGCTTTTTCCACGATATGGCGAATCTCTGTGGCCCCTGGCCGACGATGATGCAGGTAGGGGATCGGCGCTTTATGCCGCGCTATGGCGCGCGCCGCCGTGGGTAAGAGTTTCAACAGTCCAGGGATATTGAACAGTCCTTCACTTTCGACGGCGAGCCGGCCTTCATCCAACCAGCCGCTCTTCTTGACCGAGTTAACAAAGCTGTCGTAGTGGCGACGCACCTTGGGATTATGCTTGCCCGAGCGAATACCTTGGCGGATCGCTTCGTCGCGGATATCGAAGATGCGATCAGTCGGCTCAATACCGATGGGGCAGTGACCGTTCGCTTCAAAACAATGGGCGCAGTCCCACACGCCCTCGGGCTCGCCGATCTCCGCTAAACGCTCAAGGTGACGACTATCGCGCGGGTCAAAGATGGTGCGATAAGCTTTGGTCAGCGCCGCCGGGCCGACAAACTGGTCATCGACCGCCACCACCGTGCAGCCTTCGTCACACAAGCCGCACATGACACAACTCATGGCCGCGCGCACCGGCGCCAGCGCGGCTTCAGAAACAAGCACCCCACCTTCCAACGGTGTTGTGGGTGGGGTGATCCACGGCGTGACCGCTTTCAGCTTGCGCCAAAGGAATGTGTCCATGTCGTACACAAGATCTTTGAAGACCGGAACATTGCGGATGGGCTCAACCGTCACCACGCGCTCTTTGCCCACCACATCAACGATCTTCGCGGTGCAGCCTAACACACCTTTCTTATTGACGCGGAGGGCGCAGTCTCCGCAGGAGCCGCGTTCGCACGTCGCTCGAAAGGCCAGGCTGGGGTCCTGTTCGTCGCGGATATGAGTGAGCGCCTCCACCACCGTTGCGCTCTCCGGCAGCTCGACCGCGTAGGTCATGAAATGTGAGGGCTGCTGCTGTTCTGGATCAAACCGGTAGACCTTAAATGTCGTTTGCATGGGGTCCCTCCTTTCTGCAAACAGGCTTTTGGTCAACACCGTCAAGAAGAGAGAGGAACGTTGACCGGTCGTGTCTCGAAGATCGGACCATCCGGTCCTTGTGAAATGCACGTATGTTGACGCCACTGGGTCTCATCTGGCTCGGGAAAATCGCTGCGGTAGTGGACCCCTCGGCTTTCTTGTCTGTTCCGCGCGGCGGCGATGACCGCCTCAGCCACTGTCAGCAGTGACCCAAGCTCGAAGAAGGAGATCAGCTCGGAGTTATACATCTTCCCCTGATGGCGTACTCCGACGCTGTCGTGGTTTTTCTTCAACTTTGTTAATTTTTCCGCTGCCGCGACCAAGCCGATTTCATTACGTACTAAGCCGACGTGTTCATCCATCAGTGCGGCTAGATCATGACTGAGCTGCGGGACTGTGTACGCTCCTAGTGGACGAGAGAAAATGGCGGCCACGCGAGCTTGCTCGTCACGGAGCGCGCTTTCAGCGATTGGCGCGGGGGGGGGAGTTTTCGCAGAGACTGCTGCAGCCGCACCGGCGCGCTGGCCGAAGATCACACTAGCAGTGAGGGCATTGCCAGCAAGCGCGTTGGCGCCATGCACGCCCGTCCAGGCGCATTCTCCCGCGGCGAAGAGGCCGGGCAGATTGGTGTCGCCGTCCACATTTGTTTCCACGCCGCCTAACAGACGATGCGCAAGAGGCCGCACCGGCAAAAGCTCCTGCATGATGTTCACCCCAGTCAAATCATTCGCCGTGCGCTGGAGATGGTGAAAGCGTGCAGCGATGACATCTTTTCCCAAAGAGCGGAGATCGAGTGAGAGCCCAGCCTCGTCGCCCGACTCTTGTCCTTTTTCCGCAAGTATCCGAGAAAGGCGGTCGCGGAGTAGGGGGCCATTAGCTTGCTCCAATGCTCGCCCGCTTTGGTCGCGGAGGAGAGCCCCCTCAGCCAAAGTTGCTTCAGATGCAAACGCCCGATGCGCCCGGAAGCCCAGCGGGTGATATTGCACCATCTCCATATCGACGAGGCGGAGACCGGCGCGATAGGAGAGACTCATACCATCGCCGGTACAGGAACGTGACGCCGTGCTGTGTCCATACAATCTCCCCACGCCGCCGGTCGCTAGGATGACCGCTGACGCAGTGAACGCTGCTAGATTCCCCGTGCGTAACTCCAAGGCCAGCACGCCCTGACAGCGCCCCTCGTCAATGACGAGCGAAGTCACGAGCCATTCATCATAGGTGGGGATTTGTTCTTTGAGCAGTTGCTCGTATAGCGTGTGCAACACGACGTGACCAGTAAAATCGGAGGCAAACACCGTGCGCGCAACACTGCTACCATTCAGCAGACGCACCGCTAACCTCCCATCGTCCGCGCGATTGAAGGGAACGCCCATGTAGTCGAGGTGCACCGCTGCTTCTAATGCGTCGCGGCACATGGTTTCCAGCGCGTGCGCCTCACAGAGCCCGCCGCCGGCGACAGTGCTATCCTGAACGTGTTTTCTCTGTGAATCTTTCGTGCTCAAAGCGGCGTTGAACCCGCCGGGTGAAGCAGATGAATGACTCCGTAATGGATGGGTTTTGCTGAGGAGCGCCACGTGCGCCCCGGCGGCTTTGGCGGCTATCGCTGCCCGCAGGCCCGCAACACCACCGCCCACAACCAGGACCTCGTACTCTGGCATGGGAAATCCCTCCTTGAGACGCACTATACGCAGAAACAACGCCGATGAAAAGAGAAACCGCGAGAATGTCAGCATAATGGCTTTCTCGCGTCTTGTGCCATACATTCAAATCATGACGATGGAGCAACGATTGCCTTTCTTCCCTAGACAATTGTTTCTTGCTGCGCTATGCAGCGCCTTCCTATTCTCCTGGGTATTGCTGGGCGCTTCTGTAATTTCTTTACCTTATCAACTTGGGGATGAGAAAACGCAATCGAGCAAGGAGCTGACGATGTTACATATTGACACAACGGCCAATGGTCGTGAAATCGAAATCGTCATTAGTCACTCGTTTGAGGTATGCCTGCCGGAAAACCCGACCACCGGGTTTCGCTGGGTGCTCAGCTCCAAAGGCGAGCCTGTTTGCACTTTAGTGAACGACCGGTTTCAGTCAGGGGGTCAAATGCCGGGGCAAGGAGGGATTCACTGTTGGCAATTTCAGGTCGTACAGGGTGGGGCAGGAACGCTGAGGTTGTCGTATCAGCGGCCCTGGGAGCAGGCTAACGCCGCCACGCAAACATTTACTCTCCAGATTCGTGCTCGACCATAGCGGGCGTGATGGGCGCGCCCGCTACAGTGCAACGGTCTCTTATTTCACTATATTGATGGTCCAAAAATCATCGGAAAGATGACTGTTGAGCAGGTAAGGATAAGGCATGGTGAAATAGCCCTGCATGCCCCAATTCGTGCCCCAAGAGTTGCGCACGATAAAGCGTTGCTGGGCGTCATCATAGCCAACCGCGAGCACGGCGTGCCCTCCCAGCACTTTCTCATGCGCCGCCGGCATTGGTACTTGGCCTGTTTGCGCTACTTGCTGGCTTTCAAAGCTTTCATAGACCGTGAAGCCAAAAATGAATGGATAACCAGAGGCTAAACAGCCTTTGAGCTGATCGAGATTGTGCAGCAACCGCTTATATGAGATCGCCTTGTGTTTCAATGCTTCAGTGTAACATTTGGCGGGCGGCTTCTCGCGGAACTTGGTGATATCGTAAGGCCAGTGCGCTTCCGAACAGTTTCCTTGGGTCGCCACGCTTTTGACGCCATCGCGAATCATGGCCCCACTATCGGAATCGACCGTGCCTTCTATCACCCGTTCATTGTAGTAAATGAAAAGCCGTGAGGGGGTAAACACCTGCGGCAGTTTCTGCTTCATTTCGTCAAACTGCACCGCGCCGCCAATCGCGTTCGCTGTGCAACTGCCCAGTTGTCCTTGGTCGTAGACTGGAGGGCAGTGCGAGCGCAGATCTACATGTGGGGGAAGCGCTTGCAACGTGGCAAGCGGAGCCGAATAGAGATGATCTCGATGATCCGGTAAGTCCGGAATCCAACCGTAGCGTTGATTCGTCCGTGACATGATCTTACCTCCTCCTAGAGAATGAGCAGCATTTCTATCATAGTTGGACAAAGGGACATAGTCATAATGTCGCAAAACATCGGATCGTCCCAAATAACTAAGAAAAAAGCTACTCGCGTGAGAAAAATGGAAGCTCCTGAATTGGCGCCGCTTGGAGCGGTGAACGGCCTCAGTGGGATTGCGAGGATGACTCCAGGACGATAACGAGAATGGGCCGATGGTCGAAGGAGGGTGAGTGATGCAGTTAGGAGTCTTCAGCTTTAACACCGAATACACCATGCCTGCTGACGAGTTGGCGCGCGAATGCGAGGCCCGCGGGTTTGAGTCGCTCTGGTTGCCTGAGCATACGCATATCCCCGCGAGCCGCGAGTCGCAGTATCCCGGCGGTGGTGAATTGCCCGAAGAATACGCTCACATGTCTGATCCTTTTATCGGATTAGCTGCAGCGGCGGCGGTAACCAAGACGCTCAAGCTGGGAACGGGCATTTCTCTCGTGGTGGAGCACGACCCCATCGTGCAAGCGAAACAGGTAGCTTCGCTCGATCGCCTCTCGAATGGCCGTTTTATTTTCGGCGTAGGCGCTGGATGGAATAAAGAAGAAATGGCCAATCATGGCACGCCGCCGCGCAAACGCTGGAAGGTCTTCACCGAACGCATCGAAGCAATGAAGAAACTTTGGACCGAGGACGAAGCTTCCTATCACGGAGAATTTGTCAACTTTGACCGCGTCTGGTCGTATCCAAAACCGCTGTCCAAACCATACCCGCAGATTTTGCTCGGAAGTCTCAGCTCCTCTTTAGGGCGCCAACGCGTGGTTGACCTTTGTGATGGGTGGATTCCGGTCGAAACGGCGATTCAGGATATGCCGGCGGCTCTGGCTGACTTGCGTGAGCGCGCCCGCGCGGCGGGGCGTGACCCGCATGCGATTCCGGTCTCATTCTTTTGCGTGCATGCGGCGGGAATGGAGCGGCTTGAGCGCTATCGCTCGCTTGGAGCGGTGCGCACCGTGGTGCGCGCGCCCACAGCAGGCCGCGAAGAAATCTTGCCGTTTCTGGATCGGTACGCGGACATTGCGCTCAAGTTGGCGTAAGGGATAAGGACGAACGAGGAAAATGCGTTTACTTGATAAAGTTGCATTAGTGACCGGCGGAAGCCGCGGCATCGGTCGCGCCGTCGCCGTAGCGTTTGCTCGTGAAGGCGCCAAGGTGGCGATCACGGGCGTCCATGATCAAGACGTATTGACCCAGGCCGAGCGCGAGGTCGCCGCGCTGGGACGGGACGTTCTAGCTTTGCGCGTCGACGTGAGCCAACACCAGGAAGTCGAACAACTAGTGAGTCAAATGCTGGAACGCTGGGGGCGCATCGATATTCTTGTCAACAATGCGGGAATTATCCACCCGACCAAGCTGGAAGATATTAGCGAAGCGCAGTGGAGCACGACACTTGCCGTTCATCTCACGGGCGCGTTCTTGTGCACGCAAGCCGTGCTTCCACACATGAAAAGGCAAGGCAGCGGTAAAATTATCAACGTGGCGGCGCCGTCAGCCTTGCGCGGCTCATTTGGTGTGGCGGACTATGCGGCGGCCAAAGGCGGCGTTATCGCGTTCACCAGAAACGTGGCGAGCGAACTGAAAGCGCACAATATCCAGGTGAATTGTATTTCTCCGGTTGCCGAGACGCGCATGACCGAGGCGCTGTTCGCGTTCCGTCGGCAGCATCTGCCTGAGTCGCTGGCGACCTTCGGTCAGGCTAAACGCGCCGAGGTCGAAGCGGTGACTCCGGCCTTCGTGTTCTTCGCCTGCTCAGACTCGGATTACATCACCGGTCAAGTGTTGTCCGTTGATGGTGGTCTCACGGCATAGCGAGATGTTTTGTGTGCAGCTTCTTTTGTTTTTTCTTGACCTGAGAGGGAGCCCCAGTGTAATGTCCAGGACACCAGGAAAAAATCATCCAAAGAAGGAGAGAGAACGATGGCAGCAATAAAGTTTCCCATAGAAGCGAGCCATATCTTGATGTTCGCTCGCGCGGTTGGCGATGACAACAAGATTTATGCGGATGCCGATTACGCTAAGGGCACGGAGCCGGGATCGATCATTGCTCCACCCACTTTCCCGATTGCCAGCGCACAATTTGATCCCGATTACTTCCTGCGCCCCAAGACTGGTCAGGTCTGGTTTGGTTCGGGGAAAGAGCCTACCGGAGTAAAACGCAGCAGCGAAGGCGGTAGTAGCGGTGGAGGTGGTGGTGGCGGCGGCCTCCATGCAGAGCAGCACTTTGAATATCATCGGCATCTCAAACCCGGCGACGTGTTGACGGCCACGGTGAAGCCGGGCAAGACCTGGGAAAAAGAGGGACGTCGGTCCGGCAAACTGCTTTTTTCGGAAACTATCACGGAGTATCGAAATCAAAATGGGGAGCTCGTGATTACTGCTCGTGGCGTTGGGGTGCGTACGGAACGCCCCGTCGATCAGAATTAGGAGGACAGTCATGGCTTTATCAGCACGCACTCTCAAAGTGGGAGATACGCACGAAGAAGTGATCGTAGACAATTTGACGCGGACCCGGCTGGTGCAGTACGCTGGTGCGTCCGGAGATTATAATCCTGTCCACACTGACGAAATCTTTACCACCAAGGTCGCTGGTTATCCCTCTGTCTTCGCGCACGGCATGCTCACGATGGGCATGACCGGCAAGATGCTCACCAACTATGTTGGCGATGGGCGCCTTACGAAATATGGTGTGCGCTTCACCCGCCAAGTGTGGCCGGGGGACACCTTGAAGGCTAAAGCGACGGTGGAGGCCATCAGGGAAGAAGGCGGCCAGCGTTTTGTTGATCTGGCGGTGACGACTACCAATCAAGACGGCGTGGAAGTAGTCAGTGGGTATGCGTCCGCCCGAATTGATCCGTGATAAAACTGGGAGGAGACTGGAGCATGGCAGAACCCGGCATTTTTGAGATCATTCACTCGACCCGCGCCATGCGCCGGTTGAAGCCCGATCCTATTCCTGAAGACATTTTGAAGAAGATTGTCGATGCGGGCATCCGCGCCCCGAGTGGAGGCAACACGCAGGAATGGGCGTTCGTGTTAGTCCGCGAGCCAGAGCTGAAGCGTTTCATCCGCGATTATTATTGGAACACCTGGCAGCAGCTCCGGGCCAAGCGAAGCATTTCCATGACGAACGTTCCGCCGACGCAGCAGCGCATGCTCAATGCTGCCGCTGACCTGGCCGCGAATCTGGATGAAGTCCCGGCCATCCTGCTTGCCTGCGCGCATAAAGACTATACGCCTATGAGCGCCATGAACAATCCGCAAGCCAGCACGCTTGTCGTACACGCCTCGATTTTTCCGGCGGTGCAAAACATATTGTTAGCGTGCCGCGCTCTTGGAGTCGGGGCCACGTTGACGACTCTTCATTGTTTCTTTGAAGAGGATCTCAAACAGAAACTGGGGATTCCAGCGAACATGGAAGTCGCCGCGATGATCCCGATGGGCTACCCGCAAGGGAAATTTGGCCCTGTGTCTCGCAAGCCAGTGGAAGAAGTGATTCATTGGGACCGCTGGGGCAACCAAAAAAATTGAAACGACCTGGCCTCGCTAACTGTTCATGAAAAGCCACGGGTGTGACCCGTGGCTGTCGATTGTTCGCTAAGATCATTCTCAGCTTTGCTTGAACCGGGTTCCTGGCGCCGGTGGCGTTTCAGGCGGACCGGCAAAGCACTGGGCCATCGACATCCAAGCCGTAGCTGTGTCTCCCACGACTTTCAACGCGGTGTCGACAATGTTTCGCACTTGGGTAACGACCTGACAGAACTCGACCGCGCTGCCTTCGATGAGATTGTCCTGCCCCGGCTGATTCCACTCCCACACTGCTCCCGAGGGCGCGGTGAGCCGAACCGTGGGCTGATGTTTTGGTACAGCCAAGCCACGGTTGGTGAAGGTCCAACCAAAGGTATTGAGTCCAATAACGACGATGTTTTTGATGCGGTCAGCGTCGCGTCGGGTCTGACCCAACAGGTCATAAATGGCCTGTCCGTGCGCCCAGGTTTCCATGAGCCGCGCCGTGATGCTGGAGCGAACGCTCATGTCAGGACCGAACCATTGGACGCGTCGCTTGGGATCGGCAGCGGCGAAACGATCCGCCATCTCTAGAGAAAAATTGCGCCAGTGCTTCAATAAGGCGCGGTTCTTTCTGTGATCAAGCCACGCGTGGGTAAAAGCTAAATGGCTGCTCCCTTGCTTGTTCGCCGCGGCGACGCTTCGTCTGAAACTATCAAAAGCGTCGTCATCCTGTAACGACAGATCAGCGGCGTAGTCTCCGAAGTGGAGATGGGCAACTATATCGTTGAGGGTCCACCCTTTGAATTGGGTTTTTCGTTCCCAGTCCTGTTCCTCGATTATGTTGAGAAGGTTGAAAAGGGTGTCGCCTTCCTCACGAAAATCTATCGCTTGCTGTAGCATATCCTCATCCTGGACCGAAACGTTGAGCAAACCCTACCACATCCTGTTCATGACGCCCACCCGCTACCTCCGCTGGCGTTGAGGCAAGCACAATAGTCAGGGTCGGGAAGGGGATTTCCAGGCCCGCACGCTGGGCTGCGTACCATACACGGGTGCGGACTTCGCTGGCGACGCTGGAGTGCGTGGCGTAGTCACGAATCCAATAGCGGAGCTTGTAGAGCAAAGCGCTTTCGGCAAAATCGGCGAATAGGCAATCTGGCCCCGGCTCCGAGAGCACCCCTGGTGCGCCCCGCACGGCGTCGAGGAGTACCTGCTTGACCTCATTCGGAGGATGACGGTAGTGAAAGTTCAACTGCACCTCCATTCGTTGGACGTTATCCGGGCGAGAAAGATTGGCAACTTCAGCGTCGAGCAGCCTACCGTTGGGAACAATCAGCAAGTCGCCATCTTCCGTTCGCAATGCGGTCGAGCGCCAGCCAATTTCAGCAATGCGTCCAATCTTTCCTCCTACCTGCACCCAATCGTTCAGGCCGAGGGTGCGATCGAAGTGCAAAGAAAGCCCTGCAAAAAGATTGGTAATAGTGCTTTGCAGCGCCAGCCCAATGACCGCCGTCAATACGGCGGAGGTGGTGAGCAACGAAAGCGGGTCCAGTCCGCGCTGATATAAAATTGTTAAGACGATAAGCAGAATGATGACAATTTGCAGAAGGCTACGGATCAAGGTAGGGACTTGGAAACGTGTCCGCGCTAGGGCAAGATCGAAGAGCAGTAAGCCGAAGAGGCTGATGACGCCGGCGATCAGACTGAGCAAGTCTAGGAAACTGAGAATGCCCCATACGGTATAGGCTCCCAGTTTGAGCACACCAGTGGAGACGATTCCTAATCCTAAGGCCAGCGCCAGGAAGACAAGCGGTGAGGTGCTCCGCGAGCGTCGCTCTTTTGGCAGGAGCCGCCGCGCCCCGAGTGCAACGAGGAGACATAGGAAAGTAAGAACAGAACCAAATTGTGTCTGGCCGAGGATAAGAAGTTGATTGAGGAACTGCATAAGAGACGCCTTAGCCCAATAGAATCGGTAACAGCAGACCCAAACTCAATGTGAATAACCACAAGGCTGGGGCCGGAGTACCGATCGGTCGACGGAGTAACTGTTCCCGAGCGGCGATGCGGGGGTCTACCAAAAGCCAAGCGTCGTACCGGCGCTCCAAAGAGAGGAACACCACGGCGGTGACGGCTCCGTATAAGAGATGCCCCACGAGTTCTGGCAGTGCGGCGTTAGCGGCTTCACACGTCCAGGAAAACGTCCCGCTCAAGAGAATAGGAAAGAAAGTGAGGGGACCCAAGAACCACCAAACGAGACCGTAGAGCATGCCCCACATCATGCCAGCGCCGATAGTGGGGGATTCTCGTTGGAAGAGGACCGCGTAGCTCACGCCGATTGGGATGCTAATGGTTAAATGAATCAGGAAACCCAGCGTCGGTGAGGAACTGTCAACAATAGCCGCGATGCGCGACAGGGCGCCGGTCGACGCCATGACGAGGCTGAAGAGGAGCCCACCAACAAGGCTGGCGATAAAACCCCAACTGAGAGAGCGCAATGTCTGCGCCCCGGCGCTTGCCGGCGTGCGACGGAGAGGGTCCGATTCGATAAAAAATCCCACCCAGAGACGATCGAGCACGGCGTACAACAACCCGACAAGAATGCCGTACACAATATGCCCGATGAGAGAGCCGAAAAGATTTGCGCCGTGTACATACGACCAATCAAGCGGAACGCCCTGAAGAAGAGACAGGAGTGTCAAGGGACCAAGGAACCACCACAGCAAGCCATAGCCTAGGCCCCAGCCCAGGCTCGATCCGTAGCCGCGAATATCTCGTTGAAATAAGAGGCCAAACGTTGCGCCGATGATGATGGCGAAGAGGAAGTGCAGCGCCATACCGACCGTGGAAGATGCTGAATTCACGAGACCGGTGATCAAAGGGAAAAAATCAACTTTGGCCATCCATTTCCCGAACGCCCAGCCGCCGATGACGCCGGCAAACCCGCCAGCAAAGAGTGCACGTGGCAAACTGAACGGGATCTCTCCTCGTTGAGCTTCGAACCCGCGCACCGTGCCCAAAGCGATGCCGAGCGGCATGCCAAAGCACAGTAAATGCGCAACCAAGGCTGGGAAGCGAGAGCGTAAGGCGTCGAGCATGGCGTCCGGCGTTGTCCCTCCTAAGACTGAGGAAGCGCCCAGTGGATTCAGTAACCAGAGGAGCAGCGCATAGGCCAACCCCCAGAGGAGGCCCGCGCCTGGAGTTGTTGCGCGCGGCGCGGCGAGGACCGCGAATCCTAGCCCATAGATCGCCCCGAGCATGATGCCAATTGGCAATGGAGCCAATCCGAGTCGGGCCGCAACAGCACCGCCCAGGGCCCCAGTGGCGACGCAAAGAGCTGAATATATGGCGAAAGAGGAGTGCATGACGTGCTCCATAAGCTCAAACAATAACGACGGCTTTAATGCGCGGTCGCAGGATGTGACGTTGACGTAGAGGATTCCTGCCAGACAAGTGACGGCTCCATCCTTGTCGTGCGTTCGTCGTGCAAGTCGAATGTTTGCACAATGTCGCGTGGAAAGAACAATTCGACAAACCAGTCGACAGCGACTCGTACTTTCCGTTCTAGGCTCGGTAGCTTCGCGAGATAGATGCCGCGCCAGAGGAACCAGGCGAACAGGCCGGAGAAGCGAAACCCTTTGATTTCGGCGCACGCAGTCTGATGACCAACCACGCATAAGGCTCCGAGCGCGTCAAAGTGAAATGGCGTGAGCGGCAGCCCACACACGCTAGCATGAATATTCCGCGCCAACGTGTGCGCCTCGCGCAGGGCGAATTGCGCAGTCGGTGGACAAAGTTGTCCGGTTTTGGCATCGGTGATTGCCGCGCAGTCGCCGACCGCCCACAGACCGGGGCAGTTGGGCGCCGCTAACGTTGAGTCCACAATAACTGCTCCACGTTTGTCCCGTTCCACTGGCAAGGTTTGTACGAGCGGATTAGGCGTCGTTCCTGCCGTCCACACCAAGGTCTCGGTAAGAATTTCTTCCTTGTTATTCAGAATGACTGCGCCCGGTCGTGCGTCAGCCACGCGGACGTTCAGTTTAAAGATCACGCCGCGCGCGGCCATGCGTTCCAGCGCGTACGCAGCGAGTTCTGCACTGAGTTCCGGCAAGATCCGCTCGCGCGAGTGGATGAGAATGACTCGCACTTCTTCGGGAGAGATACTGGAATAGTAGGCCAACATGCCGCGCGCAAAATCGTTGAGGGAGCCGGCCAACTCGGCGCCGGCGAATCCCCCTCCAGCCACGACGAATGTGAGCATCGCTTGTCGTGCGGAAGAAGGCGGCTCGTCGGCAGTGCGCTCGAACAGATCAATGATATGGTTACGAATGCGCATGGCATCGGTCAGTGATTTGAAATCGAATGAGGAATTTTTTACATTATCAAGTCCGAGATAATTAGAGACGGCGCCAAGGGCGAGAACAAGATGGTCGAAGGGAACCTCATGCCCCACTTCCTGACTGGCGGCGACTGTGTTGCTTGTGTGGAGGGGAACGTCCGGCGCCAATTGGACGCATCTTTTTGGGAGATTAACTGCGATGGCTTTATTGCGAATCACGTTGGTCCGTCGCAAACTCGTGCGTAGTGGGCTGGTGATGTGGGTGGCTTCCAGGCTGCTACCGGCGACTTCGGCGAGCATCGGCGTGAAAAGCAGCGCATTGGTGTCACTGATTAACGTGATGGACACCGATGGATCGGCGCCGAACAGTTCTTCGAGATGTTGGGCCGTCGTGACGCCGGCAAAGCCGCCGCCAAGAATGACGATACGGGTTTTCACTTCGCGCGTCGGCGACGATGGTTCATTTTCGGGGCCCCACCAGAAGAACGCCGCGTCATTGAGGAGTTGGGAGAGCAGACCAAGGCTGGCGCCATATGACAGCCAGCCGATCAAGGCCGGGAAGGCCGCACGCATCCCTTCGACAGTCCACTGTGGGGTTTGCCCCCACAGGAGGGGAAGTCCAATAAGGCTCAACGTTATCCACAAGGGAACGCCAAGTGTTGCAGTGGTCATGAGGGTATCGATGTATGCACGCGGTGAGGGTGCGAAAGCGATGGCGTGGGTGACGCCAACCACGAGACCTAGCACGAGGCCGAGGAAGCTATTCCTCTGAGCGGCGGTCAGGAGCAGGCCGCTGATAAACCCGCTCGCCAGTCCGATTAGGCTGCGACGTAGATATTTATTCATCGTGTGCATGAACTGGATCCTCGATAAACGACACAACTTGTTACTTGCTCGGCGGAGAAGACGTATCTTCGTCTCTCAACACGGTGTGCAACAAACGCAGCGCCTCGCCGACTGACCACGCCTGAAAGAGACACCCGCCCGGTGTATGTGGAGGATCACCATCGGCAACCTCAGGGAGGTGGTTTATACCGGCTTGATCGAGTTGGAGCAGCAACGGTTGCAGGAAACGCGTATGTGCTTCAGCTTTCGCTGCAGCGGTGTTGTCTCGCACGCGCACCCAGGCTTCGACAAACGCGCCGAGCAGCCACGGCCACGCCGTGCCCTGGTGATACGCCCCGTCTCGTTCACGCACGCCGCCGCTGTAGTGGGCTGTGTACCCTGGCGCATCCGGCGCAAGGGAGCGAAGGCCCAATGGCGTCCATAGTCTCTTTTCGACTGCGTCGACAACACGGCGTGCGCGGTCCGCTGGCAAGAGCTGTAAAGGGAGCCCACCGACGGCAAAAATTTGGTTGGGACGAAACGTCGGGTCTACCACCCCGGCGTAATGGTCACAGTCGATGACATCATAGAGAGCACCTTCCGCTTCGCACCAGAATCGTTCGGTAAAGGTTTTGTGTCCGAGGGAGAACAAGGCTCGCCATTTGTCCGAGAACTGGTTGGCGACGTGCAGGGCGTTCAGCCAGAGCGCTTGAATCTCCACTGGTTTGCCGATGCGTGGAGTAACGACCCAGTCGCCGATGCGTACGTCCATCCAGGTGAGTTGTACGCCTGGGACGCCGGCGGCGATCAGCCCGTCGGTATCAAGCTGGATCTGATAGCGAGTCCCTTTACTATAGCCAGTGAGAATGGCGTCGATGGCGTCGTGCAACGTGCGTTGATCGCCTTGAGAAAGTGTCCGGTTCCTTGCGTTCATGGCCCGGAGGAAATCGTGCACCGCAATGACGTACCACAGTGAGGCGTCCACCGCGTTGAATTCCGGCGCTTCACCACTGTCTGGAAACCGGTTCGGCAGCATGCCTTCGGAAACGGCACGAGCCCATTCCAGCAAAATGGCGCGTGCGTCGTCGAACCTGCCGGTGGCGAGGCAGAGCCCACGTAGGGCGATGAAGGTGTCGCGGCCCCAATCGGTAAACCAGGGATACCCAGCGACAATAGTTTTGCCAGTTCCACGAGCGACGAGGTAAGCATCCGCCGCTCGGTGCAAACGGGAAGGAAACTGTTGACGACGTTGACGTTCAGCCGCGCGTACGGTGTGCAGATATTGTCGAGCCGGTACGTCAACGAGCGAAAAGATATCAGTGTTAGGGCCCTCAGCCGCCAAGATCAACACCGCCTCGTCTTGCGAGAGATTCCAACGAAGGGCTCCGGGCGTCGCCAAATCTTCCGTGTCATCGAGCCCCCGGGTGCGCTCCTCCGCGTACGAAAAATTACGGCACCAATCCGGTTGATGGGTATACGCGCCGTTGGTGAACGCGGCGACGCCGGGCACGTCCGGGTACGGGCGCCAGGCGATGACGCCATTGTGGGCTGCGGCATCGAACCGGAAAGCGGGATTTTCATGATGAAGGGCGTGATAGTCACGTCCAGAGAGAAATGGACGAACAGTGAGTGAGGCGCCTTCTTGGGGCTCTGTAAGACGCCATGACAGAACAGTGATGGGGGCACCGTGGCGCATGAAGATTTCCTGTGCGATGCAGGTCCCATCTTCTAAGCGAAATAGCCATTGTGGCCAAGGATCATTGGAAAAACTTTCGAGGCGGCGTTCACCATCTGGGTGCGTCACGTCAGGAAGATAGGCTTGAGAGGAAAGGGCGAAACTGCCGTGCGGAGTATCGATCCACGCATCAAAGCCATTGACGAGCACGAAGCGACCCGTGGGTGGCGTCGTCGCGGTCAACAAAAGTGCATGGTAACGCCGGGTGCGAACGCCAGCGGTTGTTCCTGAAGCAAAGCCGCCCAAGCCGTCGGTTTCGAGCCATTCAGCGGTGCGGTTAAGGGGAAGAGTCATCGCGGTTCCAGATCTCTTTCTTTGCTGGGTAAGATGCCGAGGAGAAGGCGTGGGTTTCGTCATGACGTCCGGCTGTCTCCGGACAGATGGGAGCAGGGCTCTTTACAGGAGAAAATGGAAAGAAGAAACGGAAATTGTCCCTTGCACCCATTGACTTTTACGTGAATCAAAGGAATGTTCCTCTTCAAGTTTGTTGATCATACTTGATGACCTCCTTAGGACTACGGGACAAAACTCCTCCAGTCTGGCAAACCGTCAACGTGTCATTGCGAGGGGAGCGAAGCAATCTTTGCTTTAGGTTTTCGATTCTTGCGAGATTGCTTCGTCGTCTACGACTCCTCGCAATGACAGGCTCCTTGATTTCCGTTCGTGGGTTTTGTCTCAAAGTCCTTACCTACGATTGACTCCAGATTCTTCTAACATCATAACTCAACGACTTCGTGCTGCTTGTGTTCCTTGTGGTGAGGCAAAGAATCTGTATGTCGTCTCCCGTGCACATCTTGTGTATCACTGACCAGGACGATGAGCACCGCCGTCTTAGTCAGGAACTCCTCAGCGCTTTTCCCGCTGCACACGTTCACAGTGTCAGTGATGGTGTGGAACTTTCTCACGTCGTTGAGCAGATCGCCTTCAATGTAGCGATTATAGATATCACTCTCGGTGGGCTCGATAGTTTCTCGATACTCGACGTGGTGAAAAAACGTACGCCTGCTTGCTCGGTGATTTTGTTCACCACTCGCGGGAGTGAAGAGCTGGCGGTGCGGGCGCTCAAAAACGGATTTGACGATTACATTGGCAAGACTCTGCATCGCTATGAACTGCTGACTGCCAGCGTAGGTGCCTTTCTCAACCACAATGGCCAGGCTTTTCTGAACGGAGAGACGCAACTGCCTCTTCTCTGTGAAGCGGACTTGAGGCGGAAAGATGGCGATAGAACGCCAATAGAGGAGCGAGCGTGCGGAGTTCGTACCCCGCAGGGACCCGCTATGTGGATTCCCAACCTTTTCCCCGATGGCGCCGCACACAAGCGCCTGGAAGAACGCTTAAGAGAGGAAGTGGAACTGAACGCGGCGTTTGCGCGGGTCATGCAAGAAATGATTGCGTCGTTGAACACCACAGCCGTCCTTGAACGACTCTGCCGCGTGGCCACCGAAGTATTGGGGTGCGATTGTAGCCACACCAGCCTCTGGGATTCTGAAACGCGTGAGCATCGGGCCATCGCCGGCTATGGGGATACCGCGGAACAATGGGAGCTGATACGCGCACTCAAAATTCCACGAGAGGTTGGTCGTGACCTGGGCGCTTGTCTACTGAAAGCAGGAGACCTTATCGAGCTTGAGTGTGTACATGCCGATCGACCGTTCCCCGACGGAGCGATGCGCAAAGCCGGCTTTGTCACTTCTTTGGTTGTTGCGCTTCGGCGCGGAGAGCGTGTGATAGGATCACTGTTTGTGAGTTATCGTCGTCGCCGGAAGTTCAGCGAACAGCAGAAACGTCTTGCTCGTGGTCTTGCGCAGCTTGCGTCGCTGGCGCTTGCCAATGCGAGGTTGCTGGAAGAGGTTGGACAGGCAAACCGCCTCAAGGAAGATTTTGCCGGCGCCATGTCGCATGAGTTGCGGACGCCGCTGAACATTATTTTAGGATACAGTCAGCTTCTCTGTGAAAAAACCTTCGGAGAATTAACCGTTGACCAAACAAGAGTGCTCGATCGCGTGCAGGCCAGTGCTTTAGAGCTTTTGAAGCTCGTTGATATGACCCTCGATTTGAGCCGTCTGCAGGGTCAGCATGTCCCGCTCGAGATCTGTGAGGTCCATGTTCCTACCTTGCTGCACGAGGCAGCGACTGGGGCGCAGCAACTGCCGCACCGGCCTGATCTGCAAGTGCAGTGGAACGCCTCTCCTGATCTGCCGCTGCTGCAGACTGATGCAGGAAAGTTAAAAATCGTGCTGAGAAACTTGGTGGCAAACGCTCTCAAGTTCACCGAGTACGGAGGCGTCACGATCAGCGCGGCGCCGCACGAGCAGGGGGTAGTCTTTACGGTGACTGACACGGGACCAGGTATTGCCGCTGAGGAGCTGTCGTTAATTTTTGAACCGTTTCGCCAAGGCGGCGCTTCTGCGACCCGACGCCGAAGCGGGGTCGGTCTGGGACTCTACATTGTTCAACAATTGCTCAAGCTCCTTGGGGGGACGATTTCTGTACAAAGCGAACTGGGGCGTGGGTCGACTTTTGCCGTGTGGCTGCCCCGCAAAAGACCCTGACGTGCGCACGAGAGGCAGAAACGCTTCTGCCTCCGAGCCCGCCCCGAGGAGCAGAAAAGCGCCAGGGAATTATTTATCGGCCCGAAACAGCACGCCTTGTTGAGACAACGCCGCGACCGAGTCGTGCGAGCGCCCCAGATAGCGGGTGAGGATTTCTTCATTGTGCTCACCGAGGAGCGGAGCCTGCAACGGCAGCTCGTCAGGAAAAGCGGAAAACTTGAAAGGAAACCCTGGAATTGTGACCTCGCCGAGCAAGCGATCCGGCACTCGCCGCACCATGCGGCGGGCGGTGAAGTACGGATGCGACACGGTTTCTTCGATAGACAGCACGGGCCCCGCCGGGACACGCTGATCCGCCAAGGCTTTGAGCACGGCGTCGTCATCTGGAAAGGTTTGCATCCAGGCTTCGATCATGGGGATTAATTCTTTTTGATTTTTGCCCCGCCGACCCGCTGACGAAAAACGTGGATCATCGATCAATTCTGGTCTCCCTAAAGCGCGGGCGACATTCGGCCATTGCCGGTCGAGCGCAAGAATCACAATCCAGCCCTTTGGTCCTTTGAAGACGCCTTGGGGACAGCCCATGTAGTGATGGATGCCATAGCGCCTCGGCTTATAGGCGCCTTTATTGGCGGCGAACATTTGCACTTCCACGGACTGCATATGATAGAGCGCATCGACCATCGCGATATCAATGTACTGCCCTTGCCCGGTGCGGTTGCGATGAAAGAGCGCGTAGCCCAGCGAGGCAAACGCGTTGACGCCGGCGATGCCATCGGCGATCGCGACTCCTACAAAACGCGGCGGACCATCCGGGTCGCCAGTCATGTGCATAATGCCTGAGAAGGCTTGCGCGATGTAGTCATAACCAGTGAGATGGGCGAGCGGGCTCTTGCGGCCAAAGGCAGACACCGAACACATGATGAGGCTGGGATTGATCTGTTTAAGTGAATCGTAGTCGAGTCCGCGTTTCTCCATCACTCCAGGACCATAGTTTTCAATGACCACATCGACGTGCGGAATCAATGCACGCACCAGCTCCACGCCTTCCGGTTTGTTAAAGTCAATACAAAAACTTTTCTTGCCGCGATTTTGCTGGATGAAATAAATGCTGCGGCCATCTTTGAGAAAGGGAAGGGTGCGCGAGGGATCGCCACCTTTTGCTTGTTCGACCTTGATGACCTCGGCGCCCAGTTCGGCCATGAGCCGAGTCGCGGTTGGTCCGGCTAAGTACTGGGTGAAATCCAAGATCTTGATACCTGTCAACATTGTCGGCTGTGAGCCGTTCTCCATAGTGGATGCCTCCTTTGGCTAGGAACCTGTATATCGTAAGGGAGCGTTGATTGCTAGGAAAACGCTGCTACAGGACTCCGCGTTTGTCGAAGAGCCATATCTTGGCTTCATGGAGAAGTACGCCCGGAAGATTGGTCTATAAATCGCCGCTTCTCATGCAGGAGAATAGGCTCAGGGCTCGGCCGAAAGATTGGGCCGATTGACAATGCGGACTCTAAGAGTCTATATTCAACCCGGTAAGCAAGGAGCGCATTCATGGCAAGGCTTAGAGCAATTCCTGGTGGAAAACGTAAGGAGAAACAGCTCTCTCTCGTCTATGGGCTCCGGTTGTATCCGGCGGGAACGGTTGAGCAGGTGCGGAATGGCCGCACACTTCAACGAGACGGAATCGAAAGTCAGGTCACGCTCCACCTGATCGAAGGAACGCGAGAACAGATTCGCGCGCAATTGCTGGCGAGTATCGACGCCTTTTTCGATCTCTACGGTGAGGCCAAGGCTCCGCTTATGACCGCTGCTCGCTCTCGTGGTGAAGACCTGGAAGAGCCTGGCTGTTGAACCCTACCGCTTTCTGAAGAATCGTATGTCCTCGTTCTTTCAGCGTCTCAGAGCTCTGTGGAAAAAGCCTCGCCCCCTTGCCCCGGCGAGCCAGCCGCCAGCCGCTCCCGTGCGCGCGGAAACAACTGTCGTCACACCTAGTGAAAGCCCTCAGCAAAAGCCGCCTTTTGCTCACGCACAGTTCCTCAATGAAGAGCTGATCTATACCGTACTGCGCACCTGTCACGATCCAGAAATTCCGCTCAATATTGTTGACCTTGGCCTCATTTACGGGGTGCGGATCGACGAAGATAAAGTCAATGTGACCATGACGTTGACGACGCAGGGTTGTGGCATGGGTGGATACATCTCTCGTGACGCTCAGGAGAAAATTCTCTCCCTACCCGGGGTGAGTGAGGCCACGGTTGAAGTGGTGTGGGAGCCGGCATGGACCCCGGAGCGGATCAGTCCCGAAGGTCGGAAAACGTTGGGACTGCCCGATTAATCTCAACCCGCGCCGCCACCCTCCTTTTTTCTCACAGACGGCCTTCCTTAACTTTTCCGTATTCGTTTGCGCATAGCTAACGAAGCCGGTGAGCCCGTGGTTGCCAGGAGGCAGGGAGAGCCGATATATCCATTACGCGTTCCCCTGTGAGCAGGAGACGACGCCAGACAGGAGTGGGTATGGCAGAAACTCAGCAGCGTTTTTCGTTAATCACCGAAGACGGATTGGATGCTCTGCGCGCACTTATCGGCGTGCCGATTGAAGACTCGCTAGAACCGTGGTGCTACGAAGCCACGCGGGACAATATCCGCCATTATGCTCATGGTATTGGTGACGACAATCCGCTCTGGTGCGATCCTGCCTACGCCGCCAAGACGTCGTACGGTCGCTTGGTCGCGCCTCCGTCTTTTCTTTTCCCTCTGAATCGTATTCTGAGCGGGTACGTCGGTGGTCTGCCGGGGGTGCACGCCATGTGGGCGGGAGCGAATCTTATTTGGCATAAACCGATGCTGCGCGGCGATCAATTCACCACAAAAGCGTGGCTGAAGGATCTCATCAAACATGAGACGCGGTTCGCTGGGCTGGCCATTCAGCAGATTTATCATGTCGATTTTTACAATCAGAATAACGAACTCGTTGCTGAAGGAGACAGTTGGTGTTTCCGCACGGAACGCGACACGGCCCGCGAGCGGGGCACGAAGTATACCGAAGTGAAACAGAAAGCGCCGGTGTACTATTCCCGCGACGACTTGGCCAAAATTTTTGTGCTCTATGAAAACGAAGAAGTGCGCGGCGCTGTTCCGCAGTATATCGAAGACGTCAAAGTGGGAGACAAACTCCCCACGATGGCGAAGGGGCCGATGACGACCACGGGTTTTATTGCGTATGCGCAAGGGTGGGGCGGGTTGTATATTCGCGCCAATAAGCTGGCGTGGAAGCAACTGAGAAAACATCCCGGTTTGGGCATCGCGAATCGTTTTGGTATTCCCGATGTGCCGGAGCGGGTGCATTGGGAAGATGACTTAGCTCTGCAAGTGGGCACACCGGCGGCGTACGATTACGGACCGGAGCGCACCTCGTGGATGGCGCATCACCTGACCAATTGGATGGGGGACGAGGGATTCTTGCACAAGCTGTCGGCGGAGATTCGCCGCCACAATCCAGTGGGTGACACATTGTATATCAATGGTGAAGTCACGCGGATTTTCCAGGAGGACGGGGCGCATTACGTTGAGGTGGCACAAACGGCGACCAATCAAGACGGCGAACTGTCTGTGCGCGCAAAGGGGATAATGCGGCTGCCGTCACGCACAAATGCATGATTGCAAGACCTGACCCCAATATCTCTGTTCCGCCGTTAGGCTACTTTGGTCACGAGCGCGGCGTATGCATCTAACAACGGCAAGACTTGGTCTCGCTCTCGCGACGGCACGGTCAACACCGCCCGCTCAATGCCGAGCTCCTGGCACCGGTGCAGCGTGGGTTCGTCACCAGCGACGCCAAAGATCGACACTGGCACCTCGCTCGGTTTTCGCCCTGCGCGCTCAGCGCGGGCGTGGAGTTCTGTGATTGCCGCAGGCAAGTCTTGCAGGGTCGCTCCGGTCGGGATCCATCCATCACAGTATTGGACGACGCGCTGGAGCCCTTTGGCGGCCAAGGTGCCGAGTAGAATCGGCGGATGCGGCTGCTGCAGGGGTTTGGGATAGCTCCAGATCGGATCAAAATTGACAAACTCGCCATGATACTCTGCGGCCTCTTCCGTCCAAATGCGTTTCATGGCTTCGACCCGCTCTCGCAACACGGTCCAGCGCCGCGCAAAGGGTGCGCCGTGATGCTCCATTTCCTCCACGTTCCAGCCCGCGCCGATGCCGAACAGCAACCTGCCCCGGGACAGTTGATCCACGGATGCGACCGCTTTGGCTAGAATGATCGGATCATGTTCCACGACCAGGCAAATCCCACTGCCAATTTTGATGGTCTTGGTCACAACCGCGGCGGCGGTCAGCGTGACAAACAGATCATGGAGATGCCAGAGATAGCGGGGGACTTTGGTCCCGATCGGCGGCGGGGTGCGCAGACTGGCCGGGATATGCGTATGCTCCGGAAACCACACCGATTCAAAGCCCCGTTCTTCACAGGCTTTGGCAAAGTCATCTGGACGCATGGCATAATCTGTGGCGAAGATTGTGATTCCAAGCTTCATGAGGCCTCCCTGGTGCGTTCGGCGAGCACCGATTCGAGAGTAGACAAACTCAGAACACCGACGGCTCAACCCGATTGTGTCATCACTTGATCGTGCACTGCCAACACTTCGTTGAGAGTAAGGTAGCGCATTACACCAGCCGTCGATGCGGTTCCACGGTCTTCTTAAGTACAACCGCGACTACCCGTTGAAATACGTCGTCAGGCTGAGCCAGGAGTTCTTCCACGCCCACGCGCACCACAGTTCCTCTGGGCTGACCTGGGAGTGCGCCGCCATCTCTTGTAATTGGGCAAAACGGTCATCTGAGAGAGTCACAGTGATTGCGTTCGTGAAGACCTTCATGCAAGAGGTTACCATAAGGAAAGAAAGAAGCGCCAGTGGAGCGATCGAGCATTGTTCCCTCGCAGATTTGCCTGATCCTATTGACCACCCACTCCAAACGGTGGAGAAGAGTGCGCGGGGTACATAACAAGTCTTAGGACTTTGAGACAAAACCCACGAACGGAAATCAAGGAGCCTGTCATTGCGAGGAGTCGTAGACGACGAAGCAATCTCGCAAGAATCGAAAACCTAAAGCAAAGATTGCTTCGCTCCCCTCGCAATGACACGTTGACGGTTTGCCAGACTGGAGGAGTTTTGTCCCGTAGTCCTTAACGCAAATCACACGCTCAATCCGGAAAATGCGTGATTGCAAGCCCTGACCCTTATATCCTATTGTCGGTTGGAACCGCTGGTTGGGCGACATATTTGCGCGCCTATGGAGCGAGACCCTCACAATTCAGCCAGCTC
>CAYTVL010000047.1:0-47972 GCA_964441775.1 uncultured Enterobacteriaceae bacterium
AGCTTACAAACCTGTCGCTCTGCGTTCAAAGTCACCCCAAATGGATAAAGTCGAGGTAATGTCTTGTTCGGATTCACCAGCGGCCCGTTCGCATAGCGGCTGACAGACTCAAAGCTTCCCGCCCACCGACAGAAATTACGATGACGTATGCTGTCTCTCATTCCTTCATTAAGAAAACATCTTAAGGAGTTAGGCTCTTCGTCCCTGAACGCGGTCGCAGCATGACATACAGAGTGGGAGCAAGTTACTCAGCTCATTCGTTCCTTCTTTCTTCCACACGGGTATCTTGTGATGAATGACCAAAGCCCCCCTCTCCCCACACTGTTGACATCTAGTGCCGCAATGTTCAAATACCCACTTTTGTCTAGAGGACCAATCCGATGGATATCCTGGCCATAGGGCGTTAATATCTCGCGTATACTGTTCCTACTCTGTCCACAATTTTTGCCACGACGCTTGCGATGCCAAAAAGGCGGCTTTCTTTGGCTCGTATTCTCGCATTTTTTCTAGGTATTCTTGCATTCTGATGTTATAGCTGTGGTGTGCCCTTGCCGTAGCCCTAGCCTTTGCGGTTTTGGAGATGCCGAAGAGCAACCGTGATAAAGAGGCTACCCACCCTACTGGTTTTAATTCCTGCTGGTAAGTGTCTTCAAACGAGGGTTCACTTGGCTTAATCGGCAGATGGACCTCAGGTTTTCTTAGTAGAGAGAAGATATCTGCAATGTAGTACGCACAGGTGAGACAAAGTCGCCGATCATCTCTTAGAACAATATAGGATTTGGAAAGCTCCAGACCGCAAAAGCCGTCACAGGGAGGTCTCTGTCCTACGGCCAGGTTCGTCGTTGTGAAAATTGTGGGCGAGTAGAGAGCTGCAATTCTCCGTTTGAGAAGCGAGGCCAACTGTTGAGAGGTACGCTTGGGCTTGTAGGTTGACAACGCTTCTCGCAAAGCAAGGTGTAGGTCTGGCGATAGTTCTTTCATCGAATCGTGTTACGTTCTCGACTGCGAGGCTCACTCGGGCCAGACGCTTCGTAGCATTTCCCTCAAAGGGCGTACGGACTTTATAGTAAAATGCGCACAGAAAACAAGAGGACAGGAAGCGAAAAATCCTCCTCTACTGGCTTCCTGCTGGTCGTCTCGATCAAACACCACTGAAGGGCGTACCGCTAGCAGGGAACAGACAGGCTCTCCTTGTAGGAGATTTTATCTCCTAGATAATATTACGGTGATAAGGTAAACTTTATTTCTGCAATATCCTGCGAGATAGAAATGCCGCAAAATTCTATCCGAAAGGAGGCTCACCCTGGTATGAAGAAAATGGTGGGCGAAGTGCCCAACGAGGTCTTAAGGATGCTCAAGTTACGCGCACCTGAAACAGGCCGCACTGAAGGCCTTAGTCGAACCCGCACTCAGGTAATTTCTTGGGCTGATGAGGAGAAGAGAAGCAGTAGAAACCCGAAGCGGCCACCCACATTCCTAGACGCCGTGTCACTGGATCAGAAACTCGGTGAAGTAGATATGCCGAACCGCCTTCTTGAGTTTCTTCTTTTTCAGCACTTTATTGAGCATCGTGATCATCTCTGTTCGCAGAGTGGTCTTGCCTTCGGGCGAGAGGAGCTGCTCGGAGGTTTTGCTGCTCAGCAGAAACAGGATTGAGTCGCGCACCTGCGGCATCCGTTCTACTAAGAGGGGTTCGCTTTCCGCGGGCTTGCGCAGTTCGAGCTTCACATTCAGGCGGACATAACGACGACTGCCGGTATCCGCCAAGTTCGCAATGAACGGAGCCATCTCCGGGCCCTTGCTTTCTCCAGGTTCGCCTCCGTGTCCTTCTCCAGAAGCTTCTTCCTCTTCGTCCTCGTCTTCTTCATTCTCGTCGTCGCTGTTCTTCTTGGCTTCGTGCGCCTCCTCGTCCTCATGGTCATGCCCTTCACTGGCGTGGGCTTCCCCGTCTTCCGCTTGTTTGTGATGCCCCTTTTTCTTCGCTTCGGCAGCGTCCTTTTTCCCCATAAAAAGGAAGTAATACGCTCCACCGCTGCCGAGTAAGAGCACGGCGACAATGATGAGGACCAGTTTATTCTTCAGTAGCGTCATACGAATCCTTCGTTGATTGTTGAGGGGAATGAGCAATGGATGTGCCAGCGTCGTACGAAAAAGGCAGGAGGGGACTGCCGGGCCGGTAGGGGTGCATAACACTTTCTTGGCCGAAGGATTCTCGGCTCTCCCTGGATTCCGGCTTTCGCTGGAATGACGGCCTTGCTTCGCTCGTCATTCCCCCGAAAACGACGGCGCTGCACGGCTGGACAAGCCAGCCGTGGCGCACTCGGGTCGTTTTCGTCGTCAAGTGTGCGTCACCGACGCATGACCATTCCGGGCAAGGCCGCAGGCTGCGACCCGGAATCTAGGATTTTGTCATGAGCAGTAAGCGGATATTTGACAATGTCACCTTTACGGATTGCTCTTTTTTGTCCAAAATCGCCAGGGTGCATCGACGGACGGCCAGTACTCCTCCGCGTCGCGTCGTCAAGGTGCTGACGTTTTTACCTACTTCTTGACAGTGTCGTCCCCGCCTTTTCCCTCTTGCTGATCCCCTAGGAAGAATCTTCCTCTTGTGGAGACGCTGTCTTAGCTCAATCCGGCAATTTCTTCCCTCCTTGGCACAGCCATTGCGGAACCTCACCTGCTCATGGCGGAGAGTTTCTTTTCGGGACAAATTGTAGGGTTCTTCTTGCTGAGTCTTCTTGTTGGAGCCTACGTTATGCAGCGCCTCTTGCCGCGACTCAAGCAGCGCGTACAGGCCGCTGGTCGCCTGCAAATGCTCGGACTTTTGGCTCTTACTCCTCAATGCTCGGTAGCACTCGTCCAGGCCGGACGTGAGACGCTCGTCCTTGGGGTGACGACACAGACAGTGACGCTCCTCATGAAGACCGGACAGCTTGCGTCTGCGGAAACGCAACCGACCGAGCACGAAGCGCTGTCGTCCAGTGGCGAAGAAGAGACGCTTCCCTTCAGACAAGCCACGAGGGCCGCGTTGTGAATCAGGCTTTGCTGCCGTTATTGACGCAAACCGTGTCGGGGAACGGAGTAGCTTCGGTTCTGGAGATCGCGTTTTTTCTCACGCTGCTTTCGGTCGGCCCCGCTATTTTAATGACCTTAACTTCGTTTACTCGTATTGTCATCGTGCTTTCCTTTCTGCGGCAAGCGCTGGGGGCTCAGCAAGCGCCATCCAATCAGATCATCATTGCCCTGGCGTTATTTCTGACTTTGTACGTGATGACACCGGTCTGGGAGCGGATTGAGACCGTGGCTGTGACGCCGTATCTGCAACAACACCTCACCGCGCCAGAGGCTATAACGGCGGCGTGGACGCCGTTGCAAGAATTTTTGCTGCGACAAACGCGTAAAACCGATCTCGCGCTCTTCTCTCAGCTTCAGCAAGAACGCCAACACCCGCCAGGGCAGACCCACGAGGAGGCGAAAGCCCCGGTGGCCTCAAAGACAGATGTTATCGAGGTTGAGCCGACGGCGTTGATTCCCGCGTATGTGATCTCCGAGTTAAAGACGGCCTTCCAGATGGCTTTCCTCATCTATGTTCCTTTTCTCGTGCTTGATCTCGTGGTGGCGTCGATTCTGATGTCCATGGGCATGATGTTTCTTCCGCCCGCTCTCGTCTCTTTGCCATTCAAATTGGTCTTGTTTGTTCTGGTCGATGGTTGGAGCTTACTCGTCGGCTCGTTGATTCGGAGTTTTGCATGACGCCGGAAGCAGTGATCGACATCCTGCGCAACGCGGTGCAGTCTGGTGGGATTATCGTGGCGCCAGTGCTCCTCATTGGTCTTGTGACCGGTGTAGTGGTCAGCGTCTTTCAAGCCGCCACGCAGATTAACGATCAGACCTTGGTGATCGTTCCCAAAATTCTCATGACGCTCGTCACCCTGATGCTGCTGGGTTCGTGGATGTTGCAGATGTATCTCGACTTCATGCGGGCAATTTTCCTGGGTCTCCCACATTTTGTGAGATAGGGACAGAGCAGACGCGTGTACGAACTTGAGCAACTGGTTATGAGCCGGCAAGCCGAGATCCTGCCTTTTCTATTGGTGCTGGGCCGGACGAGCGCGGTCGTGATGGGCGCGCCGTTTTGGGGCGGCGCTTCGTCGCCCAAGATCGTGCGTGTGGTGATTGCAATTGCCCTGAGCGTTGCCATTTATCCGTTTGCGACTTTACAACTTGTTGATCCCAGCCTAGCGGGGTCCTCTCTGACCACCGGACTTATGGCATTAGGCCGGGAAGTGGTGATTGGGCTGGCCATTGGCTGGACGGCCCAAGTATTGTTCGCTGCGATGCGCCTGGCCGGTCAACTGATCGAAGTGAAAATGGGGATTGGGCTCACCCAATTAATCGACCCGCACGAAGGCGGGCAAACGAGTCTGCTGCCAGTCTTTCTGGACTTGCTTGCGTCTCTCGTTTTCCTTGCAGTGAATGGCCATCATCTCCTCGTGCGCGCCTTGGTGTCCAGTTACCAAGCGTTCCCCTTGGCTTCAGGAGCGGGCCCCGTTCAGGCGGGCTCGGCTCCGCATGCCGTCGTCGAGGTGATCCGTTTTCTAGTGTCGTCAGCGGGCGAGATTTTTCCGCTTGCTCTGCGGGTCAGTGCGCCGATGTTGACGGGGTTACTGTTAGCGGACGTTGTCCTCGGGGTCATGAGTCGAGCTGTGCCGCAGCTCAATTTGTTCTCCGTGATTCTTCCCGTGCAATTTGCTTTTGGTTTGGTGTTATTGGTGGTCGCGCTGCCTTTTTTAGTCTGGTTTTGTGTCGATACATTGTCAACTTTGCAAACTCCACTGACTTCTCTCTTTTTACCGGGCTGAAGCCTGAGCGTGTGTCATGGCGGACGAACGCGACGATTTCGAACGTAGTGAAGAGGCTACCCCAAAGCGCAAAGCAGATGCGCGAAAAAAGGGGCAGGTTGCCCGTTCACGTGCGGTGATTCCAGCCGTGGCGTTGCTTGGCGCCGTCCTATTGTTGCCGACCGTAGGGGCCAACTTGCGGGAGGCCGTGCCCCGATTATTTCAGGGATTTTTTTCGCTGGCTGGAGAGCCGCGAGAACTCTCCTCTCAGGAGATCACAGTGCTCGCCATGGAGACGAGTCGGCTTGTCCTTCCAACGCTCGTGTTGCTGTTCGGGGTTGTGGTGATGTCGGGCGTTGGTAGCGGATTATTACAAACGCAATTCCTGTGGAGCGCGCAGTTGCTGCAGCCGGACTTCTCCCGCCTCAATCCTCTGGCCGGGTTTCGCCGCCTACTTGGTTTTAACGCTCTGGGAGAGATTGGGAAATCCTTGCTCGGCATTGTGTGTCTTGGTGTTCTGGGGATTTTTTTCTTGTACAGCAACCTCCCGATGCTCTTGTCGCTCTCGTCGCTCACCCCCGGAGATCTCTTGTTCCTCAGCAACCGAGAAGGGCTCTGGTTTCTGAAAACCGGGGCGGGTGTGATGGCGGCGTTAGCCTTCTTCGACTACACGTTCCAGCGTTGGCGCTTGCAAACACAGCTCCGCATGAGCCGTCAAGAAGTGAAGCAAGAGTTCCGCGAACAAGAAGGTGACCCGCACATCAAGAATCGTATTCGGAGCCTCAGACAAAAGATGGCTCGTCAACGCATGATGGCCGAGGTGCCGAAAGCGGATGTGGTGATTACCAATCCGACGCACTTGGCCCTCGCGTTGCGCTATCGTCCAGATGAAATGACGGCGCCGCGGGTCGTAGCAAAAGGAGCGGGGTTCGTGGCCCAACGCATTCGGGAGATTGCGCGCTCCCACAGTATTCCCATTCTCGAAAATAAACCGCTGGCGCGCGCGTTGTATGCCCAGGCGGAAGTGGGCCAAGAAGTCCCTGAATCGTTGTATCGCGCGGTGGCGGAAGTCTTGGCCTACATCCTCGGTCTGCGTCGTGAGCGCGGCATGGGAGCGAACACAGCGTCTCGATGAAGAAACGGGGCCTCCTCCTAAAGTTGCGGAACGTGTATGGCGACTGAACGAAAAAAAAGTCGACTGACTGGCGCGGACCTCGGGTCCTCCCTAGCGCTCGTGGGGGTGCTGGCGATGATGGTGCTGCCCGTGCCGGCGTTTCTGCTCGACTTGATGTTGGTGATCAGTATTTCCCTGGCGCTCACCATTCTGGTGGTGGCCCTATATGTTAACGAGCCTCTCGACTTTTCCGCTTTTCCCTCGTTACTGCTGTTTACCACTCTGGCCCGTCTGGCGCTGAATGTCTCCTCCACTCGCCTCATCCTCCTGCACGGTGAGGAAGGACCGTCCGCAGCGGGGCGCGTGATCGAGGCGTTCGGGCAATTTGTCGTCGGCGGGAATTACGCGGTCGGCATCATTGTCTTCGTCATCTTGATCATTATTAACTTTGTGGTCATCACCAAAGGCTCTACACGGATCGCGGAAGTAGCGGCGCGCTTCACTCTCGACGCTATGCCCGGCAAACAGATGGCGATCGACGCGGATTTGAACGCGGGCATGATTAACGAGGCCGAGGCGCGCCGTCGCCGCCGCAACGTACAAAAGGAAGGCGATTTTTACGGAGCGATGGACGGCGCCTCGAAATTCGTGCGCGGCGACGCTATCGCCGCGCTGATCATTTTAGGCGTCAATCTGCTGGGCGGCTTTTTCGTCGGCATTTTACAAAAGGGACTCGATGTCGCCACGGCCGCCCGCACCTTCAGCTTGTTGAGCGTTGGGGATGGGCTGGTCAGTCAAATCCCGGCGCTCATTATTTCCACTGCCGCCGGTCTCGTCGTAACACGCACCGCCTCCGGTGTTGATATTGGTGAGGAGTTAAACAATCAGTTGCTCTGGCGGCCCCAAGCGTTGGCTGTTGTGGCCGGGATTCTAACGTTGTTCGCTCTCATTCCCGGCTTTCCGGCGCTGCCTTTCCTCTTTGCCGCCGGCGGACTCGGATGGGTTGCTTCCAATAGAGGCTGGGGAGGAACCGAAGAGTCCGGGATGAATGTGGAGACGGTGAGCGACGAAGCGGCGAAGTCGGAAAGTCGCGAAGAGAGTGGAAAACCGGCGCCGCTGGATTTATTGGAACTTGAGGTCGGGTATGAATTGATTCCGCTCATCGATAGCGAGAAGAGCGGTCTCATGGATCGCATCAAGGCCCTTCGTCGCCAGTTTCTGAACGAACGCGGCTATCCGATTCCGCAGATTCATATTCGGGACAACCTGCGATTGGATAGTAAAAGTTACACCGTCATGGTGAAGGGCATTGAGGCCGGCAAAGGCGAGCTGCGCCCTGGTCGCCTGCTCGCGATGAATGCGATGGGGGCCGGAGACGATACGCAATTGCAGGGAGAGCCCACTCAGGAGCCCGCCTTTGGATTACCGGCGGTGTGGATTTCTTCCGCCGATCGTGACCGCGCCGAAATGATGGGTTACACGGTCGTTGATCCCGAAACCGTGCTGATCACGCATCTTTCCGAGATTGTTAAACGATACGCCCCCGAATTACTGACCCGCCAAGACGTACAGCGCTTGCTTGATGGCCTCGCGCAGGAGCATCCGAAGGTGATTGAGGAGCTGATCCCCCATCATCTCACCGTCGGTGGGGTGCAGAAAGTATTGCAGAATTTGTTGCGGGAAGATGTACCGATTCGAGATCTTCTAACTATTGTAGAAGCGTTAGCGGATAACGCTCCGCACACGAAGGAGCCAGACGCCTTGACGGAATACGTCCGGCAGGCGCTCTGTCGCACGATCACGAATGGGTACCGGACGCAGGAAGGAGCGTTGTTTCTCATATCGCTCGCGCCATCGGCGGAAAAGACTTTACGCGACAGCGTGCAAGAAGGGCTGGCGATTGATCCGCAAATTGCTCAGCGATTGGTGCATAACGTGCAGCAGGGCGTAGAGGCGTTTACGACGCGCGGACTTCTGCCGGTGTTGTTAACGAGTCCAAACGTGCGTCGGCATGCGCGTCAACTGCTGGGGCGCTACATCCCGCAGCTTGCGGTGTTGTCGTTCAGCGAAATAGCCGAGGGTGTGAAAATTCAGTCTTTGGGAGTGATTGGGTTACACGATGGAAACGAGAGAGTTTTGGGGTCGTAATATGAACGAGGCGCTCCAGGTGGTGCGTGAATCCCTAGGTGCGGACGCCTTGATTTTGGAGACTTTCAGCGTGCCTGGCGAAGGAGGCGCGGAGGGTGAGGAGCGCGTCAAGGTCACGGCGATGCGCTCGCGGGAAGACGACGCTCGTGTCAAGGGTTTGACGCCTGGCGATGAAAAACTGGCAAGACACGCTCAAACCAATGAAGGCAATGCCCGACCGCGGCCAACTGGAGGCATCGTTCGCGAAGGGCTTGAAGCCCGCGGTTGGCGAGCGTTGAGCGCCCAACTCAACGATGTGAAGACGATGCTCTGTTGGCTCATTCCCGGCATGAAACACAGCCGCGCCTTGAATGAGCTGATTGCCCAAGATGTTCCTCCGGAACTCTTGGTGCGCCTCATTCAGGAAACTGATGGAACAATTGGTGACGAACGCGTGCTCTTACAGCAGGCTTTGGCGCGGCTAATCCTCACAGGCGGAGATGTAGAGGCGATGACGCCTGGCCGCCGCACGTGTCTCGCGTTGATCGGCCCTCCGGGCATAGGAAAAACAAGCGCGCTCGTAAAATTGACCGTGCATCTGCTGCGGAAAAAAGACCGGAAGATTGGCTGGGTGAGTCTCGATAACCGACGAGTTACTGGCGCCGAAGAATTGACGGTCTATGCCGAAATTCTGGGGACGCCGTATGAAGCAGTGGAAGGGGCGGTCGGACTCGGTCGCGCACTTGAGCGTCTTTCCTCGTGTGACTTGGTGTTGATTGACACGCCAGGCGTCAGTCCGCGTGATACGGCGGGGCTGTCCGATTTGGCAGGCGTCTTGCAAGAACAAAAGCTACCTGAAATGCGACGGACTCTGGTGCTGAGTGCAGCGACAAATTGGCGCGACGCCTCCTCGTGGGCGCAGCGGTTTGAGCGAATAGGGTACGACTCGTTGCTGTTTTCGATGATTGACGAAACGGGCTGCTTCGGGGCGCTGCTGAATACTGTGGTCACATGCGGCGCGCCGCTCTCGTACTTGACGAAGGGGGCTGCCGTCACCCAGGGGATCGAAGCAGCGAAGCCGGAGTCCGTGGTTGACTTGTTGCTGCCGTAAAAAAAGGAGGCTGTCGCTAATTGAACGTATTGTGAGGAAGACACGGTTGGTAAACAACACACATGCATGCTTGCCCCCTACGCGGGTATTCGCCGTGACAAGTGGGAAAGGGGGAGTCGGCAAAACCAGCGTTGTCGCGAATCTTGCGGCGGCGCTCACGCTCGCTGGAAAACGAGTCACCGCCGTAGACGGCGATCTTGGTCTGGCGCAACTTGGCCCACTGCTCGGCGTCAGTCCACAATATACACTGGCGGACTTCTTCGCCGGGCAACGGGCGCTGGCGGAGGTTTTTGTCACTTCTCCCCTTGGCATTACGCTGCTGCCGGCGGCGAGTGGCGCACAGAAAGTGACGAAGCTGAGCCCCGAACAAAAAATGCTGTTTCTGGCCGAGTTAGACGCCTTGCCGCACAACGCGCACGCGATGCTAGTGGATACCGCCAGCGGTCTCTCCGACACCGCGACCTATTTTGCCTCAGCCGCGCACGAGATCGTGTGTGTCCTCACTCCTGAGCCAGCGTCGTTAAGCGACGCCTATGCCCTGGTGAACGTGCTTGTTGCGGTGCACGGAGAAAAACGTTTCTGGGTGGTGGCGAATGTAGTGCAAGATGAAGCGGAAGCGCGCCGACTCTTTGAAGCCTTTGTCCACATAGTCCCTCCAAGCGTGCCCGCATCTTTTGAACTGCTTGGCTGGATTCCCCGCGACAGTGAGTTAACACAAGCAGTGATTCAACGACGAACAGTCATGGAAACCGCTCCGAGGAGCCCCTCCGCACGAGCCTTTGTCGCTCTTGCCCAACGCTTAGTGGAAGCGACGGCGGCCGCCATTCGTGTGAAGGGGGGACTGCAATTCTTTTTTCGCGGCGTACTCGCCGCGAGCCTGGAGGAACAGAGGTGAGAGAAGAAGGAACCGTAGGAGAGCTTCATTCCGAAGCGCTGGGACGCAACTCTACCGAAAGTCTGGGCACGCAAGA
This sequence comes from uncultured Enterobacteriaceae bacterium, assembly GCA_964441775.1. Lineage (GTDB taxonomy): Bacteria > Desulfobacterota > Binatia > Bin18 > Bin18 > SYOC01. Next base: position 10,165 of record CAYTVL010000047.1, read on the forward strand.
GGAAATCGTCGATACCTATTTGCCGTTAGTGCGGCTCGTAGCCGAACGCATTCATCGACGTCTTCCCCCAGGCATTGATGTAGGGTCCCTCATTCATTCGGGCATCGTGGGCCTCTTAGAAGCATTGCAACGGTATGATCCGGGGCGCGGCGTTGCTTTTCAGACCTACGCCCGCTACCGCATCCAGGGCGAGATCATGGAGTATCTACGCTCGCTCGATTGGGTAAGTCGTTCCGTCCGTTCCTGGGGCCGGCGCGTCACGGCGGCGCGGACGCGTCTGACCGGCAAGTTTGGTCGCGAAGCGTCGCCGGAGGAAATGGCTAGCGAGCTGGGAGTGTCGCTCGAAGAATTTTATCGGGTTGATCAGAAAGTGAGCGATTCGACCCTCCTCAGTTTAGAAGATTTGAATGTGGCCTCCGAAGAAGAATGGCGACGAGCGCAAGAAAAGTACGCCAGTAATCCGTACCAAGATCCCTTTGTCTGTGTGGAAGGGAAAGATCTAGTGGAAAAACTGGCCGGCGCCATTGAGGTGCTCTCGGAGCGCGAGCGTTTGGTGGTGACATTGTATTATCACGAAGAGCTGACGCTGCGGGAAATTGGGGAAATTCTCGGATTGACCGAAGGCCGCATTTGCCAGATTCATGCGCAGGCTGTGACGCACTTGCGCCAAGTGCTGGGAGAAGAAGAGCTTGAAAAGCCGGCTCCAGCGAAGCCGCGCAAACGTGCAGAGGCAAACGGACACGCTGCCCCTCCCGCGAAGTCCACTGCAAAGGCGCGATACGCATGAGGTTGCAGTTCATGACGATGATGGAGGGAGCCTGGAGCTTGCGATGCCTCGTACGCTGGCTAGGGCGGGTGAGTATAGTTACGGCCGGCCTCATTGGGGTCCTGCAAGGGCAAGCCGTGGCGCGAGCCCACAAATCTCCCGCGCCTGCCGGGCCTCGGGGTATAGCGACCGTGACCGTACTGGAGGTGCAGCCGGGCGAAGTCGACTTGGCGCTGTCCGCACCGGTAGAAGTCCAGCGGGACTATCTCCGCGGCGGCGCGCAAAAAGCGGACCGCTGTTACATTGATCTCTCGCCTGCCGCCTTCACCGCTCAGGCGCACTCAGTGTTTGATCTTCCCACTGGCCCCATACAAAAGGTGCGCCTTTCTCAGTTTCACCAGGGTGTCGTGCGGGTTGTGCTCGACCTGCGCGGCTCTCATGAGTGCCGAGTGACTGTTGCAACCGAGCCTCGACGCTTAACGATCGTGGTCGCCGGGGCACAGGGGGTACGCCCCGACATGGACCGACAGACGGCGGTTCAGTCTTCCCCTCTCACGCAGGACGATGAACCGTCTCCTGCGCAAGAGCGCCCCGGCGGCGAAGAAGTTCTTTCTTTTGTGGGCTGGCGGCTCGCGACACACTTCGAGCTGCTGTTTCCCTTTGCGTATGTGGGTGTTCCTACCGCTCGTACAACCACTCCTGTTCCCGAGCATGCTCAGAACGAGCAGGCTCCTGCTGAACAAACGTTGGCGGCGCCGCCAGCGAGTGAACCGAAAGCCACAGATATTCTAGGGACGCCGGACTCGCCGTCGCCTGTTGCGAGTCAAGTTGCTCCTGTTGAACAATTATCAACCAAAGAATCACTTTCTGTTTCGATGCCTGCCCAAGAACCAAACCGCATTGGGGGTGAAATCGTGCATGAATTCTGGCAGATCATGATGGGCGCCAGCCTGCTGCTCTCTTTTCTCGCGGGGGCGAGCGTAGTGTTCTTGTGGAACGCTCGCAAGCGCGGCGCGCGGCCCGAAAAAAAAGAAAGCATTACAAAGAGTGATGGATGGGAAACACGCATGGCGTACCTGGAAGAAGCGGTGAATCGCGCCGGTATGCTGAACAGCAGCTTTTTTCATTCATTGGAAGTGACCCAGAAACGGCTTGAGGCGTTGTTGACCCAGGCCGACGTGGCCGAGCAAAATCTGCGGCGTCTCCTGCATCAAACCGCGCTGACGGAAGGAAAAGCCGCTGGACGCACTAGCGATTCTTACTCGACGGCGGCCTCGCTTCTGGCTGAGGGAGAAGACGTGCAACAGGTGGCTCGTGTGCTCAAGATTCCGGTGGCGCAAGTGCGCGTGTTACAAGAACTCCGACAATCGCTGCAGGAAGAAAAATCTGCCGGGACGCAGGAAAAATCTGCCGAGGCGCAGCATGGGCGCAGTCTGGTCGCTGGGCTCAAAAGCTTTGTGACCCACCTAAATGGGGCCCAGCGCAACGGTACGCCTCTTGCTCACAACGGATAACTGTCATGAACGCTGCAATGTACAAAGCCTTGTCCGGCGCGCTCGTGCAGACGCGTCGGCTAGAAATCGTGACGCAGGACCTCTCGAACGTCAACACTGCCGGTTACAAAGGCGTACGGTTGGCGTTTAGCGAGGTGTTAGAAGGGGCGCAGCCGCGCAACCTGCGCGTCGGCGGGCAGGTGACCTTCTCTGAGCAACGCACCAATTTTTCAGACGGCACGCTGCATAACACGGGGAATCCTCTCGACCTCGCGCTGGTGGGCGATGGTCTTTTCACTATCCAGACCGCCAACGGTATGCGTTATACGCGGCAAGGCGCTTTTAGTTTATCGTCCTCGCACACCGTGGTGACGCCTTCCGGTGAGCCGCTGTTAGGAGAAAATGGGCCGATTCGGGTGAATGGATCATCGATTCTGGTGGAGCCCGACGGCACGGTGTTGGTGGATGGAGCTGAAGTTGACAAACTCAGGCTCAGGCGACCGCGGGACGCCCATCATCTCATCCGTGAGGGAGCGAACTACTTTCGTGCGACAGATGACCAAGTGGAACCTGCGACAAAGACGACCCAAGTGCTGCGCAACACGATTGAGGACGCCAATGTCAGCCCCGTCGAGTCTATGGTCGCCCTCATCGACGTCGAGCGTCAATTTGAAGCGTACGAGCGTGCGATGAAGACGATGGATGGAGTAACCGAGAAAGTGGTCAATGAAGCAGGCAAGTCATAACCCAGGTTGAGCAGAAATAGATGAGTGTGGGATGCAGCATTTGAACACGGAGCGTTGAACTGAGTTATGCGCGCACTATGGACAGCCGCCACCGGCATGCACGCCCAGCAACTGACGATGGACGTGATTGCAAACAACCTCGCCAACGTGCAAACGAGCGGGTTCAAGCGGAGTCGTGTGGATTTCCAGGACCTCATCTATCAGTCGCTCCAATCGCCTGGCAGCGCTTCAGCGCAGGGGACGGAAGTGCCGTCCGGGTTTCAGATCGGTCACGGTTCTCGCGCGGTCGCTACGCAACGGCTCTTCATGGAAGGCGACCTCCAGCCCACCGGGAACGCGCTCGACGTAGCGATTGAAGGCGACGGCTTCTTTCAAATAGCGCAGCCGAATGGAGAGACCGCCTATACGCGGGCTGGGTCCTTAAAGCGAGACAGCCAGGGGCGGTTAGTGACCGACGATGGATTTTTTCTAGAGCCTGCCATTACCATCCCCCCCAGCGCGCTTTCTATCACTATTGGTGTGGATGGGACGGTGTCGGTGCAATTACCCGGCGTTGCTCAACCGCAACAGTTGGGGTCCATTGAACTGGCGCGCTTCGTGAACCCCGCCGGGTTGGAAAGTGCGGGACGTAATCTCTTTAAGCCTAGCACCTCCTCGGGTGAGCCAACGCAAGGGACGCCGGGACAAGATGGGTATGGCACGTTGCTGCAATTTTTCCTTGAAGGCTCGAACGTCAGCGTGGTGGAAGAAATGGTGAACTTAATTGCGGGGCAGCGCGCCTATGAAATCAGTTCACGCGCCATCCGCACGGCTGACGAAATGATGCAAACCGCAAACAACTTAGTGCGGTTGTAGACGAAAGAACCAGGTGATGCTGTGAAGTGGCGAATTGTCTGTTTCGTGATCGTGCTCGGATTGCTGTGGGAGCGTGTTGCTCTTCCCGTCGGGGCAGAGGGCAATCAGCAGATGGTGACGCAAGAGCGTGTGGTGCAGGCGTTGCGTCAATACATACTGGAACACAGTGCATGGCGACCAGAGCAAGTCGATGTGACGCTGTATTCCTTTGCTCCCCTGCCGACGCCGGAAGGGGAGATGGAGCTGACGTTTCTCAAGCAGAGTCATGGCCTGACTCCGGGGCGCCATCGATTTCTCCTCGGGGTGCAAGTCAATGGCCGGGAAGAGACGCGGCTCTGGATAGACGCCGAAGTGAAAGTGTTCACGGAAGTGGTGGTAACTTCTCAGCCGCTCGCCCATTACGAAGCGATCTCGCCCGAGAAAGTGCGGCTGGAGCGACGCGACTTAGGAGAAGCCCCCTTACAACCGTTCACCTCTGTCAAGGACATTGAAGGAAAACTCGCCGCTTATCCAATCGAAGTGAATCAAGTGCTCGCCGCCTCAATGGTGGATCTTCCGCGAGTGATTCGTCGCGGCTCCAGTGTCGCTCTGGTGTATGAATCCGCGGGGATTCACGTGGAAACCCCGGGTCGAGCCGTGGAGCCCGGTCGCGTGGGTGACCGCATCCACGTAGAGAACCCCGACTCGGGCAAAGTGGTCGAAGGGCAGATTATTGATGAACGAACGGTGAGGGTGAATTAATGCACAAGGCGTTTCCTTTTTTTGCTTGGCGTCCGTCCTCTTGTTTCCTTTCTTGGACAATGATGACGAGTTCTCTGATTCTACTCACGGGCTGCGCTGAACAAATCAAAGCACACCTCAATCCCAGACCGAGTCAGGAAGAACTCGATCAAGAAATTGCCCGCGTCAGCGGGGCGGCGATCCCCCAGGCTCCTTTGGGGCCTGCTTCCTCCGGCTCGTTGTGGCCGGCGGATGACCGCCTCTCGTTTTATGGAGACCGCAAAGCGTATCGTGTAGGAGACGTTCTCACTGTCAGTGTTTCGGAATCGGCAAAAGCGAGTAATACCGCTGACACGAACCTGGCTCGGACGACGGCGAACAAGGCCTCTATCACTGCGCTCCTGGGCCTGCAGGGGGCCTTGAGCAAAGCGGATTTAACGAACTTTCTCGATGTAAGCTCGGATAGTAGCCATAAGGGCACGGGTTCTACGAATCGAGAAGGAACGTTAACCGCAAACATCACGACAGTGGTGAAAGAAGTGTTGCCGAACGGGAATCTTGCTATTCAAGGGACACGTTCTGTTGTTGTCAATAACGAAGAACAATTTATGACGTTGACCGGTATGGTCAGGCCGGAGGATATCGGTCGGGACAATAGTGTTTCGTCAAGCCAAATTGCCGACGCTCGGATTGCTTTTGGCGGAGTGGGCGTCGTTGCCGATAAACAGCGGTCCGGGTGGGGCACGTGGCTGTTTGATTGGTTATTCCCATTTTAAGAAAAGCAAAAATCACAATTGACACGTAATAACTGTATGACTCGTCGCTTCTTTTTTTTCTCCTGTTGCCTGTTGCCTGTTGCCTGTTGCCTGTTGCCTGTTGCTGCCGAAGCGGTGCGTCTCAAAGACCTCGCGCAAGTCGAAGGCTCTCGCACCAATCAATTGTTTGGTTATGGTTTGGTGGTTGGTCTGGCTGGCTCAGGCGATAAACAGAACACACAGTTTACCGTGCAAGCCTTGACGAACTTATTGCAGGATTATCGTATTCGGGTGACCCCGCAAGACGTGCGAGTCAAAAATGTCGCCGCCGTCATGGTTACGGCGGAAATTCCGCCGTACGTGCAGCCTGGGGCTCGTCTGGATGCTCTTGCCTCCTCTATCGGAGATGCACAGAGTCTCTCCGGCGGCACGCTCCTGCTCACGCCGCTCAGAGGGCCGGATGGCCAAGTCTACGCCGTGGCCCAAGGGCCGGTGAGTTTAGGGGGCGGCTTCAGTGCGAACGGCATCGGGGCGCGGAGTACGAAAAATCATCAAACAGTTGGGCGTGTCACCGGCGGCGCCTTATTGGAGCGCGCGGTGCCGACCGAAGCAATTGCGACAGACGGCCTTATACGCGTGCACTTGAAGGAGCCCGATTTTACCACCGCGCAGCGCATGGCTGAGGCGATTAACGGCGCCGTGCCGGACGCCGTCGCCCATGCGCAGTCTCCAGGCGAGGTGACGGTGTCGCTGCCGCCGAACGCGCGTTTTGATCCGGTGTCGTTTGTCGCCTCGTTAGAATCTCTGGAGGTTGCGCCGGATAACACGGCGCGAGTGGTGGTCAACGAACGCACGGGAACGGTGGTGATGGGCCAGGAGGTGCGCATCGCTCCGGTCGCCATTGCTCACGGTGGTCTCCATATTACCGTCAAGACAGACCTCAACGTGTCTCAACCGCAACCGTTCAGTAAAGGGAAAACGACGGTCACGCCTGACACCTCGATCGTGGTGGAAGAGCCCAAAGATCGTCAACTCATCGCCATGCCCGGCGGAAAAGGGGTGGCGTTAAAAGAGTTGGTGGTTGCGCTCAATAGTCTTGGTGTGACGCCGAGAGACCTGATTGCGGTCTTTGAGGCGCTCAAGGAAGCCGGAGCCTTGCAAGCAGAACTTGTGATTATGTAGACAACGAAAGAACGAAACATATGGCGAACGAGGTAAACACTCTGCCGTTCCTTGCCCCTGGTCTGCGATCGGACCCGCCACTCCCATCTTTGAAATCTCCGACGACAAACACGGAGGTGAAAAAGATGGCCGGGGAGTTTTCCGCTTTGCTTTTATCGGAACTGCTGAAAGCGATGCGGGCGACTCTTTCGAACGAAGGACTTGATGGCGACCGTTCGGCTGCGCGCGACAATTATATGTCCCTGGCGGACGTTGAGGTGACGCGCACTCTCGCCAAGCGCGACGGCATAGGACTTGCCGCTTTTTTGGAACGGGCCTTGAGCAAATTAGCGCCAAAACCTGACGCTCAAGACGGGCTACAAGGTGAAACCTATAGAAAAGGAGCGTCTGTTGATCCGCAAGCGCTTCTGAGTCGGGGACGACCCTAAAGGAAATCTGGGAAGCGACCGATGCAGAACGTTGAAGACGACAGGCTTACGAGCCTGATAAAGGCAAACCATCCGAAAGGGTGGGACGCAAAGCCGCTGACCTACGTTTCGAGTTCGCTCGAAATATGGTGGCAGGGTCGCCGGGCGAGCACAGCACTTCCTTCAAGCTGTGTGTCGCACTCACGCTTGAGGGAGGTGTATAATGGACTTCTAGAGGAGAAGAATTATGCGAATCGCCGATAAGGGACCTCTTGACCCCAGTGTTTCCCAGCTCGTGCGTGGGGGATCGAGTGCTACGAGTGTGCGCGGCAAAAGTGACGATCGTCAGGTCGCCCAGACGAACGATGCAGCCCAAGTGTCGATTTCCGCGGAAGCTCGCAAGTTGCAGAAGGTGGTGGCGTTGGCTGGACGAGGAGATGCAATGCGAGCGGAAAAGGTGCAGCAGCTCAAGGAACAGATTGAAAATGGCTCCTATCAGGTTGACGCCGTAGAAGTAGCTAAATCTATGGTTCGGCATGACATCGGGCAACTGCTTGGGAAACAATAATGACGACCTTAGCTGAACTGCTGGCTGTGTTTGAGGATGAGGTGCAGTTGGGAGAGACGCTGCTCTCCAACATGAACGCCCAGAAAGAAGCAATTCTGGATTGGAACTCTTCCGCCTTGCTCCTCCATGTTGAGGAAAAGGAGCGCCTTGTCCGCCAGCTTGCAACATTAGAACACAAACAGCAACATATCGTCCGTCAGTTGCTTGGCGAGCATGGCCTGCCAAAAGCTGACGGAGCGTCCGCCTTGAAGCTGTTGCTGACGAACTTGCCTGCGACTCCACAACGCGCCACGCTTGGACATGTGCAACAACGCGCCTGGCAAGTCTACAGTCGTCTCAGAGCGGGAGAAAAACATCTCACGACGCTCATGGGAATGCTGTTAACTCATATTGGCGAAGCACTTGACGTCGTCACGCGGCCACCCACGATGTCCACGTACGGTGGCAAAGGCGTGCTGACCGCTTCGCGGCCTGATCCTGGGTTCGTACAGGAGAAGATCTAATGTCCATTACTTCCGCATTGCGGATGGGAGCGGATGCGCTCCTCGCCCAACAACAAGCGTTGCAGACGGCGGGGCACAATCTCACGAATGTGAATACGCCCGGTTACACCCGTCAACGCGTCACGTTTACCTCCGCCTATCCTGGCCAGACGGGAGGACCTTTCATTGGTCTCGGCGTGAAAGTCTCGGAAGTGACGGGCGTCGTAGATAATTTTTTGGAGTCACAACTTGTTGATCTCCAATCGGGTCTCGGCTCCACTGGGGCCCAGCAACAAGCGCTCGCTGGCGTTGCCGATGCGTTTCCCATCACCGAAAAGCAAGGACTTGGTCCTGCCTTGGATGCGTTTTGGGGAGCCTTGTCGGACCTCGGCAATAATCCCGCCGGGGAGGCAGAGCGACAAAATGTGATCGGGAAAGCGAACGCCCTCGGTAATATCCTGGGCCAGACGCGCGACGCCTTGGTCAGCGTGCAAGGTAATTTGGACAAAGACCTCGATACGGATGTCCGTCGCGTCAACGTGCTGCTGCCGCAGATCGCCGCCCTCAACAAAAAAATTGTTGAAGGGGAAGCCGGCGGTCAGCGCGCCAACGATTTTCGCGACCAGCGTCAGCAACTCCTGCAAGAATTGTCAAAGCTGACCGGGGCGACGATGCACGAAGAGAGCGACGGCCAGGTCTCCGCACAGGTGGACGGCCTGATGCTTGTCTCCGGCCAACACGCAGCGTCGCTTGATGATAGCCCCGTCAATCCATCGGGCTTTCATGCGGTGAATTATGTGAACCCGGAAGGCGCTGCGTTTGACGCCACCGCGCTGCTGACGAAAGGAGAGATCGGCGGCTTGATCACTTCTCGTGATACGACGCTGCCAGGCTTTCTCGGACAATTAGATCTGTTTGCAAAGACGCTAGTTGACACGGTCAATACGCAGCACGCTCTAGGCTTTGATGTAAATGGCGTGGCCGGGGGAAATTTCTTTACGCTGATTGCGACGACGGCTGGCGCGGCCAAGCTGGTGCAAGTGGACAGCGCCATCGTGGCGAATCCTCATCTCATCGCCGCCGCGCAGAGCGCGACGAGCGTACCTGGTGATAATCGGAACGCCCTTGCGCTGGCCAATTTGCAAAACGCCACGCAGGCGCCGCTGGGGAATGTGACGTTCAAAGACTCTTTCTCTTCGCTGGTAGGAAACGTGGGGCAACAGGTGCAAGCGACCCAAGACGCTTCAACCTTTCAACAAAAACTGTTTGATCAAGTACAGCAACGTCGAGATTCGCTGTCCGGGGTGAATGTAGACGAAGAAGTGACGAACCTGATCCAGTTTCAGCGTGCTTTTCAGGCGGCGTCGCGCCTTATTACCGTTGGCGACGAGATGTACCAGAGCCTGATCGACATGATGCCATAACCATGCGTATCTCGACCCAAATGATCTTTCAACAAATGCAGACCGGCGCCCAGCAAGCCGCGCAACGCGTGCTGCAGTTGCAGGAGGCGGCGACGACGGGAAAACGGATTAACAATTTTACTGACGATCCGATCAACGCCGTGCGCGCTTTTGATCTCCGGGGGGTGGAGGACGCACTTGATCAGTACGGGAAGAATGCGGATGCGGCTCTCCCTTTTCTGCAACAGAACGATTCGATCTTGGGTGACGTGGTGAACGTCATCGATCGCGCCAAGGAACTAGCGCTGCAGATGGCGAATGGGAGCATGAATGCGCAGGATCAGGCCCTGGCCGCTACCGAAGTGCAACAACTCTACGGACAGATGAAGGCGTTGGCAAACACCCAGGTGGATGGCCGCTATCTCTTCGGCGGGTTCAAAAACGGAACCGCGCCCTTCTCGGCCACCGGCGCCTATCTCGGAGACAATGGTCAAATTGACGCGCAAACGTCCGCCTCTTCGTCCGTGACCCTGAATCTACCAGGGAATCAAGTGTTTCAAGGGGCTGGGGTGAACGGTGGAGTTGGCGTCCTTGATGCCCTGAGTGACTTAGCAACAACGCTCCAAAGCGGCGGCGGCACGTCAGTGTTGCAACTGGCTCTCGGGGTGAATCTTGATCCGTCCGCTACGACGCCCGCAGCCGCCGTTCCGACGGGGCCTGATGATACCTTGGCGAACTGGCAAGCCGCGAGCAATTTTTCCACGTCGACGATGCTGTTCGATTCCACTGGCGTGGAGCATGAGGTGCAGTTTCTTTTTCGGAAGACCGGCGCCACGTCTTGGGATTATCAAGTGCTGGCGAAGCGCAGCGAATTGGATGCGACTGCTCCGACCAGCACCGATTGGCGACAAGTGAGCAGTGGGACCTTGGTGTTTAATGGGGGCGGCTCCTTAAATGCCGGCGGCAGCACCATAAACGCCATTGGACCTTTGGCTTGGGTGAATGGGGCGGCAAGCCAAACGATCGCCGCCCCTGATCTGAGCTTTACGGGGTCAACCCAGTTGACGGGTGCGTCGGCTGTCCTTTCTTTACGGCAGACCAATACGGCCGGATTCGCGACCCAGCTCGGACGACTGGATGCAGCGCTCGATCATATCGGGCAATTTCGTACGCAGGTAGGCGTACGTCTTAATGCCGCACAGGCGGCGAAGGATAGTGTGGGGGTGCTACAGATGCAAACACAGACTCGGCGGGGTGAGATTGAAGGTGCGGATATGGTCAAAATCTATTCGGATTTTACCAGCGCCATGCAGGCATTTAGCGCCGCGTTGCAATCCTCGGCGCGCGTGACACAAACAAGCTTGTTGGATTTTCTCAGGTAAAGGGTATGCTTGTATTAACGCGTCGACCGGGGGAACGTATCACCATTGGTGATGACATCATTGTGACGGTCATCTCTGCGGGCGGTGGGCAAGTGCGTCTCGGCATTACGGCGCCTCGCTCGGTGCAGGTGTTACGTGAAGAAATTTACAAAGCTATGCGGGAAGAGAATCGCGAGGCGGCCCAAGGGCTGCAACACGCCGAGCGCTTGAAAGACGTGACGATTCGCCCGCGACTCCAGCGGAACAAACCGGAGGATGTATGATTGTGAGTGTACGCAAGCGCCGGCCCTCGTCACGCGTGAATCAGGCGCTCACGCCGCAATGGCGGCCGGCCCAACCTGCGGCGGCTCAGCCTCAGACCGCCCTCTTGCTGCCTGGAGCGGAACAGTGGGAGGTTTCCTTTGTTGACGGATTGTTAGGGCTGCCGCACTGTCGGCGTTTCGTGTTAGCGCCGTACACGCCGACGGATAACAGTGCGTCGCCCTTTTTCTTGTTGCAATGTCAAGATGATACCAGCGTGTCCCTGCCGCTGCTTGATCCTCGTCTCGTGCTTCCTGAGTATCGTTTGCCAATGGTGGCCGACGTGCTTGCGTATCTCAAGGCAAACACAATTGAGGATCTCTCCATCCTGGCCATCCTCACCTTACGGGACCAAGTGGAACACATTACCATGAATCTTCAGGGACCGTTGGTGATGAATTTGCACGCTCGCCTTGGGCTCCAGCTCGTCGTCGAGCAGTTTCCGGTGCGCTACCCCCTCTTTGCACAGACGGAGAGCGACCGTCACGCCGACCGCCTGCCACCGGCGCGTAGGTCGTAAGAGCTAGGCGGTTTCTCTCACGCCGAGTTTCTCAGGCGCTCCCTTTGCGGCCTAAAAACACGGACGAGGCGCTTCTCATGACTCGTCCTCCACCAACTGCCTTCTCGGTTCGCTTCTGGTGACGCCTCACTGGGAACCGAGCCGCGACTGTGTAAGGAGCGGTTCCCAAGCCGCTTGCTGACGCGCGCGGCTCGGATCGTCGCCCCTCTCCTTTGTAAAGGATTCCCACGGTGCGCCGATAGCTCAGTCGGAGGTCTGAACATGCAAGCAGTCGAACACAATGCTGGCGATGCACAGCAAGTCCGTGCGTACTTTCGTGAGGTGTCCGAGCGCTGTAAACTGCCTCCTCTTCCGACGGTAGTGGCGTCCGCCTTACGGATGGTGCGCGACCCAAACGTGAATATGGGAAAGCTCTCACGGCTCTTGTCGGACGACGCCGCATTAACGACTCGTCTTTTGACCGTTTCACGCTCCGCTTTCTATGGTCGTTATACGCCGCCTAAAACCTTGGTCCAAGCCATTCAAGTGCTTGGTTTGCGTACGGTACAACGTCTTCTAGTCGCGTCGACGGCACAGTCATTCTGTCACGATCACTCGCCCGTGGCCGTGGCGCTATGGGACCATTCCCTTGCTGTTGCGTTGACGAGCGAGATGCTGGCGCGTCAAGCCGGCTCGCGAGAAGGTGAGACGGCCTTCTTGGCTGGGCTCCTCCACGATATTGGACAAATGGTGCTATTGCACGGCGATAAGCCAGGGTTTCGTGCGCTTGCGAAAAAGATTCAGGAAGAAAAACTCCCCGTCCTGGCGAACGAAAGAGAAACCTATGGTTCGGATCATGCCTTGATCGGCGTGGTGTTGATGGATTGTTGGGAATTCGACAGCGAAATCGGGAACGCCATCATGCATCACCACGATGATGAGGCCGTGGCGCAGGAGCCGGCATCTCTTGCCGCTTTGTTGCGAACCGCAGATTCTCTGACAGGACTCGCAGGATTCGGCTTTCTTTCCGAACCTGTGTCTCCTCCTGCCGAAGCGCTGACCCACTGGGGTTGTGGTGACGCGGAGTCCCTGCAGGCGACGCTCGAACGGGTGCGTCAAGCGATTGACACGGAAAAGTCATTATACGTGTAGGTCGTCTCGGCGCAGAGCAAGGACGCACTGCTCCCCACCGTGGGAAGAATTGACCTGAGTCGGTAAAAACGACCGCGCATATCTCATTTTGTGAGGGTCGTTGCTACCTATTGTGCAGAGGCGACTCTTCCTTTCCTCTGTTAAACTCTCGCCTTTTTTTCCTTCCGTTGTTGGTCTGGATCTTGCTCCCTTGTTCCGCGTACATGAACATTCATCGCCTCGATTGTGATTCTCCTGCATCACGCCAGGAGTGGGATCAGTTTTGCGTTCAGGAGCGCACCGCCTGGTTCTGGCATACCACGGACTGGCTCCGCTACACCCTGGCCTATCAGCCGGCTTTGGCGAGCACCTCGCTGTCATTTTTTGTGACTCTGGATGCGCAAATCGTCGCTATCGTTCCTCTCTTGCTCGAACGACACGAAGCCAATGGGGGCGCCTATTACGAGTTCAGTTTTGGCGGCGGCCCTACGCCCGCTCCCGCTTTGTCTACTCGGTTGCCGCTGGAGAAGCGGGCCGAACTGTTCGCCCTGATCAGCCAACAGATCGACACGCTTGCCCAGCGATATGACGCCGTGCGGGTAAGGGTACAAATGTCGCCCTTGTGTTGGCTGCCCGAAGAAAAGGGGGCGCAGGCCGAGTTCGACCGCTCTGGCTATATCGCCGTTCCACTGGCGACGCAAGTCGTCGCGCTGGATCGCACCTTTCCCATGCTGCTCCATCGCATGCGGAAAGGTCATGTCTACGATGTCAAAAAGGGGATGAAACAGTTCACCGTGACCTGCTACGACGCCGAGAACATTACCGAGGACATTTTCACCCGCTACCGACTGTTACATGCGCATGCCGCGGGGCGCGTGACCCGACCGTTGTGGACCTTCACGTTGATGTTGCAATGGATTCGTGAGGGGAAAGCCCTCCTGTTGGGTGCGACTAAAGACGGGGTGGATGTCGGCTGGATTTATCTTTTTGTTTACAAAGACCGGGCGTACTATGGCTCGGCGTGTAATCATCCCGAGTGGAAACGTCAGCCTATCGGCCATGCGCTCCAGGGCCGCGCTTTTCAATGGCTGGTGGAGCACGGCTGCGTCTGGTACGAGCTTGGGGTCCAACAGTTTTGTCCTCTCCCTTACGATTTCCCGACCGAGAAAGAAGTCGCCATCGCGGCTTTTAAGCGCGGCTTTGGCGGCGCCACAGTCCCTCTCTATCGCTGGGAAAAATTCTACGACCGAGAATTTTTTGTTCGCACCGCTAGTGAGCGAATCCAGCGCTATGCCGAGGCAGTCTTCCCGGCGCGGAACGAGGAAACGGAAGAACGGCTCATCGCGTGCGGGGCATAGCCATCGTTCGCGCACCAAGGAAGGGCATCCTCCATCATGGATCACTATGAACAGCGCACGGTGAATGGTTTTGACGCGCATTATCGACAGGCGGGCGTCCATGCCCAGCGGCTCTATCCCAGCGAACAACTGATTCAGTTCGTCGCCGGACGCTACGGCGCGCTATCAAGCGTGGAGCGCGCACAAGTCAAGATTCTTGAAGTAGGTTGCGGCAGCGGTCGCAACTTGTGGATGCTCGCGAAGGAAGGCTTTGCTGTCTACGGAGTTGACGCGAGTGTCGCGGCGCTGCCCGTCGCGCGAGCTCATCTCCGCAACAAGTGGGGGGTCGCGGCGCGACTGGCTGCGGCGTCCTTTTCGTGTTTGCCTTTTGCCGAGGGCTATTTTGACGCGATCTGTGATGTCGTGAGCTTGCAACATACCTCGATCGAAGGGTCACGCAAGGCGCTGACCGATAGCTGCCGCTGCTTGAAGCCCGGTGGTTACTTCTTCAGCTATCGGCTGTCGGACGCGTCGATCATGTACCGCCAGAGCGGGGGCGCATTCATCGATGCGGTGACAGTAGATAACATTGCCGATCCCTCCATGCCGCTGGCCAACAACGGCCAGACCTCTTTTTGGTCGCCTGACCTTGCCCACCAGCTCTTTCATGAATGTGGGCTGAGCCTGAAGTCGGCGGAACGGCATGGCCGTGTAGCGCAGGGCAGTGAACACTATGTCGAATATCTTGCCTTGGTCGGCATGAAGCCTGCGTGAGCCGCAAAGGAAGGGATTCCGCGATGGGAAAAAAGCGACAGAAGCAAAAAAACGAGTTGACATCATTTCTTCAACCTCGCACGGAGGGCCAAGGCCCACTGGTGTTGTTCGCGGTTGGCGATGCGGAGTGCGCCTATTCCGAAGGGAAAATTTGGCGGCTGGCGCGTCGACTCAAGGACCTGAGCGGCTGGGACATCCTTATGGTCACCAATGACAAGGAGCGAGCCGGGGAAGGGGAACGCCTCGGGCTCCGGGTCTGGTCCGTGGACATCGCTCCGCAAACAATTTCCGAAGAAGAGCGACTCCTGGCGACTGACATCATCCTCCGCCAGACCGAGGACCTCCTGATCCCTGGGAGCGAGCTGCCTCTGTGCAAAGTGCTTGCGCTCGACGACTTTGCGGGCTCCTTGACGCTGTGGGGGGCGCTGCCAGCCACACAGATCGAAGCCGACCTGATTATCATGCCGATGATGGGCGTTGATAATAACACCAAAGGCGGCTGCGGCCTTTATACCTGGCTTGCCGCCCAAGCGTCGGCGAAGGGTATTCCCATCCTTGCGATCGAAGTGAGCCCGCTGGGAAATAAGCACACGCTGAGCTATTTCCCGGCGCACCATTACGCGGTCAAGAGCGAGTGGTCGCGGAAGTTCCTCATTCGCCAAGGCATTGCCCAGCCTTCACAAGTATCATTGTTAAAATGGGAAGAATCCTATCTCCTGTGGTCTGGAGAAGACAACTATGTAGACGCCTATTTGGAGAAAGAAACGCAGGCCAGAGCAATCCTCAACATCCCTGCGGACCGCTTCGTGGTGATGATTCCACATCACGTGGCGTTTCTCTGGGAAGCGCGCAAGATTCTAGAGGCGTTGCAGCAGATTCCCGGACCGTTCAGCGTCATCATACGGGTCGAAGCGCGCACGATGCGTCGACAGTACTGCGAGCGGGAATTGGTGATGAAGGCCTACGACCGCGAACTGCGCGCTTTGCCGCATGTCGTCATCGACGAACGTATCGGGATGGGACTCCTCCTGCAGATGGCTGACTTGGTGATCGCACCGTGCGCCGGCACGACTACAGAACGCGCTTCGCTGTGTCTCAAGCCAACGATTATTTGTCAGGCCATCGGCGAGCGCGGTTGGGGGGGAGACTATCTCTATTGGGAGCCGCAGCCTGAGAAGCTGCCCGCCCTGATCCACGCCTGGCGACAACGCGGAATCTTGAGTCGCGCCAGGTTGGTCGATCTGGCCCAAGCGTTAGTACAAAATCAAGTAGCGGTGAGCGCCCCCCAACTACAGCCCGCGCCGGAACTGGAGATATAAGCAATAACTTCGTCTCCCGTGGCGGAAAACTCAGAGGAACACATGGACATTTTTCGCGGAAAAAAAGCGCTCTGCTTTATTGCCTTACCGCATCATAATCGTTTGCTCGTGCCCGTCATGGAAAAGCTGAGCCAGCGCGGCGTTGAAGTGGTTTTTTTTACCGCCGCCGCCGAGGCGGCTTTCGAGATTACGTTGAACGACGCGGGGCTGTCCTACCGCCACGCGCTCGACTACGTCACCCCGGAATTGGCGGAGCAAGTGGCCGCGGCTTGCCGCGCTTTACGCCCCACATGGCAGCACCTGTTCCTCTCGCAGCCGGTCTTGCAAGCGATTCCCCTTCCGGTGCAAGACAAGATTATTATTTCGGCGATTGAGAATGTGTACTGCTTTCGCCGCATGCTCGAAGTGGAAAAACCCGACCTGCTCTTTGCACTCCATGAGCTGAATCCCTGGGGGAAAATCCTCGGCTACCTCTCTCATGAGCAGCGTATTCCCTACATTACTTTTCAGGAAGGGCTCTTTTACACGAGCGTGCCCTTCAATCGTTTTCACACGGACTATTCGACCGCGTGTGTCGTGTGGGGAGAAACTACCAAACAGATGCTGATTGCTGCTGGCTGTGGGGCCGACAAGATCCCCATGCTGGGAAACATTGATTTGTGGAAAGCGCGCGAGCGCGCTACACATCCCGCGAGTATCGCCGAGACGCGCGCTGCCCTGGGGCTCAAGCCGGAACAAAAGCTGATCCTGCTTTTTCCGTCTCACGCGAACTACAAATCGTTTGAAGCGGAGCCCTTTCAGCGTTGGTTGAAGAGCCAGCCCAATGTAGTGCTGGTGTTTAAGTGGCACCCCATCACGAACAAGGAAGTCATTGACCGAGCCTTGAAACATCTGCAAGGGATGTCACGGATCGTGAGCATTCGAGAGTTTGACACTTACGCGTTGTTGGGCGCGTGTGACGTGTGCGTGACCATTGGCGTGTCCACCACCGGCATGGAGGCGTTGGCCTTCGATAAACCACTCGTGGAAATCCGCCTGCCCGATCAACACTACTATTCGTTCACTGCACAGGAAGTGGCGGAGCCGGCGGACGATTTTCCCGATCTGCCTGAAAAAGTCGCGCGCTTATTGACCGAAGGAATCCCTCCTCAACGGAGAGACAATATCAAACAATACTTTGTCAACCAATTTGCATTTTTCGATGGCCATACCGATGAACGGGTAGTCGAGATGACGGCGGAGATGTTGCACGCCCGGGCCTACGCCGCCTCGCCGTTATCACTGGCGGACGAGGATAACACGTTATGTTCTCTCATTGTTCCAGTGGACGACTCACCGATCGATAACGTGTTGGAGACGTTGAAAGGGATTGCCGCGCATGTGCCGGTGGACCTGTTCGAGCTGCTGCTCGTCAATGGGGCGCGCGATGAAGCGATCCGCGCGTGTTTCGCCGCTTTGGACAACGAGGTGCGGGTCATTCCTGCAGAACCAGGAGAGAGTTTTGCTTCGTGTTGTAACCGCGCGGCGCAAGCGGCGCGCGGCAAGTATCTCGCCTTCCTCAAGCCAGGGATGATTCCGTGCCCCGGCTGGCTCGAAGGGTTATTGGCGGCAGCGGAGGAGGAAAACACGGTAGGGGTGGTTGGCGGACGAGTCTGCAATGAGAATGGGCTCCTGTGGCAAGTGGGAGTGGCTTTTGACATCAACCAAAGTCCCTTTCCGCTCTACCGATTGTTGCCGCCGGATTTTTCCGGCGCGCTGCGACAAAGAGAATTTCACGCAGTGGAAACTCCATTCTTGGTTTCTCGTGCGGTGTTCAATCAACTCGGCGGATTCAGTCTTGACTTGGTGAATCGGCTAGAGGACGTGGATTTTTGTTTACGAGTGCAACAAGCCGGTTTGCGGGTGCTCTATACCCCGCATGGGACACTGGTCCGCACGCGAGAAAGTTGGCGGCCCACGCCGCAGCAAGATCAACTCAATTGTTTTCGCTTCTATGGCAGGTGGCCTGGGTCCTTATGGCAAGATGATGACCACTATCTCACAGAAGATGGATTGGATCGCGATGGGCTGAGCGCTTTGTACAAAAAGGTCGCCGCCCAGATTGCCGCGAGCGTAGCAAAATTCGCGGCGGAAACGCCGGTGGAAACCTGAACCCAAGGTCATAACAAAACAGGAAGGATACGGTTCGCCGTGTTCCGCTAAGAGGAGAGGTGTATGTCTGGTCTCGTTATTAACACGAACATTGCCGCCCTAAACGCTCAGCGCAATTTAGGGAAGACACAAGACGGCTTGCAACAAGCGATTCAACGGCTATCAACTGGTTTCCGCATCAACAGCGCCGCCGATGACGCCGCCGGGCTGGCCATTACCGACCGCATGACCGCCCAAATTCGCGGGCTCGATCAGGCCGTGCGCAACGCCAACGATGGCGTGTCTACCTTGCAGACTGCGGATAGTTCGCTGCAAGCTGTGACGGACTTGCTGCAGCGGGCTCGTGAACTGTCCGTGCAGTCGGCCAATGATTCTAACAGTTCAACCGACCGACAGTCTTTGCAGTCTGAGGTTGGCAACATCGTGGCCGAGTTGGATCGCTTGGCGAATACGGTCTCGTTCAACGGCAAAAAATTATTGGATGGCACTTTTTTTAATGCGCAGTTTCAGGTGGGCGCCTACGCCAACCAGACCATTTCTTTCTCGATTGGCAGCGTGCAAACCAAGGATGTGGGAGCAACCATCGTGCAGGGAAACGCGGTCAGCAATACCGCTCTCAGCGGCAGCGTGGCCCAACAAATCACCCTGAATGGGGTGACAATCGGTATTAGTTCGGCCACCACCATTGAGCAGGTTGTGACGGATATCAACAACCAAGCGGCGGCTACCGGCGTGACGGCCTTGAAGAATTCCCAGACCGCCTTCACCGACACCGCAGGTACCTATGCGGTAGCGGCTGGTTCCTCTACCACGCTGACACTGAACGGAGTCAATATTATTTTGACAACCGGTAATGCTGACGCCATTTCCAGTTTTGTCGCTACGGTCAATCAATACACTAATCAAACCGGCGTGGCGGTTTCCACCGGCGCCACGGGGGTTGTCTATAGCAGGGCCAGCGGCGGCGACATCACCATAGCGGAGGCCGCGTCGGCGGGTTCGAGTACGACGGTGGTCGGTGATCTGTATGCTAACAGTGCGTCCCGAACGTTCAACGCCGGCCTCACCTTGAACGTGGGATTGGGGGCGGCAATCGTCATAGCGACGTCCGGCAACGAAATTGGGATAGGGCTGGGGACAACAGGCGGGGGAGCCTTAACTTCGATGAATAAACAGGTCAGCCTCCTCAACATCGGCACCACCTCGGGCGCGAACGACGCCATTCAAACCGTCGATTTCGCCTTGACGCAGATTGGCAAGACCCGGGGTTCGATCGGGGCCGTGCAGAATAGGTTTACTTCGACAATATCGAGTTTGCAGGTGGCCTCGGAGAACATCTCAGCCGCGCGCTCGCGCATCAAGGATGCGGACGTCGCGCGGGAAACCGCGGAGTTGACTCGTAATCAGATTTTGATGCAGGCGGGGACGTCGGTGTTGGCGCAAGCCAATCAGTTGCCGCAGGCGGCGTTATCTCTCCTCGGCGGGAGATAACTTTTTCTTCCCAACCGTCCACAACGGGGGCTACGACAGAATCTTCTGGAGACTCGTCGCTAATTTCTGTACGTTAAACGGTTTCACAATGTAGCCGTTGACCCCCTCCTGCACGGCCATCTGCACCCACTCTTTTTCCGCCCGACACGTGAGCATTAGCACAGGAATGTTTTTGAGGGCGTCATGCCCGCGGATTGTTTGGAGCAGTTTGTAGCCATTCAGTCGCGGCATCTCCCAGTCGGTGATGATGACATCGGGCTTGTGCTGCACAATTGCCTCTAACGCCTCTTTCCCATCAACCACTCCTCGCACCTTTTGTATGCCGAGCTTTTGCAGGAAACTCATTACCATCCGACGCATGACCGGGTCGTCTTCCGCCAAGAGAATATCCAATTGGGGGCTGAACATGACGCTGCCTTCCTCCCTCA
This sequence comes from uncultured Enterobacteriaceae bacterium, assembly GCA_964441775.1. Classification (GTDB taxonomy): domain Bacteria; phylum Desulfobacterota; class Binatia; order Bin18; family Bin18; genus SYOC01. The sequence goes on from CAYTVL010000047.1 coordinate 30,354, forward strand.
TCCCTGCTTAATCGGTTGCTTTGCGCTGGTCTTAAAATCTCCCTCAAGAGGAATTTTTTTCCCCTCCATCTAAAGTTTTTTCCTTCGGGTCGATAACGAATGGTGAAGTAATGGTATGGAGCCAGAAGAGACGACACTGAAAAGGTTCGGCTCTTACCTCGTGTTCGCGAACCATCGTTAACCTGTAACCCCCTCGGGGAATGGAAACTCCGAGTGTTTGGCATCATGGAGGATTTTTATGAGTATCGCTATTAACACCAACGTTGCCGCTCTCAACGCGCAGCGGAACTTAGGCAATACGCAGAACAACCTGCAAAAAGCCATTCAACGCCTCTCCACTGGGTATCGTATCAACAGCGCCGCAGACGACGCCGCCGGGCTGGCCATCACCGACCGCATGACCGCGCAAATCCGTGGTCTCGATCAAGCCGTGCGCAACGCCAACGACGCCGTTTCCACCGTGCAAACTGCTGATAGCTCGCTCCAATCCGTCACTGACCTGCTCCAACGCGCCCGTGAGCTATCGATACAATCGGCCAACGACTCCAACAGCTCCGGCGACCGGCAGTCCCTGCAAAACGAAGCCAGCAGCATTGTGGCTGAGTTGGATCGGCTCGCCAACACGGTCTCCTTCAACGGCAAGAAGCTCCTCGATGGAACCTTCGCCAATGCCCAGTTCCAGGTTGGAGCGTACGCCAGCCAGACCATCAGTTTTTCGATTGCTAGCGTCCAGACCAAGGACGCTGGCGCGACCATCATTCAAGGGCAGGCGGTGAGCAATACGGCCCTTGCCGGCAGTGTGATCCAGCAATTAACTGTCAACGGCGTCTCCATCGGCGTTAGTTCCGCTACCACTATTGATGATGTGGCGAAGTCGATCAACGCCCAGGTCTCTGCCACGGGGGTCTCGGCCTTGAAGAACGCGACAACAACGTTCACTGATACTGCTGGTACGTATGCCGTGGCGACGGGCTCCTCGACCACGTTGACCCTGAACGGTGTGAGCATCATTCTGACCACCGGCAACGCGGACGCCTTCTCCAGCTTTGTGGCGACTGTCAATCAGTATACCAATCAAACCGGCGTGTCCGTTGCGACCTCTGGGACCGGCATTGTCTACACGCGGGCCAGTGGTGGCGATATCTCCCTGACAGAAGTCACATCGGCAGGGTCCAGCACCACTGTGGTGGGCGACGTCTATGCGAGCAGTGCAGCCCGGACCTTTAACGCTGGTCTCACCCTCAGTGTGGCGTTAGGCGGCACCATTGTGGTGTCCACCTCGGCGAACGAAATCGCGGACGGGTTTGCCACAACGGGCGGCGGCGCTTTGACCACGACGAACAAGACCGTCAGCTCGCTTAATATCGGCACCGCCTCGGGCGCCACCGATGCGATCCAAACGATCGACTATGCACTGTCGCAGATTGGGAAGCTGCGGGGCTCGATTGGCGCGGTGCAGAACCGCTTCACTTCCACCATCAGCAGCTTGCAAGTGGCCTCGGAGAACATCTCGGCAGCGCGCTCGCGCATCAAAGACGCGGACGTGGCGGCTGAGACGGCGGAGTTGACCCGCAACCAGATCTTGTTGCAGGCGGGCACCGCGGTGTTAGCGCAGGCGAACCAACTGCCGCAATCTGCTCTCGCTCTCCTCGGTCGATAATAGGAGTCCTTAGCTCACAGGGGGAGAAGGTTCACTTCTCCCCAATTTTTCCGGAGAAATCGTTATGAGCGCTACACCTCTGATACCTGATGCGAGCGCTTCTCTCGTGCATAGCAACGCAGCGACGAGGAAAGAAAGCGGGACAGTGCTAGCCCACTCGCCGGTCGCGTCAAACCAAGAAATGGAAGAGGGGAAGAAGGACGGAGGAGTGCAGCGAGAGGATCTTCCAAAGTCTATTACCAATGTCAATTTATTGGGCTCGGGGCTCGAATTTTCCCAGGATCATGAGACTGGTCTGACAATTATCAAGATGTATGATCGGGAGACCGGACAACTCGTGCGCCAGCTTCCGCCCGAAGAAACGCTAGCGTTCTTGCGGCGTTTGGCGGAAAACCAAAAAGGCGTCCTGGTCTCGAAAAAACTGTAGGACGCCGACGGCGTTGCCGCCACAGCTCCTACGGCTGCCTCTTGCCTGAGGCTAGGCATGACCGAAGTTTTCTCGCCGTTTAAAAACTCTCTTTTGCTGCCGATCCTTTCTGCCAGAGGGACAGGACATGGCCAATATCCAATTTAGCGGGTTAGCGACGGGACTCGACACCAAAAGCTTGATCGACGGCTTAGTCGGAGCCGAAACCGCCAGCTTCATTACTCCTCTCACACAGCAGAAAACCCTCGATCAAGCGCAGCAAGGGCTGCTCAACACGCTAAGCGGGACGTTGGCGAGCCTCAAGAGCAGCGCCCAAGCGTTGTCTCTGTCCACGGACTTCAATAAGCGCACCGCCTCAAGCAGTGACGCCAGCGTGCTGGCGGCGACCGCCGACTCGTCCGCGCAAAATGGGACGTATAATGTATCGGTCACCAGTTTGGCGAAAGCCAAATCCCTCCAGTCGTCAACTTCGTACACAAGTACAACCGCAGCCATCGGGACGGGAACGTTGTCGATTACAGTGGGTAGCACTGTGACTGCGGTGACGATTGATGCCACGAATAATACCTTGGCGGGCTTGAAAGATGCGATTAACAATTCTGGAGCCGCTGTTACTGCATCCATTGTCAATGTCAGCGCGAGTGCAACCCCGCAATATACTCTTGTTATCCAGGGCAAGAACACTGGCACGGCTAATGACGTGACGATATCAAGTGCCCTTGCTGCCGGGAGTGATCCTTTCGCTGGCGGCGGTTCGGTCGTGCAGGCAGCGGCGGATGCTCAGTTTTCAATCAACGGCCTTTCCCTGAGTCGGAGCAGTAACACAGTGTCGGACGCAATTCCCGGGGTGACCTTGTCCTTGCTAAAGGATGGTGGCGCCTCTTCAACCGTGTCTGTACAGAGCGACAACGGGGCGCTCACCAGCAACATCAAGAAGTTTGTCGATGCGTACAATGCTGTGGCAAAAATGGCCAAAGATCAATTTACTCTCGATCCCACCACGGGTCGTCAACAAGGGGCGCTAGCTGGAGAAGCCGTGATGCGAAGCGTGGTGAGCAGGATTCGCTCGGCGTTGGATGTTGCTGGAACGAACGATACTGGACCCAGAACGCTTTCGGATCTTGGTATTAGCTTTCAGCGGGACGGCTCTCTCGCTGTCGATGATACAAAACTCAGCTCTGCGCTCAATGACAATCTGACTGCCGTTCGTGGTCTCTTTGTCAGCGTGCAAAATGGGATCGGCAAGCGCATACCCGATGCCGTGGATGCTTTTATCGCGACTGGAGTTGGTGCGCTTAATGCCCGTATCGATGGGATCGGCAAAGCCATGAGTGATATCGATAAGAAGATTGCCTCCGAGCAACAACGCATAGCAACCTATCAACAAAATCTCACTACGCAATTCGCGTCGCTAGAACAACTCGTCAGTGGTTTACAAACGCAAGGTCAATATCTCACTTCACACCTGGCCGCAACAACGAAATAGTCCGATCATCAGAAAGGATCAGCCGTAATGAGCTATGCCCGCCACCTCCAGACCTATCGCCGCACCCACACCGAGACGATTGACTCCGCCACGCTGTTGATCATGCTCTACCAGGGGGCCATCGATTTCGTGCGACAGGCGCGCGAGAGTCTGGCGCGCAACAATATGGCGGATAAGGGCTACTTCGTTATGAAGGCGTTAGCCATTATCTCCGAATTACGCATCAGTCTGGATGTGAAAGTTGGCGGCGACGTGGCTCTTAATCTTGAGCAACTCTACCTTTTCATGCTCGATCAGCTCACGCTTGGCAACCTCAATAATGATCCCGAGCCGTTCACTCAGGTCATAGAGTTGCTAGCCATTCTCAAGGAGGGGTGGACTGAAGCGGTGATGGAAACGCGCAAGCAGGGCATGGTTGTTGCACAACGTAAACAAGGGAATTCAGCAAATCATGAGCATGGCTTTGCAGCGCGAGCTTGAGCAGTTGTTAGAGGAGACCAACGCTCTCCTTGCGTGTCCGGACTTTGAGTTCTCGCTCTGGGAAGCCTACGGCGTCCGCCGCGCCGCGTTCTTTACCCGTCTGCAGGCCACGACCTTGCTGACGGAAGGGGAAGAACATGAAGTCGTTTCCGCTCTTATCCGCGAGATTCTTGCGCAAGATGCTCTCTTGATCGACACAGCGCAGACTCGACTCTCCTTTCTGCGTTCCGAACTCGCCGCTCTGGCGACCCATCGCCGCGCGCTCAATGGCTATGCTTCTCTGTCGTCCGCTACGATCTTTCAGTGTGACGCCTGAGCTGCAAGCAAAATCTGCCGAGTAGATCAATTGTGCCTGGTCTTGATGGAATGAATTGCCCAGTCTTGAGCAATTCTTGCTATGATATCTTTAGTCTTCTTGGCTGGCATATCTCGTGCTCCTACTGCTAATAGCTAAGCCCCAAGTCCTCATCCAAGAGGGAGAAGCAGAATATTATGGACTGGTCGAATTTTTCCGTGCTGGTGACCGGCGGCACAGGGTCGTTTGGCAAGAAGTTTATCGAAGTGATGCTCAAAGAGTATCACCCCCGTCGGTTGATCGTGTTTAGCCGTGATGAGCTCAAGCAGCACGAGATGCGCGTCTCCGGCTTTGAGCATCCCAGTTTGCGCTACTTCATCGGCGACGTGCGCGATGTCGACCGTTTGCGTCGCGCCTTGCAAGGTGTTGATATTGTTGTCCATGCCGCCGCCCTCAAGCAGGTACCGGCCTGCGAATACAACCCGATCGAAGCCATCGCCACGAACATCGAAGGGGCGCGCAATCTTGTCGATGCGAGCCTGGATTGTGGCGTGAAGCGCGTGCTGGCCCTCAGCACGGATAAAGCCACCGCGCCGATCAACCTGTATGGCGCCACCAAACTCGTTGCGGAAAAACTCTTTGTCCAAGCCAATGCCTATCGTGGTATGGAAGGGGCTCGCTTTGCCTGTGTCCGCTACGGCAATGTGGTCGGCAGTCGTGGCAGTGTGGTCCCGCTTTTTCTCCAACAACGCCTCAATGGAAAGTTAACCGTAACTGATAGAGGTATGACGCGGTTCTGGATCACCCTCGATCAAGGCGTGCGCTTCGTCATTTCGTGCATCGAGCAGATGCAGGGCGGCGAAGTGTTTATTCCCAAGCTGCCGAGCATGAAAGTGACGGATCTAGCGGCGGCGCTGGCACCCGAGTGTGAGATCGAAGTGATCGGCATTCGCCCCGGTGAAAAGCTGCATGAATTGTTGATTTCCGAAGATGAGGCGCGCCAGTCCGTCGAAGTTGCAGACCGATACGTCATCTTGCCCGCCCATCCGTGGTGGTCTATGGGCAATTGGATTCATGGACGCCAAGTGGTGGAAGGGTTTTCCTACGCCAGCAATACCAATGAACAATGGCTGACGACCACGGAACTGTTGGAGATGGTGCATGTCTGAATCTTTGGCGCTTCATGGCGGTGTCCCAGTGCGGGAGACCCTGTTGCCGTACGGCAGGCATCAGGTTGACGAAGATGACATTGCGGCGGTAGTCGAGACGCTGCGCTCTGATTGGCTGACAGTGGGGCCGACCATCGAAGCGTTCGAGCGGGCCTTTGCGCATTTCGTTGGAGCCTCTCACGCGGTCGCGGTCAGCAGCGGCACGGCTGCACTGCATGCCGCGATGTATGCGTTGGGTATTGGTCCGGGAGATGAAGTGATCGTTCCGCCGCTCACCTTCGCCGCCAGCGCGAACTGTGTGATCTACCAAGGAGGCGCGCCGGTGTTCGCCGACGTGGAGCCGGACACGTTATTGCTTGATCCATGTCAAGTAGAAGAGAAGCTGACTTCTCGGACGAAGGCGATCGTCACCGTGGATTATGGCGGCCAGCCGTGTGAGTATGCCGTCTTGACGGACATGGCTCGTCGCCGTGGCGTTGCCATAGTCGCCGATGCGTGTCACTCGGTGGGCGGGAGCTACAGAGGGGGCGCGGTCGGAACTTTAGGTGATCTCAACGCGTTCAGTTTCCATCCGGTGAAAAACCTCACTACAGGTGAGGGCGGTATGGTGACGACCAACGACGCCGGGTTGGCCCAGCGTATGCGCCTGTTCCGTAATCATGGCGTATCCACCGACCATCGCCAGCGGGCCGCACAAGGCAGCTTTTATTATGAGATGGTGACGTTGGGGTACAACTATCGCATCACCGACATTCAATGTGCGCTTGGCCTCAGTCAGCTCAAAAAGTTGCCGGATTTTGTCCGTCGTCGACAAGACATCGCCGCCTCTTACGATGAGGTGTTCTCCGCGTTGGAAGGCGTCAGTCCGGTGCGCGTACGATCGGATCGGGTCTCCGCCTATCATCTATATCCCGTGCAATTCCACCTTGAGGCGATTGGTCTGACACGGGAGGCAGTCTATGCGGCGCTACGCGCTGAGAACATCGGCGTGAACGTGCACTATCCGCCGGTCCATTTGCATCCGTATTACCGCCGCCGCTTCGATACGGGGCCCGGCCTCTGTCCGGTCGCGGAGGCGGCGTATGAGCGGCTCATCACACTGCCGCTCTTTCCTCGCATGACCAACGAGGACGTGGCGGATGTGATTACGGCGGTCAAGAAGATTCTCCAGAGCAGCGGGTAGGCGGGTACGACTGATGCGCATCGCCCTCCTCGGTTGTGGGTCTATCGGCAAGCGGCATTTGGCGAATCTCCGACAACTGGGCTATCGAGACATTCTCGTCTGTGATCCAGTGGCGGCAGTCCGTGATTCCATCGCTGCCGAATTCGGCATACCTGTGTACGCTGAGGCGCAAGCCGTGTGGGAGCGTCGTCCCGCGGCGGTGTTGATTACTTCTCCGTCTCATCTTCACACACCGCTTGCTTTACAGGCCGCAGAGATCAAAGCCCACCTCTTTATCGAAAAGCCGCTGTCTCATAGTCTGGAGCGCCTGGATCACTTGCTACAACTCGTGTACGAGAAACAGCTTGTGACATTAGTCGGCTGCAACATGCGGTTCCACCCTGGCCCGGCGCAAGTCAAGCACTGGCTCGAATCCGAAGCGATTGGTTGCGTGCTCGGGGCGCGTTTTCAGACGGGGTCGTATCTTCCACGTTGGCGTCCTCAGTCGAATTACCGGCAGAGCTATAGCGCTTCTTCGACCTGGGGCGGCGCTGTCCTCGACTGTATTCACGAACTAGATTTGGCGGTGTGGTTACTGGGAGAAGCGCAACTCGCGGCGGCGGTGACACGACCGGCGGCAAGTCTTGGACTGGCGACCGATGGTTTAGCGGAGATTTTGCTTGAGCATACAAGCGGCGCGGTGTCCAATGTGCATCTCAACTTTGTGCAAAGGAATTATCGACGCGGCATCCAGATCATCGGCAGCACCGGCTCCATCGAATGGGAGTGGTCCACTGCCCGCGCGGATTTGTACGGACCGGATGGCGCTGTAATGGCGTCTATCCCGCAGCCGACCGAGTGGCAAGTGAATCAAATGTACCTCGATGAGTTGCAACATTTCTTGACCTGCGTACAGACGCACGAGCCGACGGTCAATCCGCTTGCTGCAGCGATGCACACGCTCCGCTTGGCCTTGGCTGCAAGGAGTCACTCATGAAAGTGAATCAACTACCCGTAAAAAAAGTTACGCCTTTCGTTGTGGCGCACTCTCAAGAAAAAGTCACACACCACCCGGTTGTTGCGATTATTCAAGCGCGAATGAGTTCGACCCGCCTGCCGGGAAAAGTCCTCTTGGATATCGCCGGACAGCCGATGTTGTGGCGAGTGATCAGTCGCGCGTGTCGTGCGAAGACGCTTGAACAAATCGTGGTGGCGACTTCTACGGCGCCGGCGGATGACGCTATTGCCGCATTTTGCGCCGAGCGCGGCATTGTGTGTTTCCGTGGGAGTGAAACGGATGTGCTCGATCGTTACTATCAAGCCGCTCGCTTCGTCCAGGCGAAAACGATTGTTCGCATCACCGCTGACTGCCCCTTACTCGATCCTGACGTGATAGACCTCGCTGTAAATCGTTTCCTGAGCGGCTCGTGGGATTATGTTTCTAATGTGAACCCACCGACGTTTCCCGATGGATTGGACACTGAGGTGTTTTCTTTTGCGGCGTTGGAGCGTGCTTGGCGAGAGGCGCACAGCCCGGCCCAACGCGAGCATGTCACGCCATACTTGCGGACGTCGGGGCTCTTCCGCACAGCGAATGTTGAAAATGAACCTCAGGCTGACGTGCATGAACATCGCTGGACGGTGGATGATCCCGCTGATCTTGAATTCGTGCGCCGGATTTATGACGTGTTTTCCGCGAAGCTGGAGTTTGGGCTGCGCGACACCCTCGCTTTAGTGGAGAGCGCTCCTGAACTGCGGCAGCTCAACGGCGCGACGACGCGGAATGTCGGTTACTACCGCACCCTCTATCGCCAAGCGGAAGCCCAGGCCGCGCCGCCGCTGCCCCTGGCCCTGTCGCAGGTGTGGTTCGCCAGAGCACAACAAGTGATTCCTGGCTGTGCGCAGACCTTCAGCAAGGGGTACACGCAACACGTGCAGGGCGTGGCGCCACTCTTTTTACAGCGTGGACAAGGCTGTCGCGTGTGGGATGTCGATGGCAACGAATACATCGATTACATCCAAGGACTCTTAGCCAACCTGCTTGGCTATGCGCACCCAGAAGTGAATGCAGCAGCTATTGCGCAGTATGAAGAAGGGCACAGTTTTTCTCTTCCGCACTCGCTGGAGGTGCAACTCGCTGAGCGCCTGACCCGCCTGATTCCGTGCGCTGAGATGGTACGTTTCGGCAAGAATGGTTCCGACGCCACGGCTGGGGCTGTGCGTGCGGCGCGTGCGTTTACGAAAAGGGAGCGAGTGGCGTGTTGCGGATACCACGGTTGGCAGGATTGGTACATTGGCAGCACGACCCGCAATGCTGGGGTCCCCGGCGCCGTGCAGGCCCTGACGCATCCCTTTCCCTACAATGATCTTCCGGCGCTGGAGAAACTTTTTCACGAATATCCCGGAGAATTCGCCGCCGTGATTATGGAGCCGGTCAACTTCGTTGAACCGAAACCTGGATATTTGCAGGCCGTCAAAGAGTTGGCGCGAAAACACGGCGCGCTGCTGATCTTCGATGAAATTTGCACCGGGTTTCGCTTCGGTCTCGGTGGGGCGCAAGCGCGTTACGGCGTCATTCCTGATCTAGCTTGCTTCGGTAAAGGCATGGGCAACGGATTTCCCATCGCCTGTGTAGTGGGGCGCGCGGAAGTGATGCGGGTTTTTGAAGAGATCTTTTTCAGCTTTACCTTTGGCGGCGAAACTGCATCTCTAGCCGCTGCGTTAAAAGTGCTGAACATTCTCGAACAGACGGACGCTTTGGCGCGCATGGAAGCCAACGGACGTTGGTTGCAAGAGGGCTGCAACGCGCTGGCCCAAGAAACCGACCTCGCTGAGCGCTTTCAGTGTGTCGGTCATCCTTCGTGGTCGTTGCTCAAGTTTCGTGATGCTGCCGGAGTCGACAGTTTCCTGGAGCGCAGTCTCTTTCAGCAAGAGACAGTGAAGCGAGGCATACTCTTAATGGTGACGCATAACCTGACCGCAGCGCATGACAGCGAAGCGATCGAGCGCACGTTAGAGACGTATGCTGCTGTTTTCAAAACCTTGGCAAACTGGTTGAGCGAACCCCACCCGGAGCGTTTTCTCGAAGGGCCGGTGATTCAACCTGTCTTTCGGGTGCGCTAGCGAGGGCGATCGATGGTGAATTTACTGATTCGCGCCGACGCCGGCGTGCAGACAGGAACGGGGCACCTGATGCGCTGCTTGGCGCTTGCACAGGCCTGCCGCGCGCAAGGCGGAGAAATTGTCTTCATCAGCTATTGTCAGAACGAGGCGCTGCATCAGCGCATTCGCAAGCTGGGCTGCGAATTGCTTCTCCTAGAGGAATCACATCCGGCTGCGAGTGACTTACGGAAAACGCTTTCGGCCTTTACCAAGCTGAGCAAGGACCGTTGGCGACCGACGCCCTCTTTTCTTGTCCTTGACGGGTATCACTTCAACCCTATCTACCACAAAGCAGCCCAAGAAAACGGCCGCTCACTGCTGGTGATTGACGACCTCGGCCATCTTCCTCATTACTCCGTTGACGTGTTGTTGAATCACGGTCTCATCGCCGGGCAGACGCGGTATCACTACGATGAGAAAACGGTCCCATTGCTGGGACCCCGCTATGCCTTGCTGCGCTCGGAATTCCTTACCTGGCGTGAATGGCGGCGAGAGATTCCGACCGTGGCTCGTCGGGTGCTTGTGACGTTGGGAGGAAGCGACCCTCACAATGCCACACTCCAGGTTATGTCCGCCTTGGCGCGACTGAGGGAGCCTGAGTTAGAAGTACAGATTGTGATCGGTCCCGCGAACCCGTGGTATGACGAATTGCGGCAGGCCATGCGGCGCGCATCCTGCCGTATCCAACTCCTTACCGATGTAAACGATATGCCTCGCTTAATGACGTGGGCTGACGTGGCGATTTGCGCGGGGGGAGGAACGTGCTGGGAGCTGGCGTTTATGGGCGTGCCCATGCTTGCAGTCGTGCTGGCCGACAATCAAATTGGAGTGGCAAGAGGACTGAATGAGTATGGGATGGGAGTGAACTTGGGAGCTGCGGAAGACTTGCAGCCCACGCGACTTGCGGAAGATGTGCGAGCGCTGCTCCATGACAATACCAGGCGTCGACACATGAGCACGGTGGGACGCGCGATGATCGACGGCCACGGTGCAGAACGAGTTGTGACCCTTCTCTCACGGATGCACGAGGAAACATCGAGAGGAACTTTGCAACTTCGCCTCGCGACGCCAGAAGACGCCGGGCTCCTCTGGCAATGGGCGAATGATCCGCAAACGCGAGCCAATTCTTTTCACCAAGAATCAATTCCTTGGGATCAACATGTGAGCTGGTACACCGCGAAACTGGGTGCGGCTGGGACGCGGATATGGCTTCTTGAATATTATGGCGTGCCGGTTGGGCAGATTCGGTACGATCGCCTTGCTCCTGATCTAGCGGAGATTAGTTATGTGGTGGCGCCGGGCTGGCGCGGGCGAGGAGTCGGCTCACAGCTCTTGATGAAGTCCAGCCCGCTGGCCTGTGCCGAGCTGAGGGTGCGCCAGCTCCAAGGCGTCACCTTTGTAGAAAATATTGCTTCGGTGCGAGCCTTTCAGCGAGCGGGCTATCAGGTCGTGAAGGAAGAAGTTATTGAAGGGCGCGCTTGCCTGGTGTTTGCCTGGACACAATCAGAATTCGCCATACACACAAAAGAAATATCTCGGTGATATTCTACTCTTAAAGCCTCCCAGCGGACGCGGGCGTCGTTTGATGCCCTACTGATCCTGCTCTAAAGCGAACCACCTACCATTGGTACACTGCCTGCCAAACACGCTCATGCTGAGTGTCGCTGCGACACCAGCGGAATCGAAGCTTCGACGCGTCAATAAATAGACATCTTTTGGGATCAATAGATACCCGTCGGTCTTCACACACATAGGAACACCTTTTGTGACGGTGCGCGTGGAAAGGACACTTCCGTTGCCGCGTGGTCACGCCTCTCACTCGATTTGCGCTCAATCGCCTGCGCTTGTACCATTAAATACAAGTTGAAACGGTTCCTGACAGAATTGAAACGGGAGGCGAAACCTAATGGATGCGACAATTGTTATGAACGACCGCCGGATAGGCTCTGGCTTTCCCGTTTACATTATTGCCGAGATGTCAGCGAATCACCATCAAAGCTTTGGCCAGGCCGTGCACATCTTAGAAGCGGCAAAAGAGGCTGGCGCTGACGCCGTCAAGCTGCAAACCTACACTCCGGACACTTTGACCATTGACTGCGATCTGCCCTATTTCCGCATTCAGGGAACCCTGTGGGAGGGGCGCACCCTCTACGACCTTTACGGTGAGGCGTACACGCCATGGGAGTGGCATCCCAAGCTCAAGGAAGAGGCGACCAAGCTTGGACTAGACTTATTTTCCTCGCCGTTTGACGAAACCGCCGTGGACTTTCTTGAGAGTCTCGATATGCCAGCTTACAAAGTGGCGTCATTTGAGAATGGCGACATTCCCCTGCTGCGTCGTATTGCTCGGACGGGCAAGCCAATCATCTTGTCCACGGGGATGGCGACCCTGGCCGAGATAGATGAGGCCGTGCGGAGCATCACCTCGCAAGTCACAAGTCACAAGTCACAAGTCACAGGTCTTCATACTCAATCCCCAGCGTACCCCCTGGCTCTCTTGAAATGCACCAGTGCGTATCCGGCAGCTCCTGAGGAAATGAATCTCCGCACCATCCCTAATCTCGCGGAAACGTTCTCCGTGCCGGTCGGATTGTCGGATCATACTTTGGGGATCTCCGCAGCAGTGGCGGCGGTGGCGTTGGGGGCGTGCATCATTGAAAAGCATTTTACTTTGTCTCGCTCATTACCAGGGCCGGACAGTGCATTTTCTCTGGAGCCGCACGAGTTCAAAGCGATGGTGGAAGCGGTGCGCACTGCGGAGAAATCCCTAGGAGCCGTTCACTACGGTGTCAGCGGACGAGAAGCGGAAAGTCGCGCTTTTCGTCGTTCATTGTTTGTCGTGCGGGATGTCCAGGCCGGGGAGCCTTTCACTGGTGAGAACGTGCGTTCCATCCGCCCTGGTCATGGGCTGCATCCTCGTCACTTCGAGGAAGTGTTAGGGCGATACGCCAGCCAGCCCTTGGTTCGGGGAACGCCGCTTCAATGGTCCCATCTTGCTGGCCGCTAATTCGCTGTTGGCCTCTCCTCCCTCCTTTTGCAGAATTCCTGTAAGCTAATCGCAGCGGAACGTTCTGATTTGAAGGGAGGTCGTATGCCACGTTCGCAATCACCTCAAGAGAGTATCTTGGTGCTGGGCGGGGCGCGTTCGGGAAAAAGCGCCTACGCGTTGCAACGCGCGCAAGAATGGCGCGGACGGCTTGTCTATCTGGCGACTGCCGAAACGAAAGATGAGGAGATGAAAGTGCGCGTCTCGCGCCACCGGGCGCAACGGCGCAGCCGACGCTGGGTGACTATTGAAGAGCCGCTTGAGGTCGTGTGGCAGTTGAAAGAATTGGACGAGACTATCGGCGGCGTTGTATTGGATTGTGTCACCTTGTGGGTGTCTAACGCGCTTCTCAACGATCAGCGGGACACGATTGAGAGTCAGGTAGCTGAACTCGTCGAGGAAATTCCTTTACTGCCTTTTCCTTTTCTTGCCGTCAGTAATGAAGTGGGGCTGGGGTTAGTGCCGGATACGCCCATCGGGCGAGAGTATCGTGATCTGCTTGGCTTTGTTAACCAACAATTGGCGAAGGCGTGTACCGAAGTGCTGTTCTTGGCGGCGGGGCTGCCGCTCAAGTTGAAAGGATAGTGGAGACGGAGTGAAGAAATTACAGCAGATCCTGAAGCATATCCGCCCTGTTGATTTCTCTCTCGCTGCTCGCGTGCAGGCGCGGCTGGATAATTTGACAAAACCTCGCGGCAGTCTCGGTCGCTTGGAGGAACTTGCTCTGCGCTGCGCGCTGATTGCTGGTCAAGAGCGCCCGCAGGTGCGCAAAAAAGTGTTGTTCGTGTGTTGTGGCGATCACGGGGTGTGCGACGAAGGTGTAAGCGCCTATCCTCGCGCTGTGACAGCGCAAATGGTCTACAATTTCCTGCGCGGTGGTGCGGCTATCACTGTGTTGGCGCGGCAATTCGACGTCGCGGTGCGTGTGGTGGATTTTGGCGTCGATCACGATTTTGACCCGCAGCTCACCGGACTGTTGCATAGGAAAATTGGTCAAGGGACGGCGAACTTTACGCAAGGACCGGCCATGTCCTCTGCGGCAGCGGTCCAAGCGGTGGAAGCTGGCGTTGACTTAGCAGTGGATGCGGTGCGCGGTGGCGCCCAATTGCTAGGCATCGGCGAAATGGGTATTGGCAACTCGACTGCGGCGACTGCGCTGTTGGCCGCGCTCAGTGACCTGGAGCCTGAAACGCTTGCTGGCGCTGGGACTGGGATCGACGCCGAAACACGACGGAAAAAAGTCGAAGTAGTACGCCGAGCCTTGGCGCGAAATTTCCCCCGCTCGGCTGACCCCCTTGGATGTTTGGCTCGTGTTGGTGGATACGAGATTGCTGGGATGGTGGGCGTGTGCCTCGCCGGAGCGGCGTTGCGCGTCCCGGTGTTGGTGGACGGCTTTATTGCGACTTCTGCGGCGTGGACGGCTTATGCGTTGCACCCCGCAGTAAAGGAGTATTTGATTTTTTCCCACTTATCGGCTGAACAGGGGCACGCGCACGTGTTAGACACGCTCCGCGTGCGACCGCTTCTCTCTTTGGATATGCGGTTAGGAGAAGGCACGGGCGCTGTGTTGGGGATGAGTCTTGTCGAGGCGGCGGTCCGTTTGCTCGATGAAATGGCGACGTTTGCCGAGGCGGGCGTCTCGGATAAGGAAAATGGTGGAAACGGAGAAATGGAGAAACAGAGAAGCGGAGGGACCGAATAATCCTTTTCACCGATTCTCCCACTCCTCGGTTCCCCGTCTCTATTGTAAGCAAGCAGTTGCTATGGCAGAGAAAAATCCTCCCTGGTCAGCCACGGTTCAAGATCGCACCTTGGTTGTCACGTTACCGACGCTGTATCGTGTCCTGAGCTGGGCTCCGCTCAACGGCGGGCTTTGTCAGGCGCGGTCCATGCTCAATCATCAGGTGCGCACGGATGATGATCCTGTCGAGGAGCCTGCGGCTTTTCTGTCAGGGCTTGCGCAACGATTGGCTGTGGTGGAGCCAGTGGTCGGGTTGATGACTGGCGTTCGCATGGAACGCTTGGTGAGACACACAGTGCAACACCAAGACTTCTTCGTGGAGTGTTTTGCCACCGTTGGCCTCAGTAACGCGCTTGCGGTTAGTGATCCAGCCACGTATGACGAAAAGCCCGGGACCATTAACGTAATCGTCGTCGTGAACCAACCGTTGACGGATGCCGCGCTCGTGGAAGCGGTAAGCATTGTGACGGAAGCAAAAACCCGCGTGCTCCATGAAGCACAGGTCAAAAGCACGGTCTCCGGGGCGCTAGCGACGGGGACCGGCACTGATTGTGTTGCGGTTGCGTGTCCAACTGGATTTCCTGCATTTCGTTACTGTGGGAAGCACACCGCTTTGGGCGAACTGGTCGGTCGTGGGGCGTACGAGGCCGTGACCATAGGATTGCAACGAGCAAAAATGAATGACGATATAGACTGAGGTAGGAAAGGGTCGATGTGGAGGTTACTGTTGTTCTCTTTGGTGCGTTCGCACTGGACGCCGTGCTTGGCGATCCAGATTGGTCATTTCATCCGATTCGATTGCTTGGCGCTGCTATCGCTCAAGGAGAACAACGACTCCGTCGTCGTCCCGCGTCCCGATGGCAAGAGTTTCTACGTGGGGCAGGGCTGACGTTCGCCGTGGTGGTTGTCTCCTACAGTAGCGTCGCCGTTCTTTTGCATATCGTGGCTCGTTGGTCCTGGTGGGGCGCTCAACTCGCGGCAATGGTGATTGGCGCCTTCTGTCTCGCGCGGAAAAGTCTCAAGGAGCACGCGCTCGCGGTCTTGGCGCCGCTGCAAGCTGGTAACCTCACAAAGGCGCAACGCATGTTGGCGCGTATGGTGAGCCGAGATACTCAGGGACTCACTGAAGCCGAGCTGGTGCGGGGGACGATAGAGTCGGTTGCCGAGAATAGTTCAGATGGAGTCATCGCCCCGCTGTTGTATTTGGCGATCGGCGGCGTCCCGCTCGCGTTTGCGTACAAAGCGGTCAACACGCTCGATTCCATGTTTGGGTATCGGACAGAACGCTATGAGTATTTTGGCAAAGCTGCGGCCCGTTTAGACGATGTCGCCAACTTTCTTCCCGCTCGGCTCACTGCGCTGGCGCTTGTGGGCGCCGCATGGGTTGGTCGTCAATTTGTTTACCCGTTTGATGAGGCCCGCGCGTGGCGTATTGTTCGACGTGATGGCCACGGACACTACAGCCCTAACGCTGGTTATCCAGAAGCTGCGCTTGCCGGCGCCTTGGGGGTGCAACTTGGCGGCTCCAGTTCTTACTTTGGTAAAACCGTCGTCAAGCCTACGCTGGGCGACGCATCGCGTCCGCTCTCCGTATCGTGTATTCCACACAGCCTCATTCTCCTTGACATTGTCAGCTTGATGGCGCTCGGCGTGTGTTGCGTGGGCAGCATGCTCATTCGATAAGGAAAGCAAAAAATCAAAAGGCAAAAATCAAAAGGCAAAAGGGCGAACCTGGACCCTAGACGCGAGACCCTAGACACAAAACGTTTCGTGCACGGCGGCGACGTCTACGCCTTCGCTCGTGCTATAGGCATAGCCCCCGACGAAGTTGTTGACTTTAGCGCCAGCATTAATCCGTTGGGGACGCCGAGCCGTATGCGTCATGCTTATCAGGGCGCGCTACGACGCGTCGCGCATTATCCAGAGCCGTATGCGGAATCTTTGACCCAAGCTCTTGCCGATTATCATGGTCTTGATCCCTCGCAGATTATCGTTGGCAATGGTTCTACGCAGCTCATCTACTTGCTGGCGCGGATGTGGCCGATCCGGCGTGCGATGCTGGTCGCGCCCTTGTTCAGCGAGCACGCTACTGCGTTACGTGTGCACGGAGCCGTGGTTGAACATGTCCTACTCCGCCCGCCGGCGTTTACTCTTAGACTCGACCGTTTGGCTGCGACGCTGGCCGCGCAACATCCAGATGCGTTGGTGTTGGCCAACCCTAATAGCCCGACCGGGATGCTGATCGAACGGACGCAGATGGCGGAGGTCGTGGCGCTGTGTCAACGCATGAAGACAAAATTAATCGTTGACGAGACCTTTATTGATTGGTGTGAAGAGGAGTCGATCAAGCAACTCGTCGCCCAGCAGCTACACGTGCTGCTGCTCCGCTCGTTAACAAAGTTCTTCGCTGTACCGGGGCTCCGTGTTGGGTATCTGGTGGCTGCTCCCTCTATTGTCAAAAAAGTGCGCGCTCAGCTTGAGCCCTGGTCTGTCAACAGTGTCGCCCAGGAAGTTGGCGTCGCGTGTCTCCGCGATCAACCGTTCATTGT
Source organism: uncultured Enterobacteriaceae bacterium (assembly GCA_964441775.1). Classification (GTDB taxonomy): domain Bacteria; phylum Desulfobacterota; class Binatia; order Bin18; family Bin18; genus SYOC01. Next base: position 47,531 of record CAYTVL010000047.1, read on the forward strand.
CCGGAGCCGAGCGTTTCTGTTGCGTGAACGCGCCTGGCTGTCCGCTCGACTCACCGCGATTCCCCACCTCCGAGTTTTTCCTTCCAGCGCAAACTTTTTGTTGGTCCAAATCATGACACGACGTTTCACTGCCGCCGGTCTGGCAAAACACCTTGCGGAAGAAAAAGTTCTCATTCGCGTCTGTGACAACTTCGTGGGGCTCGGGAAACAATTCTTTCGCCTGGCCGTGCGCAAGCGCGGGGAGAATCTACGTTTGCTGAACGCATTACAGGTTGTCTTCTCCGCGCCACGCAGTTATTAGTCCCTTAAACGATTGACAGCGATACCGAGCCGTGCAGGCAGCGAAGGACGCCACCGCGACGATCACCATGCTTGCGCAGAGCTGCGCCTAAATCGAACCACAGGACATTCATACACTCAAGCAGCAAGTTGTGAGATCTCT
>CAYTVL010000048.1:0-47464 GCA_964441775.1 uncultured Enterobacteriaceae bacterium
TGGTCGCACGGTGACTTGAACACCGGACCTCTTGCATGTGAGGCAAGCGCTCTAGCCGGCTGAGCTATGCGACCGTGAACTCTTTCTTTAGCATGCTCCCGATAGGAGTGTAAGAGGGGAGAAAGGTGATTTCCGCAAGTGTGAAAGGGCCTCACCTTTCGATGCAAAGTGAGGTTTCGTAAGTTTCGACCGCATTGCTTGCTAGGAAGATGCGGTTGAGGAGGAAGATGAGGGCGACGAAGACGGCTCAGTCGTCGGTTTGCTCTCTTTTGTTTCTGAACTTGCAGGTTTTGTTTCTTCCGAGCTGCTACTGGTCTTGCTGGAGCCGTTCTTTCCGTAATCGGTCATGTACCAGCCACTGCCTTTTAAGTGAAAGGCTGAACGTGAGATCAGTTTCGTGACTTTGGCGCCGCACGTCGGACACTTCTTCAGAGGGTCTTCAGTGATCCGTTGCATGATGTCAAAGTTCCCGCATTTTTTACACGTATATTCATAGATGGGCATAATGATTGTTCCTCCCGGAAGCACAAAAGCAGAGGATGGTAAAAACGCTAACCATCAGAAATTTTCTTGTCAACTGCTGTAAGGAGGTGTTCGAGACGGCGGGTAATCGTCGCCGGATCCTGAGTTACGATCTGCACGCGTTTCTCTCGACTTTTAGTTCCAGCTACAAGCGTCAGAGATGAACGCGGCGCTTGGAGTAGTGTGGCCAAGAATGCCAAGAGCGCGGTGTTGGCTGCGTTATCCACGGGCGGAGCGGTCAGGGCGACTTTCAATGAACCGCCATGTCGCCCCATGAGGCGATCGCGTGAGGCGCGAGGCTGTACGTGGACGTGCAGGATAACCCCTTGAAGCGTAACCTGCCACGGCGACAGGATGGCGGCAGACTTCAATGGAGGGCCCTTGCGAGGTCAATCAGGCTTTGCACGAGGAACGTTTGGAGAAACATAATGCCCGCGATGACAATCAGCGGAGAAAAATCGATGCCGCTGACGCTGAAAGGGAGCGCCCGCCGCACCCTGTATAAGAGCGGATCTGTAGCGGAGCGCAGAAACTGAACGATGGGATTGTATGGATCGGGATTGACCCACGAGATCAAGGCGCGGATCACAATGATCCACATGTAAGCGGAGAGCAGCATATTTAAAACGGACGCGACCGCGACCAGAAAATTGCCAATAACGAACATGTGTCCTGTCCCTTCTTGACTGTGTTACCCTTGCCCCAGTTCTTTTGATCGGTGCGTGGCGGCGCTGACCGCTGCGGCGACCGTGGCGAAGAACTGCCCCTCTTCTAAACAAGACAGCCCCGCTAACGTCGTGCCTCCTGGTGATGTCACCATCTCCCGTAATTCTTTGGGGCTTTTCCCAGTTTCCTTAAGCATGGCTACTGCCCCTTCTATGGTTTGGAATGTCAACTGGGCCGCCACTTTGGGAGAGAGCCCTTCTTGTATTCCCCCTGCAATCAACGCTTCGGCAAACAAGTAGAGATACGCGGGACCGCTGCCGCTGAGGCCAGTGACCGGATCCAGCAAAGCTTCGTCTTTGACGGCTACTGCTTCTCCCACTCCACGGAACAAGGTCAGCGTAAGTTTCTCGTCTTGCGGTTTGGCTTTGCTGCCGCGCGCGATCACGGCCATGCCTTTGCCAAGGAGGGCAGGCGTGTTGGGCATGACGCGCACCAACCGGGCTGTGTTGCCCAAGCCAGCTTCTAAACGACGTAATGGTACTCCTGCCGCAATGGAAATAAACAACTGCTTTGTGGTCACCTCGGGTTGGACCTCCGCCAATACTGAGTCAAGAATTTGCGGCTTGACGGCCAGGACAATGGTCTGCGCTGTGCGCACCACTTCACGGTTGCTTTTGACGCCGTCTACTTTGTAAGTGCGTTTTATTTTGTTGAGCTGGGCAGGGAGGACATCACTCACGATCATCTCTTGTGGCCGATAGAGTTTTGCCGAAAGCAGCCCTTTGATCAGTGCGCCGGCCATGTTGCCAGCGCCGAGGAATCCAATTTTTTTCATAGTCCCTCCTTACCGTGCCCCGAAGATTGCCCGGCCAATGCGGACAATCGTGGCTCCCTCTTCAATAGCGACCGAGTAGTCGTCCGTCATGCCCATCGAGAGTTCTTTGAGCTCGACGTTGGTCGCGCAAAATCGTGCATAACGTTCTCGCAAGGCGGCCAACGCGCGAAAATACGGACGTGCATCCTCTGCGGTTGATCCCGGAGGCGGCACGGTCATGAATCCTTCGACGCGCACTCGCGCCAACGTTGTCACTGCTTCAAGCAGAGACCCAACTTGTTCTGGCGCAATGCCGCTCTTCGTGGCTTCTCCCCCTACATTGACTTCAATCAAGGTGCGCACGGTGATGTGGTGTTTTTCGCCTTGGCGATGGAGTTCTTGGGCGAGGGGCACACTATCAAGGGAATGGATCAAGGTGAACAGCCGCACGGCGTCGCGTGCCTTGTTGCGTTGTAAATGGCCGATCAGATGCCAACGCGCCGGAGCTGAGACCTGCGTGATCTTCTGCTGGGCTTCCTGGACATAGTTTTCACCAATGTCTGCGGCTCCGGCGGCAAGGGCGGCCTGGACCGCCTCGGGGCCTTTGGTCTTGGCTGCGCAAACAATAGTGACGGTTTCAGGTTGGCGACCGCAGCGCTGAGCTGCTTCAGCGACCGACGCTTGCACTCGTAGGTAATTGGCGCTGATCTCTTCCGGTGTCATGAGGAAATAACTTGGCGAGCAGGTCTGAAACCGGCTACTTGAAGAGCGAGCAACACTTCGCCAATCGGCAGCCCGACGACGTTCGCATACGAGCCCTCGACCTGTTTGACGAACGCCGAGCCGAGGCCCTGGACGGCATACGCGCCCGCTTTGTCGTTTGGTTCGCCGGTCGCGACATAGGTGTGAATTTGTTCATCCGAGAGCGAGTGAAACGTGACGTCAGTGACAACAACTTGGTGCGTATGGATTGTCCCCGCTTCGTCGATCAGCACAAAGGCGGTCATCACACGATGAGTGCGGCCAGACAGGAAACGCAACATGCGGTGGGCATCGTCTGCATCTTTGGGTTTGCCGAGGATATGTCCATCCAGCGTCACAATCGTGTCGGCTCCCAGAACCCAGCTTCCTGGAAATTGCTGGGCGACCTCCTGCGCTTTTTCTCGGGCGACGCGTAACGCGTAGGCTTCCGGAAATTCTCCTGGCTGGACTTCCTCCGTCGTGTGACTCGGTATGACAGCAAAATCGATCCCTGCTTCGTACAACAGTTGGCGGCGACGCGGAGAAGCGGACGCCAAGATCAGCCGAGCTGGTGAAGCCTCTGAGGCCGTTGGCGCAGAGGAGGGTGGCGACGAGGAGTCGTTTAGCATCCGACCTCTTGCTCAGGGTTTTTCTTTTTACTCTGCGTTTTTTCTTTCTTCGCCTTGTACCGATTGCGATCGGCAAAGAAGTCGATGACAAAGGTGCGGGTAGTGAAACGTGCAGAATGCACGGTCCCTTTCGGAATGTAATAGCTATCACCTTTGTGGAATACGTGCTTCACACCGCCAATAGTCAGTTCCATTTCCCCGTCGACCACGATGCCCCACTGGACGCCGTGCGCATGCGGCGCCACCTCACCGATTGGGGCGATGTCCATGAACACCAGTTGATGATCTTTGGCTTGCGAGAGCCAACCTTTGACGCCCTTGAAGGCAATGTCTGCTTGCGGCAGACCGGAAATCAATTTGGGAAATGGAGATTTGGCGGCCATAGAAACTCCTTCGCTCTGAAGACTTCACTAAAGATGAGTGATCGTCATTCTGAGGAGCGAAGCGACGAAGAATCTCGCCATACGTCTGTCGATTCATGAGATTCTTCATCTCCGCTACGCTACGATTCAGAATGACAGACGTCACAATCGCGGCGATAACTCTTTAATACGACTTCGGCAAGCCTAGCACGTGCTCGCCAACATAGTTGAGCACCATCTCTTGCGACACCGGTGCAATGCGAAAGAGCCGGGCCTCACGCCAGTAGCGTTCGACGTCGTAATCTTTGATGTAGCCATAGCCGCCATGCGCCTGGATCGCGCGATCCGCTGCTTCGCAGGCAGCGTCCGCCGCCATGTATTTAGCGATATTGGCTTCCTTCCCGCACGGCTTGCCGTGATCGAACAACCACGCGGCTTTGTACACCATGAGTTCCGCCGTTTCAAGCTTGGCGTAAGAGTCGGCGAGCGGGAATTGAATCCCTTGATTCATGCCGATCGGACGATCGAACACGATCCGTTCCTTGGCGTATTGCACCGCTTTTTCAATCGCGCGCTTACCGAGGCCAATACACTCGGAGGCCACCAGCACCCGTTCGGGATTGATGCCGTCGAGGATGTAATAGAAGCCCCGGCCTTCTTCGCCGATCAAGTCTTCTTTGGGTACATACAAGTTGTCAATGAACAACATATTCGTGTCCACCGCTTTACGCCCCAATTTGTGCAATTCTCGCACCTCGACGGCCTTCGGATCGATATCCGCAAAGAAGAGGCTCATGCCCATGGTTTTCTTGTCAACTTGGTCGACCGGAGTCGTGCGCGTCAACAAAAGCATCTTCTTAGATTCGCGCGCTTTGGTGATGAAGACTTTGCGGCCATTGATGACATAGCCGTCGCCTTTGCGGGTAGCGAAAGTAGAAATATGGGTGGTGTTCGTGCCGGCGTCGGGCTCGGTAACGGCGAAGGACACATGGATTTCCCCATTGAGCACTTTCTCCAAATACTTCGCCTTTGCCGCCTCTGTCCCGTAACGAATGAGAGGCTCCAGACCGAAAATACCCAAATGAATGGACGAAGCCGCCTGAGTGCCGCCGCCAGATTCGGCAACGGTTTGCATCAAAAGCGCGGCTTCCGTGACGCCGAGGCCGCTGCCGCCGTACTCTTGCGGCACGGTGATGCCGAGCCAACCGCCATCGGCGATGGCTTTATAGAACTCCCACGGGAATTCTCCGCTCTCATCCCGTTCACGCCAGTATTCGTCGGGAAAACGCGAGCAGAGCGTGCGCACCTGTTTGCGGATTTCTTCTTGTTGTTCAGTAAATTGAAAATCCATGACAACCTCCCATACGCGTCCTGTCCTTTATTCGGGGACAATGTCGCCCGAGCCGCCCATTTCTTTGGGCATATCCTTCAACTTGAGCGCGCCGTCATGAATGCGTAGAACCGTTTCTTGGTAGTGGACGTGGACGCCAGGCTGGAAGGGCAGGTCGGGAATGATGGCGGCATACACATCAATGAGCCCCATGGGCGGATGGTCGGTGAAGATATGGCCGCCGCAAGTTTTGCACCATTTGCGATAGCTCTGCGGAGTTTTGTTGTAGGTAGCGATGTTCTGCGCGCCTTTAGTAATTTTCATCGCGTCCGGTTTCCACAACGTGAAGGCATTCACAGGCCCTGCCGACCAGTGCCGACACGAGCGACAGTGGCAATAGCCCATACCGACTGGTTCGCCCGTCATCGTGAACTGCACCGCTCCACAAAAGCAACTGCCTTCGTAGGTTTTCGCACTACTCATGCTGACTCCTCCTTACTAGTCGTCTGGTTCTATCTGAAAGTCGGACTGCGAGAGACTCTGCTCATCTCAATGGTGTTTACTCTCTCATAGCCTAGGGAGCGAGTCTTTTCACGTCCACCGTCAGCCGCACTGTATATATTCTTGCCAAAACGTAACAGTACCGTTGCGCACCACAGTGAGTTACCGCAAGGGGGGATCGGTAGGAACATGGAGAATCGAGTAGGAGTCCGACGGATTGTTCAGGAAGGGTAAGAACCTGCACGGCGAGCTTTGCCCAAGTTCGCCGTCAGTCAGAAAGAAGTCAGATGGGTTTTTACGCCGCGTGCTCTATTTTCGCGGCAGTGGTGGAAGCTGGAGCGGGTAGCGTGGCAGAGGCCTCTGCCTGAGAAGCTAGAATGGAAGCGGCGGACTCCGCCTCTTGAGGAAGAGGAAAGTTCCCCTGTTGGTGATCTTCCCGCCGCCAGAGCACCAGAACCCCAATCGTGCAGACAGCAAAGCCGATAGCAAATCCCCACACGGTAGTGGATAAGCCTAGGGAAACCGTACAAATTGTGAAAAGGCAAACGAGCAACGCACAATACCCGAAAGCCCATTTCGCCGTCAGAGTGCTCTTTTTCATGACTGCGGTTGCCCTCCATTGCAACGCTTCTTTGGAATCATTGAGAAAGATCGGCGAATTCCTCAAATCCTTATGAGGAAATTATAACAATGCTACAAGGTTGATAGCGAAAGCGAGAAAATAAGTAAAGTAGCGAGGAAAACGCCTGGCGATGAGAATGCCAGGCGCAGGAGGAAACCCTGCGGTCTGGAATCCCGTTCATTTTTTCTTTGTTTTGGATTTTGCTGCTGGATGGGAATCTTGATGTTGAGCAGCAGCGGCAGCTGGTTGTGCTGGCGCGGCGGAAACCGCTTTTTGTTCTCCGAATGTTGTATTCGCTGATGGTGGTGTTGCTTGGGCAGCCGCCGATGATGCTTGGCCTTGCTGACCCTGAGTCTCTGTTCCTGCATTTGGTGGAGAGGCGCTTACAGCGGGTACGACAGCGCCAGCGGTGGCTGCTGCTGGTTGCTCTGCGGTTTTTGTGCTCGCCGAAGGAGTGTCTGTTCCTGGGGTCGCGGGAGGGAGCGCACTTTGGGGCGTGGCTGGAGCGGCGGATGGTGCTGTTGGAGGGTTTTCTGGCGCGGTAACTGGAGGCAGGGTTTTTACGGGCGTGTTGTCAAATAAACTCTTCGTGCTCTGTCGCGCCGCGCCGTACGTAAGGGTAAGCGACGTCAGCATGAAGACGATCGCGCTGGCGCTCGTGAGCTTGGTGAGCAAGTTGCCGGCCCCGGAGCTGCCAAACAAGGTCTGGCTGGAGCCGCCGAAAACCGCGCTCACGTCTGAGCCCTTTCCCTGCTGTAAGAGTACAACCGTTGCGAGGAAAAAACAGACAATAATGTGAAGGATCGTAATGAGTGTGTACCACATGGAAATAGATCTTACTGGAAACGAACGATGCGAGCAAAGGAGTCCGCCTGGAGGCTGGCGCCGCCGACTAAGGCGCCGTCGATATCGGCTTGCGCCATGAGGCTGTCGACGTTATCCGGCTTCACACTACCACCGTACAGGAGGCGCACAGCGTCGGCTGTTGCCTGATCGACCAGACTCGCCAAGGTGGCGCGGATGGCGGCGTGCACCTCTTGCGCTTGTGCTGGCGTGGCGGTGCGGCCTGTGCCGATGGCCCACACCGGTTCGTATGCGAGGATCAGCGCGGCAAGCACGGATTTTTCTTGCCCTTGCAACGCGCCACGCACCTGACGCGCGATGACGGCCATCGTGGAGCCGTTCTCTCGCTCCTCTAGCGTTTCTCCCACGCAAATAATGGGGGTGAGCCCATGCTGTTGCGCGGCTCTGACTTTACGCGCGACCTGTTCCTCCGTTTCCCCACAGTACTGACGCCGCTCCGAATGGCCGATGATGACGTGCGAACATCCTGCATCTTTCAACATGGGGCCTGACACTTCGCCGGTAAACGCGCCTTGCGGTTCCCAGTGCAGATTCTGGGCCGCGAGACGGATCGGCGAACCTGTCAACAATTGCGCCGCCGTAAGTAAACTCGTAAAAGGTGGCGCGACGACAACCTCGCGGTCAGTGAGGACGCTAGTCGTGAGCTGTTCTCTGAGCGCAGAGAGAAGTGCGAGCGTGTCCGCCCTCGCGCCGTACATTTTCCAATTGCCAGCGATGAGAGGACGGCGCGCCATGGTTAATTGATCCTCTGTCCGATGTAGAGCGAGGCATCGCGCATGCGGTTAGAGAAGCCCCACTCGTTGTCGTACCATGAAAAAACTTTCACAAAATTATTGTCCATCACTTTGGTGAGCGCTGAATCAAAGATGGAAGAATGAGGGTTACCATTGAAATCGCTCGAGACGAGTTCTTCTTCGCAATATTGTAGCACGCCCTTAAGCGGTCCTTCGGCAGCCGACTTCATAGCCGTATTAATGGCGGCTTCAGTGGCTGGTTTATCAAGTTCCGCAACGAGGTCTACCACCGAAACATTCGGCGTGGGGACACGAACCGCCATGCCGTCGAGCTTCCCTTTGAGGTGGGGCAACACTTCTCCTATCGCGCGCGCCGCGCCCGAGCTGGTGGGGATCATCGACATTGCTGCCGCTCGCGCGCGTCGGATGTCAGAGTGTGGGAGGTCAAGAATACGTTGATCGTTCGTGTAGGAATGAATAGTGGTCATCAAGCCCCGTTTGATGCCAAAACTTTCGTGCAATACTTTGGCGACCGGTGCCAGACAATTCGTCGTGCAAGAAGCATTAGAGATAATGTGGTGCCGGGCCGGATCAAAAGCTGCGTGATTGACGCCGTAGCACAGGGTGATATCCGCGTCCTTAGCCGGGGCGGAGATGAGCACCTTTTTCGCACCAGCAGAGAGGTGTGTGGCGGCTTTATCTCGGTCAGTAAACAACCCGCTGCATTCCAGAGCCAGCTCAACGCCGAGCGCTTTCCAGGGGAGCTTGCCAGGATCGCGTTCTTGCAAAATTTGCAGCCGTTTGCCGTTTAGAATGAGCGCGTCTTTTTCCACCGTGAGATTGGCTTTGAGCTGGCCGTGGACGGAATCGTAACGTAACAGATGTCCCAGTGTTGCGGCATCCGTAATATCGTTAATCGCCACAATATCGAGCCCCGTTTCGTTGAGGCACGCGCGCAATAAGTTGCGACCAATACGACCAAAGCCATTGATGCCCACTCGTACAGCCATGATATCCCTCATTATCCCTGCAAGATGCTCCTCATTCTTTCCGATTGAACACAGTCCGTCAAGTTACTAAGGAGTAGGAGTAGTGGTGCTGTGTGATCCCAATCGTGTGTTCCCGTAGGGGCAGGCACGAGGGCCTGCCCATTTTGCAGGCGACCACAAGGGGTCGCCCCTACGGCACGGCGCGATGCGAAACTGCACCACTACCGGAGTGGGCCAGGGGGTTTCTCTCTAACAGATCATTGACTCTGTGGGGCTTTTGTAGATATTACTATGTGTACAATAACTTTCCTTCGGATCGTCCCTGCCCACGTGGGAGCCCCACGTGACGTTGTAATTCCGAACGTATGCATACCGACTGGTTTTTCTGGAGCATGGTCTCCGAGCTGGAAGTGACCCCACGACAGGAGAGCGTTGTTGACATGGTGACCCACTCCGGGCCGATCGTGCAACTCGTGCTTTATCTCCTGCTTGGGTTTTCTGTGATTAGCTGGGGAATCGCCTTTTACAAGTTCCGACAGATTCGCCACGCTCGTCGGGAATCTGAACGATTTACGATGGTGTTTTGGGAAACGAAAAATCTCGCCTCCATTCATAATGCAAGCCTGGAGATGAAGGAAAGTCCGGTGGCGCAGGTGTTTCGCGCCGGCTACCAAGAATTGATGCGTATTACCCGCGCCCGCAAACAAACTTCCGCGAACGAGGGAGAGTTTTCTGAAGAAGGTGGCGTCGACAATGTCGAACGTGCAATGCGTCGCGCCATGCGGGAGCAAGTCACCCATCTGGAGCGCGCGCTGACGTTTTTAGCGACGACAGCAAGCACGGCCCCGTTCATCGGGCTGTTTGGTACGGTTTGGGGCATTATGAATGCGTTCCGAGGACTGAGCGTGACGCAGTCCTCGAGCATTCAGGCTGTGGCTCCAGGTATTGCCGAGGCGTTGATTGCCACAGCGGTTGGGCTTTCGGCTGCGATTCCTGCTGTCATGGCGTACAATTATTTCTCTCGTCAAGTCAAAGTGCTGGCTTTCGATATGGAAAATTTCCTGGCGGAGTTTCTGAATATCGCGGACCGTCACTTTCTCTAGCAGTGCGTGTTTGAGGCAGACGAGGAGCAAGCATGGCTTTCGATCAGCAAGAACAAGACAACATTTCTCAGATTAATATTACGCCCCTCGTGGATGTTATGTTGGTGTTGCTCGTGATTTTCATGGTGACCGCTCCTATTCTCCAACAAGGGGTACACGTGGATTTGCCTGAGGTGACCGCAGCGCCGCTCGCCGGTTCTGAAGAACAGCTTGTGGTGTCCGTGACACGCGATGGAAAAGTGCAGCTCAACGACACCTCTCTCAAAATAGACGAGTTAGGGCGAAAATTGGGAGCGATCGTCAGCCTGAAGCCTGATCGGCAAGTCTATCTGCGCGCGGATAAAAACGTGCCTTACGGAAAAGTAATCGAAGTCATGGCCGCCGTACGCGCAGCTGGCGTCCATAAGCTCGGTATGGTAACCGAACCATTGAAAGAAGAGCGATGACCTTTCGCATTGGTGGCGAGCCGCAAGAGAATACACGGCTGCGCCAGATGATCCTTCTCTCCGCTGCTCTGCATGTTGTTGTGGTCGCATGGGTGATCGTCGCTAGCTATCTCAACCGTTCAACGCAGCCTCGCAGCGTGGCGTACACCGTTGAGTTAGTGAATCCTGCTGCCTTAGGCTCCAATCTTCCCGGAAGCGCAAAAAGCGGGGGCCGCGCCGAGACGGAGCCTGGGGCTTTGCCAAAGCCCGCTCCTCCAACTCCTCCGCCTCCGCAGACGGCGAAACCGCCCACGCCAGCAGCTCAAGAAGAGAGAAAGCCCCCCCCTCCGCCCGTGCAGCAGAAAGAGCCGGTCAAAATTGTAGAAAAGCAAAAGCCGGTGGAGCCGCCAGTGAAACCCGCGCCGGAAAAGGTCGAGGAAAAAATTCCAGTTCAGAAGAAGCCGGAACCAAAACCTGAACCACCGAAAGTTGCGAAAGTTGAAGAGCCAAAACCGGAGCCGAAGAAGCCGGAAGAGAAGAAATCCGAACCGAAACCTACGGAAGCAAAGCCCCAAAAAGTAGAAGCCACACCGGAAAAGCCCGCAGCGAAACCTGAGAAAGAAACGGCGAAACCAGACGCACAAAAACCGCCGGTAAAAACAGCGGAGAAGCCGCCGGAAGAAAAGGCGACGAAAGTCGACGCCGCGCAATCTGAGGATCGAGATCGGCAAATTGCCGCGGCGCTGGAACGCGTCAAGGCGCGGGTGCAGCCCAAAGGGGAGGGCGAGAGCGACTCTGAGGGGGTGAAAGGCTCCGGTCCGATCACAAAAGGCGGTGAAGCTGGTCCAGGCGGAGGCGGGACCGTGCGCGGGCTGGAATTTATTTTATACACACAGCAACTGCAGCGGCGCGTACAAGAAAGCTGGATCGTAGCGGAGAAGAAACCGGGGCTCCTTGCGGCGGTGAGTTTCAAAATTCAAACAGACGGTGAGGTGCAGGAAGTAGAGCTCACGAAGTCTTCAGGCGATAGCGCGTTCGATCAGTCCGTGTTGCGTGCGGTGCGCAAGGCCGCTCCGTTTCCTCCCCCGCCGCAAACCTACGCGCAAGAATTCGCCACGCAGAAAATTGTCATGAATTTTGGTGGAGAAGGGCGGGTAAACTAATTCTTATGATTGCAGTGTTACTAACGCGAAAGTGGCGGCTTGTTTGGCAAGGGTTGTTTACTTTGATGACTCTTACGCTGGGTGCGCCACGAGTCTTCTCGCAGATTCGTATCGATGTCCCGGAGCCTGGAAGCGCTGGTCTACCCATTGCCATCTCACCGCTTGACAACCTTGGCGGTGAAGGGGCGCGACGACTTGGAGATGAATTTGCCGATGTGATTGCCCGAGACCTCGATCTTTCCGGCCTCTTTCGCCCTATTGATCGCGAGGCGTACATCGAAGGACCGAAAGGCGGATCGCTCGAAGAAATCAACTTCCAGAATTGGGCGACTCTGGGGGCGTTAGCTCTTGCAAAAGGCAACTTTCGACTGGAGGGAGATGACCTCACGGTTGAAGCGCGACTCTTCGATGTTGCTCAACGAAAACAGTTAGGAGGGAAGCGATATCGCGGAGAGAGAAAAGATCTGCGGCGAATGGCGCACCGTTTTGCCGATCAAATTATGCTGTGGTTGACTGGCGAACTCGGTCCCTTCAATGCAAGAATTGCCTTCGTCTCGAATCGAAGCGGCCGCGCAAAAGAACTTTTTGTGACTGACTTAACGGGCACTGATGTCGAGCAAGTCACCAAAGATTATCGCCTTAATCTGGGGCCGAGTTGGAATCCTGCCGCGACAGCGTTGACGTTCTCTTCATATAAGCAAGGCGGGCCTTACTCTTATCTGCTAGATCTTCTCAGCGGACGCGAGACTCGCCTCTATCCCATGGTCAGCTTTAGCAGTCGCTGGTCGCCAGACGGCTCAATGATTGCCGTGAGCATCGAGCAAGCAGGCAATTCGGATTTATATCTTCTTTCTTCCGAAGGGCAGTTGGTTCGGCGTCTCACCGACAGTCCGGACATCGAAGTGTCTCCGGCGTGGGCGCCTGATGGTCAGCGCCTGGCCTTTTGCGCAAATCGTAGTGGCGGTCCGCAAATTTACGTCATGAATGTGAACGGCGGTGGGGTGCGGCGACTTACCTTCAAAGGAAACTACAATACCTCCCCGGCGTGGTCTCCGAAAGGAGATCGGATTGCCTATACCAGCAGGTCCAGTGGCTTCCATATCATGACCATGAACGTGAATGGTGAGGATACACAAGAGGTTGCTCCAGGAGAGGACCCTTCCTGGTCTCCTGATGGTCGGTATCTAGTGTTTAGTGCACGCGGGCGGTTGCGCATTGCGAGTAAAGACGGTCGCAGCATTAAACAATTGACTGGTGGGGGGGGAGATGATACTAGTCCGGCGTGGTCAGCTCGCCTAGAGTAGCCTGTGGAAGAGAAGGAAAGTTGAGGAAAAATGCAGACTTTACTGAAGCAGTGTGGGCGTATTGGTTGTGTGTTGCTGGTGATGGTGTCGTTGACTGGATGTCCAAAGAAAACCCCTCCTCCAGGTGAGACAAATCTGGATAACAACGGCCTTGGAGGATCCGGACTTGGTGAGAAAAACCTTGGGAGTGGTGGTATGCCTTCCGATCCAGGAAGCCGTCTCGATGAACGGATGCGTGGGAAAGGCGAGAGTGGTCCGCTCCAAGATGTCCACTTTGCGTTTGATTCGTACGATTTGTCTCCCGAAGCGCGGGAGACGGTGCAGACCAATGCTGGCTGGTTGCGCAGCAACGCGCAAGTGAAGGTAGAGATTGAAGGGCATTGCGATGAGCGCGGGACAGTCGAGTACAACTTGGCTCTCGGCGCGAAGCGGGCGAAATCCGCACGCGATTACTTAGTGTCCCTAGGTGTTGCGGCTGATCGACTCTCGACCATCAGTTACGGCGAAGAGCTTCCTCTGTGTAAAGAATCGAACGAAGAATGTTGGCAGCAAAATCGCCGCGTGCATTTCTTGCTTATTACTCGTTAACTTTGTCTAGAACAGTAGTAATATCGTGAAAACCGTGCAAAAAGTGGTGTTCTTGATCTCTCCTTTGCTGATGTGGGGGAGTGGATGTGCGACCCAATCGGATTTGCAAGCCGAGCAGAAGGCTCGCGAGACTCTCAGGGCGCAACTCGCCTCGGATAATCGGTCGTCTCTGGACGAAGTGCGGCATGATATACAGAAGGTCAGAGGCGACGTGGAGGAGATGCGTAATCGCCTCGATCGGCTGGCGAAAGAAAAATTTGGGGCCGGCCCGCAAATTAAGGTTCTAGAAGATCGTGTTGCTGTTCTCGAACGGCAATTGAAGTCTCGTCCTGATGATCAGACAGGTGTATCGGGGAGCGGTATGTCTCATCCGGCTGAAGGAACTCCCGCGCAGCTCCCGACGGAAACTGGCGGGTTACCGACCGGGACCACTACCCCTCCTCCCGTAGCGCTTGCCACCCCGTCTTCAGGCGCAACTGTTCCGAGCGGTGCGATGGGATCTGTCAAAGATTCTCCGGAAGTTCCGGATGAGTACCGGGCTGGACTGCGCGCCTTTCAAGAGCAACAGTTTGATAAAGCCATCCAGCAGTTCCGTTTATTTCAGCGCAAGTATCCGACTTCAGAAATGGCGGATGACGCCCAGTACTGGATCGGAGAGAGTTATTTTAGCCAGAAGGATTACAACCGCGCTATTCTCGAATTCAACGATGTCTTAAAGTATCGCAAAGGCGATAAGGTTCCCGCTGCTTTGCTGCGCCAAGCGCAAGCATTTATTGAAATTGGCGACAAAACTGATGCACGTCTCATCTTACAGAAATTGTTGAATGACCACCCCAATTCTGAACAAGCCCGAGAGGCGAAAGAACGACTCCAAACCATCCGCTAAAGCAGCTCCCTGATTGCTCGCGAGTGAGATGGGATCGTATGCAGATCATCCGCCACATCAATCGCTGTCCTTCTTTCCCGCATCCGGTGGTAAGCCTTGGCAATTTTGATGGCGTCCACATTGGGCATCAGGCTATTCTTCGCCAGCTCATCGCCGAGGCCAGGAGTCGTCAAGGGACCGCCATCGTGCTGACTTTTCATCCACACCCTGTGGCGGTGTTGCGTCCTCAGACCCCGCTGCCGCTGATTTGTAGCTTGCGGGAAAAATTATTATCCTTTCGTTCTCTTGGCGTGGACAAGGTCGTGTTGCAACGCTTTACTCCTTCTTTTGCACAACTTTCTCCAGAGGAATTTGTGCGAAAATTTGTGGTCGAGACCATTGGCGCTGAGAAGATGGTTGTTGGCCATAGTGTGAATTTTGGCAGAAATCGCGCCGGCTCGGCGACAACGTTGCAACAGCTTGGCCAGGCGTATGGGTTTGGAGTCGAAGTTGTTGGCCCCATTACTGCGGATGAAGCAGAAGTGAGTAGCACAGTCGTACGCGCCCTACTGAGCCGTGGGGATATGCGGGCGGTGACGCGCGCCCTGGGGCGTTTCTATTCAGTCCGCGGTCGAGTCATGAAGGGATTCCAGCGCGGGCGTACGATCGGGTTTCCGACCGCGAACTTGTGGCCTCGTGCGGGTTTATTATTGCCAAATGGGGTCTATGCCGTCATGGTTGAGGTGGATGGACAAGCCATCCCCGGCGTCGCCAATATCGGCATGAATCCCACTTTTGGTCTAGAACGGAAAATCCTGGAAGCCCATTTGTTTGATTTCGCAAGCGATATCTATGGTCGCCGCATCACCGTTAACTTTGTTGAACACTTGCGTGGAGAGCAGAAATTTCCTTCGATCGAGGATTTGAAGAGACAAATTCAAGAAGATGCGACGCGCGCACGCGCTTTACTTCTTCTTGCCCAGTCCTAGCGAGTCGTTGACCGATCAGCTACATTTCTGCTTGATTTTGTTGCTGCGTTGATTCTCATGGCTCCTGCTTTCTTAGATTCACAGCCCCAGAGAGACCCGGACTCTCTTGCGCTGTCTCGCAAGCGATTCGTCGTGCCGTCCGAACTCGATGGGCAACGGTTGGATATCGTGCTTGCTCAGCTTGCGGAAGAAACAAGGTCGCAGGTGAAAATCTTGATTGATGAGCAACGCGTCTGGGTGGACAATGTCAATAAGAAAGCCGGACATCTCGTGCGGATGGGGGAAGTCATCGAGTTTTTACCTTTGTCGTCAATTCCCACCAGAGCACTGCCACAGAATATCCCTCTCGACGTGTTGTATGAGGACGAGCATTTGGCGGCGATCAATAAACCTCCTGGCATGGTTGTGCATCCCGCACCGGGCCAATGGGAGGACACGGTCGTCAATGCTTTACTGTTTCGTTGGGGATGGACCGACCAGGTCGCCAGCCATCGACCTGGCATCGTCCATCGCCTCGATAAAGATACGTCGGGGGTTTTGCTTGTCGCCAAGGACCAATTGACGCTTGAACGGCTCTCGCAAGCCTTTAAAGAGCGCCGAGTGCGGAAAATCTACCTCGCGGTCGCCCTTGGGCGCTTCCGTTCTGTGTCAGGGAGAATCGAGCTGCCCATTGGGCGCCATCCGATCGACCGTAAAAAAATGGCTGTGCGTGCACGAGATGGACGCGTTGCCGTCAGTCGTTATGAAGTGATGCAGGAAGCGGGAGCGCTCTCGCTGCTTCGCTTGTTTCCTGAAACCGGACGCACGCATCAATTACGCGTCCATTTGGCGGCGATCGGACATCCCATTCTTGGCGACCAGGTATACGGAAGAAACAGCAGTCATTATCTGGAGGGCCTTGAGCCTTTTGCGCAAGCCTTTCCCCGTCAGGCTCTTCACGCCGAGCAAATTGAGTTGGCGCATCCGATCTCACAGGCGCCCCTGAAGGTAAGCGCCCCTTATCCTGGAGATTTGCTGCAACTGTTGACTCTTTTTCCTGAGTCGTTAAAGAAAGCGAAAATGAGTGGGCTTCCTGTTGACGAGACAACAAAGATTGATTATCATTAAAACGTAATTTCCAAACACGGAGAACTTTCTCTCCGGCCATTCTGTCTCCACCAGGCGAACGCCTTTTGCCGTCAGCTAACTTCGGGTCGTGGAATCGCCCGTCTTGCGTGTTGCACTCAAGGCCCCTTCGTGGTGAGAGGGCTGGGGTCCTATCAGTTACCGTATCACTCTAGGGAGGATCCAATATGGGTCGGACGGCTGCACGAAACAATGGAGGGAGTCATCTCGAGGTGACCGAACCCCGTGACGCCCGCGTTGATGTTGCCTCTGAAGAAGAGACCGGCCTGAATCTCAAAGCGCTGAAAGAAAAAAAGATTGGCGAACTTGCGCAAATTGCCCGCGATTTCAACGTCGAGGGCGCGTCCAGCATGCGCAAACAAGACCTGATTTTTGCGATTCTACAAGCGCAAGCGGAGCAGAGCGGTTTCATCTACGGCGAAGGAGTCTTGGAGATTCTTTCCGATGGGTTTGGTTTCCTTCGTTCGCCAGACTACAACTATCTCCCTGGACCCGACGATATTTATGTCTCACCGAGTCAAATCCGGCGGTTTAATCTGCGGACTGGGGATGTTGTCGCTGGTCAGATTCGCCCGCCGAAAGAAGGCGAGCGTTATTTTGCTCTGCTCAAAGTGGAGGCGATCAACTACGAAGAGCCAGAACGAGCGCGCGAAAAAATCCTCTTCGACAATCTCACTCCTCTCTACCCACAGGAGCAACTCCGACTCGAACATAGCCCTGAGGAGTACACGGCCAGGATCATTGATCTGCTCACGCCCATTGGGAAAGGTCAGCGCGGTTTAGTGGTGGCGGCCCCACGCACCGGCAAGACCATGATGCTGCAAAGCCTTGCGCATGGCATCGCCCAGAATCACAAAGAAGTCATCTTGATTGTCCTCCTAATTGATGAGCGTCCAGAAGAAGTGACCGACATGCAACGCTCCGTGCGGGCGGAAGTGGTAAGCTCGACCTTTGATGAACCGGCGACTCGTCACGTTCAGGTGGCGGAGATGGTCATTGAGAAAGCAAAGCGGCTGGTGGAGCATGGAAAAGATGTGGTGATTCTGCTGGACAGCATCACGCGACTGGCGCGGGCTTATAATGCCGTGGTGCCGCCAAGCGGAAAGCTACTCTCCGGCGGCGTTGACGCCAATGCGCTGCGCGGGCCAAAAAAGTTTTTTGGCGCCGCTCGTAACATTGAAGATGGCGGCAGTTTAACGATCATTGGAACCGCTCTCGTGGATACAGGAAGCCGTATGGACGAGGTGATCTTTGAAGAATTCAAGGGTACGGGCAACATGGAGATTCATCTCGATCGACGTTTGATGGACAAACGTATTTTCCCAGCGGTGGATATTAACCGTTCGGGCACGCGGAAAGAGGAATTACTCCTGCCTCGCGACGTCTTAAACCGAGTATGGATCTTGCGTAAACTGCTCTCCCAGCTCAACACGGTCGAGGCCATGGAATTTCTTATGGACAAGATGCAAGGGACAAAAAATAATCAGGAATTTCTTGAATCGATGAATCAGTAGCAATCTCGCTGCGTTGCAAAGAAAGCTCCCTTTTGCTACAAGGTGGTCCGAACTACTCCACGGTGATGGCGTCACCTCATTAAGAAAGGCAGAATGCATGGTTGAGATTACTATCAAGCAATTGCTTGAAGCTGGGGTCCACTTTGGTCATCAGACCAGTCGATGGAACCCAAAGATGAAGCCGTACATTTTCGGCGCGCGAAACGGTATTCACATTATTGACCTTCAACAAACAGTCGGCATGTTGCGTGAAACTTGCCAATTTGCTCGTGACCTCGCCGCCGAGGGAGGCCAGTTCCTCTTCGTAGGCACCAAGAAACAAGCGCAAGAGGTGGTGCGGGAAGAAGCAGAACGCTGCGGCATGTTTTATGTCAACAATCGCTGGCCTGGCGGCCTGCTCACCAACTTCCAAACCGTGCGCAAGTCCATCGAGCGGCTGAAAAAACTTGATGAAATTTTAGACACTCAATCCTTGTCCGATGCGTTTACCAAAAAAGAACTCCTCGGCATGAGCCGCGAGCGCGAGAAATTGATGGCTGCGTTGGGCGGCATTAAATCGATGCGCAAAGCCCCAGACGCCCTCTTTGTGATCGACTCCCGCAAGGAAGAGATTGCCGTCAAAGAGGCGACCAAATTGGGCATCCCCGTTGTTGCTCCAGTTGACACGAATTGCGATCCGGATGTGATCTCTCACAAAGTGCCAGGGAATGATGACGCCATCCGAGCGATTCGGCTGTTCACCAACGTGATTGCCGAGGCCATCCTTGAAGGACGCGGGTCGTATGAGGAACGTCAACAAGGAGACATCAAGGAAGCATCGGCGGCGGGTGTTGAGCCGGTAGTGACCGAAGCTGAACCGTCATACGCTGAGGAAGGAGGCGCCGCATGAGCGCGAAGCCCAATGTTGCGCTTGTAAAAGAGTTGCGCGACCGCACCGGTGCTGGCGTCGTGGATTGCCAGAAAGCGTTGGCGGAGACCAGCGGCGACCTCGAAAAGGCGATCACGTTTCTCCGAGAGAAAGGGTTGGCGGCGGCGGCAAAACGCGCAGGACGCGCGGCGGCGCAAGGAACGGTCGGGTCGTACATCCACGGTGGCGGGAAGATCGGCGTGCTTGTCGAAGTCAACTGTGAAACGGACTTCGTCGCCCGCACGGAAGAATTTCAACGCTTGGTCAAAGACATCGCCATGCAGATCGCTGCTGCGAATCCCCGTTTCGTCCGTCGTGAAGAAGTATCGGAGACGGAGAAGGACAAGGAGCGGGCGATCTACCGGGTGCAAACCGAACAATCCGGGAAACCAGCGGCCGTAATTGACCGTATTGTCGAAGGCAAGTTGGAAAAATTTTTCAGCGAAGCCTGTCTGCTCGAGCAACCATTCATTCGTGAACCAAGCAAAACGATTGAGCAATTAGTCAAAGAGGCGGTCGCTCGCACCGGAGAGAACATCATGGTTCGCCGCTTCTCTCGATTCCAAATTGGAGAAGGCGAAGGGACGGAAGAAAAGGCTGAGTAGTAGATATGGCCCAACCTCCTGCACCGCGATATCAGCGCATCCTGCTCAAAATTGGTGGGGAGGCGCTCGCTGGCGATAAGGATTTTGGGATTGATGATTCCTTCCTCACGCGGGTGGCGCTTGAAGTGAAGGACGTGCGCGACTTGGGGTGTGACATCGCGCTGGTAGTGGGAGGAGGAAACATCTTTCGCGGCGCCACAGGCAGCGCGAAAGGAATGGACCGCGCTACAGCCGACTACATGGGGATGCTTGCGACGGTGATTAACGGTCTCGCTCTGCAAGAAGCGTTAGAACGCTGCGGCGTGCAAACCCGCGTCATGTCAGCGCTGACAGTTGCGCCTGTCGCCGAACCCTATATCCGTCGACGCGCCACCCGCCATTTAGAAAAAGGACGCGTGGTAATTTTCGCGGCGGGCACAGGCAATCCCTATTTTACTACGGACACCGCCGCCAGTTTACGCGCAATGGAAATCGGCGCGCAGATTTTGTGCAAGGCGACAAAAGTAGATGGGGTCTATGATGCTGATCCTGTGCGTGTCGCCGGAGCGCGAAAATATCAAGAATTGACCTACCTCGAGGTATTGCAGCAAAATCTCAAAGTCATGGATTCGACGGCTATTTCTCTATGCATGGACAACCAACTGCCGATCCTCGTGTTTAGTTTGCTAGAGCCCGGCAATATCAAACGCGTTGCGCTTGGAGAACCAGTGGGCACTTTGGTACATGGAGGGAAAGTATGAATGCGCAGGTGATAGACGCTCTCAAAAAAGACATGGAGCACACGATCGACGTCATGCGCAAAGAGCTGGCGAAAATGCGCACGGGCCGTGCGTCCACCGCTCTCATCGAAGGTGTGATGGTCGAGTACTATGGCGCTCGTACCCCCTTAAATCAGCTTGCTGCTTTGTCCGCCCCAGAGGTGCGGTTGCTGGTGGTGCAACCCTACGACCGCAGTATGATGCAAGCGATTGAGAAAGCGATCATGCAGTCTGACTTGGGACTCACGCCCATCAATGATGGAAAAGTTGTGCGGGTGCCGATCCCGGAATTGACCGAAGAACGCCGCAAGGAATTTGTCCGTCACGTGCGTAAGGTCGCGGAAGAGTATCGTGTGTCCGTGCGTAATCACCGGCGCGACGCGAATGAGCGCATGAAAAAAATGCAAAAGGACAAACAAATTCCTGAGGATGAAGCTCGCTCGACGCAAGAACGAGTACAGAAAATGACGGACGAGTACATTGAAAAGCTCGATAAACTCCTCAAGACCAAAGAAGACGAACTCATGGCGGTGTAAGCTCAACGAGCTGGACGTGATCCTGAGTGAGATAATTGCGTGAGTGCGGCTCTCGATAAAGATCGGTTGCCGCGACATGTGGCCGTCATCATGGATGGCAACGGTCGCTGGGCGCAAAAACGCGGCTTGAGTCGTATTGAAGGACACAAGCGAGGCAAGGCGTCTGTGCAGGACGTAGTGGAAACGGCGCAAGAAATCGGCCTCAAATATCTGACCCTCTACGCGTTTTCTACAGAGAATTGGCAACGCCCAGCCAATGAAGTACGGGCGCTCATGAGTTTGTTGCGCCGCTATTTGCGCACGGAGTTGCATAAGTTAATTCAAAACAATATCCGGTTGTTGGCGGTAGGCGATTTGAGCCGTCTGCCTGACGCGGTGCGGCAGCCGCTCGAAGAAGCCATGCGTTTGACCGAGAACAATATCGGTCTCACTGTCGTCCTCGCTATTAGTTATGGAAGTCGCGAAGAAATCGTGGCCGCCGCCCGAGCGCTCGCGGCGGCCGTGCAAGAGGGCCGCTTGGCGCCGCGAGAGATCGATGAAAACGTCTTTACTAAGTACCTTTGGACGGCGGGAGTGCCGGAGCCTGACTTACTTATCCGCACAAGTGGTGAGTTTCGTTTGAGCAATTTTCTCCTGTGGCAAATGGCGTATACGGAAATTTATGTCACCGAGACCCTCTGGCCGGATTTTGGCCGCGCGGAATTTCTCCAAGCGCTCATCGACTATCAAAGTAGGGACCGACGCTTTGGCCGCACGGCGGAACAAAAACTCTCCGCCTTACAACGCGTAGCGCATTGATGTGTCCCGTGCTGCGCGCTCGTCTCCTTACGGCTGCCGTTGCTCTCCCTCCGCTTGTTTGGTTGATCTGCGGCGCCCCTTTGTGGCTCTTCTCTGGCGCCGTGCTTCTCTGCACCGCGCTGGGACTCTACGAATACTTTTCCTTCCTGTCTCCGCGCCCTTTTTTTTCGCTGTTCTTTGGCTTGATCTGGGGTATGGCTGTCGCGAGCACCTTGCTGTTCGGGGCTGTCATAGCTGTAGGCGCGGTGTTTGTCGCCGGGTTATTTTGTGCTTTTCTTCTTTCTTTGCGTGATCCGCTGCCGATACAAGGAGTGAGAAACGTCAGTGACTCGTTGCTTGGTGTTACGTATGTTGGGTTTCTCACGCCGCATTTAGCGCTCGTGCGCGCGAACGCGGATGGAGTAGGTTGGACTTTGTTCATTTTTGTTGTCGCCATGCTTGGTGATACGGCTGGCTACGTTGCCGGTCGTACGTGGGGGAATCATAAACTCATTCCACACATCAGTCCGGGCAAGACTATTGAAGGAAGCGTGGGTTCTTTCGTCGGCAATGTGGCGGGAGCTGGACTGGTGTGGTATTGGTTTTTTTCGCAGCGATCGCTAATTGAATTGCTGCTCTTAGGCGTTGTCGCCGGTGGGTTTGCCCAAATCGGAGATCTCTACGAGTCGGCGATTAAACGCGCCTTTGGGGCCAAAGACTCAGGGCATTTCCTGCCTGGGCACGGAGGGATTCTTGATCGTTTGGACAGTCTCCTTTTCCCGGCCGTTTTTATTTACTATTATGGAAAAACATGGGGATAAGCTCTCGATGGAAGAGAGGAGAGGGCGTTTATGAGTTTCGCAAGCATCTCAATTATCTTACAAGTTGTTATCGTCTTTGGCCTCATTGTGTTCGTTCACGAGCTTGGCCATTTCCTTGCCGCCAAATGGTCCGGCGTGGGAGTTGAACGTTTTTCTCTGGGATTCGGTCCAAAAGTCTTTGGCAAGCAAGTGGGGGAGACTGAATACATGGTGAGCGCCGTCCCCCTGGGCGGATACGTCAAGATGGTTGGGGAGGAAGCGGGAGAGCAGGTTGATCCCGCACTCGAACGCATCTCCTTTGCCCACAAGCCGGTGGGGAAGCGTTTTTTCATCGTGTTCGCCGGACCTTCCTCGAATCTGTTCTGGGCGTTTGTGATTTTCAGCGTCACGTTTTTTACCTTTGGGGTAAATCTTCCGGTTGACGCGCCAAAGATTGGCGGGGTGCAAGACGGGTGGCCAGCGCAAAAAGCTGGTCTGGTTGTGGGAGATGAAGTGCTGAGTGTGGATGGCGCACCGGTGCAAACCTGGGAGGAAATGGCGAAAAAGATTCAACAAGCGCAAGGGAAAGAAGCCCATTTAGTGGTGAGAAAAAGCGCCACTGGACAGACGATTGACGTCAACGTGACTCCCGAGCTGCACGACGACCCTAGTGGAGAAGGCGCCAAAAAATATGCAATTGGCATCGTCCCTTCCGTGCAAACGAAAACAGTTTCCACGGGAGAGGCGCTCGTGCTCGGGCTAGAGCACACCTGGATGTGGTCCAAGATGATCGCTGGCAGTCTACTGAAATTGGCGCGGGGCGAAGTCTCGGCAAAGGAGCTGGGTGGCCCGATTCTCATCGCACAGGTGGCTGGGCAGCAGGCGAAATTAGGGCTTGAATACCTGTTACGGTTCGCCGCGATTATCAATGTGAACCTCGCAATTTTCAATTTGTTGCCGATTCCCGTGCTCGATGGCGGGCATTTACTCTTTTTCTCCATTGAAGCGGTGCTGGGGCGTCCGCTCAGCATGCGCTCGCGCGAGATGGCGTGGCGCGTGGGCTTTCTGGTCATTGTGACGCTCATCGTGATCGTTTTTTACAACGATATCGCCCGGCTGGTGGGATAAAAGCGCAGGCGGATTTTGAGTCTACATTGTTTATCTCGTGTGTTCCGATGCTCAGCGCTTTTCGGTAGGGGCTCAATTTGATCCCAGGAGTTTGTTCATGTAGGGGCGGGCCCCCGCGCCTGCCCAACTTTCGGGCGACCACAGGGGGTCGCCCCTACGACACTTGATGTTAGTCCTTGGCATCGACACCGCCACACACATCGCCAGCATCGGGCTCGCTGCTGACGGAAATGTGCTGGCCGAAGAGTCGAGTTCCGCTGGCGCCAATCACACAGAAACCTTGCTGCCTTTGATTGCCGGCGTACTTGATCGCATGGAATGCTCCCTCTCTCAGGTGCAAGGGTTCGGCGTCTCGATCGGCCCGGGCTCTTTCACTGGACTGCGGATTGCTCTTGGGGCCGTGAAAGGGTTCGCTTACGCGTTGGGGCAGCGCGTGGCCGCAGTCCCTACGCTCGAAGCGCTGGCGCGAACAGTGTCGGACTGGGAAGGTTACGTGTGCCCCGTGCTTGATGCCCGCAAGGGCGAGATCTATACTGCGCTCTTTCAGCGCAGTTCTGATGGACAGCTCGATCGGGTGCAGCCGGACCAAGTCACGCGACCAGAAGAGTTTTTCCCCTCAATTCATTCTCCTTGCCTTTTTCTTGGTGACGGAGTTGAACGGTACAGCGCCTTGCTGCAACAACACTGCGGGCCAAATTCTCGCCTGTTGTCTTTTGCTGAACACCATCCCCGAGGTGGTATGATTGCCCGCATGGCGTGGGAGCGATTCAATCGAGGCGAGAGCGATGACATTGGAGAGTTGACGCCTTCTTACGTGCGTCAACCCGACGCCGAAATGAAGCGCGGAGCCTGAGCCCTGTCTCCTTCTTCGCGCCCTAGACAGGTTCGGAGAATTTTGGCATCTTTCCCCTGGATTATATTGTAATCAGACAAAAGTCCTGAGCGCTCGTGACGAGGCCTGGCGGGCGTTTTCCCATTGCATGCTAAATTTTCATGCAGGCCTCTGGAGAAATACTCATGGGTCGAAAAAAGATTGCCCTCATTGGGGCTGGAAATATCGGAGGCACTCTTGCGCATCTCTGCGTGCTGAAAGGGCTCGGTAATGTCGTTCTTTTTGATGTCGTCGAAGGACTTCCGCAAGGGAAAGCGCTGGACTTGCTCGAGTCCGGACCGATTGAAGGATTCGACGCGAATATCATTGGCACCAACAGTTATACCGACATTCAGGGAGCCGATGTGTGTATTGTCACTGCCGGTATTGCGCGCAAGCCTGGCATGAGTCGCGACGATCTGCTTGGCATTAACTGCAAGATCATGCGGGATGTTTCGGAAAACATCGCTAAGCATGCGCCGAACTCGCTTGTGATCGTTATTACTAATCCCTTGGATGCGATGGTCACGCTGGCCAAGCGGGTAACGGGCTTCCCAAAGAATAGAGTGGTCGGCCAAGCCGGGGTGCTCGATTCGTCTCGCTATCGCACTTTCATCGCGCAGGAGTTGAAGGCTTCGGTAAGCAACGTCACGGCGATGGTGTTAGGTGGCCACGGCGATGACATGGTGCCGGTGCGCAGTTACTGTCAGGTCGCTGGCATCCCTATCGAACGCCTCATTCCAGCGAAACGGCTAGAAGAAATTGAACAGCGAACGCGGCAAGCCGGCGGCGAGATCGTCGCCTTGCTGAAGACCGGGTCGGCTTTTTATTCACCGGCGGCGGCGGCGGTGCAGATGGCGCAAGCCTATCTTGACGACACTAAACAAATTCTTCCCTGCGCTGCGTACCTCGAAGGCGAGTACGGCATCAATGGCGTGTACTTTGGCGTGCCCGTGCAAATCGGCGCCGACGGTATCGAACGTGTTGTCGAATTAGACTTGAGCGAGAAAGAAAAGCAGGAGATGCAAGTCTCCGTCAGTCATGTGCAAGAGCTTGTCGCGGCGATGGACAAAGTGTTGGCCGCGAACAACTAGGTCCACGAAGGAAAGCGCATGCGCACGGTTCACGCGCAAGCGATTACTGAGACAATCGTTCAACTTTGTTTAGAGGCCAATGTCTCCCTCGGCCAAGACATGTTGAACGCTTTTGATAAAGCGCTGGTGACGGAGCGTTCCATCGCCGGTCGCCACGTCCTTGAGATCCTCAAGGAAAATGCGCAGATCGCCCGCACTCAGCGTTTGCCCTATTGTCAAGATACTGGGTTCGTCATCTGCTTTGCCGATATCGGGCAAGACGTCCATATTGTTGACGGCTTTCTTGAGGAGGCGATCAATGCAGGCGTGCGTCGCGGCTATAAAGAAGGCTACTTGCGGGCGTCGATTGTTGGCGATCCTTTCAAGCGCAAAAATACGGGTGACAACACTCCTGCCGTAGTGCACACGCAAATTGTTCCTGGCGACACACTCACGCTCATGGTGATGGCGAAGGGGGGCGGGTGCGAGAATCGCAGCAAATACAAGATGTGTACTCCGGCTGAAGGGGTTGAGGGCGTCAAGAAGTTTGTGCTTGAGTGTCTGAGCACGGCTGGGCCCGACGCCTGTCCTCCGCTGATTGCTGGGGTGGGAGTCGGCGGGACGTTCGAGAAGGCGGCGCTCTTGTCGAAACGCGCCCTCTTTCGCTGGATCGGCGAACCGAACCCTGATCCAGAACTCGACGCTCTTGAACAGGAGCTGCTAGAAAAAGCCAACAAGCTAGGCATCGGGCCGCAAGGCTACGGCGGCGACACCACGGCGTTGGCGATTCACATCAATACCTATCCCTGCCACATCGCCAGTTTGCCTGTGGCGGTGACGATTGAGTGTCACGCCCATCGCCATCAAGAAGCTATTCTCTAAAGAGAGCCGGCATGGACAAGGAGGACGTTCGTTATCTGACCACGCCGCTGTCTGACGATGATGTTGCGAGCTTGCAGGCTGGCGATCAGGTGCGTCTTTCCGGCGTGCTCCTCACTGGACGTGACGCTGCGCATCAGCGCTTGATCGCTTTGCTCGACGCGGGGCAAACTCTTCCCATTGATATCCAGGGACAAGTGCTGTACTACGTCGGCCCCACTCCGCCGCGTCCCGGTATGGTGATTGGCTCCGCTGGACCCACGACGAGCAGTCGCATGGATTCCTATGCGCCAAAACTCATGACGTTGGGACTCAAAGGGATGATCGGCAAAGGCAGTCGCTCGGCTGCGGTGCGAGCAGCCATGACGCAACACCGATGTGTGTACTTTGGCGCCATTGGCGAGCCGGGGCGCTGCTCTCTCGGCATATTAAAAGTGCAAACATCGTCGCCTACGAAGATTTGGGCACGGAAGCGATCCGTCGGCTCGTCGTAGAAGATTTTCCGGTGATTGTCATTGACGACATCTATGGCAACGATCTCTACGAGAACGGGCGCAAGCAGTACGAACGGGAATAATAATTTTTACGAAAAGTTATGCTGCTTTGCGCCCGTTTCTCACACGAACCTCCCCCTAGACAGTTTCCCTGAATTTTGGCATAGTCCCCTCAACTTTTGACATACGTAGCGGCAGAGGGTGGGGCGCGATTCCCTCAGCAATTTCTCCCAGGAATTACCAGGACTGAGGTGCTGGCGCGCCCCGTTCATGAGTTGGTCTCCGCCATGGATCGAGTACTGGCGCAGGCCGTGTAAGACTCCTCTCAGAGGAGCCCAGAACCGACCAGGTGTGAAGAGGAGCCATGGCAACTGTACACGATGTCCTCATTATCGGCGGTGGTGGAGCAGGGCTGCGTGCGGCGATTGCCGCAGCCGAGGCAGACCCCAAGCTCGACATCGCGATCGTTTCCAAAGTTTACCCCATGCGCAGTCACACGGTGGCGGCGGAAGGTGGGAGCGCCGGAGTCATCAAAGGAGATGACACCCTCGAAGACCACATGAGAGATACGATCTCTGGCGCCGATTGGTTGGCGGACCAGGATGTCGTTGAGTATTTTGTTAAAACAGCCCCTTCTGAACTCCTTCAGCTTGAACATTGGGGCTGCCCCTGGAGTCGGGAACCCGATGGCCGCGTCGCCGTACGTCCCTTCGGCGGGATGCGGATCGAGCGCACCTGGTTTGCGGCTGACAAGACCGGCTTCCATCTGCTGCATGCGCTGTTCCAGACTTCACTCAAATACGATTCGATCAAACGATGCGACGAATGGTTCGCCACCAAGTTGTTAGTGGAGAACGGGCGCTGCCAGGGAGTAGCTGCCATTGAAATGCGTAGTGGCTTGATGCAACCTATTCTCGCAAAGGCCGTCATCCTCTGTACTGGCGGCGGTGGTCGCATTTTCCCCTTCACGACCAATGGTGCGATTAAGACTGGCGACGGTATGGCGCTCGCCTATCGAGCTGGAGCGCCTCTGAAGGATATGGAGTTTGTTCAATATCATCCCACCGGTTTGCCTGGCACGGGCATTCTGATTACCGAAGCGGCCCGCGGCGAGGGTGGTATTCTCGTCAATAAAGACGGGCGTCGCTATCTGCAAGACTACGACCTCGGTAAGCCTCTCGATGTGCACGACCCGAAGCATCCGCAACTGCGCACGATGGAATTGGGGCCGCGCGACAAACTCTCGCAGTGCTTCATGAAAGAGCGGGACAAAGGCAATACGATTCCTGGCCCGTACGGCGACGTCGTGCATCTCGATCTCCGTCATTTAGGAGAAGCGAAAATCAACAAAAAGCTCCCGTTCGTACGGGAACTTGCAGAAAACTACGCGGGTATCGATCCAGTCTATCAACCGATCCCTGTACGTCCAGTCGTGCACTACATGATGGGCGGTATTCACACGAACATTGAAACGGAGACCCCCATTGCGGGACTCTACGCCGCGGGTGAATGCGCCTGCGTCAGCATCAACGGCGCAAATCGGTTAGGCTCAAACTCTTTGACCGAGTTGCTGGTCTTCGGCGCTCGGGCGGGGCTCAATGCCGCCGCTTTCTCCAAACGGCAAGCGAAGGTGGATACAGCGGCGTTGGAAGCGCAAGCGAAAGATGAGCAAGCCCGAATTCGTAAAAACTTCTTGACAAAAACCGATGGAAAAGAACGGATTGCCGCCGTTCGCACGGACATGACGTCGACGATGGAGGCTGGTGCCGGCATCTATCGTGAAGAAGCCTCCATAAAGGCAACGTGCGACAAACTCGCAGAGCTGAAAGATCGCTTCAAGAACGTCATCATAGACGATCGCAGCAATACATATAACACTGAGTTAACTTCGGTATTAGAGCTGGAAAATATGCTCGAGATTGCCGAGGCGGTGGCGCATAGCGCGCTGAATCGCAAAGAGTCGCGCGGGTCCCATCAGCGTACTGATTACCCCAAACGCGATGATGAAAACTTCCTCTCGCATTCGTTGGCCTATCGTACGGACGGGGGACCGCCGCGTATTGATTATCTCAAAGCGGTGATCACATTTTATCCTCCAGCCGAGCGAAAGTATGGAGACAAGTAATGGCTGAGCGCACTATCACGCTAGAAGTATTCCGGTATCGACCGGATAGTGAACAAGAGCCTACATTCCAAAGCTACACGGTGCCATACCGCGAAGATTGGGTCGTGCTTGACGCGCTCAACTATTTGAAGGACCAGATGGATGGGACGTTATCGTTTCGCTGGTCGTGCCGCATGGGTGTTTGTGGCAGTTGCGGCATGATGGTGAATGGCACGCCGCGGCTATCCTGCGCAGCGTTCCTCAAAGAATTCTATCCTGGAACCGTGCGGGTCGAACCACTGGCGAATTTCCCGGTTGAACGCGATCTCATCGTCAGCATCGACGACTTCATGCAGAAGTTGAAGAGCGTCAAGCCGTGGCTCGTGCGCGAACAAGAAAAACCGGTTTCCGAAGGTGAATATCTCCAGAGCCCAGCCCAGTTGGCGAACTTCAAGCAATACAGCATGTGCATTAACTGCTTGCTGTGTTACGCAGCCTGCCCGGTGTACGGCTTGACCAACCAAGACTTCGTTGGTCCGGCGGCCCTGGCGTTAGCGCATCGCTACAATCTGGATTCACGTGACCAAGGCCAGGCGCAACGGAAAGATGTGGTGTTCAGCCACGAGGCGATCTGGGAATGCACGTTCGTGGGCGAGTGCTCAGTTGTCTGTCCCAAAGATGTCGACCCTGCTGGCGCCATTCAACAAGAGAAGGCGCTCGGCGCGCTTGATTTAGTCAAATCTGTCTTGATGCCGTGGGGATCGCGATGAGACCATATAAACGCCCAATTTCTCCGTTGTGGTGGGCCAAGAAGACCAGCTACACGCTATTCATTCTGCGAGAACTGACGAGCGTCTTCATCTGGGTGTATCTGCTGACATATGTTGCACAACTTTCTCGCATAGCTCAGGGCACGGAGTCGTATCTCGCGCTCCGCGATGAGCGCTCTTCCTTCGGGTGGATTCTTTTCCATATCGTTGCACTTGCGGCTGCGGTATATCACACCGTGACCTTCTTCAATGCTTCGCCTCAGGCCATGGTCGTGCGTATTGGAGAAGATAAAGTCCCGCCGGCTTTTATTCTTGGTCCCCAATACGCCGCATGGCTCGCGATCTCCCTGGTGATCGCGTTGATTGTTTTGAGGAGTTAAACGATGGCCAGGTCTAAAAACGAAGCCTTCTGGTGGTCTCTCTTTGCGGCGGGCGGCGGCGTCGCCGCCATACTCGTCCCCATCCATATTATCGTGAACGGCATAGGCGAACCGCTGGCGTGGGCGTCTCCCAGTTGGATACGCGAGCTGGTCTCGAACCCGCTGGTGAAGCTCTACTTTCTCGTGTTGTTTTCCTTGCCCTTTTTCCATTGCGCCCATCGCATCCGCCACGTGCTCTACGATTCCGGTTTGCGAGGGATGCAGGCCCCGGTCGCGATCGTTTGTTATGGCGCAGCTCTGGCCTCCACTCTCTGGGCTGTGCGCGTCATTATGGCGCTTTGAAAGGACAAGAACTTTTAACCTTATAACATGTTCGTCCTGCACTTAGTGCAAGACGAACGTAAAGAAGCCCCGCCGCAGATGCTCCAGCGAAATTTTCCCATCCTTAAAGGATCTGTTTTTGTAGTTACGGAGAGATCCTATGAGTGAAAAGAACGTCAGGACCGAAACCGATAGCATGGGCGCCATCGAAGTCGCCTCAGACCGATACTGGGGAGCGCAGACCGAGCGTTCGCGCACGAACTTCCCCATTGGCGTGGCCCGCTTCCGCTTCCCGAGGTCGATCATTCGTGCGCTTGGCGTCCTCAAAAAAGGCGCGGCGCTGGCGAATGGCGAACTAGGAGAGCTGCCAAAAGATAAAGTTGAACTGATCGTGCGCGCGGCTGATGAAGTCATTTCCGGTAAACTCGATGAGCATTTCCCGCTCGTGGTGTTTCAGACCGGGTCTGGCACGCAAACGAACATGAACGCCAACGAGGTCATCTCCAATCGTGCGATTGAAATGGCCGGCGGCGTGATGGGGTCAAAAAAACCGATTCATCCCAATGACGATGTGAATCGTGGACAAAGTTCCAATGATACGTTTCCGACCGCGATGCACATCGCCGCAGTCGAACAACTGGAAGACGTGCTGATTCCTGCCGTGACACGTTTGCGCAACACGCTGCACGCCAAATCGCAGCAGTTTAAAGATGTCGTCAAGATTGGCCGCACCCATCTCCAAGACGCGACCCCAATTACGCTGGGACAAGAGATCGGCGGTTGGGTTGCCCAACTTGATGCGGCGTTAGCTGGTGTACGGCAAACGATTCCTGGGTTGTGTGAACTAGCCATTGGCGGCACGGCTGTCGGCACGGGACTCAATGCGCACCCCAAGTTTGGCGACCTGGCGGCGGCGAAGATGGCGGCGGAGACCGGCAGACCATTTATCTCTGCGCCCAATAAATTTGCGGCGCTGTCCGCACACGATGCGGTGGTCACAGCGAGTGCGTCCCTGCGCACGCTTGCCGGGGCGCTCATGAAGATCGCCAACGATGTGCGCTGGCTTGCTTGTGGACCGCGCGCAGGCATCGGTGAGATCCTTATTCCTGAAAACGAGCCGGGCTCTTCGATCATGCCAGGCAAGGTGAACCCCACGCAGTCCGAAGCGATGACGATGGTGGCGGTGCAAGTATTCGGCAACGATGCGGCGGTGGCCTTCGGTGGATCACAAGGCAACTTTCAGCTCAACGTCTTCAAGCCGGTGATGATCCACAATCTCCTTGAATCCGTCCAACTGATCGCCGACGCCTGTGGCGCCTTTAATGACCACTGCGCGGTGGGGATTGAACCAAATCAACCAGTTATTGAGGCCCACCTGCGCGATTCTCTGATGACCGTGACGGCGCTCAACCCGCATATTGGCTACGAAAAGTCCGCCGAAATCGCCAAGAAAGCCCACAAGGATGGAACGAATTTGAAAACGGCGGCGTTGGCGCTTGGCCATGTGACGTCAGAACAATTTGACCAGTGGGTGCGTCCCGAGAAAATGACCGGGCAATAGTAGCGCAAGCGTGCACGAGAGAGAGAAGAGGAAACCATGAACATTCACGAGTACCAGGCCAAAGATCTCCTACGCAAATACGGCGTGGCCGTGCTCAAGGGCAAAGTCGCCTTCACTCCCGAAGAGGCTGAGGCGGCTGCAAACGAACTCGGCGGCGGGCTCTGCGTGGTCAAGGCGCAGATTCATGCCGGAGGCCGTGGAAAAGCCGGCGGCGTTAAACTTGCCAAAACACCACAAGAAGCCAAGGCGATTGCCGCTTCGCTGTTGGGCAAAAAACTCGTCACCCATCAGACGGGACCTGACGGCAAAGAAGTGCAAAAAGTTTTTGTCGAACAGGGCTGTGACATCGCCAAGGAATACTACCTCGGCATGGTGCTCGATCGTGTGACGTCGCGCGTGACCTTCATGGCCAGCTCCGAAGGCGGCGTGGAGATCGAGGAAGTAGCGGCGCGTTCGCCGGAAAAAATTCTGCGCGAAGCGATCGACCCGGCGGTGGGTTTTAGCGACTACGAAGGCCGCAAGCTCGCCTATGGATTGGGCCTGCCCAAAGAGTCCGTAAATAAAGCCGTCGGTTTCATGCGCAGTCTCTATCGCGCCTTTGTCGAGAGCGACGCGTCGATGGCGGAAATCAATCCGCTGGTCCTTACTAAATCCGGTGATCTCATCGCGCTGGACGCTAAGATCGGGTTCGACGATAACGCGCTGTTCCGCCATAAAGACATCCAGGAACTGCGTGACACTTCGGAAGAGAATCCCAAGGAAGTCGAAGCCTCGAAGTTTGATCTCAACTACATTGCTCTAGACGGTAGCATTGGTTGCATGGTGAATGGCGCTGGGCTGGCGATGGCGACGATGGACATCATCAAGTTCTACGGCGCCGAACCGGCTAACTTCTTGGATGTGGGTGGTGGGGCGACAACGGAGAAGGTGACGGAAGCCTTCAAGATCATTCTTTCCGATCCGAACGTCAAAGGCGTTCTGGTCAATATCTTCGGCGGCATTATGCGCTGCGATGTGGTCGCCACCGGCGTGGTTGAGGCGGCGAAGCAAGTAAAATTGTCCGTGCCTCTGGTCGTGCGCTTGGAAGGCACGAACGTGGAACAAGGAAAAAAGATTTTGGCGGAATCCGGCCTGAACATTACCTCAGCCAATGACCTGGCGGATGGGGCGAAGAAAATTGTTGACGCCGTAAAAAAGGCTGCTTAAAGGAGACGGTGCGTGAGCATCCTCGTTAATAAAAATACGAAAGTTCTTACCCAGGGAATTACCGGCGCGACCGGGCAACTGCATACGAGGGCGTGCCGTGAGTACGGGACGCAGATGGTGGCGGGCGTGACGCCTGGCCGCGGAGGCACGGACTTCGAAGGCATTCCCATTTTCGACACGGTCGAGCAGGCGGTCAAAGCGACCGGAGCGAATGCTTCGGTGATTTATGTACCCCCGCCGTTTGCCGCCGACGCCATCATGGAGTCGGTCGATGCGGGCGTGTCGTTGATCATCTGTATCACTGAAGGGATTCCCGTGCTCGATATGGTGCGCGTCAAACGCTACATGCAAGGCAAAAGTTCGCGTCTGATTGGCCCCAACTGCCCCGGTGTCATCACTCCTGGTGAGTGTAAAATCGGCATTATGCCCGGCTATATCCACAAGCCAGGAACGATCGGTGTGGTCTCTCGCAGTGGGACGCTGACCTATGAGGCCGTGCATCAGCTCACGCAGCTCGGTATCGGTCAGTCTTCGTGTGTGGGAATTGGTGGGGATCCAGTCAACGGCACGAACTTCATTGATGTCTTGCGCATGTTTCAGGATGATCCCCAGACCGAAGGCGTCGTGATGATTGGCGAGATCGGCGGCAGCGCCGAAGAAGACGCGGCGACCTTCATCAAGGCCAATGTGACAAAACCGGTGGCGGCTTTCATTGGTGGACAGACGGCCCCCAAGGGCAAACGTATGGGTCACGCCGGCGCCATCATTGCCGGCGGCAGCGGCACGGCGGCGGAGAAGATTAAAGCGCTGCGCGAGGCCGGGGCGCATATCATTCCCAGCCCGGCTGAAATGGGCGTCACGCTGGCGAAGGCGATGGGGAAAAAATAAGTCGTTAGTATTCAGCAACCAGTAGTCAGTAGGGGCGCGGCATGCCGCGCCCTTTTGTTTTTATGGCCAAGAAAACGCAGCTATCCCCAGAACGCATATTTCAACAAGGCGAACAGGCCCGTCGCAAGAGCCGTTTTGCTGAAGCATTGACTCATTACCAACAGGCGTGTGCTGCGTTCAAAACGCACGGGGATGACGAGGGCAGTCGAGACGCGTTGCTTGGCGTAGGCGACTGTTTGCGCATGCTGGGGCAATTCACTCGCGCGCAACGGGCATACACAACCGCTGTGCAACTTTCGCAAGCGCTTGAGGATCGCGAAGGACTGGCTGAAAGTTTGGCGGGTGTTGGTCTCAGCCTGCGCGCCCAGGGCAATCCCGAACGCGCGTTACCGTATCTTGCCGATGCACGTCGTCTCTATGCAAAAGAGAAAGCGAGTGCAGGCGAGGGATTTATTCTCTGGGCGTTGGGCAGCACCTATCGTTTTTGTGGTGATCTCCGCAAAGCCGTGGCGCATTTTCACAAAGCGTTAGCGGTGGCGGAGCGGACCGAAGATGAACCAGGAAAAGGGTACGCGCTTTGTGGTCTTGGCGGGGCTTCTCGTTTGATGGGGCGCTTTGATGATACGCAACGCTTCTATGAAGCGGCCAATGCACTGTTTGAGAAAGAAGACGATGTGTACGGTCGGGCCTATTCGTATTGCGGACTCGGGAATGCCGCGCGCATGCGGCAAGACTATGACGCGGCCATGAAACTCTTTGCGAAAGCGGAAAAGTTTTATGCGCGCATCGGCGATAAAGCCAGCTTTGCCTATACCGTGTGGTCGATGGCGACGGTGTGGAAAATGCGCGGCGATTATCAACGGAGCACTACGGAGTTTGCCCGCGCGCAGGGGCTCTTTCGCGAAACGAAAGATCATCGGGGCCTGGTCTACTGTCGCTTAGGGAAAGGAGAGCAGGCGTTTCTGCAAGGGCGGGAAAAAATCGCTCTGCAAGATTTTACTTGGAGCTTAGAGCAAGCGAATCGGTACGGGTATCAAGCTGAAGCCTGCCATGCCTTAATGGGAATTGCGTTGGTTGAGCCTCAACCCGATTGGGCGGCGGTCAAGAAAGCATATCGACACTGCGGCCTACACTTTACGCCGCTGCCGCCCCCGCTGAATTTGCCCTAGTCGGGGTTGGTGGTGAGTCGCCAGAGCATGAAGAGGATGGCGCCTGCGCCGATCACGAGAAGAATGAGGTTGATAACGCAATTCCCGGCAAAGGTTGAAGAGCACCCGGACGAGGGGATATGAGCAGTTGTGCAAGAACAACCCACTTCCCGGAGGTCCCGATGCTCATCCAAGAGCAGATAGATGGGCCAGAGACGTTGCTCAAGTTGGATGTCGCGATTGACGAAGATCTCAAGGCGCTGCAAGCGCAACTGCGCCCTCAGCAATTGCCGCGCGCTCCGCGGGGTGAAGGCCCGACCTTGAGTGCCGCTGAGGGGCTCACGCTTCTGGTCTGGGGGGCGAGGAAGAGCCTCACGGATAAAGCCAAGCTGTACTTTTACCTGCAGACGTATCATCGGCAGAAGTTCCCCACGCTGGGGGGCTACGGCAAGTTCGTCGAGGCGACCAAGCGCTACAGTGTGGAGCTGCGGGTGCTGGTGGCGCTGGGGCTCCCTCGCAACCGACAAGCCCAAGGGGCCTAGCCGATCGTGCTGCAAGACTCCACCGCCTTGGCCGTGTGTCACGTGGGGCGGGTTCGTCAGCCTCGACGTTCCGCCCCTGGGTGCGCAAATCCAAGAACGGGATGGGCTGGGGGTAGGAGTTTAAGTTGCACGTGCAGTGCGAGGAAGCGGGACGGCTGTGTGGCTTTGATCTCACCACGGCCACGGTTGATGATCGCAAGTTGCTCGATCCGCTCACGCGCTGGATGCAAGACGGCATCGTCGTGGGCGACGGGGGCTATCTGTCCAAAGCCAAAGCCCAGGAGTTCGCCCAACGAGGGGTGGATCTCCTCACGCCGACCCGCAAGAACCTGCGCCACCTGGCTAGTCCGTTTCAGCTCGCCTGTCTCCAATTGCGCCCTTGGGCGGAAGAACTCTTTGCCTTTTTAAAGAACGCTTTTGTGCGGTCCGCACCACGCACCGGGCTGCCCATGCCTTGCCTCTTCACCTGCTGGGTTGCTTATTAGCCTATTCGCTGTACAAGTCCTTGATTGCGTAAACTCTTTCCCCGGAAATCGCGTTGATAATTTCTAGGATTTCCATAATCAACTATTTCGCAGACATAAATCATGGCAGCAGCCCGTATACAACAAGCTGACTCAGAGCGCCAACGTAAACCTTACCATTGGCGACAAGAGGCGCGGCCCACTTCGCAGCGTAATCGAGAATGTCGCGGTTGCCCGGCGCCTGGCCACTGTTATACAACTCGACGCTGAGGTTGGTGGCGTCAAAGGCATGGAGAACCCCAGGCGCCCGTGGGTTGCCGCCCCCCAGAGGATCGTGGTCAATTCTCTGGATCGCCCACAGAATGCCAGCAGTGACGCCGTTCGCCGACATACTCAACGTCGCGCCTGGGTAGTTTACAATAAACGACGACTTGGAAGTCGGCGTCGTGGATAGCAGACCGTTGGTGACTTGGAAGCTCTTGATGTAATCCGCATCGGCACTGAAATAGAGATGGCTGTTCCAGTAGACCGGGGCCTTAAAATTGCCAGTTGTGAAGGTTCCATTGGGAAAGCTATTCACCAACGACTGGACAATCTGATTGTCATTTCCAGACCGGAACCCTCCCATGTTGTCCCGGTCAACTAAGTAAATCGTGCCATTCTTTCCTGCACTAATGGCGAGGTGCGGATGTGCGCCGGGTTGATCGGGCAATAAGGTTGTGCCGCCGGACCCTAGATCGATATCGTTCTGGGCCATGGAGAGCTGATCATGCGGGGTGAAGTAGTCCAGCACCGCGCCAGCCGTGCTAAGCTTCACGAAGCTATCACCATAGTCGCGGCCTCCCACATTGACGTCGAAGTCTCCGTTGCCGGTCACAAAATAGAGATTCCCGGTGGCATCAGTGGCCAGGCCGTCGCCGCTTTGCCAGATACCGCCGCCCGAAGCGTCCGGAGTGGCATTGTACACCATGACTTGCTGTTGGAGATTGCTCGCATTATATCCAAACACCCACCCGTGGTATGGAGCCTGGTCCCCATGGGCTGCGAACGCAATATACACGACGCCATTGTTAAGGAGCAGTGCCGCGCGTTGGTTCTCACGCAGGGAGATGAAGGGAACTTGCGATCCGGTGGACCCCGCGCCAACGCCGGGGACGCTGGCCTGAATCACGGCCGGCCCCCCAAGTTTCTCCGCTCCGGTCGTAATATCTAGGGCGTGTAGCCTATGCACATAGGTCGTCGTTCCCCCTGAAACCTCTTTCGTTTTAGCGACGACGTACAGCGTATTTGTCGTCGGGTCAATCACCGGCGATCCAGTGATACCAATCTCTGGAGAGATATCGAGCGGCTCGCCGGTGTCGCCGGGTGGAACAGTCGTAATGCCGTGAGCGGGATCGAGGAAACTCACTTGCCACAACGGCGTACTCTGCACGCCGTCCGCGTCGAAGGCGTACACGCTATCATGCTCAGTTGCGACGTAGACCATGTTGTAGATGCCCTGCTGCGGGATACTGACGTTGGCCACGTAGAGAGGCGAAGCATCGGAGACGCCATCGATCGAATAACTGAACAGCTTCCCAAACTGGGTCATACTTACGTTGGCCGGAGTTAACACGGTTTCTTTTGCATTT
Organism: uncultured Enterobacteriaceae bacterium; assembly: GCA_964441775.1. Lineage (GTDB taxonomy): Bacteria > Desulfobacterota > Binatia > Bin18 > Bin18 > SYOC01. The sequence goes on from CAYTVL010000048.1 coordinate 37,694, forward strand.
AGACCTGTCCTGAGGTTGTCTACGTCTCGCGTAAAGGTTCCTGGGTAGTTACTGATGTAGACGGTAGCATTAGCCGACTGCGACTGACTTACCGCCGTCACCGTATGAGTGCCAGCACTGCTTGGAGGCGTGTACAATCCCGTACTAGTTATGGTTCCCGAATTCGTGGAACCCCCGACAACCGAATCAACCAACCAAGTCACAGTACCAGTGGCGCTGAATTGTTGCGTCTGGGTGGGCGTTAGTACGGCCGTGCGCGGGGTGATCGAGAATGCAGTAATTAACGTGACATCACCGGCCATATCATTGGCCGCATTGGTTTCCCCCCCGCCGCTGACGGTGGCGGTGTTGGTCACACTGGCGGGCGCATTGCTCGCCACGGTCACCGTCAGCGTGAGGCTCGGATAACTCGCCCCCGCCGCCAAGATATCACTGCGTGTGCAAGGCCCCGCCGGTTGCGTGCAACTCCACCCCGTCCCCCCAATGGCCGTGGCCGTCAGCCCCCCCGGCACCGTGTCGCTCACCGTCACCACTCCACTCGTCGGCCCCGCCCCGCTGTTGGCCACCGTGAGCGTGTAGCTCGCTCCCCCTTGCCCCTGCGTAAAGTTCCCCCCATGCGTCTTCGTCAGCGTCAGGTCTGGCGAGGAGGCGCTTGTCACAACCGGGCGAAAGGCCGCCAGCACCGCGCCCCAGGCGTCACTACTGCTCAAGGCCGCCGTCGCCGCGACCGACCCTGCGGCGAGCTGGATTTGATCTTCCGCAATGAACTTCGTGTTGGGGGCCCCCGGCAGGCGTTCCTCAATCGTGTAGGAAGGGCCTGCCGTCAGGGTCCGCCCGTTGGCGGTGGAGATACCCCCTAATAGTAACTCGCCCGCCACAGCCGTCGTGACGGCGCCGCTGTTTGGGGTCGTGCTTGTCCCTTGGGTGGCGGCAGTGACGTCCAACGAAGTGGTGGGCGCGACGCCAGCGTACTCCAGGAGCGTAAACCGCAACGTTGCCGATACGCTCTGCTTAACTGTCACGGTGTTCGCGCCGCTTTTAATATTCTCGGCATAGAAGATGGCAAGCGTCTCGCCAGCGGGGGTATCAACCGTGACGTTGAATTTGACAGCTTGGCGGTAGGTATTGCCTTGCGAATCGGTGACCGTAAAGGTCTCGCCCGAGGCGCCTGCGCGGATGACGACCCCCAGCCAATTCCCGGCGGTGTTGCTGGAAGCAAACGCCAACGAGGAGGTCGTGACGGCCCCTCCATCTTTGCTCCCATGTTGCCCTAACGTGATGCCGGCCGCAGTGGCTGGTGTGGCTCCGAGGTAAACGACGGCGAACGCTGCAACGGCAATCAGCGCAGCGCGACGCGCATTGGCCGACGCTAGACGAAGGCTGGAAAACATCACGACCTCCCTCCCTCCTTGCAGGGGGTTGAGACCAGCGACAATGACCCATTCTTCCGTGAGGTCCGCAGCACTCTACCTAGAGCCGCCAGGTAAATGATGGGGAGGGGCACCGTCAGCAGAGCAAAGTTTCGTTACGGCAGCGGATGTCTCTTAAACGAGGCACATGTAGAAAGCAAGTATGGGAAGATGGCGGCGAGCGTTACGCCTAATCATGGAAGAGCGAACTTTGAGGGTATTCCTATTTTCGATACGGTCGAGCAGGCGGGAAAAGCGACCGGGGCGAATGCGTCGGTGATCTTATAGGAAAGACACACCAAGATAAGGATTCGACAACGTCACCTAAAGGGCGAGTGACACTGCCGGATTGTCCAGCAGTGCAACGGATGCGTCCAAAAATCCAGATAGCTGATGGTCCCACTTCCTATGGCGATAAGAAACACACAGGAAAGCTTTACGGAGTCACTAAGATATTTAATCCGTTCCGTCAAATACTCTTTTTCAGCCATACCACTTCTGGCCTCACGCCCAAGAACTGGTTGCTGAAAGTTGCTGCGCTCCTATGCGCTCCTTGCTAGTAAACGCTGCCGCACTTTGGCATCCGTCGCCAGATCAATCGCCGTCCAGGCCATAGCGAGACCACCATCAACCACGGCTTTATCCGCCGCTTCGGTGATGCAGTGGGCTGTGAACTCAGGCTGGTGATTGACTGCCGGGAGCGAGTTGATGCCGATAGCCGGGTGAATTGACGGCATGGCCAAAGAGATGTTGCCCATGTCGGTTGAACCGGCCGCGCGGCCAGCAGACCCACCACTCGTTGCCGGAAAAACGCGACCGAGAGCTTCCATGTTGCGTTTGTAAGCGGCGGCGATATCCCCATTATGGAGCATCTCGGCATAGGGCTTTTGCCCGCCCAGCACCTTCAGTTTTGCCCCGGTGGCTAGAGCCCCAGCCTCGAAGCAACGCAGCACTTTTGTCCTGATGCTGTCGAGTGCGGCTAGCGTCTTGGCGCGAACAATATACTTGGCTGCGGTATGCGCCGGGACGATATTGGGCGCCTCTCCTCCTTTGGTGACGATGCCGTGGATGCGGTCGGTCTGCTTGATGTGTTGCCGTAAGAGCCCGATCGCCGTTTGCGCCACGGTCAGTGCGTCCGCCGCGTTGATTCCCAGTTCTGGAAACGCGGAGGCGTGCGCTTCTTTGCCGGTATACTGCACCTCGAACATGGACGCGGCAATAATCGGCATTTCCACAACGTCAAAAGGAGCCGGATGGACCATCATCGCCGCATGCGCCCCGCTGAAGGCTCCGCGCTCCAAGAGTAAAATCTTGCCGCCGGCGTCGCCGACTTCTTCCGCTGGGGTGCCGATGACGCTGATCGTGAGGCCCACGTCGTCCGCGACCCGGGCGGCGGCGATGCCAGCGCCAGCCGCCATCGCCGCAATGATATTGTGACCGCAGGCGTGCCCCACGCCGGGAAGGGCGTCGTATTCGGCGCAGATCGCAATATGCAGCGGACCGGAGCCCGCGCGGGCAAGGAATGCAGTCGGCAAGTCGCACACGCCGCTTTCAATGCTAAAGCCAGCATCGGCCAGCAGCTCCGAGAGCCAAGCGGCTGACTTTTCTTCTTCAAATCCTAGTTCCGGATGGGCGTGGATGCGGTGACTGAGGGCAAGAAGTGAAGATTGTACACTGTTGAACCGTTCTTGGGCTCCGGCTTTAGCGTCCATGAAGTCCTCCTGCTCGCATAACCTGCGCATTGTGGCGTTGCAGCGACGCTACCACGACGTGGCGGATCCAGCAATGAGACAAGGGCGAGGAGCATATCAGAATTCTGGCGGATCTACGATTGGCTATCTTCGTGCTTCGACAGGCTCAGCACGAATGGAAACTTGTGCTGCTCATTTCTGTATAGTCCCGTTCGCCCTGAGCTTGTCGAAGGGTGAACGGCAGATTTCTATCACGCGGTAACCCGAGTGACCGGAAAAATTTATATGTACACAAGATTCCAGCCGAGTTGCAGAGAACGGCCGCATGTGATGTGAAAGCAAAGTGAGAAGTGGTTGGAGGGTAGACGCGTGAGTGATGAAATAGAAAGCCGAGAAGCGGTGCGGATCGACCGTTGGTTATGGGCGGCGCGATTCTATAAAAGCCGCGCGCTCGCCGCGGACGCGTGCGACGGCGGTAAAGTTGAGGTCAATGGTCATACGGCGAAACCTCACAAACTCGTGCGCGTGAATGACCAACTGGTGTTTACGCATCCGAGCGGTCCGAAGGAAATTACTGTTCTGGGGCTTTCCGACCGGCGTGGTCCGGCGCCGGAGGCGCGCTTGCTCTACGATGATCACTCGCCACCACCGCCGCCGCGAGAAGCCCGTCCGTTTTTCGCGCCGCCGCCGCTACGGCCGGTTGGTCTAGGGCGACCAACGAAACGTGAACGGCGAGAGACTGAGCGATTGCGTGGGCGCTAGTGGGTCTGTCTGTTTACATTTGGATGGAGAAACAGCAGCGGCGTCATTCCCGCGCAAGCGGGAATCCAGGCGGCATAACCGGAAGTTAGGACTGAATCTCCCTGGATGCCAGCCGGAGCCTGTCCTGAGCTTGTCGATGGGCTGGCATGACGATCGTGAATGCATCAAAATTATTTGGACTAACTGCTGGTGTTGCATAACCTTGAAGAGATGGGGACTTTTATATGATCGATCTGCGAAGTGACACCGTAACCTTACCAAGTCCGGCGATGCGCGAAGCGATGTACCGCGCCGAGCTTGGTGACGATGTGATGGGGGAAGATCCTACCGTCAATCGTCTCGAAGACCTGGCCGCTGCGATCACCGGAAAAGAAGCAGCGTTGTTGGTGGTGAGTGGGACAATGGGAAACCTGGTGTCAGTGTTGTCTCATTGTCGTCGTGGCGAGGAAGTGATCCTGGGGGATCAGTCTCATATTTTTAACTATGAAGCCGGTGGCTCTTCCGCCTTGGGCGGTGTGGTGTTTCATCCCGTGGCCACAGGACGGTTGGGTGAACTAGAGTTAGACGCGCTGACGCGGGCGATTCGTCCGGCGGCCACGAATCCGCACTTTGCGCCGCCGGGCGTGCTGTGTGTGGAAAGCACGCATAATCGTTGTGGCGGAACGATTCTCTCCAGTGCGTATCTTCAAAGAGTGCGCGCCATTGCCGACCACGCCAACGTCCCTGTACATCTTGATGGTTCTCGTATTTTCAACGCAGCGGTGGCGTCAGGGTGCGATGTCAGAGAGTTTACTCGCGCGGTGGACTCAGTGCAGTTTTGTCTCTCCAAAGGGTTGTCCGCGCCGGTCGGGTCGTTAGTGTGTGGGAGTAAAGCGTTTGTCGCCCAGGCTCGTCGCTTGCGGAAAATGGTGGGCGGCGGCATGCGCCAGGCCGGCATTATTGCCGCAGCCGGTATTGTCGCGTTGACCGAAATGGTGGAGCGTTTGGCGGAAGATCATCAGACCGCCCGCACTCTGGCCGAGGGGCTGGCTGATCTGCCGAATATGCAGCTCGATCTTGACACGGTACAGACGAATATCGTGATCTTTGGCCCGAAGAATCCGCCGTCTGAAGGCTCCCCCTTTGCGCAACGACTCGCACAGGAAGGCGTCAAGCTCGGGGACCTTGGCGATGGACGTTTTCGCGCTGTCACGCACTATGGAGTGGCCCTGAACGATATCCAGGTGGCGTTGCGCCCGATGCGCAAAGTGTGGCAGGACATATTTCGCGTGTAAGAGCAGAGGCGTACTGACCTTTCAGTATTCACGGGGCCGGGGAAATCAGACCTCCCCACTCTAGACAGGCTTCCCTGGCTCCATATATGATTCCCGCGCTTGCTCAACTAGGGGCGGTGGCGGCGGTGGTGGAAAATAATTTTGTGACAAAATTCTCTTCGTAATGCTTTCTCCGGGGGACTAGTGATATGGCAAAGAGGAAGGAAAATTCTTTTCAGAAATTGATAAAATAATTTGACAAATTTACTGAATTTATACAAGATAGAGGTAGCTTAGCCACTAGCTTTTGGGAGTTGTCATTTTAAAGGGGGTAAGAAGTCCGGGGTGGGATTCACGCAGATAGGTAAAGGGAAGCGCCTGGGACGAAAGCTCTTCGCTTAACCTTGCCGCTATCGTTTCACCATGCTCCACATGACGAAGTGGCGGATTTGTCTCGTTGAGAGACGAGGAAAGGAGGGAAAAGCGCATCAGCATTGAGAAGAGACACGGGGGTAAACAGGATAAGCAGAGAAGAGGATCAAGTAGACAAGTAAGGGCAATCAGTAGGTACAGATAAACCTGCATGTAGAACGAGGGAGGAGGGACTATGCGATTCCAAGCAACCTCAGTATGGCAACGAGTGTGGTTGAGCCTCGGCATTGGTGTGCTCAGCGTGGCTCTATGGGGCGCTCCTACGTGGGCGTCGACCCGCATCGGCGACATGGAACTGCAGATGTGGTACAGCACCCGCAACACCTTTCACACCGACGGCGGCAAACATTTTGATTGGGTGCAGTGGCGTAACGAGGTCGCAGTGTGGTTAACCTATGAAAACGCGGTCAAGAATGGCAAAGTCTTCGGGCAGTATGACATTCCGCTGGTGGAGAGCGCGGCGCTCAACGCCCGCTATCGGTTCCGTGCCGACCCGGCGTGGGAACTGAAGAAAAGTTTTTCCGACAAGTATGATGGACATGAACGCAAGAGTTACTTGTTCCCGGAGAATGGCTTCCGGGATTTGTTTGCGGACCTGAACTTTGGGCAAGTGGGCCCCGGGACGTTGGGGCTGCGCGTGGGATACCAGCAGATTGTGTGGGGTGAGTCGGACCTGTTTCGCTCGATTGACGTGATCAACCCGTTGCGCATCGATCAGAACCAGGGCGCTGGAGAAAAGTTTGATGAGTTCCGCTCACCGATTCTAGCGTTCAAGGGATTGTACAATATCGGCAACGTGGGGAGCCTGTTCTCGAACGTATTTATTGAACCGTTCTTCACACCAGGGTTTCGTGGCCCCAATTCGGACTTGATTTTGAATGGATTGCAGTTGCGCTCCCCGATTCATATGAAGGGGTGTTATGATCAGAATAACAACTTGATTCCGTACTCGGCGTCGGACTGCTCTGGGGCGAGTACATTAAAAACGATCGATGGCGTTCCCCGGCACGTCTTTCAGCCCTGGGATCCAAGTTATATTGGCCGACGGCGTACGCTTCAGCCGTGGGCATTTATTGCGCGGGAACCGAACCCCCGTTCGGGCTCACCGGACTTCGCCAACAACTCGGACTCACCGGATATTGCCAACACGCGGGTGACGTACATTCCTGAGGTGTACAAAGGGCTGAACAAGGGGCCGCTCAATGGGATGTGGAACACGCATACGATGGCGGGTGGGTTCCGGATCTTCGGCAGCAGCGTGGGCGGATTCGACTTCTCGTTGAACTATGCCTACATCCCACAAGGGGTGCAGGGCACCTTTGACATCAAGCAAGTCGGGGCTGCCAAGGTGTATGGTGATCCAGCCACGGCGGCGGCGCTGGGTATCAACCCGGCTACTTTGGCAGGGACGTTTCAGGAGGGGTTGGACCGGTGCTTGAACGCCAAGGGAATAGCGGCAAACCCGAGAAACTCCGGTTCTCAGAAGCGAAAAGCGCCGAAATCGGATGCTACGGTTCTCATCGGGGCGGACCTGGCAGGCTATGACGATCCAGGTCGATTTGGATCGAATGGGGCGTTGAATCCCGATGGCACGGTGAAGCCGGGCAAACACGGCGCCATTCGCCGGCCCGAAACCGACTGCTTCCCCGCCTCCTATAACTGGAACTGGACGAACGTGATTGGCTTCACGTCAACCTATAACGACTTTGACTACACTGGGGCAGTATTCCGCTTAGAAGAAAGCATCAGCACCAAGGAGTATGTGCGGCATGATACGTTAGGGGCGGCCTTCACTGGCAATTCCATCCTCGCGGCGAATCTCCCTCCTGACCAGGCGGCTGCGCTCACTGCTCGCAACTTGCGGTACTCCCCGAAGACGATAGCGGATCTGGGCAGCTTCATGGCGAACAAGAACTACCATAACTACTCGCCGGTATGGCGCTCTATGTTGGGGTTTGACCTGTTCAAGTCAATGCCGTGGTTCAAGTACATTCCGGGGATTCATCGCTCGTTCTACGAGCAAGCTTGGTTCTTGTCCGGGCAATGGCTGATGATGAATCGGATAGACAATAACGCCAATCCGCTGTGCTATGTAGTGGACAACGGCGGCAACGGCCTCACGACGGAGGCTGTGGCGGCGTTAGACGCAGCGACGGGACAGAAGCACTATAGTAATCCACGGTGTCGCAACTATCGGTGGAATCACTTGTTCACGTTGGGCTTTGCCAACCAAGGACTGTTCGGCAGTCACTTGGAGACGCGTAATGCAGTGGCGTTGGAGCCGCGCGCACAGGACTTTTTGTTGTACTCGCAGTGGTGGTGGCGCAACGTGCTTGGCTATCCGAGCATTGAGCTATCGTGGGGCGTGGCCTGGTATCCGAGCAGTGGCATGAGCCAAGGCTGGAGCGGGTTGTACGCCTTTGCGGACCGTGACCAGCTCTGGGCCGAGTTCAAGTACTATCTGCTCTAATGTGTAACCTTTAACCTACCTGAAAAGCCGGAGGCTTAACCGAGCCCCCGGCTTTTCTTTTTCTGGCCTCCGTGCTCGTCTTCTTTTCTTTTTGTGCTCTTCACACTCCTGACCCGCTCACACAAATGTGATAAGAAAATCCTGCCGCGTTTTCGCGTGAAGGAGGGATGTATGTCAGCAAAATACGCCGCTGAAACCGCCAAGATTCGTGCGCGTCTCACTCATCCGGTGATCGACTCCGATGGCCATTGGATCGAGTTTGAGCCCGCCGTCGTCGAGTATCTGCGACAAGTCGGCGGCGAGAAAATCGTCGAACGTTACAGCAAAGTGGCTAATCAATTCGGTAACAAGAAATGGGCGCAGACGCCGCCCGAGGAACGACACGAACGGCGCATGCTCCAGCCTGGCTGGTGGGGCGTGCCGACCAAGAATACGCGTGACCGGGCCACGGCCATGCTGCCCCGGTTGCTCTACGAGCGCATGGGCGAATTGGGGCTCGACTTCGCGGTGATTTATCCCACTTCTGGGGCGCTGTTTGCTCCGTTTCTCCGTGACGAAGAAGTGCGGCGGGCCGCATGTCGGGCGTTTAATACGTACACCGCCGATCAGTTCAAAGGCTTGGGCGACCGACTCACTCCAGCGGCGGTTGTTCCGATGTATACGCCCCAGGAAGCGCTCGAAGAACTAGAATTCGTCGTCAAGCACCTTGGGGCGAAGGCGGTAATGCTAGGCAGCCTTCCGCGCCGCCCTGTGTCCGCCGTCGCCAAAGCCAATCCGGAAGCGAGCCGCTATGCGGTCTGGCACGATACGCTCGGGTTGGATAGCGCGTATGACTATGACCCAGTGTGGACCAAGTGCGTCGAGCTGGGCATTGCGCCGACGTTCCATTCCGCTTCGTCAGGGATTGGGCTGCGGACCTCGATCTCTAATTTTGTTTACAACCATATTGGTCACTTTGGTCAAGCCGGTGAAGCGGTCTGCAAAGCGCTCTTTATTGGCGGAGTGACGCGACGCTTTCCCTCGTTGAAGTTCGGCTTCTTGGAAGGCGGCGTGAGCTGGGCGTGCAGTTTGTACAGTGATTTGATTGGGCACTGGAAGAAACGCAATCCCGAAGCGCTGGACGAGGTGAACCCGGCGAATTTGGACCGCGACTTGTTGATTGATTTAGTAAAGAAATATGGATCGGAGGCTGTCATTAGTAAACTCGATCAGATTGCGCCAGGGGTGGGGCTGTTGATGGAACGACCGGAACAGCTCGATGATTTCGGCGCCTGCGGCATCAAGAAAGCGCAGGACATCCGTGACCTCTTCGTGCCGCATTTCTACTTTGGTTGCGAGGCGGATGATCCCATGTCCTCCTGGGCCTACAAAAACAAGGTTAATCCGTATGGGGCCAAACTGAATACGCTCTTTGGGTCCGACATTGGCCACTTTGACGTGCCGGACATGACTGAGGTGCTGGTGGAAGCACATGAAGGGGTGGACGACGGTATTATCACCGAAGAGAATTTTCATGATTTTGTGTTCGCTAACCCCGTGCGGTTCTGGGCTGGCGCAAACCCGAACTTCTTCAAAGGCACGGCGATTGAATCGCACGTGCAAAAGTTCTTGACAGAGTCAAACACGGCGACGGCTGCGGCGGCGTTGTAGAAATCCTGAAACTTAGGGACAGGTTTTCGAACTCCCCTCACCCTATCCCTCTTTCAGGGGCAGAGATTTGAGTCAACACGAGCAAGCAAAGCGAAAGGGCTTGG
>CAYTVL010000049.1:0-46867 GCA_964441775.1 uncultured Enterobacteriaceae bacterium
GGCCTAGGACACCGGCCTTTCACGCCGGCGACACGGGTTCAAATCCCGTCGGGGACGTCCTCTCCTTTCTCGCAGACCTTTCAGGAACCCTATCAATCTTATCTGTGAAGTGGCCTCCCTTTGGGCTTGATACAAAAGAAGGAAAAGATGCTAAAGCACTGTAATGTCAGTTGAGGTAGATATGTAGACTAAGAGAAACGGGGGAGCGTGTGAAATTTTACGAGGTTGTCGACCAAGTTGTTGAACAACTCCAGAAACGAGGACGGGTGTCGTACCGGGCGCTGCAGCTTGAGTTTGGACTCTCAGAGGAAAGCTTCAACGCGCTCAAGGAAGAACTGATCGACATCCAACAACTGGCGGTCGACAAAGACGGCAAGATGTTGGTCTGGGCAGACGCTTCGCGGGCTCCAAGTTCAACGCCTGTCTTGAGCCCGGTCGAAGGGTTCAACGTTCCAAGTTCCCAACCCCTAGCCCCAAAGCCCCGCCCCCCCGTGAGCTACACGCCTGCGCATCTCGCTGAACGCATTCGCGCGATAACAGTCACTAACGGTGAACGCAAGACGATCACCGCTCTGTTTGCTGATCTCAAAGGATCGACAGCGTTAATTGAAAGCCTCGATCCCGAAGAAGCCCGGGCGATCATTGATCCCGCCCTGCAACTGATGATGGACGCCGTGCATCAGTATGAGGGCTATGTGGCGCAAGCGTTGGGCGATGGCATCTTCGCGCTGTTTGGGGCGCCGCTGGCCCACGAGGATCATCCCCAACGGGCCCTCTATGCCGCGCTGCGCATGCAGGAAGAAATGCGTCGTTATGCCGACACGCTGCGGCAGCAAGGCTATCCACCGCTCTTGATGCGAGTCGGACTCAACACAGGCGAAGTGGTGCTGCGCTCGATTCGCAAAGACGACTTGCATGCGGACTACGTCCCGGTGGGCCATTCCACCAATCTCGCGGCGCGGATGGAGCAATTGGCGAGTCCGGGGTCCATCGTCGTCTCGGCTTACACGCACCGGCTCACCGATGGCTACTTCGCCTTCAAAGACTTGGGGCCCACACAAATCAAAGGGGTGGCGGACTCGCTCAACATTTATGAAGTGCTCGGCCCCGGACCATTACGCACGCGGTTGCAAGTCAGTGCGACCCGGCGTGGGCTGACACGGTTCGTAGGCCGTCAGCGGGAGATGGAGCAACTGCAACAGGCCCTCACGCAAGCCAAGGTGGGACACGGACAAATCGTTGGGGTCATGGGCGAACCGGGGCTCGGCAAGTCGCGCCTTTTTTACGAGTTCAAGCTGCTCTCACTCAGTGGCTGTCTGGTGCTGGAAGCCTATTCGGTGTCGCATGGCAAAGCCACGGCGTACTTGCCGGTGATCGAGTTGCTCAAGAGCTACTTCGAGATCAAAGCCGAGGATGATGCCCGTAAGCGGCGCGAGCGAGTGATTGGGAAAGTTTTAGGCCTGGATCGCAGTTTGGAAGACACGTTGCCTTATTTGTTTGCAGTGTTGGGGATTGAAGAACAACCCTCGCCGCTGCAACAGATGGACCCGCAGATTCGCCGCCGCCGCACGTTTGATGCGCTCAAGAAGTTGTTCCTGCGCGAGAGCCTCAACCAACCGCTTGTGCTGATCTTTGAAGACCTGCACTGGATCGATTCTGAGACGCAAGGTTTTCTCGACGTGCTCAGTGAGAGTGTGGCCAGCGCCAAGATTTTATTGCTCACGAACTATCGTCCGGAGTATCGCCACGAGTGGAGCAGCAAGACGTACTACACACAGCTGCGGCTGGCGCCGTTGGGGCAAGCGGAGGCGGAGGAGCTGCTGACGTTTTTGCTCGGCAATGACGCCAGTCTTGCGATCCTCAAACAGCTCATCCTCGATAAGACCCAAGGCACCCCGTTCTTCATGGAAGAGATTGTACAAGAGTTGCGTGAGCGGGGAGTCTTGCCTAGCGTAGGGACACAGCAGGCTGCGCCCCTCCCAACAAACCTGCATATTCCTACCACTGTCCAAGCGGTCCTTGCTGCTCGTATCGACCGGCTCGCGCCAGAGGAGAAAGCCTTACTGCAGCAGCTCGCCGTCATTGGTCGACAATTCCCTATGAGTCTGGTCCGTCAGGTGCTCGCTCAACCGGAAGCCGATCTCTACCGCCTGTTAGCCTCACTCCAACGCAAGGAGTTTCTCTACGAGCAGCCCGCCTTTCCAGAGAGCGACTACATCTTCAAACATGCACTGACACAGGACGTGGCTTACAGCACGCTGTTGCAGGAACAACGCAAAGTGCTCCACGAGCGCACGGGTCAGGCCATTGAGCAACTCTTTCATGATCGTTTAGGAGAACACTACGAAGAACTCGCACACCATTATCAGCGCAGCGGCAACACCCCAAAAGCTATCGAGTATCTGCAAAAGGCGGGACGACAGGCGGTGCAACAAGCTGCGCTGCAAGAGGCCATTACGCAGTTCACCGCAGCTCTGGGACTGGTGAGAGCCCTCCCAGAAAGCCGAGAACGTCATCAGCAAGAACTAACGCTCTGCATTGCTTTAGGGACACCTCTGGTCTTGACCAAGGGACATGCTGCTCCGGAAGTAGAAGCGACCTACACGCGAGCACGAGATCTTTGCCAACAAGGAGAAGACTCATCTCAGTTGTTTTCGGTTCTTTTAGGTCTTCGAAGATTTTATGGAGTCCGGGGAAAATTTCGGGCGGCCTCCGAGCTGGGTGGCCAGCTTCTTTCTCTTGCGGAGCGTCTACAGAACAATGAATTGCAGATACGCGCACGTGTGATGCAGGCGGAACTCTTTATGCTCGTGGGTGAGTTGCACCAGAGCCGGACGCTTGGGGAGGAAGGACTTGCCTTATACAATCCTCACCAATATCGTTCGGCTATTTTGCAGTTTGGAAATGACACCCGTGTAGGAAGCTTGTTTCAGGTCGCGTGGGTCTTTTGGCATCTTGGCTCCGTCGATCTCTCCGAGTCCAAGCTGAACGAAGCTTTGGTTTTAGTCCGAGAAAACGCGCATCCATTCGATACGACTAGAGCTTTCTCTCACTCCTGTTTTATTGCCCAGTTTCGCAGAGAAGTGCGCGTAGTACGGGAACGAGCCGAACGCGTCATTGCCTTGGCGGCGGAACATGGGTTTACCCTCTTTTCTGGATGGGGCCCTGTTCTCCTTGGTTGGGCGTTGGCTCAAGATGGATGGGTAGAGGAAGGAATTCGCCTGATCTCGCAAGGTTTCAACACTTTGCAGACGATGGGGGCGCGAATCTTTCGTCCGTACTTGCTTGCTCTGCTTGCCGAAACGTACGGAAAAGCTGGACGGGTAGAAGAAGGGCTGGACTTATTAGCTGAGGCATTGGAGACGGTGCGTGAATCCGGCGAGTGTTGGTGGGAATCTGAACTCTACCGGCTCAAAGGCGAACTGCTACTGATGCAGGCAGAGAAATTGAGAGCGTGAGAGAAAATTGTATGAGCACCATCGATCCCATCTCTTTGGAAATCCTCTGGAACCGCTTGATTTCGATTGTCAACGAACAAGCCACGGCGCTGCAAAACGCCTCGTTTACGACCGTCGTACGCGAGGCAGGTGATCTCTCGGCGGGTGTGTTTGACGTGCAGGGCAACATGATTGCCCAGGCGGTCACTGGCACTCCGGGGCACATCAATACGATGGCGATGGCCGTGCGACATTTCCTCAAAGAGTATCCCTGGGACACGCTGGAAGAAGGGGACAGTCTCATCAGCAATGACCCGTGGCTGATGTCGGGCCACTTGAACGACTTTACCGTGGTGACGCCAATCTTTCGGCAGGGCAAGCCTTTGGCGTTGTTCGCTAATACATGCCACGCCGTCGACGTGGGCGGGCGCATGTTAGGCGCGGATGCGCGGCAGGTGTTCGAGGAAGGTATCTACGTGCCCATCCTTAAGCTCTTCAAAGCGGGCCAGCCCAACCGGGACCTGTTTCGCTTGGTCAAGCAAAATGTCCGCACACCAGAGTTGGTGGAAGGCGATCTCATGGCGCAAGTCGGCTGTAACGAAGTAGGCCGAGAAAAACTCCTCGAATTCATGGACGAGTATCAGTTCCCTTCGCTCGATCAACTGTCAGATGCTATCCTGTCTACTTCAGAAAAAGCGATGCGCGACGCCATCGCCGAACTCCCACCCGGCACGTACCATCATGAAATCCGCACGGATGGGTTCGATGAGCCTATCATTGTCAAAATCGCGGTCACCGTTAAAAACTCCGAACTGTTCGTCGATTACTCCGGCACTTCGCCCCAATGTGACCGTGGCATCAACGTGCCGCTAGCCTACAGCATCGCCTACACCACCTACCCGCTCAAGTGCGCCGTTTCCCCTCATGTTCCAAATAACGAAGGCAGTTTCCGGCCTATTCACATCAGCGCTCCGGAAGGCAGCATTTTGCATTGTACGTTTCCCGCGCCGGTTGGCGGGCGTCATATCATTGGCCATTTTCTTTCAACGGCAGTCTTCGGGGCTTTGGCACCTGCTATTCCAGAACGGGTGCTGGCGGATGGGGCAGCCAATATCTGGATTACCCAATTCACCGGGAAAGACATACAAGGAAAACCATTCACCTATGTATTCTTCTCTTCCGGCGGGATGGGCGCGCGACCCGACAAAGATGGGATTTCCGCGACCGCGTTCCCGAGCGGCATCCAAGGCGTGCCAGCGGAGATTATTGAAAACGTCTCCCCGTTAGTGATGGAGAAGCGAGCGCTCGTACCGGACTCAGGAGGACCAGGGAAATTTCGCGGGGGGCTCGGTCAGGAAATGATCCTCTCGGTACGGGCTACGGAACCGGTCATTCACTCAGCGATGTACGACCGTACGAAATCGCCTGCGCTGGGCTTCGCCGGAGGCAAAGATGGCGCACTGGGCGATTTCTTCTTGTCCGACGGAACTCATCCCCACCCCAAGGCGCAATATCGTCTGCTCCCCAACCAGAAAGTTACCTTACGGCTCCCTGGTGGTGCGGGATTCTATACGCCGCTTGCACGTGATCCAGAGCTCGTTCGGCAAGACGTAGTGAACGGTTATGTGTCGCTCCAGGCGGCGCGGGACGAGTACGGCGTCGTTCTGACAGAGGGGTTAGCAATTGACTGGGAGCGCACGCGAAGTCTCAGACAAGTCAAGGGCCAGTGACAAGCCAGTTCCAAACATATCCCAAGCCAGTCACAAATCAAAACCAATTAAAGTTCTGCTCTTGAGATCTACAGCGAAGATAATTGAAGAAAAATAAAGTCCAGAGAACGACTTTCCGATGTACTATTGAGGACAAGCGTACCGGCAAAAGGCCTTGTGCGCCTTGCTTTGACCTTCAGATAGGAGAGGCGGGTTTCGGTTATGGGCTTATTTGATCGATTCCGTGGACGACCGCAGCCGCAAGAGGCGGCGGCGCCCACAGCTTTTGAAAAAGCGATGGTGATGCAGCAACGGCAGGAAGAGCAACTTGCTGCGGGGGAAGTGAGTGAGATTGACCCGCGCGCGGACCAACTCAACCAGCAGGCGCTGCGCTTCCGCGATGCGGGCCAGCACGAGGCGGCGGAAGCCGCGTGGGAAGAAGCGCTCACGTACGACCCGCGTCACCCAGAAACTGTTTACAACCAAGGACTCCTCCGCTGGCGCCAGGGGCTGCTCACCGACGATCTTTTCGTCGAACAACTCGAAAAGACACAAATCATACACGGGGCTTCCCCTCGTATTCACCTCTTAATCGCCCGTATTCACCTAGAACGCGGCGACACAGAAGCCGCGCTGCCCCTCCTCGAAACGGCTGTGCGCCAAGCGCCCGGAGATTTACATCTGCAAGAACTCCTCGCCATGACGCGCTCCGGTGCTTTTCCGCGACACTATGCGCTCTATTCGTTAGAAGGTCACACCGAACCGGTCAACGCCGTTTGCTTGAGTCCCAACAAGCAATTCGCTTTTTCTGCTAGCGACGACAAAACTATCAGGATATGGGAAGTATCGAGCGGACGTTGCTTGCGCGTGCTGCGCGGACATGACGGATTTGTTTCCTCTGTGTTTCCAAGCGCCGATGGTCGTTTCATTCTCTCTGGCAGCAAAGACGCCACACTCCGCACGTGGGATGTGGCGACAGGTCGCACCCTCCGCACGTTCTCAGACACGACGGACGAAGTGTACAGCGTCTGCATCAGTAAGGACGGCCTTCTGGCGGCCTCGGGCGGTATCGATAAGATGGTGCACTTCTGGGAAGTCGAAACTGGACAGTTACTCAAGACGTGCGAAGGCCACCGCTACGCCGTTGCGTCCGTCGCCTGTAGCGCCGATAGGCGGCACGTGCTTTCCGGCAGTCTCGACCGCACGCTCCGTATCTGGGAGGTCTCTTCAGGACGGTGCTTGTCCACGTTGGAAGGACACTCAGCGGAAGTTAACGCCGTTTGCCTCAGTGACAATGGACAGTTGGCGGCATCTGCCAGTAAAGATCAAACCGTGCGGCTGTGGAATATAGAGACGGGACAATGTCTCCGCGCATTCACTGGTCACACGCATGCAGTCTCGGCGGTCAGCCTGAGTAGCGACGGTAAGTTGATGGCGTCGGCGAGTTACGATCAAACCGTGCGGCTGTGGGACGTAGAGACGGGGCGGTGTCTCCGCACGTTCACCGGCCACACAAGTGATGTAGACTCCGTCTGGCTCAGTGGAGATGGGCGTCTGGCCCTATCAGGAGGATATGAAAAAACGTTGCGCCTGTGGGAAATCGCTTCGCACACAAAGGCGCTCTGCACCTTGCAGGAATCTCCCACAGGAGCAGCAGACCAGCAACTGTCGCCCACGATCGAATTCACCAGTGTGCTCAAATGCAGTGAAGACGCGCTGCAGGAGCAGCGTTTCAGTGAAGCGCTTTCGCTCTCCCGGCAAGCACGAGCCCTGCCGGGGGGAGAACACGCACCGCAGAGTGTAGATCTCTGGTCTCGTCTCTCGCTCGTTTGCTCGCGCGTCGGCGTGCGAGCAGTGCGACCAGTGAAAACACTTGAGGGTCACAGCGAGTCGGTCAGATGTATCTTGCTGAGCCCCGATGGCCGTCAAGGTCTTTCAGGGAGCTGGGATGCAACTCTTCGCTTGTGGGATCTCGCCACGGGACATTGTCAACGTATTTTTACCGGCCATGAAGATTGGATTGTGGCGCTGAGCTGGAGCGCGGACGGGCGGCATGTGCTCTCGGGCAGCGACGATAAAACCCTGCGGTTGTGGGACCTCACCACAGGCAAGAGTGTGCAAACCTTTATCGGCCATAAACTCGGGGTCACTTCCGCCCGTCTCAGCGAAGACGGCTATTGGGCGCTCTCCGGCAGTCTCGACAAAACCCTGCGGTTATGGGAAATCGCGGCGGGACGCTGTTTGCGCACCCTGGAAGGGCATGGAGGAAGCATCACCAGCGTGGGGCTCAGTCCAGACAGTCGATGGGCGTTCTCCGGCAGTTTGGACAGAACCTTGCGGCAGTGGGAACTCACCACAGCCCAATGCGTGCAAACCTACAAGGGCCATGAACGAAGAGTCAACGCGTTAAGTCTCAGCCTTGATGGCCGCTGGCTGCTCTCCGGCAGTAGCGATTGCACCCTTCGCTTATGGGAAGTGAAGACTGGACAATGTCTACAGGTTTTTACAGGACATACCGAACCCATCACCGCCGTACATTTGAGTGTGGATGGACGATTCGCGGTCTCAAGCAGCACGGACAAAACGATCCGCTTGTGGGATCTCGCGAGTGGACACCAAATCTGGGAAGGCGCTTCCTCAGATAAAGTTTTTACGGTCGCCCTCAGCAAAGATGGCCTCTGGGTCCTCTCTAGTGGCGACGATAAAAGGCTGCAGGTGCGCGAAGTCGAATGGGAACTTGAGGCGCAAGAGCCTGCGGATTGGGCCCAAGACGCGCTTCCTCTCTTAGAAACGTTCCTCACTTCCCATGTGCCATATATCAAGGAACTGCGCACGGATCGCGACCTTTCGGTCGAGAGAATTTTGCACGCGCTCACACGACAAGGGAAACCCTTGTGGAAGGAGAAGGACGTCCAATCTTTTCTCGACCTGCTTCGTTACGCTGGATACGGCTGGCTTCGTCCAGTGAGTGTCCGGTCACGACTCGAAGGAATTGCCTGCCAATTACAATAAAGTTTGCCTTCGGCTTGACAGTCCCCGACCACTGCTTGATGATAGCCTCCAACTTGTGTCTGTGGAGAGGAGATTGGTGATGCACGATGGGGGTGTCAGGCAACAACCTGAACAACGCACATGGAAACGACTGTGGAGCGGGCTCGTCTTAGGCTGCATGCTTTTTTTGCCTACCTTAGTGGACGCTAGACGAGCGGCGCACACACCAGCGCGACAGCCAGGGCAGAATGCTGAAGATGTGGAAGACAGCACGCCGGCAAAAAAGAAAACGGCAGGAGAGAAAGCCGAGTCCTACAAACACGCCATTCTGATCGAAGCAGAAAGCGGAAAAGTCCTCTTCGAGAAAGATGCGCATACCCCGGCTCCACCGGCGTCCATGGTCAAAATGATGACGACGCTCATCGCCATGGAGCGCATTCAAAGTGGAGCGTTGCATCTCACCGATCCGGTGACCACCTCGCGTTGGGCCGCAAAGATGGGCGGATCACAAGTCTACCTTAGAGAAGGCGAGACACAGACGGTCGAAGAGTTGTTGAAAGCGGTCATGATCCACTCTGCGAACGACGCCACAGCAGCCATCGCCGAGCACATCGCCGGCAATACCGACGCGTTCATCGATTTGATGAATGACAAAGCCGAGCAACTAGGGCTGAAGGAAACTCGCTATTACAGCGTGCATGGACTTCCGGCGGAGGCAGGGCAGAAAGACGATGAGATGAGTGCGCATGATCTTGCCATGCTCGGGCGAGAACTCATGAAGTATCCTGAAGCAGCGAAGTGGGCCTCAACTATGCAAGCGCCTTTCCGCGACGGACAATTCACGCTTGTGAACCCCAACCATTTACTCCGTCAATATCCGAGTGCTGATGGGATCAAAACCGGCTTCCACAACCGGGCTGGCTTTTGCGTCACTGGGAGTGCGAAACGGAACGACTTGCGACTGATTGTGGTCGTGATGGGCGCCACCACCAAACGAGAGTGCTTCGGTTCGGCGGCGCAACTCCTGAATCAAGGATTCGCCAACTACCGCATGTACGTCCCGGTGAAACAAGGCGCCTCCATCGGCAAGGAAGCGCCGATCAAAGGCGGCGTGGAAGATCGTGTCGCCGTCCTGCCGGCTGGGGACGTTAAGGTGTTCCTCAAGCGCGGCGAAGAAAAGAAAGTGCAGGTTGAGGTGAACATTCCAGACCGTGTGGCGGCGCCAGTCAAAGCGGGACAAGTGGTGGGAGACATTGTCGTCAAAATGGACGGCGTCGAAGTGGGAAAGACCCAAGCCACCGCCGCCCAAGACGTCGCTCAGGCCAGCCTGTTAAAGCGCTGGTGGCCGTTTTAAAGAAGAGCCGGATCGTCAATCACTCTCGATGCGATAGCGGTGTTTTGGAGCGATAAGCAGGACCTCATTACAGCGTCGACTGATAATGAGGTCAAAGTTGTCCAGCACGTCCCGTCCAAGAATGCTGAGGTCCGTCGCTGTAGGATCAGTAAACCCAGCAAACTCACCACGCACCCGCGCGGCTCCTCCATCGTCGCGAACAAACCCTATGACAGTGGAAACTAATACAAACTCACTCGCGCCCCCGATTCCGCTCAGCGCAAAATCAGGTTGCGTGTTTTGAGTAGGCAATCCCAGTCGTACAAAAAGTGAGGCGCTAAAAACGGTGCGGTCTGCCCCAGTATCGATCAGGAAATACGCAGAGACAACGTGCTTATTATTTCCACGCACCTTAACGCTGATAACAGATCGCATCACTCCGTCGTCACGTAACTTCCATTCACCGATGATCCGCATAGATACGCGGTCCTTTCTCGGGACGCACGTACTCGACGGTAGCGCCATCGTCTTCTGGATGTGTCTTATCAACCCACGCCCATGCCTGGGCAGGGGTATCCGCAATGAATACCTCTTGTCCGGCCACGGCGAGAAACTTGCCGCGCGCTTGTGGTAAGATACCAGCCCAGTGGGCTTGCAACCACTCACTGTTCCGGCGATGCTGCTCATCCTGAGTCTGGAGGCGAGCAATCTCGTCCGGATCAGTAATCTCTTCGAGAATAAGCTTAGGCTGAGCCAAGGTTTCTTTATCTGTCATGGAAGAATCCTTTAGACGTAACATGTCGGCCATTCTATGCGCCAGTCAGGACAGCAAGCAATCGTCCCTCGGTCTCGTGTGTTCTCGTATTCAACTATGTTCATAAGATCGGAGGAGGTCTATTGGGTCGCTGTCTTCTTTCCGATGTCACCTAGTTGTTGTTTTTCTTTTCAAGAGTATTAATATGATGCCTTTGTCTCTTCAGCTCTATTGCAGTATTCCCGCTGGCCCTGCCTCCTTCGCGAAAATGCGCCAGAGATAGCTTGCCTGCCTACACTAGAGAAGTTGGCGCTGGTAAACAAATTGTCAGTGGCGCTTGGCGCGCATGAAGAAGGGTTTCCCAGATGAAAGGACCATCAATTCGTGCAATTGTGGTCAAGGAAAGTTTTCACCAGCTTTGCCATAATCGATAATCTCCAGCTCTCCGTGCGCAAATTTCTCCTTGACGAAATACCGCTGTCTATCTACGTTTTCAAATTCGATTGTAATTTCAGGGTGGAAGAATTCGGACGGTTTAGCGATTTCAATAATCGGCTTGAAAATATCAATAATCCAGTTACGAGCATCTGATCCTGGCATGATCTTGCCGTCTATCAAAAGTTCCGGTTGTAGAGAAATTGATTCTCCCTTGAGGAGAATCGGAACGGGTCTAGAAAAACTGGCAATCTCAGTCGAAGGCTCGGTCGGTTCATTTAGTTGAATATCTTTTACTTTCACATTGAGAGCAGTACCGTTACCAATATTCCTCACCTGAACGTTTTCCTTTGTAGCGTCAAAAACAACAAACGGACGTAAATGATCAGACCATCAAAGGGGAATTTAACGAGATAGACATCTTCTTCGATGGTCTGATCTCCAGCTAAAGCGGAAGTGACACGACCAACTCGTCGAGTGTTGAGCGCCCCACGTAGCTCTTCGGGTAACTCCAGATCCCCGTTGAACCCTGTATCAATAACAGCAGACCAATCGCGTCCAGCTATTGAGAGCAAAATCGTTGGAACTCCGTTAGGCGAAACGGTTCCAAGCATCACAAACGAACGCCTTTGCGGAAATAGACAGGCAAACCCACTCGCTCAAAAAAGAGGGGCGAGTCCAATCCTTCAGCGTCTCTTTGAGAGACAATATCTTGAATGGATTCACCAAACCACATCCGCCCGTTGACAGGATCTATTCCCACGGTCTGCCCCAGGCGTCCCGAGACATCGTGTTGCTGCTGATACGCCATCCAGATTTGCTTTGCCTTTAAGGAATCTGTCTCTTGCCAGTTGGAGGATTCCATAGCCGCCTTTTCTGTATTCATTCGTGTCATTATCGCCACACCTCTGCTTTGGTCAATGATAGCCTATTCTCTTTCTTTTTGGTTGACCACTGTTCATTGGCCGTGAAGTCTTCAGCCCAATTCGTGTAGAAGCGCTTTGGCCTCTTGCAAATCTTTCGTTTCGAGTCCTTCAGTAAACCAGTTGTAAACTTTGATGATCAGTTCTCTTGCCTCGTCTCGCTTCCCTTGCTGGGACCATAAGCGACTCAAGCTTAAAGCGGCGCGCAGCTCCGGCCATTTGCTTTGCTGGCGGCGAGAGATTTCAAGGGATTTCAGGAAACACGCTTCGGCTTCTATTTCAGCAGGAGAACTAGGTGTTGGGTGCTGGGAGTTGGAGATTTTCGCCCCTTCGACCGGGCTCAAGACAGGCTTTTGATCTCTACCTTTTGCCTTTTGCCTTTCTTGTTGAAGTATGAGTTCTCCCCTGACGCGGTGTAGCTCCGCTTCCCACCAACGTTCTCCACTTTGTCGCACTTCAGTCAGGGACTCCACCAGTAAGCGGGAGCCTTCTTCAGGGTCCCCGATTTTTCCACAAACTTCAGCCAACATCACAAACGGTTGACCGAACGTTTGGATACCGATGGCC
The DNA here is from genome assembly GCA_964441775.1 of uncultured Enterobacteriaceae bacterium. Lineage (GTDB taxonomy): Bacteria > Desulfobacterota > Binatia > Bin18 > Bin18 > SYOC01. The sequence continues at coordinate 12,150 of CAYTVL010000049.1, forward strand.
CGCCAGGCCTCAATGGCTTGATGCATTTGGGTCATGCCTTCTGCCCCTTGCCCCTGCTCAGCCAAGGCCCACCCTCGCACGAACGTTCCTCCGGCCACCCAAAACGGAAACCCTTGCTCTTGGGCTAACGCGAGTACGGCTTCCGCGTGTGCTTGTGCTTCGTGACTCTCACCACGAAAGCGATGCACGGTGGCGGCGAATTGCAGGGCGAAGGCTTCACTGATGGGATGAGCAAGTTCGTGCGCCAAAGCGACAGCTTCCTGACTGCGCTGCAGTGCTTGATTGAGATAGCCTAAATGCCCCGTCACCCAGGCTGTGTAACTCAGGAACAGCACTCCTGGGTCCGGACCATAGATCAGCGTAGCGGACCGGGTAAAACGATCCCTATGGAGATTGTATAGATCTATCCCACGCTCCAAATGCTCTCGGGCAGTGGCGAATTCGCCAAGGCGAAAAAACGTCATTCCTGGGGCCAGATGCGCCGGCAGCAACAACGTAGGGTCTTGGACGCCTTGGACGAGAGGAGTGAACTGGTCCGCGAGTTCGTGCGCAATCGGATAGGCTCCGCGTACAAAGTAAAAGCGCCATAAGGAGAACAACACCGGCAGCAGTTGCGGAGACCCGCCGATCTGCTCGTATAGCCTGCGTGCTCTGGTGTACACGTGCGCCACTTCAGGCACCCCGTACCCCTTCGTGAGGATTAACGGCACGCCCAACGCGATCTGGAGCGTTAATTCCCGTTGGGCTCGCTCCAAGGTCTCTGGTAACGTCTGCAACAGTGCAAGAGCAGCGCTCAGATGCTCAATCGCCTCGGTATAGGCAGACCGTTGCACGGCTTGCTGTCCGGCCTTTTGGAGATATTTGACCGCTTTTTCGACATTCCCACTTTGACTGTAGTGATGCGCCAGTTCACTGTAGCGATCTTCAAGGCGGTCAGCCAATACCACTTCGATACTCTGTGCGACACGTTCGTGGAGGAGTCGACGACGCTCCGTGAGTAGAGAGTTATACGCCACCTCCTGAGTCAAGGCGTGCTTAAAAGTGAAGGAAGGCTCGGGAAGAGTCGGCTGTTCGTAGATGAACTCTTCAGCTTGTAGATAGGAAAGTAAGGCTCTCAAGCGAGGCTCGGGAATCGTCAACACGTGGGACACCAGACCGAAGGAGAATTCCTTGCCCATCACTGCAAGTGACTGGAGCAGCTCTTTCTGTTCGGCCCCAAGCCGGTCGATGCGGGCCGCGAGCACGCCTTGGACGGTTGGAGGAATGTGGATGTCGTTGACAGAGGTAGTGAGAAACACTCCGGTAGGGTCGCGGACAAGCACCCCCTGTTCAAATAGCGCCCGGACGATCTCTTCCATAAAAAAAGGATTGCCTTCGGTTTTCTCCAAAATGAGCTGCTTTAGCGGCTGGAGCGGGCCAGCAAGTGTCTCGCCTCTGGTTTCCTCCAAGAGGGTGGCAAGAATGATTCCTGCATCTTCCTGTTTCAGTGGATCAAGCCGCAGTTGGGTATAATAGGTGCGACTGCCCCAACTGTGCTGGTACTCAGGGCGATAATTCACCAAAAGCAACATTCTTGCCGAAGCGACGCTTTCACTGAGAAACATGAGAAACGCTTGAGTTTCGGCGTCAATCCACTGGAGATCTTCAAAAAGCAGCAAGAGTGGGCGATTGAGGCTTTCCCGCACTAATAATTTCTTGACCGCGTCAAATATGCGTTGACGTTTCACCTGAGGATCAACTTCCTGCGACGCTGTCGCGGGTTCATCAATACTCAGCAGGGAGAACAAAGAGGGCAGGATTTCTTCTAAATTGCGGTCCAGGGCGAGCACGCGCCCCATGACTTTTTCTCGTCGTCGCCGCTCGTCGTCTGCTGGAGTAATCTGAAAATAATTTTTCAAGAGATCAATGAGCGGCAAATAGGCATACGCTTTGCCGTAAGCGACGGAAAAGGTTTCGAGCACCAAACAACCGGCTTGGGCAAGGAGTTTGAATTCATAACAGAGCCGCGACTTCCCGACTCCGGGCTCACCTATCACGGCTACGATCTGCCCATGCCCCTGCACGGTCTGATTGAGCGCGTGTTGCATCTGTTCCAGCTCGCTTTGCCGTCCCACAAAACGCATGAGCCCCCGTCGCGCCGACAGTTGCAAGCGCGTGCGCAACGGCCCGACGCCTAGCGCTTCGTACACGTTGATCGGCTCACTGACTCCTTTGACCCGCACCGCTCCGAGCGGCTTAAAAGCAAAGTACCCTTCCGTCAATTTGTAGGTCGATTCATTCACCACGACCGCCCCCGGATCAGCCAGCGTCTGCATGCGGGCGGCGAGACTAGTGGAATGTCCCACCGGCACGTAATCGGCATGCAGATCATCCTTGCGAATCGAGCGCAACACAACTTCGCCGGTATTGAGACCAACGCGAATTTGAAAATTGATGCCTTTCTCCCGTCGTAAGTTCTCTGCAAACCGTCGGCTTTCTTGTTGCATTTGTAGAGCAGCGTGGAGTGCGCGTTGGGGGTGGTCCTCGCACGCGATCGGCGCGCCAAAAAAGGCGAAGATGCCATCTCCGGTGGACTGAGAGACAAACCCTTCATACCGATGCACGGCGTCCATCATGAATTGCAAGGCAGGATCGATGATCTGTTGCGCCTCTTCAGGGTCAAGGTCTTCAATCAGCGTCATCGACCCTTTGATATCGGCAAAGAGCGCCGTAATAGCCTTTCGCTCTCCTTCCGGCGCACGCCCCTCCATCGCCGTTTGCTCAGCCAGAATGCGCTGGACTAAATGCGGCGGGGTGTAGCTAATGGGTTTAGGGTCTGGGGTCTGGCGTCTCGCGTCAGAGAGCTTCGCGGCCTGAGACTCTAGACTCTGGACACTAGACGCTAGCTTGCCTTTGTTGACCCACACCAACACTTTATCGTCCTCGTCAATAGCAAGCTGTTTTGCGTCAATGATTTCCGCTTTCAGATCTTCAACGTATTCATCGTCAATCGAGAACTGCCGCTTCAATGCTCGATAGGAGACGCGTTTGTCTCGCTTCAGCAGGGTCAGCACTTGTTCGAGGACATCGTAAAATTCCATAGGCCGGCTCTCTGTTCTTTTTGGAAAATTCACACTCACTCTTTAAGAAAGAACACACCAGAGCTGCGGAGGAAGAGCAAGCGGCTTGACAAGAATTCCTGTTAACGTTCCTGCATAAGGAGAGGTCGCACGTTTTGGGGAAATGGTGTAGATCGTTCTCCGAGACAAGCCGGAGGAAGACAGTGCGTCAGCGCCGACCACTGTTGGCGCTTGAAGCCCAGGAACAGGAATACGCCATGATCGACGATAAAGACATCCGCGAATTACTACAACGTAAAGAACGCGCCATCACCCAAATGGGTGGATTCGACAAAATTGAAGCCCAACATCAGCGTGGACGTATGACGGCGCGTGAACGGGTTCTAGCCTTACTCGACCCGGGCAGCTTTATCGAGTTTGGCGCGCTGGCGCATTCTGAACGTGATGAGGTGGCGGACCGTTCCCCGGGCGACGGGAAGATCATCGGGTTCGGCGCCATCAACGGGCGCAAGGTCGGCGTCGGCGCCGATGATGTCACCGTCTTTCACGCCAGCTCGTCCTACGTCGGCATGAAAAAAGTGGACCGTCTGGAAAAGATGTGTTTCAAGCGCGGGTTTCCGTTTATTTTCCTCGGAGAGTGCGGAGGGGCGCGGATTCCCGACATCATGACCTCGCGCGGGCTGCCGCGCTTTGGCGTCTCGCTCGACCTGATGAAACGCAACCGTTCGGCGCCCATGATCACCGCGATCTTAGGAGAATCATTCGGCGGTTCCTCATGGTACGCCGCTGTGTCCGACTTTGTCGTACAGATGCGTGGCTCGTGCATGGCAGTGTCTTCACCACGAGTGATCGAAGTGGCCACCGGAGAACGTGTTGACTTTGAAGAGCTGGGGGGAGTCGGGGTACACGCTAACCTCACCGGACAACTCGACGTGGTCGCCGAAGACGAAATGGACGCCTTCGCAGCAATTCGTCGCTGGCTCTCATTCATGCCGCAAAACGCGGAGTCCGTTCCTGAGCGATTGTCGTGGGACGGGAATTACGATTGTGTCGATGAAACGTTGCCCACGCTCGTCCCCAAACGCCGCAATCGCGGCTACGACATGCGTCGCTTGTTGCCGCGCCTCACCGACGATGGCGCGATCCTGGAGCTGCGTCCGGATTTCGGTCCGTCCCTCATTACCGCGCTCGGACGCATCGGCGGTCGTTCGGTAGGTTTTATCGCCAGCAACCCCTATTTTTTCGCAGGCTCCATTGATGCAGCGGGCTGCGACAAAGCCATGCACTTCATGTGTGTTTGTGAGGCGTTCAATATCCCCTTGATCTTCTTGCAAGATGTCCCAGGCTTCTTTGTCGGTCGCGATGCGGAACACGCGGGTATTATCACCAAGATTCTGCGTTGGTTCCAAGCGCTCGCGCTTTCCACCATGCCGAAAATCACGTTCATCATTCGTAAGGCTTACGGCATGGCGTTCTTCAGTATGGCGGGCACCAACAGCAATAACGATTTTATTTATGCCTGGCCGGGGGCGGATATCTCCTTCATCGATCCACGGGTCGGAGTCAACGTCGTGCACGGTAAGCGCATCGCCTTCGCCGCTGATCCTGACGCTGAGCGCGAGCGCATTCTGGCCGAAAGCCCTGACTTCGACACCGCGCCCTGGGGCGCGGCGGGTCACTTTCACGTCGATGACGTAATCGACCCACGGGCAACACGGTCGGTGATTCTGAAAACCCTCGAATACGCCTGCGGCGATCGTTTTCCCAGACCTGTGGCTGAACGGCCATTGCTGTCGTGGCCGCTCAGGCTGTAGTCGTTGAAAGACCTTGAGGAAAGCCGTAGGCTTAGAGTTCTTAACACCAAAGTTACTACAATTGCTTTATGCGGACGCTCAAAAAGCTTACTATCAAGAACTTTAAGTCCATCCGCGACCAGACTCTGGAGTTAGAGCGTCTCAATATTTTTATTGGAGCCAACGGCTCCGGAAAATCAAATCTCATTCAAGTTTTTCGGTTCCTCCGAGAGATTCAGCAACAGAACCTTGCCACCTATTCATTAGAACGAGGGGCAGACAGTTTGCTCTATTTTGGCCGTAAGGCTTCAAACTTCATGGAATTTTTTTTGGAGTTTGTAGAAAACGATCTCAGCAATGCGTATCGCATCCGGCTGGCTCCCACTGACGAAGGAACATTAATCGTCAACCGAGAGGTCGTTTATTTCCAGGACTGGCAACGATTTTCAGAGCCGACTAGCGAGATCCTTAGCTTCGGCAGTAAAGAAGCTACCCTATGCACGAGTGCACATGGTATTGCAAATTATGTGAGACGCGATTTAGAAACTTATCAACTTTATCACTTCCACGATACCAGCGAGACGGCGGCGGTCAAAGGGATATGGGAGGTGGAAGACAATCGCTTCTTGCGACCACAAGCCGAAAACCTGGCAGCATTCCTCTATTGGTTGCAAGAGAAGAACCCAGATCATTTCGCTATGATCCAGGATACGGTACGCCAGATCGCGCCGTTTTTCGATGAGTTCCGACTGGCACCATCAAAGTTGAACGAGGCGAAAATTCGTCTGGAGTGGAAAGAAAAAGGCAGTGACGCATATTTCAATGCGTCTTCACTTTCGGATGGTACTCTACGTTTTATCTGTCTAACTACCTTACTTTTGCAACCCCAATTGCCTGCGGTGGTATTGTTGGACGAGCCAGAGCTGGGTCTACATCCAGCCGCAATCACGCTTCTGGCAGATTTACTGAGTTCGGCTGCTACTCGCACCCAGGTCATAGTGGCGACCCAATCTGTCAACTTGGTAAATCAGTTTGAACCAGAGCAGATATGGACCGTGGACCGGGAAGATAATCAGAGTGTTTTCCGTCAGCTTACTAGGCAAAACATGGACGGCTGGCTCGACAATTACGCGTTGGGCGAGCTATGGGAGAAAAACGTTCTTGGCGCAAGACCATGATAAAGCGTGCACTCGTTTTGGTAGAGGGACCGACCGAAGAACGCTTTGTAAAAGACGTTCTGGCTCCATCTTTAGAGCAACGGCATCTCTTTCTAACACCAACGGTTCTGAACACAAAGCGCGTGAAGGACGGACCCAATTTCAAAGGAGGTGTCACCAGCTTTAAAAAGTTTGAGATCGACCTGCGTTTATTACTTCATGGAGCAGGGGATTCGTTGGTGACGACTTTACTTGATTACTATGGACTCCCTAATGACTTTCCCGGTATGGCTACTCGTCCAAATGGTTCGCCGCTACAGCGTGTGCAGTATGTAGAAAATGCAATTAGAGACTACTTTAAGAGTCCGAAGAACCTCCTCCCCTTTTTCGTACTGCACGAATTTGAGGCTTGGCTTTTTTCTTCACGGGAAGAACTTCCGAAAGCATTGAATCAGCCAGAGAAAGCACGAGAGTTTGCGGCGATTCGGGATTCGGTAAGCACCCCTGAAGATATCAATGAACGGTCCGAGTGGGCTCCGTCAAAGCGCATTAGAAGTCTTTTTCCAGGCTACAGAAAGACTTTGCATGGTCCGACAGTAGCCGGACGCATCGGCTTAGCACAGATTCGTTCAGAGTGCGCTCACTGCGCGTGGTGGTTGAGCCAACTAGAAGCCTACGTGACGATGTAACGTTCGTGAGAGGTCAGGTGTGCCCCGGTGGCAAGAAGCAGACAGAGAGAATCTTCTTTATTTCCCAATCCCGGGGATTTCCTCTCACCCTGGACCGTGCGATGATAGAGCCCGTGACGTAAAAGGCAAATTTTGTGGCGGATGTCGAAGAAATCAATCAACTGCTCTGGAGCATGGGCGTCAAATTTCGAGCGGAAATGGCGCGTCCGACGAGTATTGCGCCAAGGCAGTTCCCGGTTTCTCAGTCTTTCACACTCGCGGCCACGCATAATTTCTTGACGCTGCCAAACGCTGTGCATCGCATTCTTCCTCGGGTCTCTCCCGAAGCTATCGGTCACCGTGGAAAACAACTCGGCTCGCTCGTGTCGCCAATCGCTATCTGGTTGTTTGGATATCACTTTCTGATTGGCCGGGAAGCATTGCTCGACGTCACAACCCTCCGCCCCAATATGCGAGCAACACAGGTGGCGCAAGTGCTCGATTTCTGGCGCGGGATTGCCTTTGCCCAACGCGGTGATGGACGGCTCGACAACAGCGATGCCGGCGGCACTAACTTGTTTCTGCCGCCAACTGTCGTACAGTCTTTGTACCATGCGCTGATTCCGGTGGATGCACGCATTCAGCGACTGATCCCTTATTTTTGGACGACCGTGGAAGAGTATCTTTTCTTTCTCAACGCTGAAGCGAGGCTCGGGATTATCGATTCAGGCCCCTACCCGTTGAATGTCGAACGCGTCTTGATCGTGCGCGATTTCTTCGATTTGAAAGGTCGCTATTATCCGTGGCGCGATATGGTGGCGGACGTGCCCTATTCTCGCTGCACCCTCGCGTTTACACTTGATCCTGCTGATTTCCAAAGCATCGAGATCACCGACCGCGCTGAGCTGCTCACGACGCCACGAGACTACCTCGAATCGATACGCGAGGTTGCGCTGTTAACCACGGATGAGGGAGCTTTAAAGCCTTTACCTTTCACGGAAATGGACTGGCTCGTGCGCACAATCAAACGGGCACAGCCGAAACTCCGCAAATGGTTCGAGCGGTTATCTCCACGAGAATGGATTGTGTATGGCGCCTTACCCTGGGCGCAGCGTCCCTATGCCCTTGTCACGCGGACAGAAGAACCCCTCCATGAGTTCGCGCCAGAGGCTTTACAATTGCTTGCCACATACGAACACGATGAAGCGCGCGCGATCCGCTGGGCCACGCATCGCTGCCTGGCTCAGGGTAACCCTCAGGTGTTTACTCCGTTACAATAATTCCTCGGCATGGCTGAAGCATTAACCTCCTTGCCTCCTCTCTTTACCTCGCAGTTTCTGACTCGTCTCGAAACGTTGCGGGTGCGTGCGCGACGACAATTCCTTGGTAGCAGACCGGGAGGGCACCGCTCGCCGCGACGCGGGGCGGGCTTGGAGTTCGCGGACTATCGACCATACGCCCCAGGAGACGATCCGCGTTATATCGACTGGAAGCTTTACAGCCGCACCGACCGACCCTACATCAAACTGTTCCAAGAAGAAGAAGAGTTGTACACCTATCTGTTCCTCGATTGCAGCGCCTCGATGTCATATCCTATCAACAATGGCAAAGAAGAAGCCGCTCGGGATCTTGCGCTAGCGCTTGCCTACATCGTCCTGGCCAGCGACGACGCCGTGCAACTGCACGCGCTCAATGGTGACGCGGGGAAAAGCTCCACCCCGTTTTTTCGCGGACGGCCACGTTTTCTTGATGTATCAACTTTCCTACACAGGCAACCCGCTTACGGGACCGGCAATCCACCGCTGTCGCTGGCCCAACATCTGCGGACCGTGCATCGTCCCGGCAAGGCGATCTGGATTTCAGATTTTTTGTTTCCCATAACCGCCGCGCAAGCCGGGCTCAATTTACTGCGGTCAGCCAATTTCGATTTAGCGATCATCCAAGTTCTCGGACAAGACGAAGTCGATCCCCCGTTAGAGCCGGGGGGAGTACGGTTAGTCGACAGTGAAAACCAAGAGACGGCGCTGGTGCGTTTTGACGCTCAGGCCAAGGGCATCTACCTCCAACGTCTCGAAGCACACACTCGTGCGTTACGCAGCTATTGTCACCAAACTGGCGTGCATTATGTACGATTTGTGACCGGGCGAGACCTCCAGCAGTTTGTACTGAAGGAACTGCCAGCGATGGGATTGTTAACATAAGGACTGTGAGACAAAACCTAAAAACGAAGGTCGAAGAGCCTGTCATTGCGAGGAGTCGCAGACGACGAAGCAATCTCGCAAGTGCCGAAATAACTGGGCCAAGATTGCTTCGCTGCGCTCGCAATGACCCCCTGCCCTTACGCCCAGTGTTGGAGTTTTGTCCCATAGTCCTAATCAATAATGACGTCTGTTTACCATGGACTTTACCTTCCTCTCGCCACTAGCTTTTCACTTACTCTACGCGCTGCCGCTGCTGGTCGTACCGTATTTGCTGCGCAATCGTGAGAAGAGGCTGATCGTCTCAGCCTTGTTTTTGTACCAAGACCTGCCTATTGCGTCTCGACGACGAATATGGGGACGACTGCAACTTACGCCGCTCTTTTTTTTGCAACTGTTGATCTTGCTGTTGTTGATCGCGGCGGCGGCGCAGCCGTTTCTCCATAAACCGGGCGGCAAAGTTGCCCTGGTGCTCGATACCTCCGCCAGCATGCAGGCGCACGCCCCGAGCGGGTCCGGCAGCCTCTTCGATTTAGCTAAACAGCAAGCGCTGCAAGCGCTCACGACTATTCCCAGCGCGGACAGCCTCAGCCTTTTCACCAACACGCCTCTTCCAGCGTTGGTGTCCTCTGCCACTGACGATCGCGGCCAGTTGCACACGGCTATCGCGCAAGTCACACCAACCGATGCGCCCGACCCCAACGACGACGTGCTCTCGGCTTTTTTCTCCCAACTGTTCGCAGAACAAGGATTTCAGCAGGTCTACTTCTTCACCGATCGTCCGCTCACGACGCCATCATCTACAAGTGCTTTGACAATAGCAACATTTGGAGGAACCCAGCCGAACGTTGGGATTTCTTCTTTTCGGTTGTACCGCAGCCCGTTCGCACCCGAGGAAGTCGACGCTGCCATTACCCTCGTCGGCGCGGAAACGTTAAGCCAAATCCAAATCTCCATTGAAGACGCAGACACAGGAAAACCCCTCGTGTCCCGCTCTTTCCCGAAAGGAGAGGCGACTCAGTTTTCTCGCCTTCCCCTTGCCGGAGCCTACCGCGCCCGATTGCAGCTCGAAAATGGGAGCCTAGATGCGTTGGCGCTCGATAACGAAGCCTTTGCCGTGCTCCCTTCGTTGAGCAACGTCGCTGCGCTCCTGGTGACGCCTTCTCCGGAAGTAGCCCGTAGCCTCAGCGTGATTCCCAATCTCAAAGTGGAGCGCATCGCGCCGCAGGACTACACGCCGGCAAAAGCCGCGCACTATGCCTTCGTGCTCTTTCATCTCACAGCACCCGAGGCGTTACCACCCACGAGTGCAGCCTTTCTTTTGCCGCCTGAAGGGAATCCACTTTTTCCGTTGGGGAAAACCACGAAGCGTGTCCAAGTCACTCAATGGGCCCAAGCCCACCCCCTCACGAGTTATGTCTCCTTTTCCTTGTTCTCTCCGGCTTACGCCCAAGCGTTAGAACCGATCGGTTGGTGTCAACCGATCGTGAGCGCCACCGTGGGGCCCATCGTCCTTGCCGGAGAACAGGAAGGGAAACGTTATCTCGTCAGCGGATTCGACGTGCTCCCATATTTGGGGAAGACCAACCTGCCGGTTTCCATCTTCACACTCAATCTGTTAGGGTGGCTGGCCGACCAAGCGGGACAACCCCCGAGCTTGAAGACCGGAGCCTCGTTCCCATTGGCTGAGGAGTCCGCATCCGTGCATTTGTCTACTGGTGAAGCGATTCCTCGGCTGGGAGCGAGCGTGGAGTTGCGCAAGCAAGGAATTTACACTGTCAATGAGTATGGCGTCACCCGCCGAGTGGCGGTTAACCTTGCCAATGAACAGGAGTCCCGTTTGGGTCGTCCGCTTCGTCTTTCGTCATTGGCGCCGCCAGCGCCAGTGGCGCTCGAAACGACTGGTCAGCCCTTGTGGTCGTGGTTGTTAGTCGGCGCCATGCTACTGCTCCTGCTGGACCGTTGGTTTGCTTCGCGCCCGTCGGCGCCGCTCCAGGCCCAGTAACTATTTGACCAATGCACCTCTTGATATTTCCTCTTCCGCCCTTTGCGTTTGAACGCCAGATGCTACTGTATCTCCTTGCTCTCCTCCCAGTCTTTTGGTTGCTGCAATGGCGAGCGTTTCGTCGCTTCTCCTCTTTCTTGAGCTTGTTGCTTCATACTTTCGTGCTCGTGTTCCTCATTCTTGCCGCTGCAGGGCTGCATACATTCAAGCCAGGCACCAGCACGACCCCGCTCTTGGTCATCGATCTTTCCCAAAGCCTGACCGCCGCTCAACGACAATGGATACATGACACCATTACTCACACGCTCCGACCAAACGCCGACACACCGACAGTCATTTTTGCCGGACAGCGCCGTCTCATCACTTGGCGAGAAGCGGAACAGTTGCTCATGGCGCCGCCGGTAGATCTACAACTTGATGCGACCAATCTCGAAGGGGCCTTTACTCCGTTTCTTGCCTCAACACACGACCGCAGCGTCTATTTGTTCAGCGATGGGTGGGAAACACAAGCCGATGCTCGCTCTCTCACGCCATTGCTTGCCGAGAAGGAGCTCAAAGTGTACCCCTTCCCGCCGCCACCTGCCGTCGCTGCGCCGAACGTAGAGCTGCAACGGCTCAGCGCCCCCCCTACAGGAACTGGCGGTGAAGCGTTGCCAGTATCGGTCGCCATCGAGAACACCAACACGACCCCCGTGCGTGGCGAGCTGACCGTGCGCCAAGGCGAGAAAGTAGCCTGGCAACAAGAGGTCACGCTTGCTCCGGGAACTTCGCTCCTCACGCACGCGCTCCCTCTGACAGGCGAGGGGCTTATCCCGCTTCGCGCCACGTTCACTCCTCAGAATCCGCAAGAAGACACTATCCCGCAAGATGATCAAGCGGCGGCTTGGGTCACAATCGAAGCGCAGGAGAAAGTGCTGCTCCTGAGCGCCCATCCCCAGGACAACCGTTATTTGGAAAAAGCGCTCGGCAGCCACGGCTTGAACGTCACCGCTGTTGATTCCACGACGAAGCCGTCCGCCATCCCAGCACCGGACCCCTTCAAGGCCGTCATTCTTAACAACATTGCAAAAGACAACTTGCCGCCCGCCATGCTCAATAGCTTGGAGGACTATGTGAGCCAGGGCGGCGGGCTGCTGATGGTCGGCGGCGAAGAAAGTCTAGGGCTCGGCGGCTATAAAGGATCGACCATCGAAAAGGTGCTGCCGGTGTCGCTTGTGCCGCCGCAAAAACCCGAACGGCACACCGCAATGGTGTTGGTGATTGACACCTCCGGCAGCATGCGCAAAGAAAACAAACTGCTCTACGCCAAAGAGGGGATTCGCGCCGTGGCCCGGAATCTCAAGGATACGGATATGCTGGGCATCATCGGCTTCGACCGCGAACCGTACGTCGTCATTCCCCTGGAATATCTTGGCAAGATTCGCGAGGACATCGACGCGCGGATTGAGCGTCTGACGGCATCTGGCGGGACATTCCTGCTGCCAGCTTTGGAAGAATCGCGACGACAATTCGACCGCGGTGCAGCCACGCGCAAACAAGTAGTGATCCTCACCGATGGTGAAACCGGCGGCAGTGGTAGTGATTATCTGGATTTGGTGACAGTCATGCATCGAGAAGCGAAGATCACCGTCTCGGCCATCGCCCTCGGTGAAGAAGCAAACCTTCGCTTACTCTCCCGCATCGCGGATTACGGCGGCGGGGCGTTTCACCATACGACCGACCCCACGAGCCTGCCGGAAATATTTCTTGACCAAGCAGAAGACAAACCGGAAGAGAAAACGATGGTCGAAAAAGATCTGGTCCCACTTCCCAATCCTGAGTCGCCGCTCCTCAAAGGGCTCAACGAGCGCGGCATGCCACCGCTCAAAGGCTATGTGGAAACAATACTGAAGAACGGCGCGCGCATGGACATTGCACTGCGGACGGATGGGAAACGACCACCGTTGCTTGCTTCATGGTCATACGGGCAAGGAAAATCGGTGGCGTTCGCTTCAGACGCCAATGGCCGTTGGTCAGCTCCGTGGATTGGCTGGGAAGGCTTCAGCAAACTGTGGACACAAGTTGTGCGGTGGTGCATCCCCGAAGTGAAACGCAAGGACACTCATTTTTCTGTGACCCTCGGACACAATGATAACGGACTTGTTGTCGATGAGTTCTCCTACGGCGCCAACGAAGAAGGGCGCACGGCCTCGGCCAAAATCAACGGCCCGGGAAGTAAGGATAACCTCCTCCCGCTCGAACGACTGGCCCCAGGGCATTATCAAGGCGTGCTGACCAATCCGCAAGCTGGGGATTATCGCGTTGAGGTCACGACGCCTTCGGGAGAGAAAATCGGCCCGCTTGGGTACACCATGCCGCCGCGTCACCTTGGCGAGACGCTGCAGCCACAAGCAAACTTTTCCCTCTTGCAAGCCCTAGCCTCGGCCACCGGCGGTAGCATGAGCCCCGACGCGTCAACGCTCGTGCAACCGACCAGTCCTCCAGAACCGCAGCCGCTTTTACCTTATTTGATTCCACTGGCGATGGCAGTCTATTTTCTGGAGCTGATCGTTCGGCGCTTTACGCCGTAAATTTTGCTTTAGTAAAGAACCTCGCGTCGAGCCTTCAGAAGCAGTGTCGGAAATTTTTACACCCTGGCAGTTGCCGCAAAACTTGTTGGCTTTCAAAAGGTCTTTAGCGGTTCAAGAAGAGCCGCGCCGCGCGGATCAATAACAAGCGTCGGAATTCTTTACAATCTCATTCTTATCACAAACCTCTTGATTTTTTACAAGAAAAAACGAGAAAGCTGTTCTCGCCCGTGTGAGAGTGTCGGAATTTTTTACATCCCTGCTCACAATCCTCCATCTCTTTTCTTCAAAGTCACATTCTAAAAGCCCTCCCTATCGTGCGGGCTCCTTCCTCACCGCGCCCCGATAAGTCCTGAATATCACTGCTCGTTTTGTTTCTGTTCATTGCAAACTGCAGCGCGACCACTGCCTATCAATGATCGGTCTTTCCACCCATGGCACGGTTCTCGCTGAGAGCCGGCGATTTGCGTGAAGTCCGTTAGGCTAAGGAATCAGAGTGGATTCCTGACGCGTTTCCCCGACACGACAGGCTTCACTTTACAATCTAGACGACCAGGAATGGTCCTAACCCGGAGGAGTTATTACATGTGTACGAGAACAACAACGTACCAACGGGGCTCAACACGCCGCTTGCGCTCGGCGTGGCCCTTCTTTGTCTTTGCACTCACGCTGGGACTCGGGGCTTTGTTCGCCAACGCCCAGCCAGCCGCAGCAGCGTTACCCGCGCCCACAGCTTGCCGAACGGATTTAAAGGGTGTGGATCAATCTAAAGGAGGCGCGAACGATCAAGGCGACCTTACACAGTTCTGTTTGTCCTCTGGAAATACTCCTTATGATTTCTATGCCTCCTGGAGTTGGGACGAGTCTGATTTCGGATCTCAGTCGGGTGATGGTTGCCTCCTCTTTGACTCGGACAATGATGGTCTTGTGAACTATGCCGTATGCGTTGCGGTCACCGGGTTAGGCCAACTCCAGCAAACAAAGCTCTACTCGTGTAACAATACACGCCCTGAAAACTGTGATAGCCCACAACCGATAACCGCCGTCAATACGACCTGCGAAACCAGCGTCAAAGCCAATGATCCTTTCAAACCGGGACAGCAGGACACGGTAGCGGTTTGCGGAGTGGCTCTCAGTGATTTCAACGCCGCGGGATTAACGCTTATTGATGCGTGCTCCTATACTTCGTCCTCACCGTCTTCGGACGCGCGGGACTGCATTCTTTTTAAGGGAGGATGTGGGTCTGATGCAGATTGTAATGACAACGACTCCTGCACCACGGACACATGTAATCTCACTGATCCCAATAACAGCTTTTGTCAGTTCACCCCCAATTCACCCGGTTCTTGCAATGACCTTTGCACCACAGGTGGAACGTGCGACCCGAGCGGGTTCTGCCAAGGCGGTACGCCGGTGTCGTGCGATGACCAAAACGCGTGCACGAATGATTCGTGTAGCCCGGCCACGGGCTGCGTGAACGTCTCCAATGGCTCGTGCAACGATCCTTGCGCAGGCGTTGATTGTTCAGGTTCGAGCGACGCCTGTAGCGTAGGCGTCTGCGTAGTGAACAATGGACAAGCTGAGTGCCAAAAGCAACCGGCCAATGAAGGTGGTTCATGCGACGACGGCGATGCCTGTACGCAAACCGATAAGTGCCAGAGTGGCGTTTGCACAGGCAGTAACCCAGTCGTGTGTGCACCTTTGGATCAATGTCACATGGCAGGGACGTGTGACCCAGCTAGCGGCCAGTGCTCGAACCCCCCTGCTCAAGACGGAACCAGCTGTAACGACGGCGATGCCTGTACGCAAACCGATACGTGTCAGAGCGGAGCCTGCGTGGGCAGCAACCCAGTCGTGTGTACGCCTTTGGATCAATGTCACGTGGCAGGGACGTGTGACCCGACTAGCGGCCAGTGCTCGAACCCATCTGCTCGAGACGGAACAGGCTGTAACGACGGCAACGCTTGCACCACGGGAGACTCCTGTCAGGTGGGAGCATGCGTCGGGGCCCCAGTCGTCTGTACGGCGCAGGATCAGTGTCATATAGGGGGCACGTGTAATCCGGCCACCGGGCAGTGCTCGAACCCAAATGCGCCAGATGGAACGGGCTGTAGCGACGGTAACGCCTGTACGCAGACAGATACCTGCCAAAGTGGAAGTTGTGTAGGCAGCAACCCGGTGACGTGTACGGCGCAGGATCAGTGTCATGATGCGGGGACATGTAATACGGCGACCGGCCAGTGCTCGAACCCAGCGAAGGCCGATGGTACAAGCTGTAACGATCACAACGCCTGCACTACAGTTGACCAATGCAAAAGTGGTAGCTGCGTAGGCAGCACTCCTCCAAATTGCGACGACAACAATGTCTGTACAGTTGACTCGTGCGATCCAGCGACGGGTTGTACGCATCCGGCGGGCAATAAGGGGACAGAGTGTCGGAAATCGGCGGGCGAGTGTGACCCGGCCGAAGTGTGTAATGGGACGAGCACGAGCTGTCCGACAGATCTAAAGAAGGCGGCGGGAACATCCTGCACGGCTGATAGTAACGTCTGTACGTTAGATCAGTGTGACGGCACGAGTGCTCTCTGTCAGCATCCGGCAGGCAACTCCGGGACGGTGTGTCGGCCTGCAGCGAGCGACTGCGATATAGCGGACAAGTGCACGGGGGTTGATATAGCTTGTTCAGCGGATGCGACGAGCTGTCAACCCAAGGATACCCCCAAGATCGAACCAACGGCCACGACCTGTCAGCAGTTTAGGGACGGCACCGTGCTACCTTTGGTGTCGGAGTTGTACACGCTGAAAAGTGGTAAGATCAACTCCATCAGCCCAGGAGTGTTCTTTGTCTACGATACGGTCCATCTGAGCGCGAATGGCCCCATCTACGTCACCGAGTCGAATTCCACCGGTTCGACACCGTCAAGTTGGACACAAACCATCGGCGTGCATCAGTCCCAAGTCGTCCTCTACGACCTGAATTGCAACGCAAAGAGTGTTGGGACGCTAAAAGTTGATACAAAGGGCAACGTAACGATCACCGGGGTACCAGCCGGTGACTACATCCTCTCGGTTAAGTATGACCCGACTACGCTGAGCGGATACGCACCCCTGACCCCTAGCACGACGTACAAGTTCCAAGTGCAGGCCGGCGTCCTCTCTTCGGGAAATGCAACTGTAGCGGTTAACAAGAAGTAAGGACCGGCGCACCCCACACGCTCTAAATGGGAGGCCCAACCAGGGTCTCCCATTTCTTTTTCGGCTCCGGTGAAGCGAGAGCTTATGATAACGATCAAGACCAGCGAAGGGCAGAAGCAGAATCTTGATTCCCAATCAGAGGTCTGGTGGCGTCAATTGCTGTTTCTCGGGATCATCGGACTCGGGCTCTTTTTGTTGGTCGCCCCAAACGTTTGGCGACATTCCTCTGCCGACGAACCAAAACCCAGCGCGCCACGACCTGTGCGTGAGAACGCACGGCCCTCTAGCGAAACACAACGGATGGAACTCCTTAGTCCATCGGGCTCGCAGCTAATGCAGGGGCACGATCAGCGAGAGACTGAACTGACAGAGGACTGGGCAACTGAAGGGAGAACATCGGCCTCAATCCAACCTCTTGAGCCTGTGCGACACTCGCAGCTACTGGACGTGCTGATAAAGCGACTCAAGGGCGCTAGTGCAATCACAGCAGAGGACACCAAGGAAATCAAACGGCTGCTGCAGGAATTGCAGAAGCAAGGAACCACTGCCCTCCCAGCGATTAGGGACTTTCTGCACAGCAAAGAGGATGTAGACTTTGACAACATAAGCGGCAGCGAGTTACTAGATCATCACACGTTGCGTCAAGCATTGTTCGATACCCTGCGGCAGATCGGGGGCAACGAGGCGGTGGCGGTGTCGCTGGAGCAGCTGCGCGAGACCCAAGCGCCTGCAGAGATCGCTCTGTTAGCACGAAATTTGGAAGAAGGTGCACCGGGAGTGTATCGAGCGGAAGCTCTGTGGGCTGTGAATAATGCGTTGCAATTGTGGAGCGGACCACAAGAGCAAGTAGAGGTGCGGCCTTTGTTTGAACTCCTGCGGGATTTGGGCGGGGCCGAGGCGGTCGCGGCTCTGGAACAATACCCAGCTAATGCCGACGCCATGCAGTATCTGCGCAATACGGATACGAACGTGTCACCAACATGGCGGATGTATTCTCTCCTAGCGCTAACTGGCTTACCGGAAGGAGAGGGCATCTCAAAGCTCAGCGCCCTCGCGGGAGACCCCGAGGTGCCGGTCGCCCACAAGGCTGAGTTGCCGTTCCAAATGTTGGCGCAATCGTCGATGGATTACGCCGAAGCAGGTCAGGCCCTAGTCGATCTCGCGCGAGCGGGGCAGATTCCAGACCGCGCTTGGAGCGCCATAGCCGAAGCGCTTGAAGGGAAGTACTTACAATTTCCGTCTCAGCTTTCCGGCGGCGCCTTGCCGGCAAAGGACGAAGCCGAGGTCTCCGGCGTGGAAGCCCCTTTCCTACGTGGCTATTACGACGAGGCGCATCGTCTTAAATACGAGCAACGCTTAGTCTCTGAGGACTGGTCCACGAAGCAATTCAAGCAACAAGTAGCGTTGATTGACAAGTTACTCGCAACGACTCCCAGCTTCGCAGGGGTGCAAGCCTTGCAGCAGGCGCGTACAGCATTGCTGAGGAAGGACTAAGAAGCAGGAGAGCAACAGCTATTCTGGTAAGTAAGATAAGAATTGCAGAGAGGTTCCGCTCTCAGCGATTCGTAGATTCACAGATGGAGGCTGCCGTCGGGTGCATAACAAATTATTGGTAAAGTCCTGACTCACCGTCCTTGGATTCCGGGTCGCGGCCTGTGGCCTTGCCCGGAATGACGGTTTCGTCTCGTTCGTCATTCCGGCGCAAGCCGGAATCCAGGATCTTGTTCTGCACCCACTGCCGTCCTTTCTCTTGCTTTTTCCTAGCTGCACGGGGTAAATAGGGGGAGAGCGTCGAGAAAAGGGGGACAACCGAATGCCGACAACCGACACCTTTGTACAAGATTTACGCGTCTATATTAAAAAAGAAGACGAAAAACCCTTGCTTGGTCCCAGCTTCTACAAAAGCGTCTTGAGCGGCGAACTGTCGCACGAGCAACTAAAAAAATGGGCGCTCAATCTCTTTTATGTGACCGGTCAACACATTCGCGCCTTTGGCGGGATTTTCATGAATACCGGCTTGAGTCCCTTAGATCAAAAAATTCGCCGTCACATTGTTGAAAACTTGATTGACGAGGAAACCGTCATGGGGCGTGGCGATGACGCGCACTGGATGCTCTCCAGGCGTCTGGCCAAAGCACTGGGCGCGACGGATGACGAGATTCTCCACCCGGTGGTGTCGAAGGAAGCAGTGGAGTACGTGCGCTGGGTCATTGAACTCGGCAGAAAAGAGTATGGCTTGGTGACGCTGGCGGCGATGTCGCTGGGCGGTGAGACCCGCAGTGACAGCTCTATGAAGGGGTTTGTCAGAGCACTCAAGGACAAATATCAATTACGGCGTGAGGATCTCGAATTCTTCTATGCCCACATGGGTGAAGCCGAGGCGCACGGCGAGCCGGTGTTCGACATGGTGCAGGAATACGCCACCACACCAGAACGGCAAGAAAAAATTCGTGACAGCATCAAGACCTGGTGCGAAAAATTCAGCGCCGCGCAAGAAGGCGGCTACCGCGTGGCGACGGGCTTGGATACCGGAGTCCAAGTCGATTTAGTATAAGCAAACGATACATGCATCGCGCTCTCGGTCACTCTTCGACAGAGCCTGTCCTGAGCTAGTCGAAGGACTCAGAGTGATCGAGAGAAAATATAAATCGTTCGTGTTGAGCACGTCGAAGCACGAGTTTGCGGAGCCCACAACTGTGAAGGAGGGGTAACCCATGTACGATCTTATTATCGAAAACGCCCGCATTTGCGACGGTACGGGCAAACCCAGTTTTTACGGCAACGTCGCGGTCAAAGATGGTATGATCGCCGCCGTCGGCAAAGGCAACGGCGAAGCAGCGACCCAGAAAATTAACGCCGATGGCCTCGTACTAGCGCCCGGGTTCATCGACCCGCATACGCATTACGATGCGCAAGTCGCATGGGACCCGATGGTCACTTGTTCGTCTTGGCACGGCATTACTACCGTGGTGATGGGCAATTGCGGCGTCGGTGTGGCGCCGGTGCGCCCCAAGTCGCGTGACATCGTCATGTGGGACCTTGTCAATGTTGAAGCGATTCCTTTCGACGTCATGCAGCGCGGCATCGACTGGCAATGGGAAACCCATGCCCAGTATCTCGACGTGCTGCAAAAGCGCGGCATGGGCATTAACGTGGCCTCGATCGCCGCACTCACGCCGCTGCGCCACTATATCATCGGCGAAGAATCCTTCGAGCGCGCGGCCACGCCGGAAGAAATCGTGAAGATGCAGCAGGTGTTCCGCGACGCCATCCGCGCCGGGGCATTTGGCCTCAGCTCCACTATTCTCAATAACCACATCGGGTTCGAAGGCCGCCCGCTTGCCTGCCGCAACGCCAGCGGCGCAGAGCTGTCCGCCCTCTGCCAGGTGCTGCGCGAAGAAGGACGAGGCGCGATCGAAATCGCCTTGACCGGAACTAACATCGGCCAAGTCTCTGACGAGGAATACGATCTGCTCAAATTTCTCGTGGATGAAAGCCAACGGCCGGTCACGTTCTTGGCGTTGTTTAATAAGCCTGGCAAGCCGGATTCCTATCTGGACGCCGTCGAGAAAATTCAGCCGATTCTTGGTTGGAACAAAGCGGTGCCACAAGTGACCTGTCGTCCGTTGCGCATTCAATTCAACATGCGCAATCCGTTTATCTTTGCGATCTTCTCGGCTTGGCACGGGGTGTTCAACAAGAGCGTGGAAGAGCAGATGAAAATCTACGGCGATCCTGGGTTCCGACAAACCTTCCGCGAGGAAATGGACCGTCGGAAAATTTTCGCGGGCCAGTGGGGTCGCATGACCGTCATTGACGCCAAGACGCCGGAGGTGCAAGCGCATGTAGCGAGTAAGAAAACTGTCGCACAGATTGCCCGGGATCAGGGCAAAGATCCGATTGATGCGTTCCTCGATCTCGCCATTGCCGATCGCCTCGAATTGTTGTTCGACTTGCAGGCTCTGAATTTTGATCTTGACGGCGTCAAGAATCTTGTCTCCGATCAGCGTCTCATGATTGGCCTGTCTGACGGCGGCGCCCATGTCGATATGCTCTGCGACGCGGGCTATGCGACCTATCTGCTGGGTCGCTGGGTGCGCGAATATCAAGTGCTCTCGCTGGAAGAAGGCGTGCGCCGACTCACGTCCGTACCTGGAGATTTCTTCGGCATTCCCAAACGCGGGCGGATTGCTCAAGGGCTGGTTGCCGACTTGACGCTGTTCGATCCAAATACGATCGACGCCAAAGATCCCGAGTATGTGTGGGACCTGCCTGGCGGCGGTAAACGGTTCGTCGCCAAGTCGAAAGGGATCACGTCAACAATTGTGTCAGGCCAGGTTCTCTATCAAGATGGTGAGTATCAGGGCGGGCTGCCGGGGAAAGTGTTGCGCAGCTACGACGCCTAAATCAGACCACGGAACATTCCCACGCTTCCTCACTTCACGTGAGAAAATCCCCCCAGCCCCTCTTTGCAAAAGGGGGGCAGCGCGAAGCGCGGGGGGATTTGTCTTTATGCTCCGGCTTCTCCCTTTACCGAGATCACGATTTTTTGCGCTTGTAACACTCCACCCGATTTCGTCCACGGTCTTTGGCGGCATACAAGGCTTCGTCCGCCTGAGCGATCAATTGGGGTGGACTTTCCGCTCGTCCTTCCCACAATTCCGTCACCCCAATGCTCATCGTGACCTGCGCTGGACCTGAGAGAGACGAAAAAGAAAGCGTTCTCACTGCGGCGCACAGTCGTTCCGCCACGGTCGCTGCTTGCGCCAGGCTAGTCTCACACAGAAGGATAACGAATTCTTCCCCTCCGTACCGGGCGATGACGTCGCTCGCACGGCTATCATGCAGGACGGTTTGCGCGACGTGTTTGAGCACGGTGTCGCCGGTGGTATGACCATAGGTGTCATTGATTTTTTTGAAGTGGTCAATATCGCACAGGAGCAGGGCCAATGGATGTCCGTACCGAACCGCACGTTGCCACTCCTCCTCAAGGCGCTCATCAAAATGACGGCGATTCGCTAACCCCGTGAGTGTATCTACTCGGGCAAGGTGTTCTAAGCGAGCCTGTTGGTCTCTAATCAATTTTCGCTGTCGGGCAAGGCGTTCGCCCACTTGTAAACGCGCCTTCAACTCAGCGAGATTAAACGGCTTGGTCAGGTAATCCGCCGCGCCCAGTTCTAACCCTTTTACTTTATCTTCCAGAGCGTCGCGAGCAGAAGTAATGATGATGTGACAATCGTGCGGCTGCTCTCCGGCTTGCAGCGCTTGGCAGAATTCGAAGCCATCCATTTCCGGCATCATGATGTCAAGCAAGATGATGTCGGGCAGACTGTCATGAACTTGTCGCAGCGCTTCTTTCCCAGTCGAAGCAACAGTCACCACATGACCGAGGGCATCGACCATACGAGCGACAATATCTCGCAGGTCGCTATTATCTTCCACGATGAGAATCTGTAAGGCGTTGTGCTCCGGTGGGCGAGGCGTTCTGTTCGACGAAGTTGGAGGAGCGCCAGCAGGCGCCTCGCCGAAGCCAGGGGTCAAGGCGCCGGGTTCCTCCGTGAAGAGGAGGCTTGATGCAAACAACCCTTGACTGTTTACTTTTGTTGCCATCTTGAGGCGCCCCCAGGAGAATCTTACGGACAATCGTCTTCACCCTTTACCGTAAGACTCTCCTTCTCTTTCTCGGGACTCTTGAGTTTTCGTCTCCTGAGCGGAACGAGGTGAGCACTTGCTCCGCCTCCGCTATGACCAGAGGCCTGCAACCACGTGGTAAACTCTCCCGCCGGTAAAGGACGACTTAAAAAATAGCCTTGCGCAAAATCACAACCTAAAGACTTGAGCAACTCCCACGTGGCTTCATCTTCTATGCCTTCCGCCACGACTTGCAGTCCGAGGTTATGTCCAAGTTCGATGGTCGAACGGACGATTGTCGCGTCGTCGTCCTCTGTCGCCATCCCCATGACGAACGACTTGTCAATTTTAATCTCATCGACAGGCAGGCGTTTCAAATACGCTAAGGACGAATAGCCCGTGCCGAAGTCATCAATCGCGATGCGTATGCCCATATCATGCAGACGGGTCAGAATCGCCAACGTGCGCGCAGGGTCGGCGGCCAAGGCGCTTTCGGTGATCTCGACCTCCAACCAGGAGGGATCAATATCCCAGCGTGATAACAGCTTTACAATGACATCTGGTAGACCAGGATCCTGCAAGTTCCGCATGGACAGGTTCACGGCGACCTGGAGACGATGGCCGTTACGCTTCCACAAAGCGCACTGGCGCAGCACGTCATCTAACACCCAGTGACAGAGGGACCGAATCAAGCCGGTTTGTTCGGCGAGCGGAATAAATTGATCTGGAGGAATCAGCCCCCGTTCCGGATGACGCCAGCGCACCAGCGCTTCCACATGGGAGACCTCGCCGGTAACGAAATCGGCTTTTGGCTGATAGTAGAGCATCAACTGGTCACAAGCGATGGCCTGCTGTAATTCCCCCGCAAACAACAGACGATCTGGACTGTAGTGATCTTGATCCGATTGATAAAAGGCAAAATCGCTGTGCGAGCGTTTCGCCGCATACATCGCGATCTCTGCGCGCCGCATAATCGTGTCGGCGTCCTCCCCATGTTCAGGATACAGCGCAATACCAATGCTGGCGCCGATGCTCAAGGCTCGACCTTCCACGACAAAGCCGTGCTCGAGGACGCGGATCAAACGAGTCGCCACGCGTTGCGCGCCGATTTCGTCGCCAGCGTTAGGCAAGAGAACGGCAAATTCATCCCCGCCAAGACGTGCGAGTGGGTCGGATTTGCGCAAGACCCCGCGTAGCCGAGAACTCACTTGTTGCAGTAACGTATCGCCCCATTGATGCCCAAAGGTGTCATTGATCTCGCGAAAACGGTTGAGATCAAGCAACAAGAGGGCGAGCGGCTTTTTCTGATGATAGGCGTTCAGAATGGCGTGTTGAAGACTCTCGCGAAAGAGGATGCGGTTGGGCAGATCGGTCAGCGCATCGTACAGCGTTTGATGGCGTAACGCTTCGGTTTGCGCGATGCGCTCGCTGATGTCCCGTGCATTGACAACAAGTCCGACTTCTCCAGTCTCAGTGCGCGACGCCGTGCTGATAATTTCCAGGACGCGCCACGAACCGTCTTGGTGCCGGAAGCGAAATTCTCCCCGATAGGCAACACCCATTTTTTGTAAGGCGGAGAGAAAAATAGGGCGAAGGGTGTCTTGATCGTCCGGATGTACGTACGAAAAAATGTTGCCGCCGACCCAATCTTCCAGGGCATAGCCTAACACACGCTCGCTGGAAGGGCTCGCATACCGCACGAATCCATCCGGCGTCAGCATGGTGATGAGATCGGAAGAATGCTCCAACAGGGTCCGAAAATGCTCAAGGCTCTTCGGCAGTGAGGGGTCTCCGACGTGATCCTTCTGGGAGGGCTCATTTCTCGCGGCGTTTGGAAAGATGCTCATCCGCTAGCTCTCCTGTGGCTGAAGTAAATTGCATCTGCATCATCATTCCTAAAGCGTTGTTTTCACAATCGGCGTCTGTACGCGCAGATTTAGTCTGCATCGAGTGAGAAAGATTTAGCTTGGGATGTTTCCACATCTCTCCACTCATCGGTTTGCGGCTAGGTTCCTTTAGGAGGGTCGTCAGCGAATGCGTTGCCTTCCCAGACGATTTGGGTTAGGGATAACTGCGCTTTCGAACGGATGCATAAGGAGGAAGACGCATGGAAACCCGTCCGGCCTCGTTGTTACCTGAACAGTTTGGACCTTTACAAGGTGTACGTATTCTTTCAACCGGCAGTCTGATTGCCCAACCCTATGCCGCCGCGCTCGCCGCGGAAATGGGCGCTGAAGTCATTCAACTCGAACGCCCTGGCGAAGGAGACGCAGCCTGGCGCCACCTCGGTCGTCAGTTGCCGACGAAAGACGGCAAGGGACTCGCGGCCACCACCTGGATTCAGGAGCGAAGAAACTCTTGGTGCGCCACGCTTGATTTTAGCAAACCGGAAGGCCAAGAAGTCTTTCTCAAATTGATCCAAGGCTGCGACATCTGGATGGAGAGTTCAAAACCCGGCTCCTATGTGAAATGGGGACTCACCGATGAGGTGGTGTGGCAGCGGAACCCGAAGATTGTGATTGCGCACGTGTCCGGCTACGGACAGAGCGGACATCCGGATTATCTCGGACGTGCTTCGTACGACATGATCGGCCAGGCGTTCGGCGGGTTGATGTATCAGACTGGGTTTCCTGACCCTGAGCCCCCGGTGCGCGCGAACCCGTGGACGGCGGACTACATCACGGCGCTGTTCTGTTTATGGTCCTCTCTGGCCGGCTACATTTCCGCCCAACGCACGGGAAAAGGACAGAGCATCGATGTGTCCCAATTCGAGTCAGTGCACCGATTGTTATCCGGCACAATGGTGGAGTATTTCGCCGACGGCTTCGTTCGTCAGCGTTCCGGAAACAAAGCCACGGCGTTCCAACCATACGACGCGTTTCAAGCAAGCGACGGCTGGGTGGTGATCGGCGCCGTGGGCTACGCCGTGTTCTCGCGCGTGTGTCTCGTCTTGGGGCTCGACCCCAACGAAGACAAATGGAAAACCGCCTGTACGGATGTCAACTCTATTGAGGGCATTGAGTTTGACGCGCTGTTGCGCGGTTGGGTGGCGGAACGGACCGTGGCGGAAGTTGTCGAGAATATGAATGCCGCGTCAGTCGCGTGTTGCCCCATTATGAACAGTCGCGACGCCGCCGAAGATCCGCACTATCAAGCGCGCGGTATTCATATCGAATGGGAAGACGGTCAGGTCGGGAAAGTCAAAGGCACCGGCGTCTCCCCGTTATTTTCCACGACACCCGGGAAAATTTGGCGGGGCTCGGTCCCCGTGGGCCACGATAACGAAAAAGTCTATACACACTTTGCCGGGCTCTCGCGGGATGAAGTGAAGCAGTTACAGGAGAAGGGAGTGATTTAATTCTGGAATAAATGGAAGCTCTATGCCATTGCTCGAAATCCGCGATCTCTGTAAACAGTACGGGGCCGTCACCGCGCTCAAAGGCTTATCGCTGGACGTTGAGCGCGGGGAATTCTTCGGTCTGCTGGGGCCGAACGGGGCAGGCAAGTCGACGACAATCAACATCCTGCTGGGACTGATCCTGGCGGATAGCGGCTCCATCCGCATCTTTGGCGATGATTTCACCAAGCGACCAACCGCCATCCGCCGCCGCATGAATGTCGCCGCTGCGTTTACGAGTCTGAGTGGCGTGCTCACTGTTCGTGAGAACCTGACGGTGTACGGTCATCTGTATGGTGTAACGAATATCAAGGCAAAAATCGCTGAACTGCTGGAGCGCTTTGAAATTGCCGAGCTGGCGGACCGAAAGCTGCAATATCTCAGTTCCGGCCAACATACGCGCGTCACGCTATGCAAAGGGCTGATCAATGATCCCGAATTATTGTTGCTCGATGAATGTACGGTGGGGCTCGACCCGGACATCGCCGAAAAGACCCGGCGGGCGCTTCAACAATTTCAGCAAGAAAAACAGACAACGATCATTTTCACTTCTCATAACATGAACGAAGTGGAAGAGCTGTGCGGGCGCATCGCGTTTCTCAGCAAAGGGGAAATTTTGCGTATTGATACGGCTGCACGGATTAAAGAACTGATCCCTCAACAAATCGTGGAGATTCGCTTCCAGATCGGAGCGCGGCTCGCAGATATCGAAAAGAGAGACGGACATCCGCATGGCGAGCGGATCGGCGACACAACGCTGAGGTTCACCCTTGACGATCCTGAGCGACAACTCGATCCGCTGCTGCGACGGTTGACACAAACTGGCGAGACGATCATGGATATTCAAGTCATGCGCCCTACTCTCGAGGACGTTTTCATCAAAGTAGCCAGAGGGGAAATCTAAAAGCAACGAAAAATGTAAAATGGAGACTAAAAAATTTAGGCTGTTCGTAATTTTCCATTCTTGATTCTTAATTTTTAATTCTTAATTCCCATGTATTCTTCGTTTCGCCAAGAGTTTTATTGTTCCCCTGCCGTGCTGTGGGGGCTCGTGTACAAATTCTCCTGCATTTGCTACCGCAGCCTCGACCGTATTTTTGACATCGTCTACTGGCCGGTGATTTCGTTGATGCTGTGGGGCTTCACCAGCACGTTTGTGGCGACGACCTCAACGCTCACCGGCGTCACAGAGTTTTTTTTGGGCGGAGCCGTCTTGTGGAGCCTCTTTTGGCGGGCGCAAACGGATGTGGGCACTTTCATTCTGGAGGATTTTTGGAGTCGCAATGTCTACAATGTCTTCGCCTCTCCCATGACGACGTTAGAACTTTTTCTCGCGATTGCCTTGATCGGCTTCCTGCGCTGCATCCTCAGTTTCGCTTTTCTCAGCCTCCTGACGTGGGTGCTATACGCCTTCAATATCTTGCAAATTGGAGGACCAGCCCTCGCGCTGTTTACCGCCGTGCTCCTCATGTTCGGTTGGGTGATCGGCATTGTCATCGCCGGGCTGATCTTCCGCTACGGCCTGCGCATTCAAGTGCTGGCCTGGTCCGTCGGCTTCATCATTCAACCGTTTAGCTGCGTGTTCTATCCTTTGGAGAGCATGCCCCGTTGGGTGCAACTCATCGCGGTGACGTTACCGACAACCCATGTTTTTGAAGGCTTGCGCCACGCCATTGCCACGGGAGAACTCGCTCGCCGTCCGCTGTTCACGGCGTTTGGGCTTACCCTCGTGCTTTTGCTTGCCGCCCTCGCCTTCTTCCAACACGCCCTTCGCCAGGCAAAACGGTTGGGACTACTCACACGTTTCGAGATGGCGTAGAAGCCCGAGGCGTGATACGTGGTGCGTGGGAATACTGAGAAGAACAAAAAGGACGAAGAAACTATGATGAAGACGGCGGTGGCATACGTCCTCCTCTCGCTCGTTGCTTTTGGGGGTAAAGATTTCTCTCGACCGTTAGCCAATGCCGCGGAGGGAGGGACACCCGCTGCTCCCGAGCAACCAGGTCCGCTCATCAGCACGCTGGAAAACCAATCACAAGTCGCTCTCACGATTTATAATTCCAACCTCGGGCTCGTCAAAGACGTGCGCGAGGTGGATCTCACCAGCGGTCAGTGCGAGCTGCGCTTCATGGACGTGGCGTCGGAGGTCATCCCCACCACGGTCCATGTCAAATCACTCACCGATGCTCAGGGCTTTCGCATTCTAGAGCAGAACTATGAGTATGATTTGATCAGCCCGGAAAAGCTGATGGAAAAATATGTTGGTAAAGAAGTAAAAATCCTTGATAAAAACTACTATACGGGACAAGAGCAACTCGAGACCGCCACTTTGCTCTCCACCAACGGCTCCCCGGTCTATCAAGTCGGCGAAGAAATTCACATCGGCCTTCCCGGGCGCGTTATTCTTCCACAGCTCCCAGAAAACCTGCTCTCCAAACCGACCCTGGTGTGGCTTCTGCAGAACGCCAAGGCCGGCAAACAGAAAATCGAAGCATCCTATCTGACTAACCACATCACCTGGCAAGCCGACTATATTGTCGTGCTCAACGCGGAAGACACGAAGGCGGACCTATCCGGGTGGGTGTCGATCGACAACAAATCCGGGTCAACGTATAAAAATGCGACGTTAAAACTCGTGGCAGGAGACGTGCACCGCGTGCAACCGCAAGCACTCTATGAACGGACGCTCGCATTGAAGGCAGATGTTGCGGCGGCCCCTGCCGAGCCGCAGTTTAAGGAAGAAGGATTCTTTGAGTACCATCTCTACACGCTGGACCGCCCCGCGACGGTGAAGAGCAACCAAACGAAACAGATGGAACTCTTGTCCGCCGTGAACATTCCCGTCACGAAGCGCTTCACCCTGCAAGGACAACCCGACTTCTTCACTAGCGTGTTCAGTCCGGACGACGAATTGCCGCCACAAAAAGTGAGCGTGACCGTGGAAATTGAAAACGCGCAAAAAAACAACCTGGGCATGCCGCTGCCCAAAGGAACTCTCCGCGCCTACAAGACGGATAAGGACGGGAGTCTCCAATTTATCGGCGAGGATAGCATCGATCACACCGCCAAAGATGAATTAGTCAAAGTAAAAATGGGAGAAGCGTTCGACGTCGTTGGCGTGCGTAAGCAAACGGACTTTCGGCGCATTTCCCGCACGGTCACCGAAGCGAGTTGGGAGATCGCGTTGCGCAATCATAAACCGGAGCCAGTTACTATCCGCGTCAACGAGCCTATCATGGGCGACTGGGAAGTGCTCGCTTCCTCGCAGAAATATGAAAAAGCCGACGCGCACACCCTCCGCTTCGACGTGCCCGTGCCGAAAGACGGCGAAACGAAGCTCACGTACAAAGTACGAGTGAAAATGTAGTCAAAGGTCAATCGATGTGGGGTGCGAGTGCACGTCGATGAGTCACCAAGAAATGCAACTCCCATGAAGAAAGCCCAACAACAATCGAAACAGCCAGTCTCTGCAGGCCCCAAGAAGCAGCCCCCGCTTTGGCTTCGTCGACTTGACCTCGTCAAAGCTGAAATGAAGACCGTACAATTCCCCCGTACAGCCGCCGAAGGTTTCCGACAGTGCGTGATGTTGTCGGAAACTGCGCGCCGGTGGCTCCTGCAATCCCTGCGCGCCGAACATCCTGGAGCCAGCGACGAGCAAATCGAGAAAGAACGCCAACTGCTACTGGCGCGTTTCTCCGCCGCTGAAGCACGACACCTGGAGCGATGGAAAAAAGAACGTGACCGTTTCTTTAGAGGGTAACATCGTAGCGGTGCTGGAACGCATCGTGGCGATCTTTCTCTGACACGGTCCTTGCTCCCCACTCTCTCATGGAGACCAGCGTGCGTGCTGCAGCACCACTCGGTACCCGTCTGGATCCTCGAAGGTCTTGCCCTGCTGGTCCCAATACGGGTTGAATGCCTTGACAGGTGTATACCCACGGCTCTCCAGCCGCTGCACCGTCTGTTGCCAGTCAGTTTCATCCGGGAGGTAGAACACTAAGAGATTGTCTTCGGTTGGCGCCCTCCCCACGGTATGCCCACGCTTGCGGGTGAACTCTAAGTGATAGGCTGCCCCCTTGTGGCCAAGCATGATGCCGTCGAAGCCGTCATGGTCGTTAAACTCATACAGCACTTCAAAGCCAAGTCCATCTCGGTAGAACCGTACGACTTCAGTTAAGTTGTCCGTGGGACGCGCCACCCGCAGATGGGCTTTCGCCAAACTTCCTATTGCCTCGTTCATCGACTTCTCCTGGCTAAGAGTCACGGTAACAACAAGGAACCCAGCGAGAATAGCGCCGATTCCCCCTGCAGTCGTCCAACATCTCTTCAACATTGTGTCCTCGGAGTTGTTCATTGAAGGACTTCTCGGCCACCAAACGCAAAGGATTGAGTCATCGCCATGTCCCATTCCCGCTTTCGCGGGAAGCCAAGGCTTTGGTCAATGTACTTGCCACTTACCCTAACGGAGAGAAAAGGAAGAAAACAGCGGCGCTTGTTCGAAGAGTGTTTCAGGTACGACAGTTTCGCGTCCATCCTCTACGTTCGCCTGTACCTTTCTCCGGGTCCAGTGAGTTTCGGTAACGACAAGATAGTGTCCTGGAGGCGCCACGATGCGAATCGGGCCGTCCCCAGCAGGATTTTTGTAGGCTCCCACTAAGCGCCCTTCGATGGTATATAGCTCGACTGACCGACGATAGACCACCGGCACGTCTGCATCTTCCATGACATACCGCTCGCTGTAGACGGTGAGAATGCCTTGAGGGGGAAGCGCTTGTGGACCAACAACGGACGGTTGGTTACCGGTTGTCGCCTGCACGGAAGAGGAGCCACCTAACGCGAGCACTAACAGAGCGCTCGCCATACTCTTCCGTGCTACTTTTCGCAACAGTGTTTTCTTCATTATGGTCATTCTATAACTCCTTGCTTTTTTGAATTCTGTAATGGAGAAAAGGGAACTAACGCGTTTCTCTCATTGATTATTCTTGAGGATGCATTCTGCTGCGCGTTATTGTTGGCCTCCTCCAACCGTTTCTGCACTCGTGCACTGTCTGGGAATTCGAGCTGTAACTCATGGAGTGTGACCAGTGCGCGCTCGGGCTGCTTGAGGGCAACAAGAGCGTCGGCAGTCAGCCAGCCGTGGCGAAATCGCAACCGCCGCTCTTCTGTGGGGATGACAATGTTGCCGAGGGTCGCTAGCGCCGCCCCTGGGTTGTGCTGGTCCACCAGCAGAGATTCTGCGGCGAGAAGCTGCACGGCAGGGTCAGACGGGAAGCGCTGAGCAGCGAGGTGTATGAGCGCGGCGGCATCCTCGGAGCGCCCAGCGCGCTCATCGAGCTGGGCCTGCTGATAGAGGCCCGCAAGAAGGAGCCGCCCTACATCCTCAGCGTTCCCACCCCGAATCCCCACGCCTCCAGCATGCGCGTAGACGAGCTCACCGCCGAGCCTGCCGGTTTCTCCGAGACAGACAACGCTAACGAGCCCCAGGATACCCGAGGCGAGCAAGGCTGGCCGCGTTCGCCCTCTGCGCCTCAAGAAGAGAGCAAAGGTCTCGCAGGCCGCCACTCCCAGGACCACGTTCCGCGTCCGCTCTCCCCACATTTGATGTGTATGCACGGCTGGAGCAATGCCAGGGATGGCTTCCACGGCAATATGAGCATCCTCACCGGACCACGCCGCCGCAATGACGGCAACCGTCCCGAGCAACAGCAAGGTCGCTGCGGCTGGCCCCGTGAAAGGAATCCGGCCAGTGAGCGAGATCCAGCGCAAGAGCACCCCAATGATCAGCAAACTGATCGCAAAGTGAATGACAAGAGGATGATAGAAACCGATATTAAACATGTCATTTCCCCTTTATCCTGTTAATCGCTTACCACGATTTCCCCAGCCATCTCCTCATGCCCACTGCCACAGAACACGTCGCACGCAAATGAGAAGGTTCCCGTCTGTTGCGGCACGAGGCGCACACGGGCGGGTGCTCCAGGCTTGACATCCGCCCGAATCCCCAGTTCCTCCAGCCGGAACCCATGTTCCCGATCCTGCGAGGAGAGTTCCAACACGACCGGTTCGCCTCTCTTGAGCACAATCTGTGATGGACTGTAAGAAAACTTCTTGGCGGCAATGCGGATGATCGGTTCGTTCTGGGCGGCGGAGGTTGCCGCCGCGACATGACCTTGTCCAAAGACGAGAAAGGTGACACATATCGCCACCGTGATTATCAGTTCCATTCCTATCACTATTAGTTCGATTCTTTTCATAGCGTCATCCTTTTACGACAGGCCACTCAATAAGCGGGTACTCTTTTCCTCCCACCTTGGCCTGCACGGTACGGAAACCGAGCCCGTTGTACGGTTTGGCAGGATCCCACGGGATCGGCGCCTTTTTGGGCACAGAACCAGGAGCGGGCAAAGGAAACATGAGCGACTTCGCGGAGTGGTGTGGAATATGCTCGGTCTGGTGATGATGTTCCTGATGAATATGGCCGTAGAAAATCGTCACATACTCGTACGGCAGAAGAGCTTGCACCGCTGCGGCGCCGTCGCGCGTCGCCCAGTCCCACTGCGGGTACAGATCGAACAAAGGGCGGTGGGTAAGGACGACAATGGCTTGCTCGCGACCCAGGCGCGCCAGGTCGGCGCGCAGCCACTGTAACTGGGCGTCACCGAGGCTGCCGGTGGGATCAGAGACGTTGTCCAGCACAATGAAGTGGACCCCCTTGTGGTCGAACGTATAGTGTAAGGCGCCAAAGAACTCTTGGAACGCTTCGCCCTGGTCCAGCGAGGCGTCGTGCTCCCCCGCCAAGAAGTGGATGGTCTTCACTTTCAGTTTGCTGACGATGTCGCGGAACTGGGCGAGCCGCGCGCGCCGCTCCTGGGGATCATCAGTCGTATGAGTTAGATCACCGGTAAAGACGATGAAGTCCGGTTGCTGCGCCAAACTGTTCACCGTCGCAACAGCTTTCTCCAGAGTCACCGTTGCATCAGGGTTCACAGCGGGTCCGCTGAAGCCCCAGTGCGTATCAGACATCTGGAGAAAAAAGAAATCGTGTTCCTGCGTGCTTTCTTGCGCAGCGCCAGCTTGGCGCAGCCCCGAGGCGAACACCACACCAGCGATGCCCGCCCCGGCGAGCCCCGCCAGCTCCAGAAACGCTCTCCTATTGATTCGTCTTGTGTCCATTTACACCTCCTGCCAACTAGTACACCGCACGCAACGGTTTGGATTGACATAAGGGTGCGACGGCGTAATTGGAAATAACTCTCTGTGATGTCTAACCGAAAGGAAAAGAAGAAGACGTGAAGAAGGGAGCAAAGCCCAGCGGCAGCCTACGTGAAAGCTCCCGACACTGGGCCTTGCCCTAAACACAGCAGGTGATCGCGATGATTGTTGTCGGTCCCTTCTTATGGTGCGCCCGACGGAGTCTCCATCCGACTACCCGGTACAGACCCCGCTTCGGGCCACGCAACCATAACCGGTCCGCTTGGCGCCGCGCTTCCACCGGCTGGCTCCAACGTAATCTCGATCGCCTCGGGCAGAATTGTGAGGGTTGGGCCTTCGGCAATCAGGCGAGCATTACCATTGGCATCAGGTTGGACGGCTCCGAGTGAGGTCCAGGCTCCCCGATGGAGCACCCACGCTTGGTAGGTCTGCCCAGCAGGCGCCGGAGGAAATTTTGAGAGCGTCAACACCGCGATGTCCGCCCCAGCCCGGCTACGATAACGAGCATGCGTCTCCGCAAGAACGCCTGGGGCAGGAGCGAGTCGAATGTTCTCGGTATCACTTGCTGTCACAAGAGCTAGGGCCCGCTCGTCGCGTTGCAAGGCTATCCGCTCCGTGCGGTAGCGGACGCCAACGAGGGCGAGGATGACCACGGTAAGAACGGCGCTTAAGGGAGCTAGTTTCCCGCGCAGCTTCTGCAGACCATCCCGGATGCGGGTCTTGGCGGTGCCAAGGGGCAAATTTAAGACAGACGCAACCTGCTCATGGGTCAGGTCTTCAAAGAAGGCCAGCCCCAGCGCCTGGCGCTGAGGCGGCGAGAGTTCCGTAAACGCGGATTGCAGCACTGAACGGCGGTACTCCCGCCACACCGTCTCTGCAGGCTCGGGACTCTCGTCAGGCAGGTCTGCGAGGAGTGCTCCCTCGGGATCCGGATCCACCTGGGGTTGGCGACTCCGCCGGCGCAACTCATTGAGGATACGGAAGTGGGCGATCTGAAACACCCAAGGGCGAAACGCGCCCCGCTCGGGAGCGAAGGTTGCTGTCCCCCGCCACACCGCTAGAAAGACTTCCTGAACGATCTCTTCAGCCGTGGCGCGATCTAGGGTCCTAACAGCCAAATGAAAGATCATTCGGGCGTAGCGCTGATAGAGCAGTCCCAGCGCCTCGTGTGATCCGGCGGCGAGCTGCCGCATCAATTCTTCATCGCTAGCACTCTCATTCGGTGGCATGGAATAATATCCGTTCTGCATCTTCATGTATTCCGCTCAGGATAATGATTCAATCGCATTGCAGGATTCTCTAGAAAAAGCCACAGCACGCCACAATCGCAAAACCCGTATGCCAAACATGAGAAAATCCTGCCATCCGACATGGGGGGGATGGACCCAAGTTCGGTCTGCCTTTCACTAATACCCCACGTGCAATGATTTGGATTGGTGGAAGTCCTTTTGCTTCTCCTTACGTCCAAACTTTTTCTTTTCCCAAACGCGATTCCCAGCAAAAACATTTACGCAATCAAGTGTTTATAGAGCAAAGAGGCGAGGAAGCAGACAAGAAGGTTGCTGCAACAATATCCCTCCAATCGCCCACCACGATGCCCGTCGCCATCCAGCGCGTCAGGGGCTCCAATCACTTGCAGGCATCGACCGATGCCGTAGTCAAAAGGCACAGGAGGCGGCCTTCCTCGTCGCCCTGCCCGTGGGCCTCGAAGCCATCTCACCAGCCACTGCCCGTCTTGGACTGGCGCGCCCACACCCGGAATGTCCGATGTTGACTGGCCCGGGCCACCTTGTAGATGGGCAACGCTGTAAGGTCCTGAAACATCGCCGGATAGGG
>CAYTVL010000050.1:0-46603 GCA_964441775.1 uncultured Enterobacteriaceae bacterium
CAATGAAGTTCGACAGCCAGCGTTGAGCTTCCGAACGTGTCATTTCGTGAATGCTGCCAATTTCCACTGCTTTCCTGACCCTCTTCGTGCTGCCGGGTACGTCGGCCCAATAGCGACCGACATATTTTTCAGCAACAATTCTGACACTTCCTCTTTGCCCTCGTCTGCGAGACATTGATCTCCTGTCCCGCTGACTCGGTACCGTAACCGAGCACAGATTAGGCCGTTTTGCGATTGGGGGCAATGTCTCGAAGGCGAGAGGCTCTAGCCTGCTGAGGCTGTGCTCGGACGGTGTCCCTGACGCGGACACCGTGTGGGCGTCCTCACCGACGCGGAACGAGAACAGGATCACGCCCGCATCAGGCGCGGGCATCGAGCCGGAGAATTGAAGACATTGTTCCAAGAGGTCTGCCCTTCAATGGTGGGCTGCGTTTGATCATCAGAAGACCCACGTAGCGGTACACGACTTAAATACCGCTCTAGAAGGAAAAACTGAGGTATGGCTGGCGTCACCGCAGCGATCCCGCGCAACCGAACCTCAGAAAGCCTCAAACTAGCTGCCCAGTCCGAATGCCGCGCCCGGCGACAGCATCTACGACCCGTTCGTGCGGCTACTCTGGCAGGCTGCTCGGAGATGGAGTTGCCCGAAGGTCGCACGTTGCATCGGGTGCGATTCAGGGCTACCCAGACGTTCACCGGGCTGAGCGCCACGGCGAAAGAGCGCCCCGACCAAAGCGCGAGGTGCAGCAGATGGTCGAGGCGATCTGGGCTGACCGATAGGGCACGAGGCGCTTCGGCGGCGTGGCCCGCGTCCGATAATCTCGGGCGAGAATCAAGGCATGGCGAGAATGAAGAACGAAGCTGACCGTGACACCGGACCAAGGCTCCCGATCAGCGTTTGCATAAGCTTCGAGGGCAACAAACCTACAGCCGTCAGGGTTTCGCCCGAAGCCGCTGCGAAGATTTCCAGAGTAAGAGGTTTTCCGCACTACGCCCTTAGCCGAGAGGAGAAGAAAGACAAACTTCGCAAGCTGATCGACTATGACTATTCCTGCCTAATCCGGCGCGGGGTTGTCAAGCAGGTGACACAGTTTAACCCGCTTGCCTCGTGCTATTTCCCCCACATGTCCGGTGTGCGGGCGGGAGGCAAGCGCACGCAGGATGAGCTTTTCGCCGACAACAATGATTTCCCAAAAGCGATGGGGAAACACAACAAACTGCGCGACAGAAGCCAGCGGGAACTCCATGAGGAGATGAACCTGCCGAACCTCTTCGGGCACTACTTGCCACCAGCAGTTCTTACGCGATCCGGCGTCCGGAAGGCCCTTCGCACCTTTTCGGGCACTCAAGGCGTCAGCAATTTCAGCCCGGCCGCTGCTGCCGCGATCTACTACCGCTTGCTGCCAAAGCAAGGCGGCGTTGTATTCGATCCATCATGCGGCTGGGGCGGCAGATTGGCAGGTGCCATCGCCTGCGACCGAGTACGGAAGTACATCGGTTGCGACCCATCCACCGAGACATTCAAAAGTCTGGAACGGATGCGTGCCGAACTCGTGCCGCTTGCGCGGGCGATGGGCCGCGATCTGGAGATCGAACTGCATAAGCTGGGCAGCGAGACGAAAAAGATGCGTGCCGCGCTACCGAAGGGCGGGGTTGATGCGATTTTCAGCAGTCCTCCTTATTTTGGGCAAGAGGAGTACAGCCGCGAGCCTAGCCAGTCCTACATGCAGTTTCGGACGCCAGATGCTTGGCTAAATGGATTCATGCGCATGACGCTGGATAACTGCGCCTACTGCCTCAAGCTGGACGGTACCCTTGCGATTAACATAGCTGACGTGAGCGGCTATCCGGGTAATCTTGAAGAAGATTTCCTTGCGCTCGCAGAGAACCGAGGCTGGAAGCTGGTCAAGACAATGAAGCTCGCGCTCAGTGTCATGCCCGGAACTCGCCGCAAACAAAAAGGAACGCACAAGTACGAACCAATTTTTGTCTTCAAGAAGAAGCCGTGAAGCACGCTAGTCTCTCCGATCTCAAGGAAATCTACGGGTATTTCCAGAAGCGGAAGGACGTGTTCCCACATGTCCGGCAGGACAAGCTCCGGCGCATGATCGAGGCGGACCAAGTCGTCTGGCAGGGCGGCGTCATCGTCACCTATCAGAAGTACAAGAAGCGCACCCAAGTGGGCGAGGTGGACATCCCGGCTGGCGCGATCATGCTTCATCAAATTCTCAACAGCCAGCAATTCAGCGGCAAGGGCGGCGAGGTGTTCGAACGGTTCGTCGAGGAGATTGTCAAGCCTTCGGGCGGCGACCTATACCTCTCCGTCCGTGAAGAAAACGGCGTTGCCCGCTCCTTCTACGAGCGCCACGGCATGAAGGTTGTGGGGAGATTGTCTTGGTCTGGCGGCACCATTCCCGGTCTGGTGTACATGCGGGCCAATAAGGGGTAATCAGCCCGAACTGGGGAGAACCGAGTATTAACAGTTGAAAGACAAATTCATTCGAGGAGAGAAATGTATGCGAGGGCCGATGAAAACAAAGCAGGCGAAAATCGTCAGCCGCAGGGCGCTGATCTTGGACTTGCAGCGGGTGCTCAAGGTATTCCCCACGGCGCAGCCTGATCGTGACTTTTACCGCGTCCACGGCAAGTACAGCGACGCTGCGGTCAAGGTGCATTTTTCGCGCTTCAAGGACCTCGCGGCAGCCGCCGTGCCGGAGATGACGCCGGATGTAGCGTTCAAGCAGGCGGTGCGGAGCCTTGACCGGGCAATCGACCTGATCCAGAAATGGCACGTGGACGCGGAATACGGTGAGGGCTGGGTCGAGCACCAGACCGACGCGGTCAACGCCCGCGTCCACCAACTGGACGAACTTTTCTGGATGTGGCGCTTCGTCAAAGAAAATGACGATGAGGTAAAGGAACAGGCTGAGCCGCTCCAGACTGTGGTGCTGCCTGACCCGGAGTTTTTCGAGGAGAAACAATGAGCATAGAACACGCAATTACGGTAGCTGAGCACATGCTGCTGGTGCTCAAGCGGATGAAGGACGACCCGCAGGGCAGCGAAGGCGGTCTCTACGCCACAGCCGAGGACGCGCTGCATGTCCGCTGGCAGGCTGTGGTGGGCGACTTGCACTCGATAGTCGATGAACTGAACGAGGCACTTCCGAAAGGCCCGAAACTCATCTTCGACACCGAGGAGTTTGCTGACATGGAAGTCGAGGGGTTGATCCAATGAGCGACGTCTTTTGCAAGCAGTGCGGCGTGACCGACGACCAGCAGGCGAAGTGCGATGACGGCTGCGGGGCAACCTCTCGGGTGAGCAGACGCCTCAGGCTATTCTTCAGCGAGCATATACGTGCGCTGGACAGTGATCATGCCTTCCGTCTCCAATTCCTCAGCGGCGATGTTGATGTCTATCTGGCACAGCCCGGTCAGCTTGCGAACTTGAGCGTCGGTCAAAGGCCCCAGAGCTAGGTTCTTCCCCGTTGTCTTAATTTTCCTCGTACTTCCCAAGCATCAGCGAGAGGTCGGCGTAGATGAGCGCCTCATACAGCTTGCGGATACAGATGTCGCGTTCCTCGTTCGGCGGGCACAATTGGAGAATGTCGTAGCCGAAGTAGTGTAGCGTCTTGGCGAACGCCTTCATCTTGGCTATCCGTTCGTCCGGCTCTCCGTCGATGGAGTCTTCCGGCGTGTAAGGCGTGTGGCTGTTCCAGAACAGCCTAGCCAGTCCTTCTCTCTCGATCATCGGTTTGTTCTCCTCCAACTTGCGGACTCAACTGTTAGGTGTCACCGCCTACACAGGAAGTCCGTAGCGGCAATTCCGAGAGCAACAATCAGTGCAGATTTCACCAATATTGAAATCTTGGGCATGAAGTCAGATGCGATACGGCAGTTGTTCTGCGAGCGCTACTTGGCTGGGGTTCCGTACAGGGGCATCTGCCGCGAGCTTGGAATCAGTAAGCGCACGGCTTGCAACTGGGCGCGGGGAATGGGGCTGCCTCACCGAAGGGGCGGACCTCGCGGTGACAGGTGGATGCCGGACAAAAAGCCGGAAATCCGCTGACTTTCAGTATCTCTTAGTGCTGGGTCTTTGGTCGCGGATCAGAGATCAACCGGGGAGCTTGGTTGCCGTCAACCTCGCCAAGCTCCCGAATCGGTTCCCAGCCGCCTTCAGCAAGCGACATAGGGGTTGAATGAAGCAGGTTGATATGAACGAGACACCAAACAATGCAGCACGTTTAGCCGCGATTCCCGAAGCGGGCAACGCGACCGCGCTAGCCAATTCCGCCCCCAGCACTACGCCAAAGAAAAAATGGGAAATGTACCCGCAGGGCTACTGCATCCGCTGCCGGAAGAAGGCTCAGGACGGTTCGCGGTGGTGCTACGAGTGCGGCGTCAACGCGCCGAGGTGCAGGCAGTGCAACGAGTACCCTGCTGGGTTCTTCGGCAACACACGCTCACCAAAGTGCCTCAACTGCGTAGACGAAGCGAACAAGAAGCCGAGCAAAGCGAAGCTGGACGAAATCCGCGAACAGAAGCGCGTAGAGATGATCGAGCGCGGCGAGCTTTGCTACCGCTGCGGTCGCGGCACACCTGACCCCGGTCACAAGCTTTGCTACGGCTGCGAACAGGCGACAGCAAAACGGCCCGCGAAGAAGTCGCTCGGTCGCATGCCGGAAAGCTGCATGTATGGATGGCTCGGGGAGTTCGCACGAAAGCTGGACTCGCCGCTCGACGCCGCGTATCCCGTGGCGCTCGCCGTAGCTGCTGGTTACGGCGTGCCGGACTACAAGCGCCTACGCCCGAACCTCTACGTGAACATCATCGGCGGCGCTGGCGACGGCAAGAGCCGCGTCATCGACCGGACGCTGGAATCGTGGCAGCCGCCGACCAAAATGCAAGTGGTGCGTAAGTATCCCGGCTCGGAAGTCGGACTTGTTCAACTGCTGGGCGGCAAAAAAGCCAAGGAGATGCGAGCCGAGGATCACTACGCCACGCCGTACCTGCTGGCGCAGGACGAGATGCGCATCACGTTCAACAAGATGGACATTCAAGGCTCGTCTCTGCCGAACATGCTCAACGAGATGTTCTACAAGGACGACTTCGGCTCCGCGACGGCAAAGAACGGGCAGTGGCAGTGCGTTGCCAAGCTCAGCTTAGTCGGCGGTCTAACATGCGACGGGCCGGATCAGTTCGCCGAAATCTACGGCGCAGCAACCACGCACGGCACCTTCGACCGCACTCTGTTCGGCATCATGCCGGACGACTGGGAGTTCGACGACATGTGGGAGCCGCCTATCGAGTCGCCGGGCACAGACATCACTGACAACCTTCCAATCCAACGCAGGGCGCGTGCAAGCGGGATACCCGCGTGGGCCTTCGACAAGGTCAAAGAATGGCGGCGCGGCGACTTTGCAAACCGCAAGCGTCTCGGGGAACTGGCGCTGCGCGTGGCGCTCGTGACCTCCAGCTTGAACCACGACCCGGAGGTGACGGAAGATTGCCTCCGCGCTGCGCTGGAGTTCGCCGAGTGGCAGGAACAGATCAGGAAAGAGTTTGCGCCGTCCGAGACCGACGACCTAGACGGCAGGGCGGAGCAGGCGATCATCCGGGCGCTGGAAAAACAGACCGACTGGGTCGAGTGGCGCACGCTCTGCCAAAGGTACAACCTGCACCGCGCTGCGAAGAGCAGGGTGCGGCTCAACCGGGTAAAGAAAGCGTTGATCTGGGAAGAAATCATCGAGGAAGAGTACGAGACGCAGGCTGACGGCAAGGACAGCAAGGAGCGCACCGGGCGCGTGAGGTTGAAGCCGTGAGCGTCGGCGACTGTGGGGTGACTACAACTGACTACACGAGAGCGGAAAGACCGGGAAACACAATTTGTAGTCAGTTTTCAGAGAGTAAGAGAGAGAGAGAGGGGATTTTTTATAATAAGAAAGGGCTTAGGCGAATTTGTAGTCATCTGCAGTCACCTTGTAGTCAACGGTTTTTGACTACGGATTCTCGCTACCCTTGAACCCCTGAGTGAAAACTGACTACAGGGCGGTTTGCTTACCTGCAACGTTGACTAAGAAACAGAACTTGGATTTCTTTTCTTCGCAATGCAGCCGGGCAATCACCTGTACGATGTTCATCGCCCCGCCCTTGAGGTCCTTTGCCGCACCACTCAGGACTAATTCCACGACTTTCAAATTCATTCGGTGAAGCAGCATTTCGGCGGGTTGGGCAGGGTTAGTCATTCGCTCCGACGCTCGAAATTTCCATATTCGCTGCAAAAACTGGCTCCCGAGTCCTATCGCGAAAAGCGCTGGACGGGAGTTTTGTCGGAGGAAAATCGAATTGCACGCACGACCGCAAATCCGCGAGCATCTGCTCGCAAGAAAGATGAAACGGTGGGCGCTGATCGGGCGATACCCGTCCATGTACCCCAACATTTCGCCTGCGAGGGCGCGGCGAAATTTCGCGACGCTGCTTGGCAGGTATCCGCAGATCGCTGAACGCCTCGGGCTAACGGTGCTTTCGGCTTACCCTCCACTTTGAATGCTTGGGACTTCGAACCAATGGCATACCCGGAGATGCACGAAATGCTCTGGTTCAGCGGGCGCTGGTGGTGGTTCCCCGGCGCACAGATCGGCGCGGAGTCGGTTTTCGAATGGCGAGACAACCGGGTCTACCTGCTGAGACCTGATGGCAGCGCCGTCGAGGGCATCGTCTTCGTGGGCGAGGTCTCGCCCGATTGACGGACAAAATATGTTGACGACAGCCACCCTAGAAAAGACTCTCAGCCTGCTTGATGCGGGCCATACCTTCGCTTCTATCATGGAGGAAACCGGGATCGCGCTTGAGGACGTCGAAATCGTTCACGTTGCTTGGTTCAGAGGAACGACCGAACAGTTGTTCCGCGAATTGCAGTTGGCTGGCGTGCTGGAGCTTGTGGCGGCGAAGCTGCGCTCCGGTCAGGGCCTTGACAAGAACACCGAGGGCGACGTGCTGCGCGAGGTTCTGCACGCCTATCGAGAACCCGTGAAGAAGTCGAACGTAAACATGCGCCGCGTTAGGCCCTTTGACCTCCAACCTGCCCCGGTGTTCGTCGATGTTTTCCTCCACGGGCTTCAACCCTTCACTCTCGAAATGCTACGGGAGGCAACGGGGCTAGGACTGAAGCCCTTCGGCTTGGATTTCGCCGGGGATGACGACTCTATCGTAATTCTCAGGTTCAGCCGCAAACTCTTCCATGAACTGAGGAACGAAAAGTCGTAAACTGAGTGTCCCCCTTCCTCTTACCTCGATTTCCTCTCCAGAGAAAGCCATGACAGATGCACGCGATTGTGT
This sequence comes from uncultured Enterobacteriaceae bacterium, assembly GCA_964441775.1. GTDB lineage: Bacteria > Desulfobacterota > Binatia > Bin18 > Bin18 > SYOC01. Next base: position 7,336 of record CAYTVL010000050.1, read on the forward strand.
CGTGAAACTCGTTGACGACCACGGTGTCGAGCACAGCGTTCGAGTCCGGGCGGAATCTGTCTACGAAGCAGCACTGAGGGGATTGCAGAAGCTAGAACGAGTCGGGTGGGAGAGTTCCGGCGAGCAGATCGGATGGGTTACCGTCGAAGTTTGGGAGGAACCGACTCAACATCGGGTTCACGTCGGGAAAATGCTCGGATGGGTAAAATCAAGCGGAAGAACGCCGCGAGACGAAACGCGGAAGGCGAAATTAAGGGCACTGCTAAAATAGGACTTGACCCCGTACCATAGTCCGGGGTTTAGACTAACCTCGTATGAAGGGAAAGTCGCTCACCATTGGTCGTCTCGCCAAAGAGGCGGGAGTGAATCTGGAAACCGTCCGTTACTATGAGCGTCGGGGCCTTTTGCAGAGACCGCCCCGTAGTGCATCGGGTTATCGCCTGTTTCCCTCGGATGCAGCGCGAAGGCTAAAGTTCATCCGCCGCTCTCAAGAACTTGGCTTTTCGCTTGCCGAGATTCGGGAACTGCTGTCGCTTCGCGTGTCGCCGAACGCCAAGAGTGCAGATGTCCGAAGGCGAGCAGAAGCTAAGATTGCTGACATAGACGCAAAGATTAGGAGCCTCGATTCCATGAAGGCAACGCTGCGAAGACTGACAAAGGTCTGCGCGGGTTGCGGCCCAATCGCCGAGTGCCCAATACTCGAAAGTCTTGACAGAGAGGAACCGTGAACGGTACTTGGAAGCGCGGTCTAATGGCGTTGCCCGGCGTCGGCATCTCGATGCTTCCTAAGCTCGCGTGCCCTGCCTGTTGGCCCGCCTATGCTGGTCTGCTTTCTTCAATCGGTCTGGGATTTCTCATATCCGCAGCCTACCTTCTGCCTCTCACGCTTGCATTCCTGATTCTCGCTTTGGGTGCCCTTGCATTCAGAGCGAATAAACGCAATGGGTACCGACCATTTCTTGTTGGACTGTTCGGCGCACTCGGCACAGTGCTGGGCAAGTTTGTGTGGGAGTCCAAGTACATCTTGTACGGTGCAGTCGGGCTACTGGTCATCGCGTCCCTGTGGAACGCGTACCCGCCTCACACTCGCAGCGAGAAAACAGGCTGCCCCGACTGCGGAGCAAAACCTATTTGACTCAGAGTGTAGTTCAAAAAAGGGTTTAAGGAGGGCAGCATGGCAACAAAAAAGAAAATCGAAGTATTCAGTGCGGGTTGTTCGACATGCAAGGACACAATCGAACTCGTGAAGCGGTTGGCTGGCTCATCGCATGAGGTTGTAATCCACGATATGCACAAATCCGAGATGGCATCCAAAGCCAAGCAATACGGCGTTCGGAGTGTGCCAGCCGTGGTGATTGACGGTAAGCTCGCGGGATGCTGCGCGGGTCGTGGCCCGGATGAGCACGTGTTGCGAACCGCGCTTGAATAAAATGCCTCGCACGAATCGCTTACAAACAGTGCTAAGGCAATGCTATCAATAGACCGCCGCTTATGCCGAGCGATTGCTCATGCCCCCGTCCAAAGTTGTACTCGTAGCCCGGCTCGACGTACCAGCCTAGTCTACGTTTCTTCGAGCGCCAAAACATAACATCAATGATGGCTTCACCACTGACTGAGTTCGGCGACTTGCCGAATTCGTTTGTGTGAAGCCACGCAGGCCCCACACCGACCATGAACTCCACCTTCGGCGAAAGAGTCCACGGTTTCTTAAACAGAAGGTCGGTATCCCATTCTGTGTGATGGCGGCTAAAAAGTGGCGTGACTCCCGCCTCAAGCTCAAGCCATTTCTCTATAGGCGTAATTTCAACCGCCACGGTGGGGCCAAAGCTCGACCCGCCGCCTTTGAAGTTCCAACTCGTGGCTCCCCCCAGTTCGATGACCGCCGCAGACTCTTTCTCTTGCTTATCGACGGACTGCGCGAACGCATTTCCACACGAGAGAAACAACGCCGCTGTCAGCACGGATTTAGTCGCGCTCACTCGATGATCCTTACGGGACAAGAAGTAGAACTGTTAAGAGAATACGGTAGGATGCTTGCCAGCCCAAATCGAACGAGATTCGTCAAACTCAGGCTACGTCGCAGCACGGCTTGCCCTTCATCGCCTCTCTTCCTTCGCGCACAATTAGTGGGAGCAAAGCCAACGCAGCGACCGGGTCTGCCCAGCGCGCATGCCAAATCGCATTGACGACCAGACCCGCCAAGGCGATTAGAGCGAGATAGCCGCAGACGGCAGATTCAGCAGCATCGGCTCTCAATGCCCCGCTGCCCGTAGTTGCTGAGAGTCGCCGTTTTTGGCTTGCGAGCCACGGCATTGCAACGGCAGCAACGACTAGCACAGCTATCCCTACAGCGGTGGGTTGGGGTTCAGCATGCCCTAGCAAGGACAGGGCAGATGCAAGAACCACAAATGCAGCGAGAATAAAGAGCAAGGCTCCCGCGATTTTGGCTGCCTTCTCCTCACCATGCTCCTGCTGAGATGCAAAGTAAAAACGCCGAAGCACAATTGTGGCTGAGAGGAGTTCAACTGCGCTGTCGCCGCCGAAGCCAAGAAGGGCTGGACTACGAGCCACCCAAGCCGCACCCAACGAGACCGAGGCTTCTACGGTCATCCAGATAAGCGTTAGAACCTGAATCCGAATGACGTGACGAGTGATTTCTGGCGGCAACGAATTCAGACGAGACGCCATGGCATCATCTTAACCTCAGATATTCCTTGCCTCGCGTACTATAGATAGTTTTCTTCCCCGCTAACGTTTATTCCTAATAGCGGTCTCACGGCTGCGCCCCGTCCTGATTACTCTTGCCGTGGAGTTTCTCTCCCAATAGTGACATCACGAGTTTCAAAAGCAGCCCCAAGCTGCTTGGTGGGAGGGACAGTATACTCGGTGGATATGGCTCGCGTTAATCGTCTGGTGGAACTTCCGAAGAGAAAAGCCGAGTTCATCGAGCCGATGGAATGTGCCCCGGTCACGAAGCTGCTCGATGGGCCGGGATGGGTCTACGAAATCAAACTCGACGGCTACCGCGCTATCGCCGTCAAATCTGATCGCGTCGTCAATCTATTCTCTCGTCGGCACAAATCCTTCAATCATCAGTACCCCCACCTCGTCGAAGCCCTTGCTGACCTTCCCGAGGGAACCGTCGTGGATGGCGAGGTCGTGGCTCTGGATGATTCGGGTCGTCCAAACTTCAATCTTCTAGCGCAGTGCCGCAGCGAAGCATCCCGTATCCACTACTTCATTTTCGACCTTCTTATCTGCAACGACCGCGACCTGACCAAACTGCCTTTGAACGAGCGTCGTGAGACGATGAAATCCGTTCTAAAACTGCGCTCTCCGAGAATCCGTATCGCTGAGCAGTTCGAGGTCACGGCGGGCGACATGCTTGCCGCGGTCCGGCAACAACAACTGGAAGGCGTCATCGCTAAACGCAAAGATAGCCTGTACGAGGCTGGGAAACGAAGCGGAGCTTGGGTCAAATGCCGGGCGAACCGTGGACAAGAGTTTGTCATCGGCGGATACATTCCGGGCACACACGGATTCGATTCGCTCATCGTCGGCTATTACCAAGGCAAAGATTTGATGTACGTCGCTCGCGTGCGAAACGGCTTTGTCCCCGTGTCACGTCGGCAGGTCTTTGAGAGAATCCGCAATCTCACCTCACCCACGATGCCATTCGCCAATCTGCCCGACACGCACAAGTCACGATGGGGCGATGAATTGACGGCTGAGAAGATGAAGACGTGCGTTTGGTTGCGTCCCGACGCTGTTGCTCAGGTGGAATTCTTGGAGTGGACGGGAGCCGATAGGCTTCGTCATTCCAAGTTTGTGGCGCTGCGTGAAGACAAAAATCCGCGAACCATCGTTAAGGAAACGTAGAGCCAAACACTGTTTCGTCAGCCCATCTTTATAGTTGCGCCCCTTTCTTCGATTGCGGCTTTTCCGACCCGCGCCACGCAGACCTGCTGCGCCGGATCGGACTGCCGCAGTGAGACGTTGATACGCGAAAAATTCTTACCCACAAAATTACCCACAGAGAACGGTTCCTACAGTCCCTTTCAGCGACTTGGCAGCCCCCGCAGAGAACGTAAGTCGCTGATAATCCGTGTATGCCTAGACTGTCACGGCAGCGGTCGCGAGTTCGAGTCTCGTCGTCCGCGCCATTCTTTCCAAAACAAGCAAGACTCTGCATATCAAGGCGTCTGACAGGTGAAACTTCCGGCATCGTCTGTGTCGCCCTTCCCTTTGTATTTCGCTACCTTCGGAAATGGGCACAAAGGTCGCGTGCGAACTTGCTTGCCTTTCTCGGAATGAGTACCAATTACACGATCAGGTGCCTCGTTCAGTTCGACCCATCTGATCATTGCCGTCATGGCATCGAACTCGCTTAGGCCTACCCCTCCTCCGCAATGAAACATGCCCGGCACCATAAACAAGCGGAAGAAATCCGTTGTTGCCGAACCCACATGTGCCGAGACCTGTTCGTAGTAACTGACACCCATCTTGGGGTTCAAAGCAGGATCGCCCCATCCCCAATACATCAGTAACTTGCCGCCGTGCTCTTTGAAACGTGACAGGTCGGCACTCGTAGCGTCCATCAGTTGGCGAACGGAAGCCATGCGGATGGGGTCTTTGTCGAAATCGAACTGTGAGAGTTCATACTTGGGACTTGAATCCGCCAATGCAAAAGTCCGAAAGAACGCTTGCGTAAACATCGTCGCCCAACTGGTTCCCTCGTCGTTGATCAGCATTGGTACCCAACCTGAATTATGTCCCGTCTTGCTAAACCAATTAGGCCCGTCGATCTCGCCTCCCAGAGGCCAACCGGGAAAGATTACTTTCCCTTCGCTAACGACATCTGCATACACCTTTTCGAGGGCTGCGATTTGCTTAGGCGTGAAACAGTTCGTTGAATCTTCCGTCCCTTTACAAACGGGCAAGTCCCGCGTCGGTTTGAAATCACACCGTCTCGGATCATCGATTAAGCCGTCCTTCAGCCCATCGAGGGCGTCACAACGTGTATAAATGTGATCCGATAGAACTTGTAACTTCTTCGACGGGATAGGTGCAGTGTTGAGTGCTCGGTCGATCCAAACGCTGGAGATCATAGTGCCCACGTAATCGAGCATGGCAGCACCCACAACGATGCCGTCAAAATCATCGGGAAAACGCTGAGCTTCGGTGAGACCCTGACGACCTCCAGTTGAACATCCGTCGAAGTACGCATGCGACGAGTACCTTCCGTAGTAGTCACGGATCACTGTCTTGGCTGTAGCGATGGTCAGGTGGACGGAACGAAAAGCAAAGTCGATTAACTTTTGTCGATTCGTCGCAAATGATGCAAGCGGCTCAATCGTTTCGTCATGCCCGGTATTCGTATAGCTGACTGCGAAGCCATGTTGAAGCGCAGTGGCCGTCTGCTTTACGTGTAATGGATAGTCCAGCGATTCTCCGGCAAAACCACCATTGCCAAACATGTACAGGCGACCGTTCCACGCTTCAGGCATGGCAACTTCAAATGCAATCTCCGGAGCGATCAGCCCACGCACTTGGCAGTGCTGAGGGATCGTTTCGGTGGCGGGAATGGATCGAGCGCTAACGACGGAGAAATCGTAGTTCGTCAGTGCGGTCAGACTCTCGCATGCAGTTATTGGACGAACCGCAATCTCATTAGAGAGCGGTCGCCAATCCCGAAACTGCGTACCATTCTGTCCGAAGCAGGGCAGAGCAAAGCACATAAAGCCTACTAACGCAAGGAAACGGACTCGCATGAGACCTCCTCACCCTTTATGCCACGAAGTGAAAGATTGTAGCGTAGTAGCATGGAGCGGTGGTCTCTCCAAGCACCGGGCGCACTGGTTCGGAATGAGGGATCGCGGTGCAAGAAGTCGGCAGAAATCTTACCCACAAAATTACCCACAGCGAACGGTTCCTACAGTCCCTTTCAGCGACTTGGCAGCCCCCGCAGAGAACGTAAGTCGCTGATAATCCGTGTATGCCTAGACTGTCACGGCAGCGGTCGCGAGTTCGAGTCTCGTCGTCCGCGCTGGCATTAAGGTGGCGTCAGATAGGATTTGGGTATACTCGGCTGCCGCAATCATCCCTTCCTCTTCGCTCTTGGCATGCGGCTGCGCCCCACCCTCTACTTCGCTGAGGAACCCCGAATGTCCTCGATCAGTTTTTGGAAGTGCGACACTCGCTCCTCCGCGAGCCGTAATACGGCATTTTCCCAATCTGGTGGAGGGGAACGGCGTGCGAGTGCGCGACGGCGCAGCCTTGCTTGGCGGATTGACGCGACGGACACTTTTAGCGCTTCCGCTAACTCCTCGTGGTCTAAACGAGAGAAGAGGCGATTTGTAGCTTCCTTAAAGGTCATGTATGCAGTCCCATTGACAACGGTGGTTCTAATGTATATGATAGTGCATACAGAGCCGAAAGAAAAGACCGCAGAGTGAGTTAACTGGGCACATGAAAAAAGCCGCCATTTACGTTCGTGTTTCCACTGCCGACCAGCACGTGGAGTCGCAGCTTTACGATCTCCGCGAGCTTGCAGCAAAGCACGGCTTCGAAATCGTGAAGGAATACCAAGACTGCGGGGTCTCTGGACGGCGAGCAAGACGTCCGGGGCTGGACTTGCTGATCGCGGATGCGCGACAGAAGAAATTCTCGGTTGTGCTCGTGGCAGCATTCGACCGAGTCGCGAGGAGCGTGAAGCACTTTTTGCAGATCATGGACGAGTTCGACAGCCTCGGTGTCGTCTTTATCTCTCGTCGCGAAAACGTGGACACGAGCGGGCCGATGGGGCGACTCTTCCTGACGCTCATTGGCTCAATCGCTGAACTCGAAGCCGACCTGATTCGGGAGCGCGTTCTCGCCGGAATGCGTAGGGCAAGGCTCGACGGCGTGCGAATCGGACGCGCTCCGATGAACTTGAATCGAGCGGCGATAGTCCGCGACCGACTTAGCGGGATGACATTGACCGCTGTCGCCAAGAAGTGGGGCATTTCCCGCAGCCTCGTTTGCAAGCTGGTTAAGAAATCACGGGCTGGTGACGAAGGCTCTATGCTGCCCCCGCCTCAAGTTGTTGAAATTGCGGAGCACGTTGTAGCGGGGGCCGGCTGGTGACGAGGCTATGGAATCGTGACCTCCGCTGGTCCTGAAGTGGCTTGGAGGCGGAACCATGCGTGATTCGGTCTGGAGGAAACTGTGATGGCATTTGTGATCGGCTTCATCGGCTTCAACCTCTTTGCGGTCCTGTCACCGTTCCTGCTAGTCGCAGCCGCGCTCTGGGGAACGGCGGACGACCAAGAGTTCATGCGCTACGCCTTTTGGATCGCCTTCCCCTTCACGGTCTTTTTCTGGTATTGCATCCTGCGCATGTTCGCGGCCTTTTGGCGTGGGTTCTTCGAAGGCTTCCGCCGTGGATAAACTCCTGTTGTTCATCGTAAGGAGGAATGAGAAACCTCAACGCCTCACCCCGGAGCTTCTCTCCGAGATCATGCGCAACCACATGTCCTGTGTTCACGATCAGCAGCACCGTTGCCCGTTGCTGATCAGCGTCAGCAGTCTGTGTTGGGAAATCAATCAGGCGTGCGGTCTCGCGAATGATGAAGACCGTGGTTTCAAACGCCACAGCGAGATGTGCGCAGCCCGCCCGTTAAACAAGGAGCGTTTCGATGACGAACGATGAACTTGTGAACACGATGTTCGATGAAGTCGCGAACACCCGTATGGTCAACGGACGTCCCATGATCAGCGACGAGCAGACCCTATTTGATCAGGATTTCGCCCAAGCCTGCGAAGCGTTCAAGCAGGCAGAGGAGAAGTTCAACCGGATCGCCGCTCAGCAGGGAAAGCCGAACTTTGACGTCTGCCTGTGGTGGGATTGTCTGGAAGAACGTTACCAGTGTGAGAACAGGGTCTGGACGATGTTTATCCAAGGTGACCGCTCGCTGCGCACCGGGCTGCTGTACTTGCAGTTCCGCGAGTCCCTCTTCACCGGGAAGAAGCTCCGGGCGGACGCGTGATCAGTCTGCGCAACCTCAAAGACAACGCATGAACCTGCGCAACAGACTTCGGTACATTTGAAGGGATGCAAGAGGAGCCGCTGCGGTGACGATCAGACTCAGCAAATCAAGGTTTGTTGCAGGCTGCCAGTGCTTGAAGCGCCTCTATCTTCAGGTTCACGATCCAGAACTCGCGGCTGAGCCGGACGGTGCGGCAGAGGCGATCATTGCGCAGGGACGTGAGGTTGGCATGCTCGCACGTCAACTGTTTCCGGGCGGCGTCGAAGTTGATGGCTCTAAGGGGCTGAAACAGGCAATTCACACGACAGAGCAGCTAATAGCGAATCCTGAAATTCCTGCAATTTTCGAGGGTGCCTTCGAACATGAGGGCATAATCGTCAAAACGGATGTCCTGCAACGCCGCAAGGAAAACCTTTGGCGTCTTGTGGAAGTGAAATCCGGTAGCGATGTGAAAGACCACTACGTGCAAGACGTGGCAATTCAGAGCCACGTACTTTCTCGCTCCGGCTTGAAACTCGCGTCAGTTTGGTTGGCTCACATCAACCGAGCATACGTGCTGACGGGGACAACCGTTGATCCCCGCCAGTTGTTCTCATTTCGGAATCTCACGCAGAGAGCACAGAACTTCCAGCCAGAACTTATCTTGCGGCTTCGCTCACAATTTCAGGTTCTCGCGACCCCAGAAGCTCCCGTCGTTCCCACAGGCCTGCACTGCATCAATCCGGTCGTCTGCGAGTTCTTCAACCATTGCAATAGCCCCATGGCGAGTGACCACATCTGCTACATTCCACGGCTTCATGCCAGCACAATTGCCAAGTTGGAAATGATGGGTGTCGAGTCCATCCATGACATACCAGCCGATTTCGATTTGAGCGAGATTCAGCGGCGTGCATGTACGGCGATACAAACAGGTCAGCCGTGGTTTAGCCCAGACCTCGTGAGGGAGTTTGAATCTCTCAAATTCCCTCTTTGCTTTATGGATTTTGAAACCGTCAACCCAGCGATCCCACGGTTTTCCGGCATGCGTCCGTACGACTATCTGCCGTTTCAGTGGTCAGTGCATGTGCAGCGTCAGCCGGGTGGTACGCCTGAACATTTCGGGTTCTTAGCTATGGATAATGGCGACCCGCGAATTCCGTTTATCTCGTCGCTGTGCGAGGCTCTGGGAGACAGCGACGGCAGCATTATCGTGTACAACGAGCAATTCGAGTCACAGCGGCTTTGGGAGCTAGCGAGTTGGCTGCCCGCCTACACTGATCGAATCAGGGGCATCCAACGCCGCCTCTGGGACTTGCTTCCGGTGGTGCGTAATCACGTCTATCATCCGGCTTTCGGAGGGTCATTTTCTTTGAAAACTGTTCTGCCCGCCCTCGTCCCGAGCATGACGTACGAGGGGATGGAAGTTCCAGACGGGCAAGCTGCTGGATTCACTTGGGAGTCGATGATTAGAGGCGATTCCAGCGAATCTGAACGACAAGCAAAACGGAAGGCGCTCTTAGATTACTGTGGTCAGGATACTCTCGCCATGGTGAGGCTCCTTGGAGCGCTTCGGAACGCTTGATGGAGTCAGGCTTAATCATCCGAAAGTTTCATCGGGTTCCGCAGCCGCTATCAATCGAGAAGCTAATCTTGTTCATTCTGAACCGCAAGCCCATATCGTATTGCCGCTTCAAGCGTATCAATGTTTATATCCTTTAGAGCCTTGAACCGAATGCAATATCCGGTCACGCTCGCCTTGCCTAATCTTTCCCCATACGTTTTGGCTAAGTGTTTCTTATCCTTGAGACCAAGGATATAGACAGAGATTCCGGTTTTGTTTCCGCTCACACCAATTTGAAAAAACTCTCTACTTTTTCCATTGGCATATTTTATTGTGTGAAATCCATATCCTATCGTAGGGTTGGAAACAGTATGATTTTTGCTGTCTTTACCATCGAAGAACCATAATTTGCATTCTGGTGACACTTGAAGTGTGAGCCGATGCAACTCTCGCATGTCGCTCCGCTTTGGCTCCGGTTGGCTGGTAATATACCTCTTGATTTGTTCTTGTACGTTCATCTGTTCTGCTCCCCGCCTCCGCGCACGGGGATTATACGACGTTTAAATCAAACCTCGTCTGCACTCGTCACCACCGCGAATGACGTTCCGATTGCTTCAAAATGTCTTTGACCACAACGAACCTTGTCAGCTTCCGTCGTGCGGAGCTTTAGAAAGTCCTTCGTGCTTTTTGTCTCTCTCACCAAATAGAGAGTTTCGTCATTGTGCTTGAGAATTGCCCAATCTGGATTGTACCTGCCGATGGGAGTCTCGATCTCAAACCACCGCGGCAGTTTCACGAAGAGCTTGATGTCCGTTCTTCCATCGAGCTTCTGCGCAAATTCCCGCTCGACCTGAGAGTCGTAAACGATGTATTCGTAAATTGAGTTGTTCACTTGCAGCGCCGTCAAATAGTTGATCAGTTCCTCGTTCTTGAATAGCTCCTGACGCCATTCGAACTCAGGTTCAGATGTGGGGATGCGCTCGTACTTAATCCCATCCACGATTAGCTGGTGCAGTTCGGATTTCAGGATCGCCGCAACCGAGTCCATGAACCGTTGAGGATTCACGAAAAACTCCGATAAGCGCCCAGACTCCTTAAGAATCCGCACAAGGGTCGAGCGTGTAAGCTCCGTCTCGTTCTGTAAGTAGGCGAGAATATCCGGCAGCGAACCTCGGTACTGAACCGTCTCGGTCTTTGCTGCTACGGCATGGGCTTCAACTCCGGCATTCGTAACTTCAAGAGCTGCCGTGGTGAAAGTTACCTTGGCAGCCTCCACCTTCTGCATCTTGCGAAGCGCCTGCACTGCCCGGTGGACAAGATCGTCTGTGGTGAACTCAACCTGATATGTGGTTCTGGGTTTAATCCGCTCCCAAAGGGCTTCGAATTCGGAACTCAACTGAACAGCTTTCTTGAGCTTGTTTAGTCCCTCCTTGCGGTTATCGCGAATGTGACGCTCAATCTGATAATTGCTCAGCACATCGACAATTTGGCTTTCCAGCGCCTTGTGTGGTTCTGGCAGGTTAAGTGTGAACCCATCTTTCTTGGGATCGAACTTCGGCTGAATCTTCCCGTCGGCGGCGAGGATGCCGTTGGCAATTAGGCTATTCCAAATCTCACCTGCGACCTCCTCGCCGAGTGGCTGTTCTTTTCCATCCACGACTTGAGCCATCTTGACAAAGGCTTGTATGGGGACTTTCCCAAAGGTGACGCCGCATTCCTCCTCGTATTCCGTCTGGAGCTTGCGGGCAAAGTCGTGATAACTCTCGTTGGCGATTACGAAAAGTTTGTTGACCGATTCATCGAAGACACGGACACCATCCTGATTCACCGGTAGCCGGAGTCCCCGACCGATTTCCTGCCGCTTCTTCATGACGCTCTGCGTTTCGTTAAGCGTGCATATCTGAAAGACGTTGGGGTTGTCCCAGCCCTCACGCAGCGCCGAATGGCTGAAGATGAATCGTAGAGGCTCATCGGTTGAGAGAAGGCGTTCTTTGTCTTTCATGATGAGGTTATAAACGTCGTCATCAGGCTGCGTGTCGCCCTTGGTATCCTTTAGAATGCCTTTCTTGTCTTGAGCGAAATAGCCGTTATGGAGGCTTTTGATCGGCAGCTTTAACCATTTGAGGGAGCTAAACCGTGCGTCTTTTGCGAGGGCTGCCAACGACTCCTCGAATTCCTGAGCGAACTTGCCAGTCACAGGCTGACCTGAATCGTCGTAACTGCGATAGTTAGCCACACGGTCGATGAAAAAGAGGCTAAGTACTTTCAAGCCGAGCTTGCGCACCTGAAGCTCTTTCGTTAGGTGCTTCTCGACGGTCTTTCGAATCTGGGCTTTCCATACGTCTTCCCTCATTCCGCCTTGTTCTTCGCCTAGCTGAAGCGTCAGCCCACCATTGAACTTGACGAATTCTGCGCCCGGTGTCCCGTCGATCTCCGTGACCACAAATCCATCTTTGTACTGTGCCCGGTTCTCGGATAGCTCATAAAGATCGTGATCGGTCTTCACTGTGACGGACTTTTCCTTCGGACCGTTTGGAGTCTGCACCTGAATGCGCAACTTTGCTTTGATTCCGTTTTTGATGTCGATGCTTTCAACACGGAGAAAGGCATCGTTCATTGCGTCAGAGGTGACGGCGCTATCGACAACGATCTGCTTCACCAAGTGCAATCCAAAAGCCCGAATAGGATCGAGCCGATAGACCAAGTTGTAGGGGTTGCGATGTGTCGCAGAATACCTAAACGTGCAGAGCGGATTCAGAGCCTTGATCGCCTCTTGTGACTTCTCTGTGCTGTCCACGCTCTGAGGCTCATCGATGATGACGATAGGCGCGGTGGACTGAATGAACTCGATGGGGCGCACGCCATTGGTCTGGTCTCGATCCTGATAAATGACGTTGCTTTTGTGCTCTTCTTCCGTCCCGATGAAGTTTTTCCGAAAGGCGTCAATGTTAATGATGAGAATCTGAATCGTGTTGCTCGACGCAAACTGGCGCAATCGGTTCGCCTTCTTGGCATCGTAGACGAAGGACTCGAACTCAATGTTGTTATACAGCGCCTTGAAGTGCTCTCGGGTAATCTCGATATTCTTGAGCACACCCTCGCGGATCGCCACGCTGGGAAGGACTATGATGAACTTTTTGAAGCCGTATCGTCGGGAAAGCTCGAATATGGTGCGCAGGTACACGTATGTCTTGCCTGTTCCTGTCTCCATCTCGACTGAGAAGTGATAGCAGTGGCGAACGAACTCTCCCCCTGATCCGAAGATCGGCCAAGACTCCAAGGCGGCGTGAGAGTCAGGAATCCCGATGTCATTTCCATCTTGGATGCGCCGGACATTTTCTCGAATATCATCGGCAGTGAGTGCGAAACGATTGCCGACACCGATTTCGGTCTGTGCGTGTCCTTGAAATAGCCCGGTGCCTTGTCCCGCTTGGATGACGGCGAAGTCGGGCTGCTGAAGTGGCTGCCCGTCAAATATCTCCACAACCGCCGAAACGGCGTCGAGTTGATACTGCTGCTGAGCGTCGAACTGAATTTTCATTCGGTTAGACCGTCCTGAAGCTCGTTACACCCTTGCTCTTCATGATCTGAACGGCATTAACTTTAAGTTGGTCGTTTCCGGCAAAGCCTTCGTCAAGATAAACGACTCTTTCAGGCTTTAACTCAGCGATTCCGCGAATCAGATCGACCGTGAGAGTCCTCGCCAAGCAAATAATCAAGGCTCCATTCGCGACCGAATATGCCCTCTTCCCACTGATAGTCTTTGCCTCGACCGACGCTGACAGCGGAAAACCGCTCTTCAGCAACAGTTCGTACAGAATGTCCTCGTCCGAGCGCCCTTTTTTGATGTGGTTAACATGTAGTTCAAGCTGATCTCGAATGGAGTCTTGCTCATCCAACTTTCCTTTCCATGGTTTGAAGTTGGAATCAGCCAGTTTGAACAGCCGGAAACCAGCACCCTTCGCCTGTGAACCCATCGCTTGCTTATCTTTCTTCTTCGGCGCAATAACACGGCGAAGTCTTTCTTTCGTGATATCTGTTACATATCGGAAGTCATCCAGTCCAGTCGGCTCCGGTAATTGCACTAAAATGAAGCGGCGCTCTGAGGATTCCTCGACGTTTAGAGCAAGCACCGCCAAAGCCGTCGTGCCACTTCCGGCGAAGAAGTCTAGGACTAAGTCGGTAGGAGAAAGGTTCGCAACGGCTGCTAGATGTTTTATGAGTCGGATCGGCTTCGGAGTGAATTTGAGTTCAGGAATCACATCGCGCAGTTCTTTGGTCGCTTCGTCCGTATTTCCCACAGACTCCTGCTTTAGGAGTGTCATCGGCATCATGCCCTGCCGAATATCGCATAAGAAATTCTTCAGTGCCGGAACACGGGCCCTTCCGTCTACGCCCCACCAGATGCGCTTTTCTTCCACATTCTTCGCGTTTACTTCCTTGGAGAAAGCCCATACCCGTGTTTCTTTTGGTAGGACAGACTTGCCTGTATTCGGATTCGTGATCCGATAATAAAGATTGGGTCGCTCCTTCCTTGTGTACCGACACGTGTAATCCATCGGTTTCCAAGGCCCGCGTGGGTCGTTGTCGGGATTCTTATATCGTGCTTGTTGCTCGTCGGTAAGTGGCAACAATCCCATTTTGTATTCGGAAGATTTCCTATACAGCAGAATATTCTCGTGAACGTAGCCAACTTCCTTGGTGTCCGGTGGAGGAGAATACCGCTTCTCCCAAATGAAGGTGCATACAAAGTTCTCTTCTCCGAAAATCTCGTCGCAAGTCCGTCGGAGCGCGTGGACTTCGTGATCATCGATGCTGATGAACATTACCCCATCATCGGATAGGAGATTGCGCGCCAAGAACAGTCGCGGGTACATCATATTCAGCCATTTCGAATGAAAGCGACCGTTGGCTTCGGTGTTCGTGCTGAAGCGTTTGCCCTCCGCATCGCTCTGCCCAGTGAATTTCAAATAGGTTTCCAGTGTTTCCCCAAAATCGTCTGGGTAGATGAAATCATTTCCCGTGTTGTACGGCGGATCGATATAAATCATCTTGATCTTGCCCATGTACGACTTCTGCATGAGTTTCAACACTTCTAGGTTGTCACCTTCTACCAAGATATTTCGGGATCGGTCGAAATCAACGCTCTCATCGGGCGCAGGCAACAGCGTTCCGTTACTGGGTTCTTGGATGTACTCAAAACACCGTGCTTTGCCGGGCCAGTTGATGCTGTACCGTTCTTTCCCGACATCGACGGCTTCACCTATTGCAAGCTTCAAACGGTCAAAATCGATTCTGCCGCCCTCGGTGCGGCTTTCAGGGAACAATCGGAGTAGCTCGGCATTGCGCCGCTTTAGATCATCTTCACCTACGGTCAACTCTAGACGTTCGAGCTTTGACATTGTGAGTATCTCCATCTGAACGGGATATCCGTCTGGTGTGCTAGAACGCTATGACTCATCTCCAGCTTGGAAATCGTATTGCTCGATGGACTTCAAACCAGCGCGATACCTTTTGACTTCGTCCGGCATGCTGTCAAGCATCTCAAAGCTGTTGGCGCGAGATGGACGCAGACGTTCTCCTCGTTTGGAGGCCAGACGCCAGAGTGCTTCGAACAGTTGCATCGGCATCGGTTGGCCTGAACGCACTGACCTTACGATCAGTCCGGCAGCAGCCTGACTGCTCAAGGAATCATCGGAATTCAAGTCAAGGAAGTCGTAAAGATTTTCAGCGAGCGGCGACTCCGAGTGGCTTATACACCACACGAATCCATTCTCGTAAATGCCAGCCTCGTTTATGATTCCGAAACCAGTCTGTGTCCCATCGGAGGGGGCGGAACAAGCAACCTTCTGAACGACAAAATGTCCCATTGGTCGAGGGACGGCGTTGCCAGCCATGCGAAGCAATGTTGACGGAGAAAGACCCGTGTGTTGGTCTTGAAGATCATGGAACCCCTGAAGTCGAAGGCATTCGCGAGGACTAAGCTTTCTAATTTGGTTGCCCAACATCACGGCAACGGGTGCGCGTCCGTTGTTGTCGGTCGCACCAATTTTCAGTGCGGGCGAAAAGCCGCGGCAAAAACAGATCGATCTCTTGCCACCAGTCCAGTAAAACGCGAACGTTTCTCTGCTGCTCGTGCGCCTTTCAATGGCAGGAATTGGCGCGTGGATTGCAATGGCGCGTTCTCGAAAACGTGAGGCGACGACGAAAAGACGCTTACGTTGTTGCGCCAGCCCAAACTGTCTTGCGTTAAGCACTCTCCAACCAATGTAAATGTATCCAGCCTCAGATAGTGTCTGCAGCACTACCTGAAAATCATTTCCGCCATTGATAGTCAATAGGTTGGGTACGTTCTCGCCGATGATCGTGTGGGCGTTTGCCGCTTTGGCGGTTCTTAGCATTTCGAAGAAAAGGCCAGACCGTGCAGCACGGATACCTCCGAGAACACCAGCGGAACTGATGTCTTGGCAGGGCCATCCACCCACAACGAATTCGGCGAGGGGTGGCTCACTGAGACTACGAATGTCATCTACGATGCCTACACTCGGATGAGTTGTCCTCAGGATGCTTTGACAGGCTGAGTCTTTCTCGCAAAAAAGGATCGGGGCTACGTCGGGATGTTCCAGTCCCCCAATTCCACTGAATAAGCTGAGATACGATCCTGCTATTCCCACGGACACTTATTCCCCCATCCGATTCAAGAACTTCGCCAATCGGGTAGTTACTTTGTCGGTCTGCGCGAGTTGACACTGCCACACGGTGAGAACTCGATACCCAAGACCGCGAAGTTCCTTCCTAACGGTCTCGTCCCTTCGCCTGTTCTGTTCGATTTTCGGCTTCCAAAAATGCAAATTCACCTTCGGTAGACGCCCTCGTTTGCACCTATGTCCATGCCAAAAACAACCATGAACAAAAATGCACCACCGCCTGCTTCGGTTCGAAAGATCAGGACGACCCGGCAATTCTCTGCTACAAACACGATACCGCATCCCCAGCGCACGAACGAGTCTGCGCAGGGTTAGTTCGGGCTTCGTATCACTTTGGCGAACAGCCGACATCCGATACGAAACGCTCGCTGGCGTACGAAGATGAGGACTGCCCAACATGGCACAAATCTCTCTATCACGCATAGCCCGAATCCGATTATTCGAGATGCCAACGGATCAGAAATAGCTCAGTCTGTTCTGTCTGCTGTTTGAGCCGTTGGCTGATCTCATCCAACAGCGTATCCTTCTTCACCACTATTTGCTGGGCGGCATCGTCATACTCGCGCCATGCGGTATTCCGCTTCTCTTCCAGTTGCCGCACTTTGCGTTGCAACTCAAGTTTTGTGGGAAGATTAGGGGCGCTCCGTGACTCTTTTCGCGTATCCTTGATCGTAAGGTCTAGCTCGTCGAGAGTGGATTTCAGTGATTTGCGATGATCCTCTGCCCAACGATCCAGCTTGTCCATCTCGATCTCAAAGAAGGCGCCATTCCGCTCAGTCAGCTTGGCGGCCGTTTCGTTCTGCTGAAGGCGCAGCAACTCCTCCAGCTTGGCACGTAGATGATCGGATACGGAAGGGCACGATGACGGCTGTTCTAGAGCGCCAATAGAAAAGAATCTGCGACACTGTTCGGCATCGACTGGAGTGCCATCGTCACAAACACCGCTCAAAAACACGAAATCTTCCGTTTCGAGTGCCGTAACCGTTTGGCAGATGACACGCATGAACCCGCTTTTCCCGATCAGAGGCTCAAGTATGGAAATTTTCTTGCCGGAATGTGAGTAGTCGAATGTGAGCGGTTTCGAGTCAGGCGTGAATGCTTTGCATTGCTCGATGATCTTTTGAGCGAGCGGATGTCCCAAGCGGTATAGGTTGGCGTCTTCGACGTTCTTCCCGCTGCGGTACAGGCCGGGGTGAATCTGTTCGCCGGGAAAGGGATTCTTGATGAGCGTGAATCCTGCATCTCCATCCTCGAACTTCGCGTAGGGCTGAAGGTAGAAACGGGTCAGTTCCCAGAGCCACTGGTCGAACTTGCTCTTGACCTCGTTGCTTTCGCGGTCATTGATCCGAAGTTTCTCATGAACCTCTTCGTCGAAGTTTTCAAGGAGCTTCTGCCGAGTCTGCTTTATGCGCTCGTCAATCTGTATTTCCATCTGCTGTTGTAGCTGGTCGAAATTGAACTGGATTTGCTCCTCAGTCCGGCATTTCTGGTAAATGTCAGCGATGCGTTTTTCGAAGTCGATTCCAGAACCAATGCTGCCCAGCACTTCATCACTAGCTCCGAAGACGCCACTGAAGAGCTTGAACTTCTCGTCCAATAGTTGATACACGCGCTGATCAGCGGCGTTCTTCTTGTTCAGGAAATTGACGACGACCACATCATGCTTCTGACCGTAGCGATGGCAGCGCCCGATGCGTTGTTCGATTCGCTGCGGATTCCATGGCAGGTCATAATTGATGACCAGCGAACAGAACTGAAGATTGATGCCTTCGGCAGCCGCTTCCGTAGCGACCATGATGATGGCTTCATCACGAAAATAGTCCACCAGCGCAGCCCGCATGTCGGCGGTCTTGGAACCCGTGATGCGGTCTGTGCCCTCGTGCTTCTTGAGCCAGTTCTGGTAGATTTCCTTAGATTTGGGATCGTTGTTTGAACCGTTGAAGAGAACAACTTTATCTTTATAACGAGCTATTTCTTCTAAGATAGAACGGACGTACTCCTGAGTCCGGGTGGACTCGGTGAAAATGATCGCTTTCTCTCTTCCACCCTTGCTCTTTGCCTCTGCGAGACCACGCTTGAGAGCCGTTTGCAGCCTCTCACCTTTTGAGTTCTTGACTATCGAATTTGCTAGTTCCGTGTAGAGTCGAAGGGATTGTATCTCCTCTGCAATTTTTCCCAACTCTTCCGGGTTGAGCACCCGTGGGTCAGGTTTTTTGCTACCGTCGGTCTCGTCCTCCTCTACCTCCCACTCATCTTCCATTTCGTCGAAACTCTCGAAGGTTTCGGCGACTTCTTGCGGCGGCTCCACAACGGGCTTCTGTGACTCAGTAGCTTTTTCGAGCTTGTCCGCCAATCCTTTCAGCGTTCCGGCAATCGCAAATGTCGATGAAGCCAAGAGCCGCCTGAGAATTAAGGTCATCAACTGGCGTTGACTTGCTGGAAGTGCGTAGAGGCTCTGCCGTTGCAGGTAGTCGGAGACGAGATTGTAGAGCTTCTGTTCCGGCTCGCTGGGAATAAACTCTTCAACTAAGGCGATGCGGTTCGTAAACGGGATGTATTCAAGCACCTGACGCCGGAGGGTACGCTGGCAAATCGGCTTCAGACGCTCACGTAAAGACTGGAAATCACCATCCGTATCCAGCCTAGAGAACTGACTGCGGAAGCTCTTCATGTCTCCGAAGATGTGCTCGTCGATGATGCTTACAAGCCCGAACAATTCCAGAAGCGAGTTCTGTAGGGGCGTGGCGGTCAGAAGCAGCTTGTCGAAAGGCGAAAGGGCACCCTTGATGGCGTTGCCGATCTTGTTTGTGGGCTTGTAGACGTTGCGAAGCCGATGAGCCTCATCAATCACAGCGAGGTTCCATGCCACTTGTCGGACATACGGCTCTTTGGAGCGAGCAAACTGATAGGAGCAGATCACGATCTCAGAGCGGTCAAACGGGTTGAGGTTCCCCTGTCGAATTTGCTCGTTGAAGGTCTTGGCTTCCAGCAGCACGGAGGGCAGGAAGAACTTGTCCGAAAGCTCCTGATGCCACTGTTTCCGCAAACTCGCCGGGACGATTATGAGAATCTTCCGCTTCCGTTCGGCCCATCGCTGGGACAGGAGGATGCCTGCCTCGATTGTCTTGCCAAGTCCTACCTCGTCAGCGAGGATCGCCCCTTTCGATAATGGAGAGCGGAAGGCGAACAAGGCGGCTTCGACCTGATGGGGGTTCAGGTCAACCTGCGCGTCAGCAAGGGAAGCAGCCAGCTTCTCCATGCTGTCCGAGGCGCACCGCTTCGTGAGTTCGTAAGCAAAGTACTTCGCGTGATATGCCGTGCTCATCGCTGGGCAAAAGGCAGTGATCTATCCACACTTACGCACTTCCTCAAGGCGCAATGTGAACACCTTTATTTATCACAAAACCCGAGGAATATCCGTGATGAGCCAGCTTTCGTTACAGGGGCAGTTAACCCTAAGATGAAAACATGTGCTTTTGAAGTCGGTTTGGATGGCTCCTTGGCCAGTGGAGCAAGCCTAAAGATTCAAATGCTGTCAAATGCCTTCTGCATCGCAGTCAAGACCACCTCGGCTGACTCGCGTTTGATTGCTTTTCGAAGACCTTCTTTTAACAGTGCCTGTGCCCGTGCTGACATATACCTGCGCTTGGCCCTGAGATGTATCGAATACGCAGCCCGATAGCGCACACGTTCAAATCTGTTGAGAAGCAAATCTGACAGCATTTGAGCTACGACGAAATCATCTTCAGCCGACTTGTCAACACCGAGTGAGACGGCCACTGCCATAGCAGTTTCTTGGTCGTTGGGCGAACTTTCAAGTATGGCACTGAGTCTCCCTACGGACAGTCGGCCGACCCCCGAACCTAGTTTCCGGTCCACCTCAACTCTACGTTCGGACTCGTTAAGTTTTTGAAAGGCGCGATACTCGGCAACGCACTGCCGAAATTCAAAGTCGTTGGCGCTAATTTCACTCTCAGAAGAACGTGCCCCGGAGCGGTGCAGCCGAACGCGTGCACTCGTTCGGTTCTCATCCGGGATTTTCTTATCCGGCGCTAGGGTTTGCGACCGCCAGTGAAGTGCTTTCTTTAGCTTTTCGTATCCATTTTCTTCGAAGTAGTTTACCCAATGCCACTCCCCCAAACTATCAGGTATTTGACATTCCTCAATTCTCAATGGGACAACGAAGATCACTCCCTCGGGTTTCTCATCGGCAACCTCAAGGGCAACCTTGATTTCTTTTTGGAGATAGCCTTCTTTCTCAGTATGGCGTGACAAGCAAACAACCACGACATCACTTTTCCTAACGACCTTGGGAATCTCGTCCCTCCATTTTTGACCGGGAAGAAGGTCCTCCTCGTCAAGCCAAGGCGCAAAACCATCCTGACTCAGGCGCTTATGCAACAGTCTCGCAACTTCTTTGTCCTCGGATGCGTGGCAGAGGAATACGCGCAGAAGGCGAGAAGCGTTAGGCGAGAACATTGGATTCTAGGTCACTAGTGTAGGCGAAGGGTCCCCTGTTCAGCATCACCTTTCAAATCGTACAGGCACCGCAACTGCCGAACAAAATCACTCTGGCCTCCATAGCTCGGATGCCTAACCCGTACGACTCCTTTGATTGTCGCCAGTCGGTCAGCAGTTTTCGCTGCGTTGTTGCCGATAGCTACTAAGAGACGGGGTTTCAGCATCGCAATCAATTCCGCTAGGAGTGCTTCGCCGATGGCCCGCTCACGTGGGCTATGCGAACGGTTGGTAAACGGGTCGTCACGTTCATGCGGATGCAGAGGGAAAACGTTCCAAAGAAACACGGTCGTAGAAACCAGTGCGAGCATGCTCCAAATGATGGCCGCTGTCCGCTCAGCAACCATCGATCCCGTTGTTACCCGTTCAATGGATACGTTCCAGCGAATCCCATGAGTGCTGACATGCACATCGTCAGTTAACGCAAGACCTGTGCGCCTCCCACCCCGATGCCCGAGATCGCGACCGATCCATAGCGCGTCAACTTTCGTTGCGGCGGCAGCTTCCAAAAGACTCAGTAGAGCAGTTGCCCGGCGTGAAGGAGCGTCATCTAAATCATGAACGACACATCTGTCAGCGTAAGGATTGAAAACATTCTCGAATTTTAGGCCTTTGAGAGTGCTTACGAATTCTATCGGCCTCACGAGTCGCTTCCTCCCAGAGAGGCATATTCGATTGTTCGCTTGGATCGGTCACCTATAATGATGCCTCCCCTATTGCTCTTCACTTGCCGGAACACATCATAGCCCCGGAGGATCGCAATCTCCCATAAACTTAAGGGACATGCTTCAACTTCGTAACCGCTGACAAACTGCTGGACCGTTTTCAAAAGGTCAAATGAGACGCTTTTTTGCCCCTCGAAATACTTCAACTCCTTGGCACGACTGAAAATCCAAGTTGTCAGCCCCTCTTCCACGACAATGGCGCGACCGCCATCCTGAGCATCATCGACTTTTGGATCGCTCTTGCGTTTTTGTTTGATGACCGCTCGAAAAGTAGGCGACCAGTGAAGAATGGCCGCATGTGCAAAATGGAAAACATCGTGGAAACGATAGCCGTCAGGATCACGAATGTTGTCGCTCAGCGGATCACCGATAAAAACTCCGTTCCATCGCAAATAACTTCGTCCACTGCCGCCGCGCTCGTCTATCTTGATCTCGAAATGATTAGGAAGCCGCTCTTCCTCAGGAAAATCGTGATCAAATGTCGGAAGGCTCCCATAGTCCGGCGCAAGAAAACGTCCTCTTGTCTTCGCGGTGTTTTTGCGCACCACTTCCGTGAAATTGATGCGAACTGCCTTGAGTGCTGCTAGGTAACTTTCGGCAAACGCTGCGAGCTTGGTGTGTGCGAGATTCGGCGATGTGCGAAGAACAAACAGGTCGGCTGTCAATTCACCCAGTCGAAGGAGACTGGCGTCGAGTCTGGGGACCGTCAGCGGAGTAGCAACGGTCACCGAGCGGGATGGAGCCTCTCCAACTGCACCCGCAAGTATTTCGTCTGCACGACATGCTAACCTGCGGCACAAAGCAGTGAAATACCAGAGCGCGTCCCCAAACTCCTCTTCGACGGCGTGACGGTAGCCCGCAAACGCTTCCCGCTCGCGATGAAACTTCTTGGCGGCCGCCATAATGCCTCCGACCTCGCCGAACAGCCCGAGCAAAATCGGCTGCAAATCATCGGGCGGAAGCCTGTCTGTCGGCTCTACTTGATTCATATAGTCGGTGAGAACTGAGCTACGAGACGGTTTCAAGTTGCCCTCCCCCGACAGTCACTATGGCGTTTGGCTCCAATCTAGCGGCTCGCCCACATAACCTTTTTTCCCGAGCGATCGAATCCATCCAACAAACTCCTCAACAAATTTTGGTGGAAAGTTAGTCCTATGATTCCTGCCTCCGACGCCAAGGTGATTCAGGAATTTCTGCGGCACTCGCGGACCTGAGCCGCCCCAGTAGATGAAATCGTCGCTGATAAGCACTCGATCTGCTTGCGTGTCCGTTCGAATATTGGATGGATTTGGACTACCGTCTGCCATGCTATGGTGGGAGTTCGCTTGGCACCATTTCTTCGCTCGCGAGTGCCTCGAATAGATATTGTCACCAAAAGCTTGTTTCTTGCTTCCTCTCAAATTCGGCTTTTTTCGCTGGAACTGCGGAGCCGTCCAATATTCGGTAAATGTCATCGCACCCGTGATGCGCATTGCGTACACAATGTGCTTTTCACGATTGTGCCGCTTCGACCCTGTCCCAACCACCCAGTCGCCGATTTGCGCGGCGCCTCGGATTCTAGGTTTGCAGGTCGCAAGAGTGCAGACGCCAAAGAAGGGATTCGGCGCGAAGCCGAAGTCACGGGCCACAACATAGGAGTACAGTTTCACGATCCGCAGCCGAACCGCTTGATCGGCCGCGGGTCACGGAGTGCGCCGGAAGGAAGACGCCACTCGTTAGTCTTTCCTGAGATCGCGTCAACGATACCGTCACTCTGCCATCCACGGACATCATCGGCGTATTTTTCTAATGCTTCAGGAATGTCGCATTCATTGGCACCGTGCGCATATACGCCGACAATTGTCTTTCCTTCTTTCTCTGCGTACTCGATCTCCCAATTCACCCATGGACTATCCTTGGTTTTGGGAGTGATGTAGACAAGAAGTGTGCTGGCCCACTGAATCTGAGGAGCTAGAATTTCTGACTTGATGTATTCGGGGTCCTCCGCTTCATTTGGCTTAGAGGAATTGATTGAAGAATCGCGTACTGTCAGGCCACCTTTTTGGATCAAATCTTTCAGCTTTTCGAGTCCGTCGTCGTCTTCATGAACATGACTGATGAACACATTTTTTATTTCGTCGGCCATAGTCAATGAACTTTCATTGGTTACTACTTATTGGCATTAGTATACACGCAGTAACGGCAACCGGACACGAAACGGGTCAGGTCGTTTCTTTCTTGTTGACCCATTGTCCGATAATTTGGCAAGCCGCATCGAACTCAGCGTCGGCGATAGTGACGATCTCGTAGTTCCCGGCTTCGGAGATCGAAAGATCGCCGTATAAATTGGAAAGAGTAGCAAACTCGCTAGTCTTTGGCTCATCACCGAATGGCCGGACCCGTTGGATTAGAAAAACCACGGACGGAACACACACCCCCCACTGAAGCTTTTCTGTGTGCACCAGAGAATCCAAAACTTTGTGATCGATGCCAGCGGCGCGTCCATACACCCATGTTGACCACCAAAACCTGTCAAGCACTACCCATCTTCTCAAATCAATGGATGGCAGAATAATCTGAGTGATGGCGTCCAAATGGGCTGCGATGTGCAGAGCCTGAAGCCCCACGGGAGAAATATGTTCTATTCCAAATTTCTCCGGAGCGTGGTGTAGGTCATAGACCAGCTTTCCGATGGTGCCGGGACGGTCGCCCGGAAAAGACACGCTCTCGTTTGGGATTTGTTTCCGTTCTAGAAGTTCGCGCAGATACCCGACCAACGTAGATTTACCTACGGCGTCGGGGCCTTCAAATACGATCAGCTCTCCGCGCATGGCCTTTCCCAGTCTGCTCAGCGCGTTCCGTGAACAATCTTGTCCAACTCCCCGGCATACTGGATCAATTGAACATTCACTTTTTTCATGTCCTCTATGAGCGAAGAGTACTGAGGAAATGCTCTTTGAACCTCTTGAGGTGTCTTGGTCTTCAAGTCTTCAGCATGCTGGACATACCAATTTCTGAATCGTGCTTGCCAGTGTGTTAAGTGTGGTCGCAAACCGTCGTTCAAGGTCTGAGTTGCAATCGTGACGAGCTTCTTGGTGCTTTCTTCTTTCCGCAGAAGTTGACCCGGAATGTCTGAAATTAGTTGCCTAACACGCCCAAACATTGCGTACCATGAATCGTAAACTTCAGCGATCACATCATATTCTGGGTCTATTGGTAGTGCGGCCTTCCGCGTAACTAGTTCTGTCCATATTCTGTGGGCTATCTGAATGTCTTCGTTGTTTGGCCGAAGCTCCACCTTTCCCACTCCGCCGAGTTCCACATTCACACTAACCAGTTCGTAGCGGCTGAATGGCCAAAACCTCTTCCATTTCCAGACAGCGAAAAGTAACAGTCCGGCGAAGAACAGGACGATAAGCCACACCGAGATTTCAATCACAACGACCTTGCCGCCGCCCATATACAGGTGCACTAGCTCTTGACCAAAAATCAATGGGTTATCCCACATATACGACACCTCGCGTTGTACCGCATCATATCAGCGTCATTTTGAATGAAGTCTGCCCGTGTTGCCCTTGCCGAAAACGCATCTTCAATCCATCCACGCAGCTGGGCTGCCGAAGTCGGCATTGCATAGTATCGAGCGTAGCAGCCGATGTGTTGTGCGTTCCAGTTTGTACGAAACCTATCGGGGAGGTGTGCGCTGCCAGCGGCAGATGATAAAAGAATAGCGATCAGTCCGTTGGGAGTGTAATCGCCACGCCGCAGCGAAGTCTTAATTTCCCAATCCACATATCTCCGGCTGTGCGTACACGTCCCGAGAAGTATTATCGTGACCGTGGAATCGCCAAGGTACTTCTGCCGAATCTGCCCCATGACGTACTCAGGGTCGCTGCTGTTGATGAAGGTTTCGTTGCCAACTATACCCAATGCTTTCGGAGTGAAAACCTGCGTATTTGTTGCCCAATTCAAAATAAAGGCGTCCACCTCAGTCCGGTCATTCTGAAAAAAAGAGAGGAAGACTTTTCTCTTAGGCGGTAGTGCTGGAGGGAGCGGGGGGAGTCCTGTCCAACCCATAGTACCAGTTTATATACTAGAAAAACGCTCGCCAACCATCCCTCAGTTCTCCTCTCCTCGGCTCCACCGTCGGGGACGCTTGCGCTATCGTTGACACGCTGGTCACAAAGGCTTCCAGCGCCTCGGAAACGCCCCAGCCGCCCCTAACCCTTCCGGGCGCATCGCCTGTGGTCTAGAGGATTATTCAAGCAAACTTTTGACGAAGCCGAGCCATTCCGAATCCAGTGGCTCCCGGCACACAGGCTTGCCAGCCCGTCGATACCGAGACGGCGAAAACCGCACAAAACGCGATCGGCAAGGCTCTCGTACTACACGAGCGTGAGGGAGCACAGGGGCAACAGCGGTTCAGTACCCGCACAGACTGTATTACCTCCCGGCTGAAGTTCCGACACTTGCAACTTTGTTCGCAAGACAGGTGACGTGTATGCTTCTCGCAACGGAGGAAATGTGAAATATCTCTACCATTGTGCGAAATGCAAGACACCCGGATGTCCTACGATGCTTCAGTTGAAGTACCTTGGTCGTGAAGATGAGGTTCACGATTTCTCTGTTCATGTGAGGTCGAGTTTGCCGCTAATGGTTCGTTGTGAAACGTGCGGTAAGACGCATCCATATCATGCCGAGGATATAACTCCCCACCATCTGGAGTCTGCCCCCGGGCCTCGGTGGAAAGATTTGTTTTAGCTCCATCGGTCTCAACAAGCACGCCGGGGATGTACCTGTATCCTTTGCTGACCCAGAAGCTTCCGTCTTCGATGTGCATCGGGATTCCCACGCCCTTCTGCTAGAGAATCCTGTATTTCAAATAACACACTGCTCAGCATGTCCTCGACTAGACCCATGGCAGACTGGCGAGGAATAGCACGTAGCAGATCAGGAAGAGGTCGTAGAGATTTTTGAGTCCAATGAGTCCAACTGGCTCGGTTTTTAGCAGCCTTTTCGGTTGGTTAAACGGTGCCGAATCAGCGTGTTAGCTTTTATTCTTGAATAGGTTAACAGCCGAATGCTCTACCGTTGAGCTACCGGGGAACCATTCCATTTTGTGATAGGTACGCGGCGTTTTCAAGCACGTGCGTGTGGCCTGGTGAGGGCCGCAGTTATCGAGACGACTCCAGAGCCAGCCAGGACGCCGGCTAGGAGGCTAATTTGAAGATGCGCTCCATAAGCACCCATTTTTCGCCGGGTTTGGCGGTCTGAAGTGGTTTCTGAAACTTCCACATCAACTCTTCCCACTCTCGAACTCTCGGATTCTCGCGATCGGTTTTCGCCTTTGCATCAAATGAAAATGACTCGCTCACTTCCATGATCATGAACATGCGGGTGCCAAGCAGATAAATCTCCATGTCGACAATGCCCGCGTCGCGAATGCTCCTGGCAATTTCCGGCCAGATGTTCTCGTGATACCACTTGTACTCGTCGATCAGTTTCGCATCGTCCTTTAAATCCAGTGTCAGGCAGTAGCGTTTCGTCATTGGAGTGTCATTGGACCTCGGCAGCAGTTGCGTTTTCCATCCTCGCCGAAAACCGGAGTTGGTTTATACCCGCGCACCGCAAAGTAAAAAACGTAGGCGTAACAAAGCAAGGGAACCCAAAATGCCCGCTGGATATTCGAGAGATCGGAGATTTTACCCATAATGGGCGGCACAACGGCAGCGCCAATGATCGCCATGACCAGCAGCGACGAACCGCGCTTCGTGAAGGGCCCAAGGTTTTTAATGCCCAAGGCGAAAATCGTCGGAAACATGATCGAATGAAAGAATCCGATCAACACAACAGCATAAATGGGGATTGCTCCGTTGGTGGAAGTAGCGATCACGGCGCAAACCAGCGCACCAGCGGCGAAAACGGCCAGAAGCCAGGAAGCGCGAATGGACTTCATCAGCGCGGACCCGGCGAAACGTCCGATCATGAATCCAACCGCGTGAAGCACCAAATAACTTGATGCTGCTCTCGGTCCTAGAAACGGTTGCGCATGCATGACAAGCCGAATGACATAGCTGCCGACGCCAACCTGCGCGCCCACGTAAAGGAATTGGGCGATGACGCCGCTTACAAGATGCTTATGAACGAGAACCCCGCGCCAACTCGCGGAAGCCCCCGCTTCTTCGGGCGACGCCTCCTCGCGAACTTCAGGCAAATGGACGAAGTAAATCAGAGCCGCAACCGCAAGAAAAATGCCGCCGATAACCAAGTACGGAATGCGAACTGTAGCCGTTTGCGCGGCGCGATACGCCAGCAAAGCTGCCGGGCTGAGGCGCGCGAGTTCCCCGGCGCTGGGGACGGCGTCGGAAAGAATCAGAGGTCCAACAACATAAAGCGCCACCACGTAGCCGACGCCATTGAACGACTGCGCGAAATTCAGCCGCCTCTCGCTGCTCTCCGGCGCGCCGAGGATCGTCGCGTACGGATTGGCTGCGACTTCGAGAAAACTCTGGCCGCAGGCCAGCACGAAGGATGAAAGCAGGAACAGACCGTAAACCCCGAGCGAACCGGCGGGGACAAAAAGCAAGGCTCCGGTGGCACACAGAAACAGGCCGATGAGGATTCCTCGTTTGTATCCGACGCGTTCCATCATGCGCCCAGCGACAAGCGCCGCAAGAAAGTAGCCCCCGAAGAAGGCGACTTGAATGAAGGATGACTGAAAATCGCTCAGGCTGAAGGCGGATTTGAAATGCGGAATGAGAACATCATTCAAATTGACGCCGAACGCCCAGAGAAAAAATAGGCTGGTAATCAAAACAAAGGGGAGTACGTATTTTCGTTCTGTGAGCGGGGCGGATTGGGACGCCAAGTTTCCTCCGTACTGGCAACGCTTCCGATCAGGTCAAAGCGCGGTCGAGATGCACGTAGCCGCCGTCGACGAGCACATGCTGGCCGGTAATGTGGCTGGCCCGCGAGGAAATGAGGAACAGCACCATGGCTGCGATTTCCTCCGGCTTCGTCATCCGCTTTCCCAGCGGAATCTTCGAAACGATATGTTCAAGCTTTTCCTCGGGATTCGGAAAAGTGCTGAGCCACCACTTGTAAAGAGGAGTCATGACCTCCGCGGGCACGAGCGCATTCACACGGATTCCGTAGGGCAATAACTCCGCCGCCCAGTCTCGCGTGAGCGCCAATATCGCGCCTTTCGACGATGTATACCCCGACGTGCCACCTTGCCCGGTCATGGCAACCTTGGAAGCGATGTTCACGATGCAGCCCTGCGATTTTTTCAGCGCCGGCAACGAGTAGTGCGCCATGTTGTAGTAATGCAGCAAATTGAGCCGCAGGGATCCGACATATTTTTCAGGCGAACCGTGCTCGAGTCCAACGTTGTCATTCACTCCGACGTTGTTGACGAGCACATCCAACCTTCCAAAATCGCGCAGGCTTTGCTCGACGATTGCGGCGCAGTTCTCGGCCGGGAGCACGTCCGCGGAGATAAACGAGCATTTTGCGCCGCCATCGCACAATTCGGCCTTGAGCAGCTTTCCGGCCTCCGCGTCCTTATCCACAAAAACCGGGATCGCGCCTTCCTGCGCGCAACCCCGCGTGATCGCGCCTCCGATTCCTTTTGCGCCTCCGGTAATGAGCACAACCTTGTCTTTAAGCTGCAAATCCATGTCGCGCCGGTTTCAGACGATAGAATCGAGCGGCATTGCCGCCGAAGATTTTTTCTTTGACGTCCGCCGGATAGCCTTGCACGTATTCTTTAATGATCTCTAGCACCTGCCCGTAGCTTGCTGCGAGCAGGCACACCGGCCAATCCGAACCGAACATCAATCGGTCGGGACCAAACGCGTCAAAGACTACATCCAAATAGGGCCGGAAATCCTCTTTCTTCCAATGATGCCAGTCGGCTTCTGTCACCAGTCCGGAGACTTTGCAATAGACATTTGGATTCGCGGCAATCTCACGCATCGTGGCGGCCCAGTTTGCTTCTTTCTTGGCCTGGATCTCTGGTTTTGCCATGTGGTCGATCACGAACGCCTGTTGCGGAAACCGCGTGACGAGCTCCAGCGCCGCTAGCAGCTGTTTGGGATAGATGAGGATTTCGTAGATGAAACCGAATTGCCGGAGGCAAGCGATCCCTCTCGTGAAATCGTCGCGCACCAGATAACGGTCGTCGGGCTCTGCCTGCGCGATGTGGCGAAATCCGCACAACTTCTCAAATTGTGAAAAATACCGCAGCCTGTCCTCGACCTGCGAAGAGCAGAAGTCAATCCAGCCAACAACGCCTGCGATGTTTGCATTGTGCTCCGCGAGCTGAAGCAAGAACCGCGTTTCCTCTTCCGATTGGTCAACCTGCACGAGGATGGTTGCATCAATTTCGTTTGCTTTAAGCTCCGGGTCAAGGTCGTGCGGCAGAAAGTCCCGTTTCAACGCGGACATGTTGTCCGTAATCCAGGCGTGGCGCGTGGCGTCGTATTTCCAGAAATGCTGATGCGAATCAATCCTCATGGTCAGACGCCCTCATCTCTTAAAGAGAGACCCCTCTCTTCCAGGGAATAAAATCGTCTTGCCCGAGGATTTCCGCCTTTGTGCGCGCCTCTCCGCTGGCGACCTCAATCACTCGGTCCAGGATCACTTCGCCCATTTCTTCGATGGTCGTCTCCGCGGTGATTATGCCGCCGGCGTCGATGTCGATAATGTCCGGCATGCGCTTCGCGAGGCTCGAGTTGGTGGCAATTTTAAGTACAGGCGCGATGGGATTCCCCGTCGGCGTTCCCAGGCCCGTGGTGAACAGAATCACATTGGCGCCTGCTCCCACTTGTGCGGTCACGCATTCCACATCATTTCCGGGTGTGCACTGGAGGTTCAGCCCAGGCTCACTCGAGTATTCCGGGTAATCTAGCACGCCGGTGACCAGTGAAGTTCCGCCCTTTTTTGCCGCGCCGGCAGATTTCATGGCGTCCGTCAGCAATCCGTCGCGAATATTTCCTGGCGATGGATTCATCTCGAATCCTGACCGAACTGCTATCGCCCTTTCTGCGTAATCCCTCATGAGCTGCGCGAACCGTACCCCCACTTCCTTTCGAACGCAGCGATCGATCAACTCCTGCTCCACACCGCACAGTTCCGGAAACTCAGAGAGGATTCCTTTTCCGCCGAGGGCAGAGACCAGATCGGCAGTGTGGCCGATCGCCGGATTCGCGGAGAGTCCAGAAAAACCATCGGAGCCACCGCACTTCAGTCCAAGCGTGAGTTTCGACAAGGGAGCAGGTTGACGCACTGCTTTGTCGGCTTCGGCGAGACCCAGAAATGTTTCTCGGATGGCTTGCGAAATCATCGTGGACTCCGAGGAGCTTTTCTGCTGTTCGAAGATCAAAAGCGGCTTGCGGAAATTTGCGTTGCGGCGCTTGATTTGCTCCAGCAGGATCGGGACCTGCGCATGCTGGCAACCCAAGCTGAGAATAGTGGCGCCCGCAACATTCGGATGATGGATGTATCCCGCAAGTAGCCCACAGAGGTTGTCCGAATCCTCCCGCGTTCCACCGCACCCGCCTTCGTGCATCAGGAACTTGATTCCATCAACGTTTCGAAACACTCTCGGCAAAGGCGTGCCTCGCTGGATTGCATCAAAGGAAAGGGTCTTCAGTTGCTCGAATTCTCCCTGGCGGTAGAGGCGAGCCATCTCGGCAACCTGGCGGCGGTAAACCTGCGGGGCCGCGAAGCCAAGCTCTTCTTCAAGAGCCTGCTTCAAAACGGCGAGGTTCCGGTTTTCGCAAAATACCAGGGGAACCACTAGCCAATAATTCCGCGAACCCACTTGCCCGTCTGCCCTGTGGTAGCCGGCAAAAGTTTTCGCGCTCCATGCCGAGACGTTAGGTGGAGTCCACGTTCGGTCCACGTGGCCGGTTTCATGAAATGGCGCAGTGGCGTGGCGAATGTTGCGCGTGGATAGCAGGTCTCCGCACCGAATTGCTTCCGTGGCCCTGCCAACAAGCGCGCCATACATAATGATCTCACCGCCTGTGGCGATGTCTTGTGTAACAAATTTGTGTTTGGCGGGCACATCCGATATCAAGACGAATTCTTTACCCGAGAAACTGATCCGTTCCCCTTTATGCAAGTCTGTCAAGGCCACAAGAACGTTGTCTTTCGGATGCAACCTCAATACTCGGCTTTGCTTCATTTCGCCCACTGGCATCTGCCCGCTTCCTCTTCCAATTCGTGCTCGCTCATTCTAGCCGCGCCGCCCTACACAGACCAGAGACAATCCCGGCTCTGCTTGGGCGCCCTGCGGTTCGCCCGTTTTGTTTGAAGTGCGACGGCGCAACGGAACACATATTTATCTGATTTTTCTGCCGCGCCTTGACTTCATTCGCGAGCAGGTCTACACTACGGAGTTTTTAGGTGGCCCCAAATAGCACGCAGAGGGGCGGGACTCTCATGGACAAGAAAAGGCTCGACTACTACAAGAAAAAACTTCTCACGCGGCGAGAAGAAGTGATGAAAACCATCGCCCGCACCCAGGAAGAGGGAAGAACGGCGGACGAAGATCCAACCGTAGACCTGGCGGACAAAGCGGCAAACTCCTATACCAAGGAGTTCCTCTTCGGCATGACCAACACGGATCGAACGCTCCTCAACTTGATCGATGCGGCGCTAAAACGCATTCAGGAAGACGAGTATGGCGTTTGCGCCAACTGTCAGGAAGAAATGCAGCAGAAGCGGCTGGAAGCGGTACCCTGGGCCAAACACTGCATTTCGTGTCAGGAGAAGATGGAGCAGGGCCTGCTCTGAGAAGCTACCTTCCCCGGCCCAAAACATTTTCTCCAGAGATAACAACTGTCGATTACTTGTTTCTACCTTCCCTCTTTAATTAGCGCGGCGAACAGCGTAGAGTTCCCTGCAATGTCAGCAGAGAACTCGTCCCGCGAAGTCCGCACTGTGGGGAACGGTTTGCGAACGTGGCTAAAGGCTGCGAGCGACGCCCTTGCCAGCGTGGTCTTTCCCGCTGGCTGCCGGATTTGCGATGAACTACTGACCGATGCTCGCCGCGTTCCCATTTGCCAAGACTGTCTCGCATCCTTTGAGCGTGTCCCGTCCGTCCTATGCGAAATCTGTGGCCGACCTCTTCCGCGACTGGCGCAAGGTCAGGGGCAGGCGCGGATTTGTCCGGCGTGTCAAGACAAGACTTACGCATTCGATCGTGCTCGAAGTTTCGCCATCTATTCCGGCCCACTTGTCCGGGCAATTCTTTTGCTGAAATTCGAGCAGATCGACCCCTTAGGAACTTGGTTCGCGGAACAGCTTGCTGCGCTCGTCCAAAGCGAAGCGAGCAATTACGCCGCGGACGTGGTCGTTCCGGTTCCGCTCCACCGTGACCGGGAACGCGAACGCGGCTACAACCAGGCCGCGCTCATCTCCAAGCCGCTCGCCAAGATGCTTCGCCTTCCGCACAAAGCGGTTCTTCTGATGCGCACTCGAGCACGGCCGGAAAAACGGATTCTCAGCCTCGAAGAGCGCTGGGAGTCCGTCCGTGGTGCTTTTGCGACACGTCCGGGCAGCCAAGTTGACCGTCTTCGCGTCTTACTGGTAGATGATGTAATGACGACAGGAGCGACGCTGGATGCATGTGCGAGAGTGCTGCGCGAAGCGGGTGCCCGTTCTGTAATCGCACTTACCGTGGCACGGGCCGCAAGAAATCCGCTGCCAAGTTCTGTAGAGTGGTAGAATAATAGCCTGAGGAAAATGCAATGGGGTCAAACCGGCACATGTCGGCCGATTCCCGGGGGGGCCGTACCTCCGAAGCGGGCCGCGTGATTGTGCCAAGTTCCGAATCCCCCGCTGGCAGACCTCTCAGCCCACTCTCGATGCGACGTGCATCGCTCATGCAGGAGCCGGTACTGGTCCTGAATGCCACGTACGAGCCGATTAATGTAACGGCTGTCCGCCGCGCCATGGTGCTGATGCTGAAGGGTGTGGCACAGGCGGAGGAGTTGCACAATGCTGAAGTGCACTCCGCGGCGCATTCTCACCGAGTTCCCTCAGTGATTCGCTTGCTTGCTTATCGGCACATCCCGCAGCAGAGCCGGGCGCTCTCGCGGAAAAATATCCTCTTGCGCGACCGGAACACTTGCCAGTTTTGCAGCCGTGTGTTTCCTAGTTCGGAATTGACGCTGGATCACGTTGTGCCGCGGTCGCGAGGTGGCCGCTCTTCGTGGGAAAACCTCGTTGCCTGCTGCTACCAGTGCAATAACTCCAAGGGTGATCGTACGCCGGAAGAGGCCGGTCTCAAGCTAGCTCGCAGGCCTCGTCCTTTCACGCTGCATACCTCTAGGCAGCTCATGCGGTTGATCGGGCACCGCGATGATCGGTGGCGTAAGTATTTGTTTTACTGATATTTGCGCCACTAAATCGATTTTGTAAGAAATTGCATTGCGCCGAGGAAACCTTTTCGGCTCCGGCACATCTAACTATACAAACCACTTCGAGGACACACCCCGGGAAGCGGTTAGGGTTTACGCCCTAACCGCTTCTCTCCTTTTAGGCACGAATTCGTTGCAGAATACTTTCTGCGACTAACTCTCGAGACTATGACTATTCCTGAAAGCTGCCTAGCGCTTCTTCTTCGCTTGGGAACTCGGGAAACACCCGGTAGAGCTGCGTGATCTTCAACACTTCTTCTACTTTGGGAGACAGTCCGATCACTTTCAACTGTCCTCCGGCTTTCACCACCGAAACGTAGACTTTCGCCAGTTCTCCAATGCCTGAACTATCCAAATATTGCAGGCCCGCTAGATTTAGCACGACTTTCTTGCGCCCTTCCTGCAAAAGGCGTGTGACCGCCTCGCGAAGCGCGCCAATTTCGAAAGAAGTCAGGCGACCGGTGACGTCCAGAAGCGAAACCGAACCTACTTGGCGAATAGAAACTAAGAATGTATCTCGCAATGAGGCTTCCTCTAAGCCAGGGAGCAATATTCTACCGTTGGCGTGTCGCCTCCGCAAAGCTTGTGGCATATGAGGATGATCTCCGGAAAGCAAATCCAGAGGCAGGCGCCCCGGCCAGAGGCGTGAAAGTCCAGGCTTATTGGCGCATGACCACTCGCAGGCCGCGCCGCCAACTCTCCGCAAGGCCAACGCGGATGACCTCGAGTTCAGGCGATAGAAATCGGAGCAGATCGTCCGTCGCCGGATGAAAGCGCAGCGCTGGCGCGACCAAGTACACCAACGGAGGAACCCGCTGCAGTTCCATTCCAGGGAAATAGCCGTATCGCGCGATATCCCCGTTCTCCAAGTGCTTGCGGACTCGCAGCCAGTAATCCGCTGCTTGTAGCGGCAGATGAATGTGCTCGCTGGTTTTCAATTCAATGATCGCCAGCCGGCCGGAGCGCGTCACCGTCAGCAGATCCAGAATGCCATGTTCTCCGCCAGTGCTCGCGAAGACCTGCGTGTGCACGAATCGCGCATCCAACTGCGCATCCACGCGCGTGACATCCTCGCGAACCAGGCTTTCCAGCCAGCGCTCCGGCTGAGCGCGGTAAAGGTGATGGCGCGTGTCCGTTGCCAATGGATTGCGATGCACTTCCAACTGGTGTAGAGCTTGCTTCAATGCCTGGCGTGAAGACGCGGTGAGTTCCTCCCGGAAGTCGTTGATTCCAAAATACACCCTCCCTTCCGCCCACCGCGCAAAAGGCAAACCGCGAAAACGTATCCACACCTCTCGCGTTTGCACGGCGGGATGCAGGCTGATGGATTTCCCTGCACTCGTAAGGATCGGATCGAGCCCTGGCCGCGCGCGTTGCAGAAGGCTCTCGGACTCGGGAATCGGGACGAGCCATGTGGCAATATTTCCCGCACGGCATGGATCTATTTTCTCGAGGACATTCAAAACGGGATCTAGTTCGTAAAGCTCCAGCCTAATGCGCGTATCCAGCGCCGCCAGGCGATGCGCGACTGTGGGTGCGGTGTTCTTTGGGAGGATTAAGCGAAGGCCCGCAACCGGCCGGCCAGCGCTGGATTGGAGAAGGCGCGCCAGCCAGAGCAAGGCGAACGTGAGGCAGTTGTCTGCCGTGTCCGAAGACTCCCCGCTCGGCACGGCCAGCACCGCGTGCCGCACGGAGCCGCGACGGAGCAGCCCCCGAACGTAATTTCCAGAGAGAGAATGCTCGAGGTCCTGTGAAATCGTCAGCGATTCGACTGTATCGTCGGGGAATTGTGCGGCAAGTATGTGGGTCAGCTGCTCGCAAAACTCTTCGCGGGAAATCTCACGAGACCCGCGTTCGAAGTCACGCCGAACGAACTCCAGCCGCTCCGGTTTCGAACGCCCGAAACGCTCCACCGCAAGGACCAAATGACCCTCGGCGTAGTCGGCAATCGCTAATACCCTTCGTGTCAGATTGAACCGTTCCGACCAAAGGTGCAGAAGAGGTTTTTCCCCGGAGCCTCGTACTTCCCACGACAGAGTGGGAAAAGTTCTTGCACGGATGCCGCTCTCGTGCATTTCCACGTGGCCGACAGCCATGAACTCCTTTAGGCAGGCTTCCAGTTCTGTAGCGAGGCTCACGCCTCTAATTATAGTTAGATAACATATCTTCTCAAGTATTTTTGGTCGAAGGTTTTCGGAAGACTGACGCAGAGCGGCCCAGGCCAAAGTCTCATCGGCCTACGATCAGCCGCTGCACCAGCGGTTCCGGCAGGCGGGCCGCTCGCATGCGCCTCTGTACCGTTCCGACGTCGTAGGGAACGCGCCAGAACTCCACGACATTGTGCTCGAGGTCGGCAATGGCAAACGCGGCCCGCGGATCGCCGTCGCGCGGCTGCCCAATCGAGCCCGGATTCAATAGAAAGCGCCGTGGCGGCTCGATACGCAGTGCGGCAAACGATTCCGTTACGCGCGGCCGAATCTGCAGCACTTCGAGCTGTGAATCTTTATACGAGAAACCGCCTTGGTGGTGTGTGTGCCCGAAGAAGGTTACCGCCGCGGTTGAATCCAGAAGCCCGTCCAGTGCCTGCTCTGGCGTAAACACATATTCGTCCTCGTCCTGAAAAGCACCATGAATGAGCACGATACCATCGGTCTCCAGAGGTCCCTTCGGCAGCTCCGTAAGCCAGGTCATGTGTTCCGGTTTTAGCTCGGCACGGGTCCAGTCAACCGCGGCTTTCGCCACCGGATTGAAGTCTTCCGTGGCCATCAAGCCAGTGACCGCCTTGTCGTGATTCCCACGGATCGTCTTTGTCCCCAACTGCCGCAAGCGTTCCGTGACGTAATTGGGATCCGGTCCATAGCCGACCACATCGCCCAGGCACACAGACATGTCCCAGCGATCCTTGGCCGTTTCAAGGACCGCATCCAGAGCCGTGCCATTGGAGTGTATGTCGCTGAGGATGAGAATCCGCATTCCGGGTACCTGAAAAAATGACCTAGAGTATAGATGAAGCAGACCGCTGATGCACGAAAGGATACTTCGTCACCGATGAAATCTCCGACGCAACGCGTCGCAAAGAGTCAACCAAACTACCGCGCTCGTTTAGAAAGAATTTAGCCTGCAAGAAGACCCATCTCATTAAGTTAAGAGAGGCGGGAGATACTTGGATACAATTTCCCGCCCCTCGACTGATTTTTCTCACCTTCCTGCGAAACATTCGCACATCCTTTTTCGTCTATACGGACGCAGCCGCTTGCAAGGCTGTTCGAGCGAGATTCAGAAAAAAACCCCGCGGTGGCAGCCGCGGGGTCATGACACGCAGTCTTTCCGGCCGTTAGTCCAGGAAGAATAGGTGTCTAGACGGGCGAGACTACTCGCCCGCGGCTCGTGTGTCAACTCGATCTTGCGGACTATACCTTGCAGCACTGATCCTGTCCGAAAGGAATCGACACATGAAAGCTAACTCGTTTTTCCGCACCATCGCCTTGCTCGCCGCTGTCGCTATCGCTGTGCCCGCTTTTGCAAAGCCCGTTTCCAAGACCATCAACCTCGGACAAACCGCCAAGCTCGGCAAAGCGGAACTGCAGGCTGGTGAATACCATCTGCAGATCGACGGCAATAAGGCCATCGTCGAGCAAGGCAGAAAAGTTGTCGCCGAATCCGAAGGCCGTTGGGAAGACCGCAGCGCCAAAGCCAGCTACAATTCCGTACTCATCGACGCAGATGGCCGCGTGAAGGAAGTCCGCTTCGCCGGGCAGAGCCGCGTGTTCGTGTTCAGCGAATAGCCTTCCGCGGATCTTCAGCTAACGCTTAACCCCGCAAATTGGGATGGTTAGGAGGTCGTGCCGAACGCGGCCTCCTCCTCGTTCTAAATGTGGGCTTAACGTCTTACCCTTAGCGAATCAACATGCAATCTCCGTAGCTGTAGAAGCGATACCCGGACTCAACAGCATGACGGTATGCCGCAAGCATGCGTTCGCGCCCCGCAAATGCACAAACCAGGGCTAACAACGTCGAACGTGGCAGATGAAAGTTGGTGAGCAAGCAGTCTACGGCGCGGAATCGGAATCCGGGAGTAATGAATAATTGTGCTTCGGCTTTGCCTGTTAGCGCAGTGTCTGTTGATCCAGAATCCACTGCGCGCTGCGCAGAATCTTCCAGCGCGCGTACCACCGTTGTCCCTATGGCCAACACGGGGCGGCTCGCGGCGCGAGCAGCGTTGATGCGACCCGCGGCTTCGGCGGGTATCTCATACGGCTCCGAATGCATCTTGTGACTCTCGAGCCTTTCTCGGTGAACCAGTTGGAACGTTCCAAGCCCTACATCGAGCGTCAACTCGCATACCTCCACCCCGCGTTGGCGAACTTGCTCCAAAGTTTCCGGCGTGAAGTGCAGACCGGCGGTAGGGGCGGCAATCGCGCCGGGACGTTTGGCAAACACCGTTTGATAGCGCTCCCGATCCGAAGTGTCGTCGGCGCGCTCGATATACGGCGGTAGAGGAACATGCCCCAGCAGGTGTATGTGCTCGTTCACCGTACGTTGATCGTGCGAGACAAACCGCAACGTGCGCAAGCCATACTCCCCACGCGCGATCACTTCTCCTTCAAGCTTGCCGTCTCCAAAGAAGATCTTTTCTCCAGTGCGCATTTTGCGCCCCGGGCGAACCAGCGCTTCCCAGACGTCCGCTTTCACTTGCCGCGACAATAGGACTTCGGCAGTTCCCGTTAGGTGTTCCGCTCGCGTCGATCTCGCAGGCTTCTGAGAGTGAACCCCTGCCCGCCTCCCGAAGAGACGCGCGGGAATCACGCGCGCATTATTTAGAACCATCAGCTCATTTCCTTCAAGAAGACTGGGAAATTCCTCAAATCGCCGATCCTCCAGGATGCCCGTGGAGCGGTTAAGCAGCAGGAGGCGGGAAGCGTCTCGATGACCTAGTGGCCTTTGGGCGATTAGTTCTGGAGGCAGATGATAGTCAAGTTCGTCCAGGCGCATAAGCAGGCTGTAGTCTAGCAGCAAGCCCTCATTGCCACGGAAGCACTACAGGTCACAAGATCCCAGAATCCACTTATCTCCTAATCTACCCGCAGTTTGCTTCGTTGACCAAGACGATTGGCTGTGCAACCTGCCAGAAGCCACACGGCCCTGCCCGTAGACTTAACTCATTGCATAATATTCATTTTAAATGCTTTAATGTACAGGCTCGCTGACTCAAATAATACTTGACATCATAGCACGCATATTTTATTATGCTTATACAATCACCTATGGAGGTGCTTACAATTATGCGAACAATAGCCCGATGGGAACCCTTTCGCGGCGTCACTACTCTGCAGGACCAATT
>CAYTVL010000051.1:0-43552 GCA_964441775.1 uncultured Enterobacteriaceae bacterium
CCTTCTCTATCCTAACTCCTTCTTTTTACAAGGGTCGAAGCGCGTTCACCCTGGGAGGTTGGGCTCCTGACAGACGAGCAAGCGGTCGTTGGTCTGGAAATGATCGATGACCGTAATCTCACCGTGCATACCTACAACGAAGCCATCGCCGAAGACATTTACAGCAGCTTATCCGCTTACGCAGACCTCTTTACTGCCTGGCTTGCGGCGATGGAAGAACGGATGTCACAGTTGAACGGTTAACTCTTTGGCGTCGACAGATCAATCGCTGCCAGTCCTTCGAGCGCGAGACCATAGCCCAGGTTATCGAGCATCATGCGCTTGAGCTGCTGGGTCATGGCGACCCGGGCATAGCGCAGGGTAAGCGGCGGTTGTTTGATGAGTTGTTCCGCGAGTTCCCATGCGCGCGGCAGGACTTTGTCTTTCGGCAAGACTTCGTTGACCACGCCAAGCCGTAATGCTTCTTGCGCAGACAGCTTCTGTCCAGTGAGGAGAAAATAGCGACCGCGATTGGCGCCGAGCAGAAGCGGCCACACGAGATGCACGCCGTCCGCCGGGACAATGCCATTCTTAAAGTGCGGCGCGTCCTGAAAGTCCGCTGTTTCTGACGCGATGACGATATCGGACAGAACCGCGACCTCCGCATGAATCAGCGCCGGGCCGTTCACGGCGGCGATGACCGGCACTTCGATATCCAGCAGGTTCATCAGTAACCGTTTGCCTTCCCAGTAAATTTTGTCCCAGCCGCGCGGCGAGCTTAGACCACTGCCAAAACTTGCAAAATCAATGTCCGCGCAGAACGAGTCTCCCACACTCGTAAGGATGACCACTTTGTTTTCCGGGTCCGCCCCGAGGTCCGTGCAAGCGTAGGGCAGCTCACGATGGACGCTTTCGTTCCACACTAACGAGTTGCCTTTGTTATGCAGCGTCACTTCCAGAATGCCGTTGCGACGCTGCATGCGGATATCTTGATATTTGTTAGCGTACTCTTCGAGACGGGACATGGTGTGTTCCTCCTTTTATAATACAGTCTAGGGCATGCGTGGTACGTGTCAGGTTTGGTCTAGATGAGCAGACGTTAGCGCTTAACGTCCCTCGTGGTCAAGAGAAAGGAAACTTAGTGTGAATCGTATTTGGTATTGCATGAGACCCAAGTGTAATCTTTCTCGCTCTCCTGTAGACTTTGTGAAGAGCTACGCCTTACGCACTGCGGAATGCTCCTCTCTACGCAACGGCTTCGTGATACTCTAGGTGCGGGAATCGCTCCGATACGCTAAACTGTCTCCGTTGAGAGTGCTTCTGAGGTGTATTCATGAGCAACGTCAAAAAGGTTTTTGTTTCATCTTCTTCACAGGATCGTGAATTGGCTAAGCAGCTCACTCAAAAGCTCCAGGCTCATGGTATCTCTACGGCTTCGGTTTCTACAACTCTAGCGCTCGGTATGGACTGGCAACAAGAGATCGAGCAGGCGGTGAAATCGTCCGATGCAATTGTTGTGTTCATAGATCCCAAGCACGAGCCCGATCGTTATCAGCAATTTGAGTGGAGCACGGCGCTGGAGGCGGAATGGGAAAATCCAGACAAGCGGATGATTCCCCTCCTCATGCACGATGCGGAACCCCCAAGTTTTCTGTCGGGGAAGTTGGCGCTGCGGGTAAGAAATCCCAAAAAAGAATGGGAAAAAGCGGTTGAGGAATTGATTTGCGTTTTGAAAAACGAGCAGACAGCGGAAGGAAAGTTCCTGCAAGCTACGAAAGCAGAGGATCCCGCAAAACGACGCAAGCGGCTGCAATATATTGAAGAAGTAGCGCAAGCTTCTAAAGAACAATAGCGAAGAGGTCAGTACGCGGCGTGGCCCAAAGAGAACGGGAGCATTTTGGCCGGGGGCAGTTGAAGGCTGACCCTTCAATCTCGGTATTTATCAATTGTCCTTTCGATCTGGATTTTGTCGCACACTTTGATGCAATTGTCTTCGCCACGATCTGCTGCGGCTTTTTGCCGAGAAGCGCTCTGGAGTCGGGGAGTGTGGCGGAACCACGCATGGAGCGCATCACGCGTGCTATTTTCTCATCCAAATATTCAATTCACGATTTGTCTCGCTGTCGCGGAGAAGGCGATGAACGTCTTGCACGATTTAACATGCCTCTGGAGTTGGGGATTGCAATGGCCCGACGTTTCACTCAAAGGTCAAAAGTCGATCGACACGATTGGCTACTGCTGGTTCCCGAAGGTCATCAATACGTAAAATTCATTTCTGATCTCGCTGGGTTCGACTCCTATCGCTACGATGGCACGGTGAAGGTCATGGTGCAAAGAGTGATGTCATGGTTGGTGACCAGGCCTGACACCGTACGCGCCCCGACGCCGCAAGAAGTGCTCGATGCGCTCCCGACGTTTACCGCTGAAAAGGAAAAACTCAAAGCGCACTGGGGTGATGACATTCCCTGGGCTGATATCGTGCTTGCGGCGCGGAAAACGACACCCGCATAAATTGTCCCGATTGGGGCGGGGCCAGCTAAATTTTTCTTTAGAGAACTCTTGATTACCGGCACCACAAAGAAAGGGACTTTACATGGGCATTCGTTCTGGCGCGGAGTTTATTGCAGGACTGAAAGATGACCGGGAAGTGTGGTTGGGAAATGAACGGGTACAAGATGTGACAACCCATCCCGCCTTTCATGGGTCGATTGAAAGTCTCGCGCGGCTGTACGACATGCAGCACGATCCACAGTTACAGCCGCTACTGACTTATTCCTCTCCCACTAGCGGAGCCCCGGTCGGCTTGTCCTTCTTGATTCCAAAGACGCGAGAGGACCTTTCGCGCCGCCGTGAGATGATCAAAATCTGGGCGGACGCCACCTGCGGCATGATGGGCCGCAGCGCCGATTTTCTCAACACGATGCTCATGGCCTGGGCGGCAAAGAGTGCGTACTTTACCCAGCAGAGCCCGGAATGCGCCGAGCGTGTGCTGCGGTATTACGAGTATTGCCGGGAACATGATCTGTTTTTGACGCATGCCCTGATCGATCCGCAAGTTGACCGCACGAAAAATCGTGTCCAGCAGGATGATCCCTATTTGTGTTTGCGTATCGTAGAAGAGACTGCACGGGGCTTGATCGTGCGCGGCGCCAAGATGGTCGCCACGGCGGCGCCCTTTGCCGACGATATTCTGGTGTGGCCGTTTCCTCCGACGTTAACGGAAGAAGAAGCGCCATACGCGATGATGTTCATCATTCCAGTGGCGTCGCCTGGGCTGAAAGTCATTTGCCGCGAGCCGTTCAACCGTCCCGAGCAGTACGACGACCACCCGCTCAGCGCGCGGTTCGATGAGATGGATGCAGTGGTAGTGTTTGACGATGTGCTTGTGCCCTGGGATCGCGTGTTTCTCCATGGCAAACATCAGCTCGTAGCGCAGGCGTATGTGGGGACGCGCGTGCGAGAAATGACCGCGCATCAG
Source organism: uncultured Enterobacteriaceae bacterium (assembly GCA_964441775.1). Taxonomy (GTDB): domain Bacteria; phylum Desulfobacterota; class Binatia; order Bin18; family Bin18; genus SYOC01. The sequence goes on from CAYTVL010000051.1 coordinate 3,458, forward strand.
ACGAATACGCGCTTGCTCTCGAAAATTGAATTTGTCTACGGCGTCATGTGCATGATGGCGGAAGCGATCGGCGTGCAGAACGCGCCTCCCGTGCAAGAAACGTTGGGTGAGGCGGCGAGTTATATTGAGATTCTCAAGTCCGTCCTTATCGCCTCAGAAGTTGAGGCCAGCCTCGATTTTACCAATGGCGTGTTGTATCCGTCATTGCCGCCGTTGAATGTGGGGCGCACCTGGGGACCACGTATCTATCCCCGTCTGATGGAAATGGTGCGTCGGCTTGGGGCTGGTGGGTTTATGCAGCTCCCGGCAACGATGAACGCTTTTGAGAGTCCCATAGGCAAAGACTTGGAGCGCTTCTACCGGGGCGCGAAAATTTCCGCGCGAGAAAAGACCCGGCTCTTCAAACTCGCTTGGGACCTGCTGGGCTCGGACTTCGGAGCGCGGCATACGCTGTATGAAACCTTTTACGCTGGCGACCCGAGCATGCTCATGGCCGGATTCCAGCGCGAGTATGCGAAGGAAACTCATGTAAAGAGAGTAAAGGAGTTTTTGGGGAGGAGTGAAGAGTGAGGTTTGGTTTTTCAAAGGCGGGACGAGACGGGGCTCAACTCATCCCGCCGCAAGCTCAACGCACTAACCGAAACTTCGGCAGCGTCACCTCTGGGGTGACGTCGTCAAAGGTCACTTCGACTGCCGCCCCACACGTCAGCTCTTCATTCATGCAGCCGATCACTTGCGTAATGATCTGGGGCCCTTCAGCAAGTTCAACCAGCGCAACATTGTAGGGAATGTCCTCTTTGAATCCTTGATGCCAGAGTTGGTGGTACACCCCGTAAGAATAGATCACGCCTTTGCCGCTGAGTGGGGCCCATTCTTGATCGTCCGAGAGACAATTGGTGCAAACCGGTCCTGGCGGGAGATGAACGTAGCCACAGGCGCGGCATTTCTGGGCGACGAATTCATGCCGTTTGGCGGCTTGCCAATACGGTGCGTTCCAAGGTTCAATCACAGGCAACGGTTTCGTGTATTCAGCCATACTGTTATCTCCGCAGAATCAGCGCCCCGGCGTGCTCGCGCAAGCCGCCGGTGTAGGTGCACATTAACAGTTCAACATCTTCAATTTGCCGTGGTCCGCATTCGCCGCGCAGTTGCCGCACGGCGTCGCAAGTGTTTTGCCAGCCGACCATATACGTTTCGGAGAGCTGCCCGCCATTGGGATTGATCGGCAATTCACCGCCGAGGGCAATGCATCCGTCTTGAATCCACCGCCCCCCTTCGCCTTTGGGGCAGAAGCCGTAGTTTTCGACGGCGGCCAAAATTGCGGGGCTGTACGCGTCTTGCACGTATAAGGCCTGGATGTCCGTGGGGCCTACTTCCGCCATCTCAAAGACCATTTTCGCGACGCGTTCTTGCTGGAAGCTCTGCATGACCAGCTCGGGCGTTTCGTAGGCGCGAAATGCTTCTTGGCGTCCCATGCCGCGAATGTAGACCGGTTGCTTGCGTAACGATTGTGCGCGGTCTGCTGTCGTTAGTACGAAAGCATGCCCCCCATCGGTGATGTAGCAATAGTCAAACATGCGCAACGGCTCGACGATATAACGCGCGCTCATATAATCGTCCAGGGTGATCGGCGTCTTTTGCGCCGCTTTGGGATTCAGGATCGCATTGCGCCGTTGATTGATGGCGATCGTGGCGAGCTGTTCTTCCGTCGTGCCGTACAAGCGCATGTGGCGACGGAAGGCAAAAGCGAACGGCAGCGATGGGTTGAAGCCGCCGTACGGGGCATGTTCTTCTAACAATGCGCCGCCGAAGCGATTGCGGTTGGTCTTTTGGTTGGTGCCGTAGACCAGCAAGACATAGTTCGCCATACCGCTGTGCAACAGCAACGCTGCATGCTGAATCATGTAGCAGCCCGTGGCTCCTGAGGCTTCGACCGCGCCACCCACGCGCGGATTCAGACCCAGCATCAGGCCCAGTTTGAGGTAATCGCCTTGTCGTCCATAGCTGGGCTGGGCAAAGAATCCATCGATCTCTTCTTTCTTGAGACCACAGTCTTGTATGGCTGCTCGCGCGGCGTCAATCGCGAGTTCGTCACCGGTTTTATGGGGCACGGCTCCTTGCGGCGTGTCGCCTACGCCGACGATGCAAATTTCATCTCGAAGTTTATCTAAACCCATGCACGCCTCCTTCGTCCAGACCGACCTATACAGAACCTCGGCGCGGGATGCAATCGTTCCAGTTAGTGGGAGAGCGAAGAGTGACAGACCCTCTTCGCAAGTTGACAGTCAAAAAGGGCGATGTTACACGAAGCAAGAACAAGTTGGCGCGACTTGTGAGGCGATCGCTGTTTTTTCCTCACCATTTTCTAACCATACTGCACCGTCCGAGCAGGAACGAGTGGTGCTTCCGCGTACCGGCGTAGTCTTCAGGCAATTCCGCATAAGGAGGGACAGTGTTATGCGCAGCGTATCGAGACTCTTGAAAACCACGATTTGTGCGAACGTCATCCTGACGTTATGGATAGGGGGAACGCTCTGGGGCTTCGAAGTCAGAGCGAATGCCCGAGAGAATGAGAATCAGGATCAAGACGATGAGAAACATGAGAAGTTCTCGAATGCGGCGATTGTGACTGAGAACGGGCCTCTCAAGGGCATCAGGTCGTCGGATATCAACAAGTTCCTCGGCATTCCTTATGCTGCTTCGCCAGTCGAAGCGCGACGCTGGAGACCACCCCAACCTTACGGGCGTTGGCATGGCGTATTGAAAGCGACCCAACTCGGCAATCAGTGTCCCCAGCTCGATTTTTTCGGCAATGAACTTGGCGTTGAGGATTGCTTGTTCCTGAATGTGTATACGCCTAGTGTGAAGAAGCATGACGAGAAGAATGAGGGCAGACGCCATGGCCTCCCGGTGATGGTCTGGATTCATGGGGGTTCACTAGTGACGGGGAGCGGCGGTCTCTACGATCCTACACCTCTGGTGGAAAAAGGCGACGTGATTGTCGTCACTATTAATTACCGACTCGGCGTCTTAGGATTCCTTGCCCATCCCGCATTAGATGCAGAAGGCCATCTCAACGGCAACTATGGGCTCATGGACCAGCAATTCGCTCTTCGCTGGGTGCAACGGAACATTGCAGCTTTCGGAGGCGATCCCCATCGGGTGACAATTTTCGGCGAGTCTGCCGGTGGGCTTAGTGTTTATTCCCACCTCGCCTCGCCCACTGCAGCGGGCTTGTTCCATCGAGCAATTGCCCAAAGCGGCGCGTATGCCAGTTTTCAAGACTACCAACAGTATATTGTGCCTTTGGCGGCTGCTGAGCTCAGCGGTTCCGCTTTTGCTGCACTGATAGGATGCAGTGACGGCACCGCTCAATGCCTGCGCGCTACGCCAGCAACTACGTTAGTTACAGCACAGCCAAGCGAGATCTATCCCATCGTAGATGGGACCGTGCTGACCCTACCGCCAGGTGCTGCTTTTTTTAGTGGTCTGTTTAATCGCGTGCCGGTAATCACTGGGTCGAATCGTGACGAATGGCGTTTGTATGTCGCGTTGGGCTATGACTATGTCGGAAATCCATTGACCAATGCAGCGTACCCGCAGGCGGTTGCTGACTTTGTTCCACCAGGTCCCTTACACGATTTCTTTGTCCAGTTGCTCTTACTTCGCTACCCACTGAGCAATTATCCACCGCCCCCAGGGGTCGTTAGCGCACCCTTAGCGCTAGGTGCGTTGGGGACTGATGTTGTGTTCTCCTGCTCAGGGCGGAATGCTGCACTGTTACTATCACAACGTGTGCCGACATACACTTATGAGTTCAACGACGCGAATGCGCCGCTGAGTTTTGGCTTTGTCCCAGCCAGCTTTCCGTTGGGCTCATACCATGTCTCTGAGGTTCAATACCTCTTCAATGTGCCTGGGGTAGCCTCGCCATTTTCCTCTGCCCAACAGCAGCTGTCAGATGCCATGATCAGCTACTGGTCGCAGTTCGCGGAGACTGGAGACCCTAACGCCTCGGGTACGCCAGTATGGTCGCCGTACAGTGTGCTGACAGATCAGTTCCAAGCGTTGGTGCCACCAACGCCGACGATTGAGTTCAACTTTGATTCGATTCACCAGTGTTCGTCGTTCTGGAACACGTTCTGAGGAGGAAAAGCTTTGTAGAGGCCGACCTCCGCACGAGGCTCATGCTCGTGCGGGCTTCAACGGGTTGAGAGGGCTGAAGGTGGAGGGAATGTCACCTTCTCGTAGATATCGCTGAGCGCAAGCTGACACTCGATTGAAGGAAGGTGTAAAACATCCTCAAGGCGGCTGATTTCAGTCAGGACCCACTGTTCGCCTTGCCGCTTGAAATGTTCAAGGTAAACTTTATCCTGAGCAATCAATATATATTCTTGCAGTGAGGCAAGCCGACGGTAGTGCGCAAACTTCTCCCCTCGGTCATACGCCTCTGTCGAGGGCGAAAGCACTTCGATCAGGACAGTCGGGTTGAGTACCGTGTCTTTATAATCATCAGCCAGACGAATCTCTCCGCAGACGACCACTACGTCGGGATAGGTGATGAGGTCGGTCTCTTCGACTCGGACTCGCATGTCGCTGACGTAGGATTCACAAGGGCGACCTCGTAGCTGAGTGCTGATTTCGCGATGCACGTTGCCCGCCACCAGGTTATGCGCGCGACTGGCCCCGGACATCGCGAAAATTTGTCCATTGATGTATTCGCTTTTGTAGAGAGCTTTACGTTCGAGTTCCAGGTATTGCTCGGGGGTGTAATACGTCTGAACAAGTGGCGCTGTCATAAGGTTCTCCTCAAACGTCGCTACGGAGAAAGGTCACGATCCGTTCATACGCCTTCGGGTCCTGCACGAAGAACAGATGGCCGCCTTCAAACAATTCGAGCTTGGCGTTGGAGATCTGTTTCAACATCGTTTCCTGATTCTCAACCGCGGCGATGCCATCGTAACGTCCGCCGCAAATAAGCACGGGCATTTGGAGAGTTGGCAGACGGCTGAAGGTATCGTGGTCCTTGCGGGCTTCGAGTTGGCGGCGGGCGCCCATCGCGCGGCCAGGCTCGTCAGCTCCGATTTTGAGGCCTGTCAGTGTCTCCTTGAGCATCGTTTGGAACTCGTGCTGATGGGCGGCTTGCCATGCCGTGTCGCGACGATTGTCCGCCAACGTAATGACCAGTCGGGCGTACTCCTCCAAAGAGAGCCCTTTGACTTCGTGCAATGGATACGAAGCACCACCAGCGCCGCCGCTGCTCGTGCAACAAAGGACCAGCTTCTCGACACGGTGCTGATAACGAATGGCGAACTCTTGCGCGACCATCCCGCCGAAGGATACGCCAATGACCATACAGCGATCCCAGCCGACTGCCTGCAACAGCGCGTCAGCGTCAGCGGCATAATCCGCCATCGTGTAAGGAATATCTGGCCGGTCAGTCTGACCGAGCCCTCGTTGATCATAGGCTAAGAGTTCAAAGTGTCTGGTCAACGGCCAGTCGAACGCATTGGGCGAGCGCCGCAGGTCGCCGCCAGTGCCGCTGATGAATAACAGGCGGGGGCCGCTGCCACGAATTTCATAGTGCATACGCAGGTCGCGCACGGTGGTGAATGGCATGAGTTTCTCCCTTTTTGTTTTCTTCCTCTCTACTCTGTGTGGGGAGCCCAAGCAAGCTCTTTTCCTGTCGCCGCCGTCTGAATGGCCTGGCGCACGGAGGCAAGAGGGGCATCGTTATGAAAGACGATGGTGTTGCCTTGCACTTCTACTCCGAGCCGGTTCCAGAGGTCAACAAGGTCAACATCGACCGGCGTGGCTTTCATGCGATCATAGAGATCGGTCAGGATTGGCGCGCCAATAGCTTGATCTCCGGTCGCGAGTGCACGGGCCAACGGCCAACCCACCGCCATCGTCCCACCAGCGGCGACAACCGCGCGTAATGCGTCCTGCATGCCAAGTCGGTTAGCGGTGCGTTGGCGGATTTCTATATCGGCAAGAAAACAGAATAACGCTCCGCCCCAGTACGTGCGTCCCCACGTATGTGTGTGGTCGAGCCCTTGATCTCCCGCTTGCGGCAAGCCGTGGGGAAGGCCGTGAATGAGATCTTCCCAGATTTTTTCCACCGGGATTTGCCCGATGCCAAAGCGGGCGAGCGGTTCGACGTAGGTGGCGATGCCTTCTTCGAGCCAATGATGCTCCTCCGCCACATGCGGAAAGGCAAGGTGGACCATCTCATGCGGCATGACCCAGTCACGCCGCAGCATTTCTTCATCAGTGAACTGCCCCAGCCACACTTTAATGAGTGGATGTGTTCCACCGAAAGTCGTGCCGAAGCGCACGCCCGCACTCTTTGCTTCCGGCGTTAACAGCACCCAGAGACGGGGCACAGGGAAGCGACCATAATAGTGAGTAACAGCCTGTGCTGAAGTGGTGATCCACTGGAGGAGTCGTTCGCGGGGCGTTTGCAGCTTGCCTGCCGCAAAGGTGACTTCGATAGAAACGTTTGCGACTTGAAGTTGGGCGGGACGAGGCGTGAGGTCTGCTGCCTGCGATGATAGTGCGTAGGCGAACAACGAGAGCGACAAAAAAGAAACAACCACTGCCCCTTTTCCGTCAATACAGAGGCTTTTCATAATGTTTCCTCTGATGCTGACATCTTCACGCTCTCGTTCCAGGACGCAGATAAAGGGCAACGCCAATGATGACGCCGCCGGTGAGCAAGACGACGCCCGAAATAAACTTGAGGAGAAAACCTGGAGCAAGGAATACACTCATGCCGCCAAAAGTGAGGAGAATCGCTCCAAAAAGACAAAGGTAGACCGTCATAATCGCTCCCTCAAAAAGCGAACGATAGCGGAGATGGAGCTGAGGCTCCTACGAGGATTGCGTACGTCCACGCTGTTGAATACCTGAACGGCGGGCGGCGATTGCTTCAGGCGTAATGGTGCGGACATGCTCGGCCCAGGCTTCATGTTCAATCTGGAGGCCATTGGTGAGAGATTCTGCGTAGCCGCGATCAATCACCTGCTTCATGGAGCGCACCATTTCCGGCACGCAGGACAAGATGTCTTTCGCCAGCGCCCGGCAGGTTGGTAGCAATTCTTCCGTAGCCACGACACGATTGACCAGACCCCACTCCGCGGCTTGTTCAGCGGAGAGATAATTGCCGGTCAGAGAGAGTTCTTTTGCTCGATAGACGCCAATCGTCCGCGATAACTTTTGACTCAACCCCCAGCCTGGCATCACGCCGACGCGCGCATGGGTGTCGGCAAACTTGGCGGCTGGCGACGTGATTAAGATGTCGCACGCGAGCGCCACTTCAAAACCGCCAGTGATGGCGAATCCATTAATAGCCCCGATGATAGGACGATCGAACGCCTCCATTGCACGGATGATATCAATTGGACCGCCAACGACGGCGTCTTGAGCCGTCATTCCCGTTGCGCCGAGTTCACGCAGATCGAGTCCAGCACAAAATGCGCGGCCTGCTCCTGTTAAAATGACCACTCTGGTTTCCGTCTCCGCGCTCAGATTAGCAAACGCTTCCACCAGCGCCGTGCGCAGGGTCTGGGATAACGCGTTCATGGACTCGGGACGATTCAGTGTGAGGGTGGCGATGCCTTCGCTTTTGTCAATGAGTAAGACGGAATCTGCCATATTGCTTTTTTCTCCTTGTTACGGGCGTATGGTGTACGCACGCGGACCGCGACGCTCACGGAGTTGCGGTTGAATCCACTCTAACCAGTCGCATAACACCGGACGGGTGCGACGTGGGTCAATGAGATCGTGCACGCTAAAACTTTCCGCGCGCGCGTAGGGTGAACGTTGCGTCGCTATCTGATCTTCGAGTTCACGGCGTTTGGCTTCTGGATCTGGCGCTGCGGCGATTTCGCGTCGATAGGCAACCGCGACTCCGCCTTCAATCGGTAATGCTCCGCTTTCCGCCGAAGGCCAGGCTACAACTAGACCGCCTGGCCCAAAGTGCGCTGCACCCGCCACACCGTACACTTTGCGAACGATGACCGAGGCCCACGGCACGCTTGACTGCATAATAGCAAACAGCGTGGCGGTTCCATGACGAATCGTCGCGGTTTGTTCAGCCTCGGGGCCGATCATAAATCCAGGTTCATCTACGAAACTGACAATGGGCAGATGAAACGTATCACAAAGATCAACAAACCGCCGCACTTTCTGCGCGCCGTCGGCGGTCATGGACCCGGCGTACCAGTCGGGATCATTGGCCATCACCCCAACCGGCTGCCCATTCATACGCGCAAGGCCAGTAATTTGTGAGGGGCCATACAAAGCCGCCATTTCAAAAAAGGAGTCACGATCGACCACACACTCAACGATCCGCCGCATCGAGTAACTGCGGCGACGATTACGGGGCACGATACTCAGCAGCGCTTGCTCTTGCCGGTTGCGGTCGTCATCACAGGGGAGCGCTGGCGCGGCTTCCCAAATGCTGCTTGGTAGATAGCTGAGAAAGCGACGGATCTGAGCAAATACACCCGGCTCATCTTCAGCGACATTATCAACCACACCACTTTGCAGATGGATTTCGGCGCCGCCCAGCTCCTCTTTGGTGATGGGCCGACCAAAGGCGCGTTCGACCAAGGCAGGTCCGCCGATCATGACCTGCGCCGTGTGACGCGTCATGATGGAGAAATGAGAGGCGACAAGTCGAGCGGCTGGTAATCCCGCGACCGGGCCAACAGCGGCAGACACCACCGGCACGGCGCTCATCACTTGCATAACAGACAGAAAGCGCGGCGTTGCATTCACTGGCGCGCCGCCGTCTCCTCCCGAGTTTTTTCCTCCGCCACGAGGAACACTACCGCCACCGCCTTCGAGAAAGCGAATGAGAGGGACTCGATACTGATAAGCGATTTCCTCAGCGTAGACGCTTTTGCGCAGTCCTGCCGGGGTGGGGGACCCGCCTCGCAAAGTAAAATCTTCGCCGCCGACGACACAGGGACGATCATCAATTTTGGCGAAGCCGAGGATATAATTCCCTGGAGTGAAAGAGCGCAACTCTCCGTGCTCATCGGTCTCGGAGTAGCCAGCGATCGGACCTTGTTCATGGAATGAATTTTCATCGATGAGACCGATAATCCGTTCACGAATCGTCAGGCGTCCTTGTGCATGTTGACGGGCGACCGCTTCCTGGCCGCCAAGCTCCTGAGCCAGCCGTCTTCGCTGTGCGATCCCTTCGACTTCTTTTTGCCAACTCATACGTAATGGCCTCTTGGTCTGAAGAGCGTAGGGCTTCGCCCATTTTGCTCAGAAGCCCTTGACTCCTTTGTCCAGTTGGACCCCAAAGCTGTTCAGCGACATGGACACGAGGGTGTATTGCCCCACCGCAAACACGGTGTCCATGAGCTGTTCAGTGTTGTAGCGTTTACTCAAGGCTGCCCAGGTCTTATCGCTGATGACAGCATTTTTGTGTAGCTCGTCAGCAGCGCGCAGCAACGTGGCGTCGAACGGCGCCCAGCCCTTGGCGTTTGGGCCTTCTTTGATGCGGGTCACCTCTTCGTCTGTGAGCCCCGCCTTCTTACCGATCACAACATGTTGACCCCATTCGTATTCCGCATGACACAGCCATCCGGTGCGCAAAATCAGCAGTTCCCGCTCTCGCGGCGGCAAGGTCGAGGTATCACCCAGAACGTGCCGGGCCCAGACGATAAACTTCTTGTAGGCCGCCCAATGGCGCGCCAGCGTGCCTACTACATTGTAGACCTGGCCCTCCTTATAAAAAGGCTCTAGCTCTTTGCGTTGTTCTTCATTCCACTCTTTCTCAGCCAGTGGCGCGATGCGCGGCGCTGATAATTTCTTCACCGCCCCTTCCTTTGTGGATTCCTGCGATTGTGGTTCAGTGATCACCCACAGCCCAACGGCGCAGAAGGAGACGAGACCAGCGAGTACAACCTTTTTATTCATGGATGGTTCCCTTCTCTCGAGAGATTTCTCGGATGTAAAATTAAAGGGAGCATAGGCGGGCAGGGTGAAGTTGTCCAGTCTCTTACACGTCAGCGACCCGCAGCACCGCTGCGCCATTGATTTGGTCGTGTCGCAGGCGATACAGCGCGTCGTTCGCTTTTTCCAGAGGGAATTCTTCGATATGCGTTTGCAAGGGAATCGTTTTCGCTAACTCCAGCAACTCTCTCCCATCTTGCCGGGTATTAGCGGTGACGCTGCGTATATTGTGTTCATAAAAGAGATGAGTTGTGTAATTGAGCGCCGGTACGTCAGTCATGTAAATGCCCGCGAGCGCCAACGTGCCGCCCCGATCGAGAGCCTCTAATGCAACAGGCACTAATTCACCTGCGGGTGCGAAAATGATGGCGGAGTGCAGTTTCTCGGGAGAGGTGTCAGTGGCTTCACCAACCCAGACTGCTCCCATTTGTCGAGCGAGATTTCGATGACGGTCTCCTCGGGTGGCGACGTACACTTCACAGCCCCAATAGCGCGCGACTTGGATCACAATGTGAGCAGAAGCGCCAAAGCCGTACAGACCAAGCCGTTGCCCCGGACGAATATCACTCCGTTGCAGCGCCCGGTAGCCGATGATGCCCGCACATAACAGTGGAGCAATCTGCGCCGAAGAAACGCCAGAAGGCAGGGGATACACGAATTCTTCCGGAGCGGTGAGAAACTCTGCATAGCCGCCGTGTTCGTCGTACCCTGTAAAGCGCGGCGCCGTACACAAATTTTCTTCTCCCCGCTGGCAATAGGTGCACACGCGGCACGACGCATGCAGCCACGCCACGCCGACGCGATCGCCTTCTTTGACAATTCGTCCAGAGCCCGGCCCCAGCCTCAAAACCGTCCCCACCGCCTCATGCCCCGGTATGATAGGACTGCGATGCGGAGGCAAGTCTCCTTCAGCAACATGTAAATCCGTGCGGCACACGCCGCAGACTTCAACTGCGATTAAGACTTCGCCTCGCTTTGGCTCGGGGGTCGGGAGATCGACTAGCGTGAGCGGCTGGGTTGCGATGGGACCGGGAATGTGTACTGTCATAGCTTTCATGATGAGAGAGCAGCTCCTCAGTTGGTCTTCTTTTGGAAAAATAGCGAAAGGCCGTCGACAAGGCTAGAAAGGCGCTAGGGGAGAAGTCACGCAGTGGAGTTGCTTCTCGCGGAAGCGTATAGAAATTTGTGAACGTTGCAGACAAAAAGGAGAAGCCATGGGTATCACGAAAGCAATCGCACTGGCCCCTGAACAGTTGGACGAAATTCTCTTGACCGAATGGAATATGCGCATCGCGACTGTAGGCCCGGGAAAGCGCATCAACCTGACGCCCATGTGGTTCGGCTGGGCAGGTGGAAAAATCTACACGCATGGACGCGGGCAAAAAGTGATCAACCTTCGTCAGAATCCCAATTGCACGGTCTTAGTGGATCGCAATGAAAAATTTCCCGAGTTGCAAGGCATCATGATGCTAGGAACCGCGCAGGTGCTTGAAGACGCCGCTGCGGAAAAGGTTGAGCCTCACCTCACCGTGGTGCAGACGCAAATGGGGAAGAAATACAACGGTGGACATGGAAAACCGCCAGTTGCTGATCCCCTGCCTTTTACGGCGACGGCGAGCGGATCGACACGTCGCTGGATCGTCTTTACGCCAGAGACCATTGTGACGTGGGACAATTTTAAGTTGCAAGGTGGAGAACGCCGTTCGTGAGGATAAAGACAAGGGCGGAGACTAAAGAATGGGGATGCGCTGCCGATAAACCCCACAGAGATACTCGTTATGGCAAGCATCAATGCCGTTTCCAGCCTAGCCCCGACTCCTATCCAAGATGTCTTCCGCGCCGTACAAGCAGCGGGAGGATCGTCCACGCTGCGCCAAGAGTTACTCGACCAGGTGAAAGAACGTGTTGAGAATGGCGACTATGTAAAAGCCGAACTCACTGCTGACGCCGCCGAAGATTTGGCCAAGTCGCCCAATTACCAACCTGGTCAAGTATTAAATAAAGTCGCCTAGGAGGAACTCGATGACTGCGTGAGGGGTATCCGGAGTCGGATCGACTCCTTCTGTCTATTCTCCATATTCTACATTAAGTGTCGCCAATCGCCGGGCGCTGACTGTCGCTGCAAGGGACACTGCCAGTTCCACCAATTACGAACAGGTGACGCAAAACATGTCTGCGAGTGAGGCCGATGCATTAGCGCAATCGCTGGATTATAGGCCTGGGGCGCTGCTGTCTAAAGTTGCGTAATCGTTTTCTTGTAAAGAGCAGGGTGCGGAAGACGCACCCACAGCCCTTGCTTTCGTCTTTCTCTTCACTCAAACGAAGCCGTCACCGCGCCCACGCCGGAAAAGGCGGACTCCCACCGATCACCTTTGGCGATCGGCGTCGGCTTTGTGAAAGAGCCGCTCATGATGCGTTGCCCTGGCTCCAACGCGAGACTGTACTCCGCCAAATGATTTGCGAGCCAAGCAATCGAATCAAGCTGATTGTCGATCACGTCTTTCCCAACAACCTGTTCAACAGTGTCGCCATTTCTTTTCATCTCCACGCGCACCTGCCCCAGGTCAAGTTGTTTTGGGTACGGCGAGAGGGCGGCGCCAGTCACGTAGCCCCATTGGGCCACATCATCCGCGACGCCTAGCGGCATATCTGCGCGCATGTCCGCGCGCATGTCCACGACTTCAAACGCGGGGGCCACAGCAGAGACAGCGGCCAGCACTTGCTCTCGCGTGACACCGGGGCCGACCAACCGCTGACCAATTGTAAAGCACAACTCAGATTCGATGATGGGTCTGCCGAGCGCGGCGTGTGTGAATGTCTGTCCGCTAGGGAATTGACGGCTGGCAAGGAGATACCCCGCTATAGGGGCGGAGAGATTGAACATCTTGCGTGCTCCTTCCGCGGACAGGCCGATTTTCCAGCCGCCGAGTTTTTCGCCTGTTGCCTGCCAGTGTGAGAGTACACCGAGCTGGACACGGTAGGCGTCGGCGAGGGTCAGCGTTTTCTGCAATGCTGCAGCTGGCGGCGCCCAGCGCTGCGTTGTTTGCCACAGTTGTTCAACGGTCTCTTGTACGTTCATGAAGGTACGCCTCCTTTTTCTTCTCCTTATGGGCAACTGACAAAAATGAAAAGACCCTACTCAACGGCGGCCGACGGTGCGGCGCGCTCTGGTTCTTGCGCTCTTTCCTGACAAAGAGGAAAATCAGTGCGCTAAAGGAGGCGGGTATGAGTAGCGCCGTATCTTTTCCAAACGCGTCGGCCTCGTCGCCGTCCACGCGCCGACGCGTGCTCGGTCGCTCAATCCCAGCGGAAGGCGAGCACGGACTGTTTTCTCAATCTTGGTTTCCCTTGTGTCTTACGAGCGAAGTTCCAGTAGGCAAAGTGCTTGGCGTCGATTTCCTCGATGGTCGCGTCATCATCTTTCGTGATACACACGGGGTCGCGCATGTGCTGAGCGCCTACTGCCCACATCTGGGCGCTGATCTGTCGGTGGGCGATGTACAAGACAATACGGTTCGCTGTGCGTTTCATCATTGGCAGTATGATCACGACGGCGTATGCGTGAAGACCGGGATTGGAGACCCGCCGCCTCCTGGCGCGTGCCTCTTTAAGTTTCCCACTGCTGAGAAGCACGGCCTCATTTGGGCGTTCAACGGCGAAGAGCCGTGGTTTGACATTCCTGATTTTCCCTATCCGGATGAAGAGTTGGTGGTGAAAGTCGCAGCCTTTGACGCGCTTTTACCGGTTGATCCATGGGTCATCTGTTGTAATACGCCGGACCTGCAACACATTAAGGCGTTGCACAACGTGACCTTTGACCAAGCAGACCCTGACGAGGAGATCGAGTGGACAGATCACTCGATGTTGTACGACTTCAAGGGAAAACACGCTAACGGCGAGCCGATTGAATATCGCGTCGGCATCTACGGCACGACTATTTTCTATCAAAGCAGCGTGTTCGATGGGCGCTGGTTTGGTTTCCTCGCGCCCTTCGGCCTGCCGCGACCGGGGCGAACCAAAACCTACATGATTGTTGCGGCTCGTAAAGCGGATGGAGACGCGGAGGCGAATGAGACGTTTCTCAACTTCGCTCTGGATCTTGAGAAGAAAGTCGTGCGCGAGGACGTACCAATCATGCAGACCATTCACTTCAAGCCTGGAACACTCACGAGAAGTGACAAAGCGCTGGCGAAGTTTTTACAATATCTGCGCGATTATCCCCGGGCGCATCCGTCGGCGGAGTTTATTGCCTAAAGACTATTGACTGGAGAAAGACGTTTCCATGAATCGCGCTGAGCGCAGACGGCAAGCCAAGGCTGCTGGTGAACGATCCGGTCTGTCGCCACAATCGAAAGCGCTGCAATTTAACCCTTCACTAATCAAAGGGCTCAAAGGCCAACTCCAACGAGCCTCCTCGCCGGAAGAGGTCCAACAGGCATTGGCCGATCTTGAAGCGCAAGGGTTGCCTGCGCTAGCGAGTGCGGAGTTGTCCGCCTATGCGGCGCAATATCATGAGACGACGGCGGCGCTGCGCACTGCTAGTGATTCTGCATCAGTGGCCGTCGCTGTCGCCAATGCGCATGCGTGGGCCGATGCGATGATCGACCGCTCGCCCGAGCGCGAGCGTCGAGCATGTCGAGCGGGCTGCGCTTTCTGTTGCTATTTGCCAACCGTTTTGGTCACGGCTGCTGAAGCAGTGCATTTAGGGGCCTGGTTGCAAGAACACCTGGCTCCGGAAGAATTGACCGCGCTGCGGCAGCGTGTTTCCCAACGTTGCGCGCAGCGCACCCCTCCTGCTGCACAGTCAGAACAGGCTCCGCTACCGTGTCCGTTGCTGCGAGACAATCAATGTCTGGCATACTCCGCACGTCCGCTCAAGTGTCGCGGATGGAATTCGCTTCAACGTGAAGCCTGCGAGCAAGCGTACGGCCAGACGACGGCGATCGGCCAAGTGCCAGCCGATGCCCACGCCTTTCTCATGGGCAACGCTGTGCTGAATGGTCTGAGTGATGGTGTAAAAAAGGCCAATCTGGATGGCGGCTCCTATGACCTCAGTCATGCCTTGGCGCGTGTGCTGGACATGCCTGATGCGGTCCAACGATGGCGTAACGGCGAGCAATTTTTTACGGAGAAGATGCACCCTTGACAGCACGCGCGGCTTACTCAATGTACTGAAGAACAATTTTTTTCCTGCAAAGCGAAAAGCAAAGGAGGGTGAGATGGTGCAACGTCGTTGTGTATTTGCTGTGTTAGGCAAGGGGCTATGGCGGTCGTCCCTAGCCGTGATTGTGTATGCAGGACTGCTTCTGCTAGACGCACGGATTGCGGTGTGGGCTGAGCCCATGCAGTCGCCTCATGCCGGGCCGAGTGTGGATGGATCGAAGGTCTATGATGAGAAATGTGCAACCTGTCACAACGGCAGGATAGCGCGCGCCCCACAACTGCAAGCGTTAAAGGTCAAGAGTCCTGAAGAAGTGCTCGACGCCTTGTTAACCGGGCCGATGGTGTTTCTTGGCATGGGCATGGCGGACGCCGAACGTCGCGCCGTGGCGGAATTTATCACCGGCAAACAGTTTGGCGAAGATCAACTCAAGGCCACCATTACCAATTTCTGTCCGAATGCACCTGGCGAGTTCACGCTTTCCGACCGTGCGCCCCAGTGGAATGGCTGGGGCTCCAATCTGTGGAATACTCGTGTGCAAACGGCGGAGCGCGCCAACTTGACGGCGGAGCAGGTGCCCAACCTCAAGGTAAAATGGGCCTTCGGCTATTCGGCTGGTACGGTGGCGTCTCAGCCGACGGTGATGGGGGGGCGTGTATTCGTCGGCACTTTACGTGGGCAAGTCTACTCGCTTGACGCGAAGACCGGGTGTCTCTATTGGGCGATTAAGAATCCCACCGGGGTGCGTTCCGCTATCAGCATCGAACGTCTGCCCAACTCGAACCCGCCGAAGTATGTCGCTTTCTTTGGTGATGTTTCAGCAACCGTCCATGCTTTGGATGCAAAGACTGGCGCCGAGATTTGGTCGACGAAAGTTGATACGCATCCCATCTCGCGGGTAACAGGCTCCCCGAAGTTTCATAATGGACGGTTGTATGTGCCGGTGACGTCGCTGGAAGAGGCCTCCGCTGCCGATGGCCGCTATGAGTGTTGCACGTTTCGCGGGAATCTGGTGGCGCTTGACGCCGCCACGGGCAAGCAGATTTGGAAGACTTACACGATTCTGGACAAACCGAAACCCAAGGGAAAGAATTCGTTGGGAGTCAACATCTTTGGCCCGGCTGGTGCTTCGATTTGGTCATCACCGACCATCGATCCAGACGGCGGACGCATTTATGTCACCACCGGTGATAACTACGCAGACCCGGCCACGAAAACCAGCGACGCGTTTGTGGCCTTTGATCTGAAAACCGGGAAGCTGCTCTGGTCGCAGCAATTCTTACCCAACGACGCCTGGAACGTGGCGTGCGACTCCAGGGATGAGACGAATTGTCCGAAAGCCAAAGGACCGGATCTCGATTTTGCGTCATCGTCAATTTTGCAGAAGATGCCAAATGGGAAACGCGTGCTTATGGCCGGACAGAAATCGGGCGTCGTGTATGCGCTTGATCCTGACAACGGCGGGAAGTTGCTCTGGCAGGCGCGCGCGGGGAAGGGCGGCATCGCTGGCGGGGTGCAATGGGGCTCTGCCGCGGATAACGAATTCATGTACGTGGCGGTGTCTGATATCGGCATGACCCCGACGAGCGACCCCGAGCGGGGCACGGTTGCCGTGCTCGATTCCAAAGTGGGCGGAGGCATCCATGCGTTTCGTCTTGCCAATGGTGAAAAAGCCTGGTCTACCCCACCTCCTGGCTGCGGCGACCGCAAAAACTGCAGCCCGGCGCAGTCCGCAGCGATCTCTGCGATTCCCGGGGTCGTGTTCTCGGGCTCGGTCGACAGTCATTTTCGGGCCTATTCCACTAAAGACGGCAAGGTGCTGTGGGATCACAACGCCGCGCAGGACTATCAAACAGTCAACGGCGTCAAGGCCAACGGCGGCTCGTTCGATTCGTCGGGGCCCACGATTGTCGATGGCCTTGTCTACACCAATTCCGGCTACGGGCAGTTCGGCGGCTTAAGTGGGAACGTGCTGTTGGCGTTCTCGGTGAATGGAAAGTAGGACAGTAGAGAAAGGGGTTAGGTCTTGCAATCTAGCATTCTTCTCCTTCCGCCAATCCTCAAATCTTTCAAATGCGTGACTGGAAGACCTGACCCGTGTGTTCTTTTGATCCCTTATGTTTCTCTTTCTTGTGCAACGGGTCGAATCTCGCACAGATAGGCGCGGTGCGATGCCGTGCCGCTGATGGGGTCGCGCGTGGCGCCGCCGATAATCAGATTGAAATTGGCGCCCGCCGGACCGAATGGATCGTAGGCTGACGCGCCGAGAGCTGTACAGCCCTGCCACCAACCATGCTCGCCCACCACCACACGTGGATCGAGGTTCGCGTCGAGATGTGCACGGGCGCGCACGCTGCCGTCCGGTGTTTCGATCGTGACCCAATCGCCCTGGGCAATCCGGCGCGCTTGCGCTGCTTCCGGATGCAGCATCACTGTTGGATCGGGAGCGCGCCGACGCAGGCTGGGCAGGGCGCGATGCTGACTCTGGCAGAACAGCGAAGGCTTTGCGCAGGTCAGCACCAGCGGGAAGCGCGCAAGGAGGTCCGGCTGCGCCACAGGGCCGATGGCAGGCTCGGCGAAATCAGGCAGCGGGGCGTACCCATGCTCCAGGAAAGTTTCGGAATAGATTTCTATCCGGCGCGATGGTGTGGCGAAACCACGCGGATGGCCCTGCGTATCGGGCTCGGCATGTTTGGCATAGCGCACCTGCAGTGGCACACGCACGCCCTCCGCTCGCGCGCGCACCGATTCCAGGGTGACGCCTGAAGGCGAGAGCTGGTGACGGTACGCGGCTTCGATATCGCCGTTCCAAAACTGCGCTGCAAGTCCAAGCCGGTTGGCAAGGTCGAAGACAATCTCGGTATCTGCTCGCGCCTCCCCTGGTGGCGGCACGACAGCCTGACGGAGCTGGATCAGCGATTGTGCTTCGGTGTTAATCTCGAAACCGATCTTCAACGCCTCGCGCTCGAAGGCCGACGCGACGGGCAACACTACATCGGCGAGCGCGGCGGTTGGAGTCAGGAACAGATCAGCGTGAGCATAGAACTCAAGCGCCGCAAGCGCTTTGCGCCCATAGCCGCCGTCAGCGTGCGAGAGCAGCATGTTGGAGCCGAAGCCGATCAAGCCGCGCACCGGATAGGGCGTACTCTCTAAGATCGCCCGGTATAAATCCCCAGCGGTGACGTTGTTCCAGCGGGCTGGTCCGAGTGGACGTTCTGCCGCCCCCAGCGCCGGAGCCATCCGTTGCGCCGCCGGTAGGTCCTCGCCAGTGATTAGCGCAGAAGGTACGGCAGGCAGCAGCACATTACCGCCAGGTGCGTCGAAGCACCCGGTCAGCGCATACAGCAGTGACATGGCGCGCGCTGTCTCGGTCACATTGGCGTGTTGCTCGTGCCCGCTCCAGGCGTAGTAGGAGACAGGACGTGATTGCCAAATGAGCCGCGCGGCTTCCTCCAACTGCGCGCGGGGAATCCAGCACGTCGCCTCCACGACCTCTGGCGAATATCGTCGACACAATGCAGCGTAGAGAGCGAACGCCGGTTGGCAGATCACCTCACCCTGCGCAGTAGGGATTCGATACTCGCCGTCCAGTGCTAGCTTCGTAGTGTCGCCATCGTAGCGTCCCATTGAGGCGTCATACGTAACAAGGCGTGCGGCTGTTGCGTCCCAAGCGAGATACTGGCGCGCGTCTCCGCTCGCCGTTAGATCACAGGCTGTTAGCATTCGCCCCGTATCCGCGCGCACCAGCAATGGGCCATTGCTCCAGGTGCGTATGAAGTCGGCATCGTACCAGTCGTGCTGGATCAATAGATTGGCAAGGCCGAGGGCGAGCGCGCCGTCCGTGCCGGGGCGCACCCGCAGCCAGACATCCGCCTTACTGGCGAGGCCAGCGTGGCGTGGATCGATCACAATCAGCCGCATGCCGCGCTTCCGCGCTTCGACCGCCGCGGTCGCGTGCGTTAGGCGGGAGATGCTGGGATTGTAGCCCCACAGGATCAGACAGCCGCTCTGGGCGATGTCGGGCATAGCCCCGCCCGCGCCGCCAGTAGCGACACTGCCAACGCCGTAGGCATAGCGAGTGGCAAAGCCGCGGCCCCAACCGCACACATCCAGACTGGTCACGCCATTAGGCGTGCCGAAGGCGTTCATCAGCCGCCGAATGAAACCGATGGAATCCGCAATCGCAGTTGTAGAGGGAGAGGAGGTGCTAAAGGCTACAGCCTCTGGCCCATACTGGTTCGCGATCCGACGCATAGCAGCGGCGGTCAGATCAAGCGCCGTGTCCCAACTAATCCGCTCCCAGCCTGGATCGGCATCGCCCTTCGGGTGGGTGCGCCGCAATGGATGCGTCAGCCGTTCCGGGTGATAAACCAGTTCCGGCGCCGCCCGCCCTTTGGCGCAGATTGCCTGCCCGGTCGGGTGCGATGGGTCGGGGTCAAGACGAGTGAAGCGGCCTTCTTCTACGGTCGCCACCGCGCCACAACGGGCGATACAGAGGCCGCAATAACCGTGGATGCGTTGTATACCGGCATGATCAGTCATGTGCTCTCACTTCGTCTGGTACGGCGCTCCTTCCATAATGACTCGCTTTTGCAACTTTTCCAGATCTCGGGAAGAAATGCGGATGTTAATGAGGGTAAACGTCCAAGCCTCAGTTGCGACCAAATGCTGGATTGCAAGACCTGACCCCCGCACAGATCATCCTGGAGGACACCGCTGACTGACAGCGGTCCTCGTCTCGTTCAGAATCGCTGTCACCTGACCTTTGATCGGCTCCATTAAGTTTTTCGTGTACTCGGCAGCCGCCTGGATATGCAACGCTGCCTCCTGACATCTTCCTGCGTTCATTTCGGCTTGAGCCCAGAAGTTTTCCGTATAGAAATGGGTAAACTCCTCCAAATCACGATTCCCTACCGGGAACCGGCTGAACACGCTCAAGGCGTCATTGAAAAGGCGTTGTCCAGTAGACAGATCGTGCAAGTTGTATGCTTGTGCAGCACGAACACGAAGGGCTGCAACGGCGTCGGAGAAATTCTTGGCGCGTGCGTCTGCTAACTCCAGCAATCGCGCTGCGTCTTGAAACATGCCCGCCTGGCCCGCAGCATTACTTGCTGCGAAAAGCTCACTTGAACTCACACGATCTCCAAGCTCATTCACCAGCTCAATAGCTTGCGTAGCCAGGATGGTGTTCTCCCCATTAATCATTGACGATAACTGTGAGGCGGCAGTTGGTTTTCCTTGGTATTTCTCAAAGAGCTCAAAATTCTCCTTTGGCAGCGCCGTCACTCGTTGCAGTAGAGCCCGTAGCGCGGCGCGAGCTGCTTGCTGATCTTGCTGCGCAGTGTGCTGATGGGACACGTAAGTCGTCCCAAATGAAAACGCCAACGCAATAACCGAGACAAGGGTTGAGATTTGAAGGTACCACGGTTTTGCAGCGGAGAGTACGTGAATCTGTAGCGAGTCGACTTCTGCCTTAAGAATGCGAAGGTCTGTTTGAAACTGTGCAAGGGTAGACGTGGAGTCACTGGGAATGCGCTCGGCGTGTGTTTCGCTTTCATCCAACATTGCCTTTCCTCCTTGCATGAAACGGGGTCAGGTCTTGCAATTTAGTATTATTTCCCCTTCGCTGATCCTCGACGTCTGCAAATGCGCAATTGCAAGATCTGATCCCTTAGGATTATGGGACAAAACTCCTCCAGTAGGCCAAAAGGTTGGAGGTGTCATTGCGAGCATAGCGAAGCAATCTTGGCCCAGTTTTTTCGGCACTTGCGAGATTGCTTCGTCGTCTGCGACTCCTCGCAATGACAGGCTCTTCGACTTTCGTTTTTAGGTTTTGTCTCACAGTCCTTAAGTTCCCTCTTTTCTTTAGCCCTAGCATGTTGCCACCAATAGCAACAAGTTGCTAGATCTAGCTGATAATGGGCGTGCGGTATCAGGGCAGGAGATGGGCTACGAGGAGGCGAAAAGGTGAGGGACGCGAGAAGGTGAGGCGGAAGACATGAGGATGCGCTCTTTCCGCCCCGTGCCCGTCTATCCCAGGAAACCGAGAGCGCGAACTGCAAAGCTGGCGAGTTGAGAGAAAATCGTATCTAACTGCGCGTCGGTGGCGCCAAACCATTTGGCCAGGGTCGCCCCGTATTGCACGAGCGCCGTACTCGGCAACATCGTGCCGCGTGTGTCGGCGTAGTCATCTGCTGTGGCGTTGAAGTTACCGTAGTTCGTCATGAGCGGGAAACGACCGTAAATTTTTCCTCCGAGCACGGCCCCGCCAAGAATCAGATGGTGACTGCCCCAGCCGTGGTCCGAGCCGGTGCCGCTGGGTTGCAGAGTCCGCCCAAAGTCGGACATGGTAAAGGCGGTCACTTGTTGATCGAGCCCCCAAGCGCTCATCGCTGCGGAAAAGGCGTCGAGCGCTTTACTCACTTGCTGCAGCATGTCCCACTGCTGATAGGCTTGTCCGCCGTGAGTGTCGAACCCGCCCAGGCTGCAGAAGAAGACTTGTCGCCCAACGTTGAGTTGCGAGTTGAAGCTGATGATACGGGCAATATCCTGAAGTTGCGCCCCGATTGAGGTTGATGGAAACGGCTTGGGGAATGAGGCGCTTCCGGAGGCGGACTTGAGCAAGGGATTGAGGGCAGTAGCGGTCGACATGACTTTATTGGCGGCGTGTCGTTGCGAGCCTCGGAGTGCATCAAGATCGCCGTCAGCACTGCCTGCATGTCGCCGCGAGGGTTGCCGTTGCCGCCGTTGAAGACCTGCGCGACGGTGGTGATATACGCCGGGCTGGGGTTGCTGATCACGAGGGCGCGAATCAGGCGAGTGGTGACGAACGGCCCAATGTTTGGGTGGCTGAAGATAATATCCAGAGCGCTGTCTAGGTCTTGCTGCGCGCTCTGGTTGGCGAGAATGGGTTGACCCAGCACGGTTTTCGCGGAGGTGTCATGCCGACCGGGAACCGGGATCATGGGACCGGGGTAGTAGTTGGGGTTGCCTCCGGGGCCCGTCGTGTTGGTTGGATTGGAGTATATCCATCCGGGTAAAGGCTTTCGCCAGTTGCTGCACGTCGGTTTGGGTGTACATCGGAATGGGGACGCCATCGACCGTGACTTGGAACTGTTGGGTTCCATTTGGGGCCAGGCTTATCGAGGTGGGTGAGACAGTGACGGAAAGAGTGGAGGAGACAGTAAGCGTCAACACCGAGGACACGGCGCCTGGACCAGGGTTCGCAACGGTAATGTTGATGGCTCCGGCTTGGGCTGCGACTCCAGTCGCTAGGAGTTGGTTTGGCGAGATGAAGCTCGTCGTCAGCGGCTGATTGTTCCACAGCACCTGGGCCCCATTCACGAACCGACTGCCATTCACCGTGAGCGTGAACGGCCCAAACGGCAGCGGGTTAGGGGTCAGTGAGGTGGGCCACGGGATAGAGTAACGGACGATGACAGTTGTACTGGCGCTGACGCTAGGGTCAGCCACGCTGGTCGCCGTGACCGTGAGACTAGCGAAGTTAGGAAGAGGATTCGGCGGCGCTGTGTACTTGCCTGTGGCGTCAATCGTGCCGATTGTACTGGGATTGACGCCCGCTGGCGCTGTCAGTGACCATGTAACAGTTGTCGTAGGTGTTCCACTGACCGGCGCCATAAATTGTCGAGTGCTACTGATAGGTACTGTCTCAATGGGTGACGGACTGAGAGAGATGGTGACAGCTCCGAGAACAAGGTTTTGCTTTGTGAACAGTAAGAAGGTCGTGAAGAGAAAGACGAGCGAACGTACAAATAGGCGCCGAGACATAAGCATTCGTACTCCTTTATGGGGCGCCAACAGCAGTCGTGGCGTATGCCCCAAGTTGCAGATTTTCGATCTTTTCTAGGCGTAACTTTTTGAGGAACAATGTAACTGGAATGCCGTGGGATGCGTCCGGCGCACACTAAACGGGCGCCTAACAAATTATTGGTAAAGTCCTGATTGACTAAACTAAAACAACCAGTAAACAGGCGTGAAAGGATCAGGTGCAAAAGCGCAAAACAATCCAGTGCGGATAGTGGTGGAGAGATAGCGTTCAAGCTGCGGACTGTGAGGAGCAATTTTCTGGATCGCTTCTTTGATGCCGCGTGTGACATTGACGCGGACCCGTTCGACTTGTGGCGCTGCTTGCCGGGGATGTCCACCTACACCCATCGCTGCGGAAAGTTGATGCGTGAGAAATTCCCTCTCTTGTTGTAGCTCTGTCATGCGGCCTAAATCCTGGAACGTTTGGGCCTCGTGCAGCTCTTCTTGAAGTTCGCGCAAGCGTTTCCGATAGGCAGTCCGGGCCCGGACATCGAGCAGCGTTTCTTCCGTGTGATGGGTCGTCAATAAACGCCGTTGGTGCTCTAAGGTGCTGGAGGGTCGGGCTTCTGTTCGTGAGCCGGTTTCCATTTGCGGAAGATCAACCAGATCGAAGACATGAAACTCTTGGTGAGGATGCCGCAGGAGTTGGGCGATGTAGTAGAGTCCGCGAATGCTCTTGAGACGAACTATCACTCCTTGATAAGCAATGGTCCAATAGTCGCCCTCGCGGCGAAAGATCGAGGGCTGGGTCTGGGATGCTGAGTGCTGAGTGGGTGAGGGGCGAGACCGTTTCCTTTCTGGGTGTCGGTCGTTGATTGCTGGTTTGCCAGCTAGCAGAGAGAAACGAGACCCAAGGAGCAGAATCTTTTCCGCCAATCCCATCATGCCCAGCTCTTGCGCCGTTGCCTGCGCTTGCTTCAGCAGGCCCTCGGCCCGTGCTTTATCGCCTGCACGGTTGCGCGCGAGCAACATGCGTGCGTAGGCATACTGGCTATGCGCGAGCCGTGGATAGGCGCCCAAACGAATTGTCATTGTCGTCGCAGCTTCAAAGTGCGCCTCAGCTTCAGACCAGCGTCCGAGTATGGTGGCGAGCAGTCCCAAATGATACGCCACGGGATCGTGATAGATTAAGCCGTTGCCATAAACGATATTGTAGGCGGCATACGGCGAGAGGAGCATATACAGCTTCTTCGCCTGTGGCATATCCGCAAGAAACGCGCAGGTCTGCGCCAGGATGGCTAAGGCGAGCAGGCGGGTGATGTCCTGGGGCAGATCCGTAAACTCTTGCGCGGAGAGGCGCGCAAACTCGTGCCGGGCGTTGCCCGTGTCTTCAAGTTCACTATACAGCGCAGCAGGCCAGTACCGGAGAATCGGAAATTCCGAAGGTTGTTCCGTTGCGCCCTTCACTAACGGGACCAGTTCTTGCAACCGTCCCTGCTCCCGGCGCAGCATGAACATTTGGACGCCAAAGAAAAGTTGGGCGCCCTGTGGGAACTGGGCTTTCTGTCCGAAGGTGAGGCCTTGCTGGATCGCTTGCTCGGCTTCGGCGAAGCGACCACGGAGCAGCAAGCGCATGATGACCCACCACATCGACCGTAAGCGATAGAGCGGGTGGCGCCACTCTTCCGCGAGCTGACTATGCAACGCGAGTTCCGCGTCAAGCGCAGTGGGGTCGCCTTTTTCCAGTAACCCGCTAATGCGCCAACTGTACCCCTCTAGCGTGAGAGCTCGGTCGCCCACTCTTGTCGCCAAGGCGACGATTTCGCTTCCCTGGTTGAGTCGCTCCTTTACGTTCCTGGGGTCCCACAGCACGAAGTTGTGCATGTGCAACGTATGGGCTAACGCCGTGTCATCGCCACTGCGCCGCGCGCAACTCACGGCTTCGTGCATGAGCCGCTCCTTGTGATCCTGGGGCGCGCTAAACCACAGCTCCATAGCCAGACGGGCAAGCAGTCGAGCGCGCAAGGCCGGGTCGCCTTCACCAAGTGTGAGTAAAGCTTCCTTGATGAGAGCGACTACCGGATAATCCACCATACCAACGGTGGAGATCCACTCGCCAGCGAAGCCGAGTGCGGCGCGGCCCAGCAACGTCACGGCGCGCAGCTTGCCGACCTGCGGCGCGAGCTTGCGCGCCAAATCGGCAGCCTTTTGATAGGTTTCTTTTGCTGAGGTCAGATCGCTGATTTGGCGTCGCATCTGCCCCAGCTCCAGCAGCAATTCACACCGTTGGGCTTCGCGCCCTGGCCGCGACTCCAGGGCCTGCAGGGCCTGCTCATAATGAAAGGCGGCATCCTCGTAGGCAAGGCTTGCCCTCGCGTGCGTCGCTGCGCGGCAGGCATAGTCGACGGCTTTCTCGAAGTTGCCTTCTTCCGCCAAGCCGCGAAAAAAATGATGCGCCAGTTCGGCCCAGGGCGGCTCCACGCTTGCGCGGAACCGCTCTTCAAGAATGTCGCCAATGCGTTGATGAAGGCGCACACGGCGCCCCGCGGGCAGGTCTTCATACAAGGTCTCACGAATCAAGGCGTGAGAAAAACTATAGGTGAGCCTCATTTCGGAAGTCGGGATAATGAGACGCGCGGTAACGGCTTCATCTATCACCTCTAACACGCCCGGTTCTGCCATGCGAAAGGGAGGCTTTGCGAGCGCGGCTCCGAGAACATGTGCATCAAATTCGCGTCCGATGACGGAGGCAATGCTCAACAGTTCTCGACATTGCTTTGACAACGAGACCAACCGTCGCAGGACCGCCTCGCGCACACGATGCGGTAACGTGAGCGTTGAGAGCACTTGTTGACGAGAAACCGGCAGCGGTTCTCCCGAAGCAGTCAGCAAGCGCACAAGTTCCGAGACAAAGAAGGGGTTCCCTTCAGTTTGCTGATAAAGAGTGGCCGTCAAAGTGGGAGAAGGGATTTGGTTAGTGACCACTTCGATAAAATGCGCCACCTCCTCTTCACTGAACCCCTTGAGGGACATGCTGTGCGCCTCTGCCCGCCGGACAATATCTCCCCGTGCGAGCGCGAGCGGATGCGTGGGCGGCAAAGGCGCATTGCGTTGTGCGCCAATAAGCAAAATTCTGAGCTGACTCAGTTCTT
This sequence comes from uncultured Enterobacteriaceae bacterium, assembly GCA_964441775.1. GTDB lineage: Bacteria > Desulfobacterota > Binatia > Bin18 > Bin18 > SYOC01. The sequence continues at coordinate 29,513 of CAYTVL010000051.1, forward strand.
GAGCCAGATGTTGTAACAACAGCAGGGATGGCGCATCCGCCCAGTGTAGGTCATCAAGAATGAGGACCAGGGGTTGCTCCTTGGCGACGTTTTGCAAAAAAGCAGTAAAGCTGTCGAAGAAGCGGAACCGCTCCTGGTCCCTGACGACGAGTGCGGGCGACGGCGCGTCAGGCGCATACGAACGAAGCTCGGGAATGACGAGCGCGATATCGTCGGCTCCGGCGCCCAAGTGTTGACGGACCTCCGTTGCCTCGTGTGTCGCCAGATACGCACGGACGATTTGCACCCACGGCCAATAGGGAGGCGCACCTTCACCTTCATAGCAGCGACCAACCAGCACTAGGGCTTGACATTGGTGCGCCACAAGCGCGAACTCCTGAGCGGTGCGCGTCTTGCCAATGCCAGGCTCGCCCTCCAAAAAGATCAGGTGCCCTTGACCTGTACAGACTTCATTAAAGGCCGCGCGCAACTCCCGTAATTCCCGCTCACGGCCAATGAAATGGTGGATACCCATCCTCGGCTGTCCTCCCTAACAGCACGATGTACGGTGACGATCGAGGCCGCTCATTTTGTGACATTGCCGTACGGCGCTCGTTCACCCGACCGTGTTATCCTCCATAGCGTAGCAGGTCTGTCACAAGCAAATCAAAAAAGGTCAGGTCTTGCATTGGTGCAGCGAGGAGATTCGGGGAGGAGGGAGAAAGAAGAATGGGTGATTGGAAGACCTGACCCCGATGTTCTATGACTACGGTTTACATGCCCTCAGCGTGTCCATGACCTGCTGCACGGCGTTGGCGCCGCTGCCGATCGGGAAGATAATCGGTAGCGCTATGCCGGAGTGTCGGTAGGCTTCGATACGCTCGCGACATTGGGCGGGGGTGCCAGCGACTCCGAGTGCTTCGATGAGTTCATCAGGCACGAGTTTGGCCGCGCCTTCACGATCGCCTTTTTGCCAGGCGGTCCGAATGGCTTGCGCTGCATCAGGGAAACCGCTTTCCGCCATCAACCGATTGTAACGTGGGAAAAAGCCTGCATAAAATGCCGCACCGGGACGCAAGCGCTCATACGCTTCTTGACGATCGTCTGACATGCTACACGATAACAAAGAGACGATATCAATATCTTTGGGATCGCGCCCCGTTCGCCGCGCCCCGATGGCGATGTGTTCGGCGGCTTTACGACCCGATTCTTGGGTACTCCACACCATAATCGCACCCTGCGCGATCTCGCCGCACGTCTCCAGCATCTGCGGGAATACCGCCGAGACATAGATGGGAAACTCGCGCCGGATCGGTGTGAACCACAAGTCGAATCGCTCAAGATTGATAGTCTCACCATGATACGACGCCACTCCGTCGCGTATGAGCGCGCGAATGATCGCTACGGTGTCTTTGATGCGTTGTACAGGTTTGCCGTAGGGAATGCCGTGTTCTGGCTCCACTTGAACTTTGTGGCTCGATCCTAGCCCGAGAATCAGGCGTTGATTGGAGAAGTAATCGACGCAAGCCGCCGCCATTGCAATCGTGGGAGCGCTACGCACGAACACGCTGCTGATCGCCGTGCCCAGGAGAATCTTCTTCGTTTGCACAGCGCAGGCGGTCAAAATAGAAAACTGGTCGCCACCATGTCCTTCGACAACCCAGGCGGATTCATACCCTAATTCTTCTGCTAGCTTTACGCAGTCAACTATTTCCGTTGGAGATAAACCGCCGCCACCGAGTGCTACGCCGAGTCGCGCCATGATGAGATTCCCCTTTCACCTGCTTAAGCGGCAGCTCTCAGCACTCCACCCTCTGAGCACGAGTGCGCGCGATAGAACCGTCCGCTGAGATCGACAGTTAAGTCACAAGCAACAACACACAACCGAGTGCTCCAAGAAGCATAAGAAAACCATGTCCGTAACGCGATGTCCATGTATTAACGGCAATCATGCGGACAGGAAAGAACAAGCGAGCCAAACCTGACAGCAAAGTGGGAACCCCGACCAAATACGAAACGTGCACAGGGAAGAACAAGCACCACCCACCAAGCAGTGAAAGGCCGGCGCCGACAACGCGAACTGGGCCGGCCTTGGAAAGAACCTTTTCCGAGTGAGTGGGCACCAGAAGGTGATAGACGCCAGCGACGGCAAGGAAGGTAGCGATTGCAACAACCGGCAGCGCATCTTCTCTCATATTTTCAGCCTAACCGATAAGGGCGCGAGCGGCATTCTCATCCTGATGCTGGCGCCACCCAACACCGTTACCTGCCCAACAGTGCGGCAAAATGTCCTTCGGGATCGTCGAATTTTTCTCTGTAGTCTTCGCGACTGTGCTCGATCACCTCGTAGGCCTCGCGGCTATCGTACACGTGGGTGATTTCACAACGGCGCTCCAGCAGCGCGCCAGGCGCATCTTTGTAGGTGAGAAAGTAGTGCTTGAGTCGTTCAATCAACGTAGACGGACAGTCTGTGATCTCTCGCCAACCGCCGTACAGCGCGTCATCCTGCATGACGGCGATGATTTTGTCGTCGGCCTGATTTCTGTCGATCATACGCAACCCGCCGATAGGAATGGCTTGAAGCAGAATGTCGCCGCGAGGGATAGCTTTCTCGGTCAGAATGCAAATGTCCAACGGATCGCCGTCGCCCTCAATCCCTGTCCGTTGCGTCTTTTCCGCGCAGAAGTTCCCAACCCGCTCAGCGCACAGTGTCTGTGGGAGAAAACCATAGAGAGTGGGACACACGTTGGAGTAGCGCTGCGGACGATCAACCTTGAGCAGTCCAGAGTCTTTATCGATTTCGTATTTCACCGAATCTGTCGGGACGATTTCGATGTACGTCGTCACGACTCTAGGAGCGTCTTGCCCAATGGAAACGCCATGCCAGGGGTGCGCCCTGAATAGCAGTCCCATCAAGTGACCAAGTGAAGGTGTTTGCGTCCTTGGCATACTCTGCTCCTTACTGTTGCTGCGCGGGCAACTCGACAAAACTCCACTGATAGCCGTCGGGGTCACGGGCGAAACATTCCTTGCCCCACGAGTAGGACTTGGGCTCTTGTAAGATCGTGACGTGATGTTTTTGGAGCGTAGCGATCAGTGCGTCCATATTGTCAATCTCAAAATGCGGGAAGATGCCCGCGCCTTTCTGCGCTTCTTGTTTGTCAAAGGGCCACGGTACAGTGCTAAGAAAGACGCCCATCGGCCCTGCGTTCAGCATAGCAAATGTTTTGTAGCGATGAACCAAAGACAAGCCCAAAATGTCTTGGTAAAAATGGATCGACGCGTCCAGCTCTTTCACTGTTAACAGAATGTGATGCACATTCTTGATGTGGAAAGCCGCTGGAGCCTCTTCTCCCCACGCTGGGCGGCCCGTCACGATGAGCAACACACACAGGAGCATAACCCACTTCATGCTTCTCCTCGCTCTTTCAGTTGCACACCCAAGGCGTAGATCTCTCGTTTGGCCATGCCTCTTCGTTCGCCGAGGCTGTGGGCAATCTCTTTTAACGACAAGCCTTGCTCAAGGAGTTGCTGCACCTCTTCCACAAGCGGAAGCACGGCCTCTTCTTGACGCGGCTCGTGCGAGCCTGCCACCAGCAGCGCGACTTCACCTTTGATCTCACGATCTTGGAGAGCAGCACGAAGCGTCGTGACTGTGCCCCGCTGCACTTCCTCGAACATTTTGGTAAGTTCGCGGCCTAGGACGATTAGGCGATCGCCGAAGATCGTTTCAATATCTGCAAGCGTCTCGGGCAGTCGGTGCGGTGACTCAAAGAAAATGAGCGTGCGCTCTTCATTTTTTAACTTTTGCAAGAACTTTCTACGTTGTGTTGGTTTCGCCGGTAAGAAACCCTCAAAAGCGAAGCGGTCCGTGGGCAATCCGCTGACGCTGAGCAAGGCTATGGCTGTTGACGGTCCAGGAATGGGGACAATAGCGACGCCAGCCTCGGCGGCTCCTTTCACTAAACGATAGCCTGGGTCTGCAATGGCGGGGGTGCCTGCGTCGCTGACCAAGGCAATGTTTTTCCCAGCTTGTAGTTGAGCGATGAGCGCCGGGGCCTTGTCAGTCTCAATATGGTCGTAATAACTCGTGAGCGGCGTGTTGATATGGTAATGCGCTAAGAGTTTTTTGCTATGGCGGGTATCTTCAGCGGCGATCAAGTCAACTTCTTGAAGAATCCGCAACGCGCGTAGGGTGATATCTTCGAGGTTCCCGATAGGAGTAGCGACGATGTAGAGGGTTCCCAGCACGTCAGGATCTCTCGGTGCGCAAGTCGCTGAAGTCTTCAACTGGGGTGGGACTCGTTGCCTCCTTTTGCTGAGTTGGGCACGGCTTCACTACTCGTTCACTTCGACGCTCTTTCGCCTTCAAGTCGCGATAGATTGCGTCTAAGTCATAGTTGAACCGCTTCGCATAGGCGTCACGCACCTTGCGGACTTCTTCTACAATCGGATCTTCCCACGGCATGTCAGTTCTCCATACTCATATCCAGAGACTACAACTCCTGAATCGGGCTGGCAATTGTCTGTCGAACGCTTGCCCTCAGCGCGAGCGGCCCAAACATGTCCATTCAGTTTAAGCAGAGCCGCCACCGGTCCGCGATGCGGTGACGGGCCGTGTTAGGCCGCAGAGCCTTTTGTGTATCCCAGTCGCTTTTGCAAGCGGATTTCGTGCTCTTGATAGCCGAGACGTTCATAGCTTGCTCGGGCATTTCGGTTCGCGGCCAACACATCGACTTTGATTACCGTTGCTCCCATCGCGTAGGTGTAGTCTTCCGCTCGCCTCATCAGTGCTCGCCCGATTCCTCTACCCCGATAGGGCGCCAACACAATCAGATCCGTGATGTACGCATAACCGGGGGTGGCCTCAAGCAATTCCGCTTCGCCCTCGTGCGTCAGCACGCAGACAAATCCTACGACCCGTTCCTCGCTCTCCGCCACAAAGAGCCGCCCCTGACTGCGACGGCACTCCCCCAGCAGGTGCTCGCGATACCGTACAGCAATCGACTGCCCGTCGACGCGATTGGGGTCGAGGGTTTGCTCGAACGCCTGCAGCGCCACGATGCACTCTTCTACGTGGAGCGCATCGTGTTCGTTATATTCTCTGACGAATACCATGTATGGAATTCTCTCTTCATCTGCGTAGAGCGGCCTAACATAAATTAGACAACCGCTCTCTGTCTTCGCGAAAAACAACCTAATTGCTTGCTCATCACCCCATCAGGCCAGGATTCGCCCCACCGTCAATCGTGATGTTTGCGCTGTGGATGAAGGCTGCGCGTTCAGAGGAGAGGAACAGTAGAAGGTCGGCGACTTCTTCTGATTGACCGACGCGGCCGAGCGGGGTCATCTTCTTCAGTGCTTCTTCGCGGCTGTTCCCTGCGCCGAAGGTCGAGAGAAACTTTTCTAATCGTTCAGTGAGAATCGGCCCCGGGTTGACACCTACGACGCGCACGCCGCGTTTTGCGCCTTCGTCGGCCAGCGCTTTGGTGAAATGATTCAGCGCCGCATTCGCAGCGCCGCCGATCATGTAACTGCCCATCGGTTTGAGAGCGCCGGTGCCAATGACATTGATGATGACGCCATTCCCCTGTTGTTGCATGATCGGCAATACTTCACGAGCCATGCGCACGTAGCCGAAGAATTTGAGCGTCCAATCGTCGGTCCACGCTTCATCTGTTAAGGTGAGAAAGTCTCCAGGGCGCGCGCTTCCAGCATTGTTGATCAAAATGTCGACGCGACCAAACGTATCCCGACACTTGGCTACGACCGCTTTGATCGTATCACCTTGAGTGAGGTCCGCCTGCATGCCGACGATGCGGCCCTCGCCTTGTTTCCCAGCGAGACGTACAGTTTCTTCTAGCGCCTCTTTTCCCCTAGCACAAACCAAAACGGAAGCTCCCTCAGCAAGAAAGCCAAGGGCTGTGGCTTGGCCAATCCCTTTGCTGCCGCCTGTGATAATCGCGACTTTGCCTTCGAGTCCGAGTTTCATGATCCCTCCTTCATGTGACGTCGTGTGTGAGGCGTCGTGTCAGACTGCCGCCAGTTGTTTCCCCTTACGTCTGACGCTTGACAGATTCTGGCTTCAGATGGGTTTGAATTTCGCCAACTTCACGCCAGGTTCGTGCTCTTCGAACACCACCTGCACCGGCATGTCCATGCGAATGTCTTCGTTTTTGACATTGACAAGATTCGTCACCAAGACGAGGTTGGGATCTTCATCGAGCTGCACTTGCGTGACATTGTACGGCACTTTTTCTACTGCAGCGGGGTGGTTCGGGTGCGTGATGATCGTCCACGAAAAGACTTTACCTTTGCCGCTGACCTTGACCCATTCGTTTTTCAGCGAGTTGCAATAGGGACACATGGGACGCGGCAGCCAGCGGAATTTTTGACAATCCGTACAACGTTGCATGCGCAGCTCATCGTGATTGCAACCATCCCAAAATTCTTGTGCGTCAAAATCGGGAATCGGGCGGGGAAAATTTGGAACTTCTGCCATGGATTGCTCCTTCTTGATTTTACGCAGCGGCTTCGAGTCGCTTTTCGTTGTGAATCAGAATGGTCGGGTTGGGATTGTCACTCGGAACCGGTTTGCCTAACTCTTTCAAGGTAGCAACATGTTCCTCCATCCCCCATCTGGCTTTATACAGACAGTCTTCTATCGAATGTCCAATGCCAGTAAATCCTTCTAAGTCTGGCGAGTAGAAGCCAAAAAAGTTTGGATCTTCCGTCGCTTCGATAACGAGCGAATAGGGTAGATCAATCATGAGGATTTTCCTTTTAGTCCCGCAGTTTTCAGAATCGCATTGCACGTTCCTGTCGGTACTTCTTTCGCTCCGTGGTAGTCGACACGAATTAATGACGGTACGTCCGGTTTTGCGTAATAGCGAATAGAACCTTTTTCTTTGACTAAGCGAAAGCCGTTTGCCTCTAGTAATCTGACAAGTTCGCTGAACTCCATCTTTTAGCCTGCGGGAGAGGGCGAGAAGCTCGTCCGCTGCTCTTCTCCGCATAGAAGAGCAGCGGGGCAGAGATCAGGCTTCGCTCAATGCGCGTGCGTACCGTGACTATGGGTAGCGGATTTGGCTTTCCCTTGACCCTGCCCGTGGGCGTGATCATGTCCATGCGAGTGCTCGTGATCGTGGCTGTGTCCGTGATCATTCCCATTCTTGGCCGTGGCAGTTTGCGCGGCCGCGTGCCGACGGAAATGGTGATGGTCATGCCCATGCGACGGCGCCGCGACGACTGGCTCAGGAATGCCCCGTTGTTTGCGTAACTCCGCCCTGGCGGCCATATTGTCATCATATTCCGCGCCCCGTCCTTGCTTGTGGGCCACGAAGCGCCTGAGCGACGGCTCGTCCATGTGGCAGGAGAGGGGCACCTGTGGATATTTCATGCACAAGGGTCGAGGATCGTGCGGCTGTTTCGCGACGACCGGTGCTTCTCCTTCGTGATGTCCGTTCCCACCAGACGCGATGGCGAACGCGGACACCGTGCGCGGGGCTTTGCGACCGCACTCGGGGCACGGTTTCTTTTTGGCGGCGTCACTCAGCGAGGTCAGCAGTTCAAACGTGTCGTCACAGGATAAACAGTAGTATTCATAGATAGGCATAACGGCCCCTTCATCTACTCGATCGGGGTTGGGGCGTGTGGAAGTTCCGCCCAGTCTTCCGGATCATGGCTGATCCACACTGTCGCTTCGTGGAGATCACGCAGCGCCTTGACCCGTTGAATCGACAACGCGGCCTGAGTCGGATCGGTATCAAGCGGCATCGTAGCGCCGGTCTCGATCTGAGCACGCAGATGAATCGTATCGCCTACCAGCAGGATCTTGCGGTTTGGTAAACGGACGTACAAGGAACACTCACCAGGAGTGTGGCCTGGAGTTTTCAACATGTGCAAGCTGCCGTCGTCAAACATGTCAAGGTCACTGTCGAGTTCGATCCAGTTGAAATTGCGCGTGGGCACGATGTCATCAAAAATGAAGACGCCCCGCCGGTCTGGGTCCGGCCAGTACGCGTAGCGCAGCTCATTCGCCATGATGAGGAACTTGGCGTTAGGGAATGCATGCATGTAGCCGGTATGGTCGAGGTGCAGATGGGAAATGACGACGTACTTCACATCGTTCATTTTATAACCGAGCCCCTGGATCTGCCGATCAAGCAACATCTCCTTGGGGTATTTGCATTGTAGGGCGGCGCCAATCGGGCCCCAGTACATGGGGTCGTCCGAGACTTTCGGATGACACCCGGTATCGAACAAGACAAGACCTTTCTGATGTTCGATCAAATAGGCGGGACACGGCACGGTGACAAGATCGTTTGGGGCCCCGTGCATTAACAGGCTTCGGGGCACCGTCAGCTCCGCGTTTGGCAATGCCCACATCCGTTTCGCTGTTCCATTCGCCATAACTACCCCTCCTATTAAGTGAAATGTACAGTCCGCGTCCACCAAGTACGCGAGCGCATGCTAGTAGAGGGAAAGAACGGTGTCAATGGTTCGGAGTGCTGCTTTATTCCTTCGAGTTGCCCGAAACGGGACGGGCGACATGTCTGCATGAGCGAAAACCGGCGCTTCCTCACGGGCGATAAATTCGCAACAATAGGTAGCTATGTTTTTTCACTTCAAACAGCAACGTGCTTCGGAAGCGGGAGACGAACGGAGACGTGGTAAGTTTCTACTTTCTCTACGTTGGGAATGGCCCCTCATGGTGAACATGAGCACCACCGCTTTGTTCCTCCTGCTTGGCAAAACTTGGCTGGCCGATCTTTCAGACCCAGCCTGGTTTGCCTTGATGTCGACTTGGTTGTTTACGGTGATTCTTGTGTCGGCCTTTGCGATCGTCAGGCACGCGGAAAGTCTCGCGGCCAATCTTGGCGAGCCTCTCGGCACGCTCGTGTTGACCTTGTCCGTAACCGGCATTGAGGTCATGATAATTACCGCTTCCATGTTTACTGGCCACGGAAGCCCCACATTAGCCCGAGACGCCATGTTCGCCGTTATCATGATTATCCTCAATGGCATGGTAGGGCTGACGTTGTTACTCGGAGGGGTGCGTTACCATGAGCAGACCTACAACCTGCAGGGCGCGAATGCCTTCTTGGCGGTGATTCTCCCATTGGCGGTGCTGGGACTCATACTGCCGAACTTTACAAAGTCTTCACCTGGTCCGACCTTCTCGCCGTTGCAAGCCAGCTTCTTCGTCTTCATGTCCATCGGGCTGTATAGCGTGTTTCTGGCGATCCAGAACTCACGCCATCGTCACTATTTTATGTCGCCCGATTCTCTTGGCGACGAGATGGACGCGCACGAGGTCCAACAGCATCCGATTGTTTACCACCTGGCGTTTCTTCTTGCTTACTTGCTGCCGCTCGTTATACTTTCCAAGCAGCTAGCGGTTCCCATTGAGTATGGAATCAGCGTATTGCGCGCCCCCCAAGCGCTTGGCGGTTTCCTAGTCGCTGCACTCGTGCTGTCGCCTGAGTCGCTAAGCGCTGGCCGAGCAGCGCTGGCAAATCAGTTGCAACGCGCCATCAATATTTTGTTGGGATCGGTATTGGCGACGATTGGGCTGACGATTCCAGCCGTGCTGACTATTGGCGTGACAACAAGCAAAACGGTGATTCTCGGACTTGATCAAGTAGACATAGTGATCTTGTCTTTGACGTTGGTGCTGAGCACCTTAACGTTTTCCAGTATACGCACCAACGTGTTGCTCGGCGCCGTTCATTTGCTTTTGTTCCTAGCCTACCTGATGCTCATTTTTGAAAAGTGAGAAGGAATGTATGAATCGTGTTCGGTTTAGAGCAATGCTCGTAGATGTTTAATTTTTTTACACGGCGCCGGTGGGGCGTACCCGGCGCTATCGAGCAAAATCGGCTGGATGCCGGCGCGTTCGGCGCCGATCACGTCTACACTGTAGATATCTCCAACGTAGAGAGTGTGCTCGGGGCGCGCCTGGGCTCTGGTGAGGGCGAAGTCAAAAATGCGCGGGTCCGGTTTCTCAACCCCGACCTCGTGGGAGTCCACGATCACCTGAAAAAACTGGGCAAGGCCACAGCGCTGTAAAATGGAAGTGATGCGCCCGTCCGCGTTCGAGACGACACCGAGGGTGAGCCCACGTTCGCGGAGCTGAGTAAGAACACCAGGAGTGGACGGCAGCATAGTGCGCCAAAGGTTGTCGCGGCGATGTGCTGTCTCGAGAGTCTGCAGCAGTTGAGCGGCAAGCTGTAGCTCGACTCCAAGCTGTTGTAACATGGCGGCGAAATAGGGCTGCCGGCGTGTGTCATCCGTGTCTGGAGTGGCATTTTGCATGCGTCGATCGATCGCTGCTTTCGAAGCCCCTTCGGCTTCACGCACCTGTCGACGCGAAACGGTCACGCCAACCCGACGCAGCTCTTTTTGGATGAAGCCATGATCGACATGCACCAACGTGCCGCCGGCGTCAAAGAGGATCGTGGTGATTTGAGACCCTTCTGCTCTTCTTTGTATCACAGTTTGCATCAGAGTCGTCAAGTCTTAAAGTCGTCAAGTCTTGAAAATCGGTTGTCGGTTTTGACCTGACGACCTGATGACTTGATGACTGATTATTATCGTCCCTTCGGCAGCCCCAGCACCCGTTCACCGACGATGCCGCGTTGGATTTCATTGGTGCCTGCGGCGATGGTGCCAGCGCGAGAGCTTAACATCCGTTGGGACCAACGAGCATGATCTACCGCGAATGGTGAACCCTTCGTCAAGATCGAGTAAGGCCCCAACAGCCCCATCGCGAAATCGGCGATGCGTAAATTCAGTTCCGTTGCCGTGACCTTCGCGAACGATCCTTCCGGCCCGGGGGGCAAGCCTTTGAGCTGACGAGTGAGGCGACGCAATTCGTTGTACTTGAGCGCCTGTGCTTCAATGGCGAACTGCGCGAGCTGCTGACGAACAGACGTATCTTCAAGCGCGGGCTGGCCCTGCATTTCCGTGCGCTTGGCTAAATCGTACAATTGGGGCAAGAGTTTCTCGAACCGATAAAAATTGCCGGTGGCTGCCCGCTCAAACATCAGCGTCGTGACCGCCACCATCCAGCCGCGATTGAGTTCACCAACTAAATTCTTTTTCGGCACGCTCACGTCTTCGAAAAAGACTTCGTTAAATTCCGAATCGCCGTTGATTTGCACGAGCGGACGAACCGTGACGCCGGGGCTATGCATATCCACGAGGAGGTAGCTGATGCCTTGATGTTTCGGCGCGCCGGGATCGGTGCGCACGAGCAAGAAGATCCAATCGGCGTGCTGGGCCCAACTGGTCCACACCTTTTGGCCATTGACGACAAAATGGTCGCCGTCTTCAACCGCCCGCGTTTGCAGCGACGCGAGGTCTGAGCCTGAGCCCGGCTCGGAGTAACCTTGGCACCAGAGTTCATCGGCAGGCAGAATCGTTGGCAGGTAGCGCTGCTTTTGCTCCTCCGTACCCCAGTGCATAAGGGTGGGACCCAGCAGCGTAATGCCGCTCATGTTGACGCCAGACGAGGCCCCGAGGCGCGCGAGTTCTTCGTTGAAAATAACCTGTTCGATAAGCGATGCGCCCTGACCGCCGTATTCCTTCGGCCACCAGAGGCCGATCCAACCGCCCGCGTGCAGCTTCTTATGCCAGGCTTTTTGTCGTTCCCAGCGTTCCAGTGGAGGCAGATCTTCATCTTTTCCCCCACGGATATCGTCCGTGATATTTGTGTCCAGCCACGCTCGCACTTCTTGGCGAAACTGTTCTTCTTCGGGTGAATAACTAAAGTCCATCATCCCTCCACGATTGATTCGAGGAAATCCTTCAATGATTCAATAACTGCGTCAGGTATACCAAAGCGGCAACACACGACAAGGGCGGTGAGAATGAACGTAGGTGAGAGTGATCTTACCGCCGCGCCTTGTTCAGGGACGTTCTTCGCCGTAGGATACCACAAGCATGATCCACACTGAGGGAGCAGCCGGCAGATGAAATTTTCAGAAGTGGCGGCGCAAGCGCTCGCGTGGCTTCAGCGCGAGGGGCGTGTGTCGTATCGAGCCCTCAAGCGCGAGTTCGAGTTGGATGATGACCTGCTCGCAGACCTCAAAGAAGAACTACTGTTTTCTCATCCCGAAATAACTGAACAAGATAGACGTGGGCTGGTATGGGCAGGCGCTGCGCGGGTTCCAAGTTCCACGCCTGTCCTGAGCCCGGTCGAAGGGTTCAACGTTCCAGGTTCCCAACCCTTAACCCCTAACACCCAACTCCTAGTCCCTAGTCCCAGGCCCCCAGTCAGCTACACACCTGCTCATCTCGCCGAACGGATTCGCGCAACAGTCGTCGCGGGCGGTGAGCGTAAAACGATCACCGCCCTGTTTGCTGACTTGAAAGGCTCGACCGCGCTGATCGAGGGACTGGACCCCGAAGAGGCCCAAGCGATTATTGATCCGGCCTTGCAATTGATGATGGACGCCGTGCATCAGTATGAGGGCTACGTCGCTCAGCCGCTGGGCGATGGCATCTTTGCCTTGTTCGGGGCGCCGATTGCACACGAGGATCATCCTCAACGTGCGCTGTACGCGGCGCTGCGCATGCAAGAAGACATGCGTCGCTATGCCGATAGGCTGCGAGCGAAAGGCTATCCGCCCTTGTTGATGCGGGTGGGACTCAACACCGGCGAAGTGGTGCTGCGCTCGATCCGTAAAGATGACTTACATGCGGACTACGTGCCGGTGGGCCATTCCACCAATCTCGCGGCGCGGATGGAGCAGTTGGCGACTCCCGGCTCCATTGTGGTCTCGGCCTACACGCACAAGCTCACCGACGGCTACTTCGCCTTCAAGGACTTAGGACCGACACGGATCAAAGGGGTGGCGGACCCGCTCACCATCTACGAAGTGCTCGGTGTGGGGCCGTTACGCACGCGACTGCAAGTGTCCGCTCGTCGGGGGCTGACGCGGTTTGTCGGACGCCAGAGCGAGATGGAACAGTTGCAGCAAGCATTGGAGCAAGCCAAGGCGGGGCAGGGGCAGATCGTGGGGACAATGGGGGAACCGGGGCTCGGTAAGTCGCGTCTTTTTTACGAATTCAAGTTGCTCTCGTTGAGCGGCTGTCTAGTCCTGGAAGCCTACTCGGTGTCGCATGGCAAAGCCACGGCGTACTTGCCGGTGATTGAACTGCTCAAGAGCTACTTCGACATCCAGGCCCAGGATGAGGAACGCAAGCGGCGCGAGAAAGTCGGTGGCAAGGTGTTGATGCTCGACCGCAGTCTCGAAGATACACTGCCGTATGTATTTGCGTTGCTGGGGATTGAAGAACAGCCCTCACCGTTACAGCAGATGGATCCGCAAATCCGGCGGCGGCGCACGTTTGACGCGCTCAAGAAGTTATTGCTCAGGGAGAGCCTCAATCAACCACTCGTTCTCATCTTTGAAGACTTGCACTGGATCGATGGAGAGACGCAAGGCTTTCTGGACGTGCTCAGTGAGAGTGTGGCCAGCGCCAAGTTACTGCTCTTGACCAACTACCGCCCGGAATATCGGCATGAGTGGGGGCACAAGACGTATTATACACAGTTGCGCCTAGCGCCGTTGAGGAGAGCAGAGGCGGAAGAATTCCTTGACGCGCTGCTGGGTATAACTGGAGGGACGGGACATGCCGCGCCCCTGCAAGCTCTTAGGCAGCTCATTTTGGAGAAGACCCAAGGGACACCGTTTTTCATGGAAGAGATCGTGCAGGAATTATTTGAGCAGGGGGTGTTAGTGCGGACCGAGGTAGGGGCGGTCCGACGCGACCACCCGTCCGAAGATACGTTGCACATTCCCGCCACGGTGCAAGCCGTCCTAGCTGCCCGCATCGACCGCCTCGCGCCAGAGGAGAAAGTATTACTGCAACAGCTCTCCGTCCTTGGGCGGCAAGTCCCTGTGAGCCTCATCCGCCAAGTCATCACCCAACCAGAAGCTGACCTCTACCGGCTACTGGCCTCGTTGCAGCAGAAAGAATTTCTCTACGAACAGCCCGCCTTTCCCGAGAGCGAGTATCTGTTCAAACATGCGTTGACGCAGGAGGTGGCGT
>CAYTVL010000052.1:0-41615 GCA_964441775.1 uncultured Enterobacteriaceae bacterium
GAAGATGGGCCGCCGGAGATTCGAACTCCGGACCCGCTGATTAAGAGTCAGCTGCTCTACCAACTGAGCTAGCGGCCCATTCAGGCTGACCATACACCCCACGGACTGTCCACTCCTATTCTCGGAGGGCGCGAATAGCTGCTGGTGAAGAAGGTGAGTGAAGGGATTTGAACCCTCGACCCCTGGGGCCACAACCCAGTGCTCTGCCAATTGAGCTACACCCACCATACGCGCCAGAAGGGATTCGAACCCCTGACCCACGGCTTAGAAGGCCGTTGCTCTATCCATCTGAGCTACTGGCGCTCCTGACAGAAGAGGATCTGGGGACAGTCTTCTCGAACAGCCTTACCCCTTGGTTTCTTTTTTTAAAATCGGGGCGAGCCGATTTGAACGGCCGGCCCCCTGCTCCCAAGGCAGGTGCGCTACCAGGCTGCGCTACGCCCCGATCTCTCCGTCCAGCAGAGTCGATTAACATAACCCGATCAGGTAACGCAAGCGGGCATCGAGAGTCCCCACGGTTTCCCCAAATGCCTTTCTCTCACCGCTCGACTCTACACAAAAAGATCACGGGAAGGTGCGCGTCCATTTGCGTAGACCATCTAAGACAGAACCGGCTACAAACTAGAAGGCCGCGCAAACAAAACGGTCCTCGTGGGAGACAAGGAAAGTTCGTCCCGTTTCCCCCAATGCGCCAATTCTTCTCGGAGACCTGCTTTATCGGCAATCTGTTGTAAGGAAACAGTGGACAGATAGTTCGCGAGCAATTGCTGCGCTTCATGCCAAACGGAAATCTGATTACAGACCGAACAGTAACGGCATGCTCGCTCACGCTCTTCGAGGCATTCCATTAATAGGAGTGGACCTTCGAGACATTCGTACACTTCTTTAAGATTGATCTCGGTTGGAGCTTTCTTGAGTGTAAATCCGCCGCGCGTACCCATGTATGACTGGACGAAACCGCCGCTTGCCAATCGTTTCATAATTTTCGAGAGGAAATGAGCGGGAATATCTTGTTTCGTTTGGATTTCTCGCCGCGAAACAATCTGCTCGTGCGGCTGCGCCGCCAGATAAGAAAGTGCGCGGATGGCGTAATCCACTCGTCTCCCAATATTCATTAGTGAACTTCGCTCGCTGGAACGAAATTGCACTCCTTTCTTCATGCCGATTCCCTCTCGTAGGCCTGTCGTCGTTCGTTTTTCTTTGCGCTGTTCTTCTCTTGACGTTATTGAAAACGGTTAATCGTCCTCAGGCATTCCTAAAGTCCTTCTGGCCTCCGGGCTCATGAGGCTCGGTTCCCAAGGCGGCTCCCACACGATTTCAACTTTCGCATCAATAACCCCTGGGATCTCTAACAATTTTTGCTCGGCTTCGGCGGCAATGTACCCACCCATGCCGCACCCACGCGCCGTGAGCGTCATTTTTACGTCAATTTTCTGCTCACCGACCTGTACGTCGTAGACAAGACCAAGGTCAACGATGTTGACTGGAATCTCGGGGTCATAACACGTGCGTAACACATCGTACACATCTTCTTGCGTCGGCATGGCGATCTCTCTTTTTGCTTTCTAGAGTTGGGCCCCTCGCACGATCTGCTTTTGCCCTTGGATCTTGGTCTGGAGAGCCATGAGAGCGTCGAGGACGTTCTCTGGCCGAGGAGGACAGCCCGGCACGTACACATCCACTGGGATAATACGATCGATGCCTGCTACCGTCGTATAGTTATCATAGAATCCACCAGTCGAGGCGCAAGCGCCAAATGCCATCACCCACTTCGGCTCCCCCATTTGCTCGTAAACCCGCTTCAAGATAGGCGCCTGACGGCAAGTCACCGTGCCGATCACCATCAAGAGATCAGCCTGACGTGGACTGAACCGAGGCAACAGCGCGCCGAAGCGATCGATATCATACGGCGTCATCGACAACGCCATGAATTCCATAGCGCAACAAGCCGTCGCAAAGGGATAGGGAAAAAGAGAATACTTCCGCGCCCACCCGATCGCTTTATCTAATTGCGTGAGCACGACGGCGTCGCCAAGGAGGATATCCTCACCCTGGCCCTTCTTCGGAATGATCGCGGCATTTAAGTCTTGCACGGCCATCTTTACATACTCCCCTTCGTCCGTTACGCGGCCTGTTCTTTTTTCCCATCCGCCGTCTTGCTGCGCTCGCGCCAATCGGCCACTGCGGACTTAATTGCATCTTCGGCCAACACGGAACAATGAATTTTTACCGGAGGCAACGACAGCTCTTGGGCAATCTGGGAATTTTTAATCTGATAGGCTTCATTCACCGTCTTCCCTTTGACCAGCTCCGTCACATAGCTTGAAGATGCAATCGCGGACCCGCAGCCAAAGGTCTTAAAACGCGCATCCTCGATGATTTCCGTCTCTGGATTGATCTTGAGCTGCAGCTTCATCACGTCGCCACACTCGGGAGCACCGACCACCCCGGTCCCCACATTGTCTTCTTCTTTGGCAAAACTCCCTACATTCCTCGGGTTTTGATAATGCTCTAGGACCTTATCGGTGTACGCCATTGCTCGTTCCTTTCCGCAGTCTCTCGTTACGCTTTTGTGCTGATGAGGATATTCTTTCTATATCCGCCAAATTAGACCCATAAGGTCCAACTTGTCAATGCGTCTTGCCCTTACCATTTCTCGTAATGAACAGCTCGCCGCTCATAGCCAGCCCCGCGCAAGAGATCGCGAAGTTGAGTCACGAGAGCTCCTATCCCGCAGATATAAAACTGCCGACGGCGATCATCGTCGGCCTTCACATATCGTTGCTCAACCTCTGTCAACAATGTCCCTTGTAACCCGCGCCACTCTAACGATGGCTCTGACAGCAATGGAGTAAAATTAAAGTGCGTCGAAGTACGCGCGAAAGTTTCCCATTCGGCGCGATAGAGCAACTGATCTTCTTGTGGGACGCCGTATAGTAAGTGCACGGGAAATGGAGTCTCCATCGACAACGCACGTCGAAGCATCGGTCGAATGGCGGCCACGCCGGTGCGGTCAGCAAGAAAGACGCATTCTGCCTGTGGCGGTTGGTCAAAAATAAAAGTTCCCCATGGTCCGGTAAAATGAAGCTTCTCGCCGATTTTTCGCTCGAACAAATAATGTGACCCAAGCCCGTTTGGCACAAGATTGAGGCAGATCTCTAGAACCCGATTCTCTTCAGGATTTGAGGCAATCGAATACGGACGCGTGAGATCTTGCCCCGCCACCGGCAATTGCAGCGAAAGGAATTGGCCTGGCTTGAAAGTCAATCGTTGTTCTCCTGGCAATTGTAGAAAAAGCGAGCGCGTATCCGGGGCATGCTCAACGATGTCAACAATGTCCGCTTCATACACAGCGCGCGACCGTGCGACCGGCGTATCCATAGGCGTTGAAGAAGTTGGCGTCGTCACACACGCCCTCACACTTGCTGATTGATCGTATAACGAGGAATGAGGATTACAACTTCACCATCCCGCATCACCGCCTGACAGCCAAGGCGGGACGTCGGCGTTAACCCAGGCGCTTTATCAAGGAGATCATCTTCCTCTTCACTATTCTCTGAGAGCAACGCCATGCCTTTTTTCACGATCACATGACACGTCGTACACGCACAATTCCCGCCGCAAGCATGTTCCAGAAATACTTCATGACCAAGCAGAATATCGAGAATCGACCCCGGTTGTCCATCATGTTGAAAGGGGGCAGCAGCAGGATCGAACTCGATGACTCGTTCAGGTTCACCAGTCTCGTACAAGACACGGAGTATCGCCATAGATTAGTATGCTTCTCGTGTTTCGCGTCCGCTAGTGGCCGCTACTGCATCACGCCCAACTCTCGCCGGCGCTGTTCTTCTAAACGCATCAGCACCTGTCGAGCGATCTGCACGAACGCCAAGCTCTGCAGATGTTCAGGAGCAGCAATGACGAGGGGGACGCCGCGATCTCCACCAACTCGAATATCCTGAACGAGGGGAATCTCGCCAAGAAACGGCACGTGAAATTGTTCCGCCATCCGCGCGCCGCCGCCGTGACTGAAGATTTCCGCTCTGTGACCACAGTGGCGACAGAGATGATAACTCATGTTCTCGATCACACCCAATACGCGCACGTTGGCTTCAGTAAACATTTTCACGCCACGCCGGACATCCAGAAGCGCGACATCTTGTGGCGTCGTGACGACCACACCACCGGACAACGGTGCCTTTTGCACCATTGTCAACTGTGCGTCTCCAGTCCCCGGCGGCAAGTCAATCACCAGCACATCAAGCTCGCCCCACTCGACGTTCCTGAGAAATTCGGTCAGCAACTTGTCAAGCATGGGGCCACGCCACACAACCGCCTGCCCATCGGCCACAAGAAAACCAGTTGACATTATCTTCAGTCCATGCGTGGTCACCGGCAGCATCTTTTTCTCCGCCGTTACTTGCGGGCGTTCGTTGCTTCCTAGCATTAGCGGAAGACTTGGTCCGTACACGTCCGCATCGAGCAGCCCCACGCGCTTGCCCAGCGACGACAGCGCCGCCGCCAGGTTCACCGCTACGGTGGATTTTCCTACCCCGCCTTTGCCGCTCGCCACCGCAATAACATACTCCACTCCAGGAATCTCTTGCTTGGGCGCTTGGGGCGCGGCTACCGGAGCGGGACGTTGCATCTCGATCTGAATAGGAACGGTCACAAACGAGGAGACAACTTCAACTACCTGTCGACGAAGCAACGCCAACGTCTCTGGGTTGTCCGTGGACGGCGCGAGTTGGATGATCACTCCGGCGCCGCCGACCTGGATGTCTTTGACCATACCGAAGTCGACAATATTACGGCTGAAGCCCGGATATTTGACTTGCTTCAACGCTTCCAACAATTCCTGCGGAGTCGGCATAAGCTGAACGTTATCCTTTCGCGGCCTATCCGTGCGCCAGAGCCTCGCTCAAATCGCGCAGATACTCAAATGAATAAATCCCGGTTTCGTGACCATCAGCCCAGCGCGGGTTGAGCGCATAGTGCCCCACCAGGTGAATGCTCGCCAAGCGCGGATTGTCAACTTTCACAAAATGCCGCTCCACGCCGTGGCCTTGACATCCAGCGCACGGGCACCAGCCGCGTAGATATTCGAGCGGATAGTTGGACAGATAATCGTCATCCCACAAAATCCGCAACTCACTGTCTTCTTCAATCGGAATGATCAGTCTGGGAACCGCCATGCTGTGCTCCTGCCGGACTTAGGCGACCTGCGCAAGCCGCTCAACCACTTGAACGGCAATGTCGCGAAACGCTTGAGAAACGGGATGCTCTGGGAATTGGAATACGAGAGGATGACCGTTATCCCCCGTAGTGCGCAGGTCTTCCACAATGGGAATCTCGCCTAACACGTCGAGCGCAGTTTTCTTCACGCCGCCATGACCAAAAATATCTTCCCGCTCTCCACAATGTGGACAGATATAGTAACTCATGTTCTCGATGATGCCGAGAATCGGGACTTTGACCTGGCGGAACATGGCAATGCCCCGCTGCACATCAAGCAGCGCCACATCCTGCGGAGTGCTCACAATCACCCCACCATGCAGAGGCACTTCTTGCGCCAGCGTCAAAGAAGCGTCTCCGGTGCCCGGCGGTAAATCAATGACCAGATAATCCAATTCACCCCAGATGACATCACGCAGAAATTGACGGATGATCCCCATGACAATCGGTCCACGCCAGATCACCGGCGACTGATCGTCAAGAAAGAAACCCATCGAAATCAAACGAACGCCATAGCGCTCGACCGGATAGATTTTTTTGTCGCCAGCGGCGCGCGGTGCGGCTTCTGTGCCCATCATCAACGGCACGCTCGGCCCATGCACGTCGGCGTCGAGCAACCCCACACGATTGCCCAGAGCTTTTAAGGCCAACGCGAGGTTCACCGCGACAGTGGATTTTCCCACGCCGCCCTTCCCGCTCGCCACTGCGAGAATTCTCCGTACTCCCGGAATTGCCCCCTGCGCTGGCGCAGCGCCCGGTTGTACATGCCCCGCTTCTGCGGGCGCTGGACCGCCGTGGATCTCCACTCGCCTCACTTCCGGTAAGGCATTGAGGAGAGTCGTGATCTTCCCGGCAAGCTGCTGCAGGATCTCTCCTGGGGCGTTGGACGGGCGAAGATGAAGCAGCACTTCTTCGTCGTTGATATGGACATGCCGGATGAGCCCGAGCGCGATAATATTGTGATGTGATCCTGGATAGGTCACTTGGGTGAGCTGGGAAAGAATATCCTGTTCAGTCATCATGCGTGATTCTTCTGCGTACTCTCTTCACTAGAGGCCCCCGCATATTTCCATTGGATGAGCGCGAGGTCGATGCCCCCTAAAGTAGACTCATAAAGTCCATTTTCCAGTCTTCAGAGAATAAGTTGCGGGCATCCAGATTGTCAACCCCGGACCGGCGTTAGGCGCCGAGTCGCCGACGTGTTTCGGCGTCTAGCGGCAAGATATGCACCTTGCCGGTCAGATCATTGAGGCCAATGTAGACCTCGGTCTCGTACACTGATTTGATGTTTGTATAGGTCAGCA
The DNA here is from genome assembly GCA_964441775.1 of uncultured Enterobacteriaceae bacterium. GTDB lineage: Bacteria > Desulfobacterota > Binatia > Bin18 > Bin18 > SYOC01. Next base: position 6,540 of record CAYTVL010000052.1, read on the forward strand.
CTTCCTCCGGCGTTCCGCAGTAAAAGAGCTGACCATCTTTCAGCAGCGCAAGTCGATCACAATACAGAGCCGCAAGGTTCAGGTCATGCAAGATCGCCACCACGCTGAGCCCTTCCTCTCGACTCAAGGTTTTCACTAAGTCGTACACATCGACTTGATGTTTGATATCGAGAAACGCCGTCGGCTCGTCCAGCAACAGCAACTGCGGTGTTTGCGCTAAAGCCCGCGCCAACATCACGCGCTGCCGTTCCCCGCCGCTCAGTTCATGGATTGCTCGATCTGCTAACTGGTTAACATCGGTTAATTCCATCATACGGTGGGCAAGCACAATATCCGCCGCACTTTCAAACCCGAAGCGGCGGTAATGCGGAAAGCGCCCCATGAGTACGACTTCCAAAACCGAGAACGGCAACCCGAGTTGCGTCTCTTGCGGCACTACCGCAATATGTCGCGCCAGTTCTTCACGACGATAGGTCTTGACCTCCCGCCCTGCAAACCACACCGAGCCGCGCCCCGGCGTGAGCACGCCGCTCAACAACCGGACAATCGTCGATTTCCCCGAACCATTTGGTCCTAACAGCCCCAGCACTTCTCCGCGAGCGGCGGAGAAGCTGACATCTCGCAGCGCCTCCACCGCACCGTAGGAAAAACTGACCTGCTCAAGCGCAGCAATTAGCGCCGTTTGGTTTTTTTCTTCTTTACTTTGCAAAAGTATGTTTTCCTTCTTGGCGGAGCAAGTAGAGAAAGAACGGGCCGCCGCACATCGCGGTCACTACTCCCACGGGGAGTTCCGTTGGACTCACGATCGTGCGCGCTACAGTATCGGCCCATACCAGAAAGATCGCGCCGCCCCACAGCGACGCAGGCAAAAGCAAGCGATGATCCGCGCCAAATAACAGGCGGAGCACATGCGGTACGATCAAACCAACGAAGCCGATCATCCCGCTCACCGAAACAATGGCGCCGACCAAAAGTGAAGACGCGAGAAACGTCCCACGGCGCAACCATTCAACATCAACGCCAAGCTGCGAGGCGCTCTCCTCACCCAAACTGAGAAGATTGAAGCGACGCCCTTGCAGAATCAGCCACCCGGCGCCAACCAACACATACCCGCCGATTGTCGTCACCGTGAGATAATCCTGCGCGGCCAAACTACCCATGAGCCAAAATAACACGCTGTGACTTTGATAGAAGTCCGCCAAGGAATTCACCAGCATAATCAGCGCGCCGCAGAATGCGTTAAACACCACGCCCGTCAGCAACAAGGCATACGGCTGTAAGCGCCCATGCGTCAACGCCGTACGATAGATCAACAGCGTTGCAGCAATGGCCCCGATAAAAGCAGCAAGCGACACCACCGAAATGCGCAAGAATAACGGCAAACCCGTCGCCGCGCCCACCCACACCAGGGCAAGAATGCCGCAGAGCGAAGCGCCGCCGGATACGCCGAGAATATGCGGGCACGCCAGCGGATTATGCAGCAGCGCTTGTAACGCGGCGCCCGACACACCCAACGCGCCGCCCACAATCGCCGACAGCAACACCCGCGGCAGTCTGGTGCGAAAGACAATCACGTAGTCGGGATTCTCTAACGTCGGTACGCGCCACGCATGCAACAGGCTCACCGACACCGCTCCAAAAGACGCGCACCACAACACTGACAGCGCCAAGCACGCAAGCAGGGCGCTGTTGACCAGCAACCATTTACGCTTCGTTAGATACCGCATGTGTGTCCAGAGGGAGGAATTGCGTCGTCCTGCATAGCTGACGCTTCAGCGACTGTCAGCGGCCTGCGGGTTTTCCTGCGGCTCTGGAAAACATTCGGGATGAATGAAGCGGGCAATTTCCTCGAACCCTTCAGCTAGTCGCGGCCCCGGACGAAGAAGGATATAGGAACGACGGGTATACAAGCGACCTTCACGGATCGCCGGTAGTTCAGGAAAATTCCGCCAAATGCCTAGCCGTTGTCCTTCTTCCTTCTCCTCCGAACCCATTGAACTGTCGATGATGACTTCAGGCAGATTAGCGACTGCAAACTCCAGACTGAGCTGTGGCCACGGCACGCCGGTCGCGGCGGCGATATTGACGCCGTGCGCTTGCGTGATCAACTCGTTCAAGTAAATGCTGCTGCCGACCGCGATGAGCGGATTCTGCCCCACTACCATCAACACGCGACGCTGGGGCGCATTGATAAGTCGCGTTTGCACCGCCGTCATTTTCCGTTGGATTTCGGCCCACAACCGCGCCCCGGCCTCTTCTCGACCAATTACACGCGCAATCGTTTCAATGGCGTTTTTGATTTGCCCAATAGTATCCACCGTTACGATGACGACATTGAGCCCTGCCCGCTGTAACGCAGCAATGGCTTCGGGATTATTCGGCGGTACGCCGATGACGACATCCGGCGCTTGGGCGATGATCGCCTCGACATTGGGGGTCAAGTAGGCTCCGATCCGGGGGAGCCGTTCGACTTCCTGAGGAAAGTCACAAAACGTGCAGACTCCCGTCAGTTGCGTCCCAGCCCCGAGAGCAAAAAGCGTTTCTGTCACCGACGGCGCTAGAGAAACGACCCGTAGGGCCGTCGTCACCATCGGCTGTTCCCCACGCGCTGGATCGAGCGTCCCAAGCCACAGGACTACAACAATAGCAACAAAAAACTTCATCGTGGTAGTTTTTCACAGACGTGGATGGAGGGAAACAGCCAGGAGGTAGACAGGAAAGAAACAACGCGCGAAGATTGGCTAGTTCGTTTTTATCAACAAACATCAGTGAGAGACCAACGCAATGAAGAATATCACGCTGCAAATGACCACAGACGAAGCGAATCTGATTTTGGAGGCGCTGGGCAATCTTCCCTTTGTCAAAGTTTACTCCTTGATTGGAAAGATCCAAGAACAAGCCCGGCAGCAACTGAACGAGAATGACTCACCAAGCACGGAAACCCACGTAGGCAATTACGGAACGACAAATCATCCCTAAACTCATCAGTCATGTCACCCTGAGTCCTTCGACTTCGCTCAGGATAAATTCCACGAAGGGTCTCAAATTGAGACCTGTCCTGAGCTTGTCGAAGGATTCTTCGCCGCGTTCGCGGCTCAGAGTGACAGCTCGTCAGTCACAGTCGCTCAGTGTTTGTTTGCTTGTCGATGCAAGGATGCATTATGATTCAGAACCTGGTTCAGGCCATCGCAACGCTCCTGCAAAACAACTTGACCGGAGTCACCATTAAGCCCACGTCTATTGACGCCCCACCAGCCGACCAATTGCCGATCATTGCTCTGTATCCGACAAAGCTGCTGGTCAATCAGGGCTTTCGAGACCGTCCGGCTGAGCAATCTCCCCGTTCCCTGCCTATAACCCAAACCATAGCGCTCAGTCAGAAGCGCGGTCCCTATCCCTTGGATCACACGCCGTTACCAGGAACTTTGCTCGTTCAGACGGCAAGTGCAGTGGACGCGTCTCAACCTTTAGCTGAGGGTGCGGATTTTACGATTGATACGCAGGCGATCCCGGCCTCACTCACGGTAACGTTTGGCCCCGTGGTGAAACGAAACAGCCAGCTAGCACTGACATATAAGTTCCAGGGCCTGCTGCTCACGCAAGACATCGAACAAGAGTTGCTGATTGACATCTATGCCGCCGACCCTGCCGCCGCTGAACAGTGGGCATCATTGGGCAGCGCGATTATTCTCGCCAGTCACGGCGATTTGTTGACCACATACAACAGCCTGAGCAGAACCCAATATCAAAGCAAAGACTTCACCTCAGTGCATACGATCGAGCAAATTCAACTTCTTGAAGGAATTGACACGAACACTGCCACACTCGGCAAATCGCAGCTAAAATTCCGCGTGACCGGACAATTGCAACTGATCAAGGAAATCCATGACGGTGTCGAAGTCATTAAGGAGATTCCGCTGGTCTCGAAGCTTGGATAACCAGCATCGCATGCTCGGCACTGATGCGTTCGGCGAAGTGAAGCAGGAAAGTCATGGCGTTTTCCCGCCGCTCGTGAGCCGTTTTCCCCAATGCGTCCAGAACTGCTGTGGCATGACAATGCGAATGTTCTTATGTCGCCCTACACCGAGAAGAGGGATCAGGGATCGGTTTCTATTTTTGCCTTTTGCCTTTTGATTTTTGACTTTTCTGCTGAAGCAGCAGTTCCCCTTTCAACCGATACAGTTCGGCTTCCAAACGATGCTCCCCACTGGCAGACATCGCGGTCAGAGCCTCGGAGAGCAAAGTCAGGGCCTGTTCTCTCTGTCCCAGCTTACCACAGACTTCAGCTTGCAAGGCCAGAAAATACGGTTGTGCTAATCCTGCTCCCGCCGCTTGTCTAGCGGTCAGCCCTTGCTGCATTTGTTGCAACCCCGCCTCTCCTTGCTCTTGTTCTGCTAGCGCCCATCCGCGCCGAATCATTCCCGCCGATAACAATGCGGCAAATCCGTGCTCTCTCGCGAGTGTGATCCCTTCTTCTGCCCGGCTCTGGGTGGCCGGTCCTTCTCGACGGAATTGATGGATCCCTGCCGCGAAGATGAATGCGTACCCGAGACTGAAGGGATCAGAGAGGTCCGAAGCCAAGGCCAAAGCGGCCTGACTTTGCAGCAAGGCTTGGGTCGGATAGCCCAAAAACCACAGTACACGAGCGAGCTCACAAAGGCACGTTACTCCCGGGTCTGCCCCTCCGTACAGCAAAGTCAGGGAACGATGCTGCTTTTGATCATAAAAGGCAATTGCCTCTTCGAGATGGATGCGGGAGAGAGAAAACTCTCCCTCCCACAACAACGTGCTTCCTAACGCTCTGTGGGCTTCCAATAAGAGCGCAGAGTCCTGCCCTTGCTCAGCGATGTTCAAGAGTTGCGCTCCGAACTCGCGCGCCGCTACTAAATTTGCTTGTACATGATGCAACACCCATAAGCCGCGGAGGACCGAAAAAAGTTGCTGCGTCTCTCCTCCTTGTTCACACAACATGCGTGCTCGTGTATAGGCTTGTCCCACTTCTGGAGCGGAGGGCCCTTTGGTAGCCTGTAGGGAAGCGGCTAAGGCGAGTTGCAGGGTAAGTTCCTGCCGTGCACGCTCAGGCGTGTCCGATAGAGTCTCAAGTAGCTCTAAGGCTTGGGTCAGGTGACTGACGACTTCCGTGTGGGCTGAGTGTCGTGCAGCTTGTTGCCCAGCAAGCTGCAAATATTCTAAAGCCTTTGGTGTGTTCCCGCTGCGGCCATAGTGATGCGCCAAGTCGCTGTAATGCCCTTCTAGCCGGTCGTGATACAGTTGCTCAATCGCTCGCCCCGTTTGCTCGTGCAGCAGTTTGCGCTGTTCAATCAGCACCGTACCGTAGGCGACATCCTGTGTGAGCGCATGCTTGAAGACGTACTCACTCTCCGGAAAGGCGATCTGTTCGTAGAGAAATTCCTTGTGCTGGAGCGAGGCCAGCAGCCGGTAAAGATCGGCTTCCGGTTGGGGGATGACCTGATGGAGCAGACTCATGGGGAATTGCCTCCCAATGACCGAGAGCTGCTGCAGCAAGGCTTTCTCTTCGGGCGTAAGACGATCAATGCGGGCAGCAAGGACGGCTTGCACCGTGGTAGGAATATGCAGGTCCGTTGGTAGGGGCACGACATGCCGTGCCCCTACGGCGTCGCGGACCAATACACCTTGCTCAAATAATTCCTGCACGATCTCTTCCATGAAGAATGGGGTGCCTTGGGTTTTGTCGAGGATGAGGTGCTTCAACTGTTGAAGAGACGCCTCCGTCGGGCGGTCACGGCGGACCGCCCCTACCTCGGGCTCCAACAACGCATCGAGAAACTCTTCCGCCTCTTCTTTCCCAAATGGAGACAATCGCAACTGCGCATAATAGGTCTTCTGCCCCCACTCATGGCGATACTCAGGACGGTAGTTGGTCAACAACAACAGCTTGGCGCTGGCCACACTCTCACTCAGGACATCGAGAAAGCCTTGCGTCTCCCCGTCAATCCAGTGCAAGTCTTCAAAGATCAGCACCAGCGGCTGATTCAGACTCTCTCTGAGGAATAACTTCTTGAGCGCGTCAAACGTGCGACGCCGGCGAATCTGTGGATTCATCTGCGGCAGCGGCGATGGCTGTTCTTCAATCCCCAGCAAGGCAAACAGATACGGCAGCGTGTCTTCCAGGCTGCGGTCCAGCATCAAGACTTTGCCGCCGACTTTCTCCCGCCGCTTGCGTTCATCATCCTGGCCTTGAATGTCGAAGTAACTCTTGAGCAGCTCGATTACCGGCAGGTAGGCTGTCGCTTTACCGTGCGACACCGAGTAGGTTTGAAGTACCAGTAGGGGCGCAGCATGCTGCGCCCCTACGAATTCATGAAACAACCGCGACTTGCCCAGCCCCGGTTCCCCTACCGTTCCGATAATTTGCCCGTGCCCCGCTTTGGCTTGCTCCAGCGAGCGCCGGAGTTGGTCCATCTCGCTCTGCCGTCCCACGAAGCGAGTCAACCCACGACGAGCTGAGACCTGCAACCGTGTACGGAGTGGACCGACGCCTTGCAATTCGTAGATGTTGAGCGAGTCCGCCACCCCTTTGATCTGGGTGAGCCCCAAGTCTTTGAAGGCAAAATACCCATCGGTGAGCCGATGCGTGTACGCCGACACCACAATCGCGCCGGGCGTCGCTAACTGTTCCATGCGCGCTGCGAGATTGGTGGAGTGCCCCACTGGCACATAGTCCGCATGCAAGTCATCTTTGCGAATCGAGCGCAGCACTACTTCGCCAGTGTTGAGCCCCACTCGCATCGGTAAGGGCGGATAGCCTTTCGCTCTCAAGGTATCGGCGTAGCGGCGCATCTCCTCCTGCATGCGCAGCGCGGCATACAGAGCCCGCTGCGGATGATCTTCATGCGCCAGCGGGGCCCCGAACAAGGCAAAGATGCCATCGCCCAGCGGCTGAGCGACGTAGCCCTCATACTGATGCACGGCGTCCATCATGAGCTGCAGAGCCGGATCAATGATCGCTTGCGCTTCTTCAGGATCGAGGCCCTCGATCAGTGCAGTCGAGCCTTTGAGATCGGCAAACAAGGCCGTGATGGTCTTGCGTTCCCCGCCCGTCACAATGGTTGCGCGGATGCGCTCGGCGAGATGGGGCGGCGTATAAGAAATGGGGGATCGGGGTTCAGAGGTTGGAGATTGGTTTTTCTTTTTGCCTTTTGCCTTTTGCCTTTTGCTTTTTGCTTTTTGCTTTTTCTGGATCCCAGGTGCTAGACCCTGGACACTAGACACTAGACTTCCCATCCAGACCAGCACTTTCCCATCTTCATCAGAAGCTAGCCGTTTGGCATCGATTAATTCCGCTTTGAGATCCTCAAGATACTCGTCGTCAATCTCGAACCGTCGCTTCAATCCACGGTAAGAAAGTCGCTGTTGCTGCTGGAGGAGTTCTCGGACTTGCGCCAGCACTTCATCGAATGTCATGGGTCGATCCTCTATCCCTGTACGCTTCCTCATTTATGCCTTCACTCGGCTTACGACAACCAGTAAGTGATCCTACCCTGAGTTTCTGCGCGAAGTCAGTGCAATAAGAATTTTTACTCTGGACAAAACGCTCGCGCCTGTGGTAGTGTCGGCCAGCGATCAAAACCGGGAAGCACACTTGCAGTGAGCCTTGTTTCTGCTAAGGAACACTGGAGAACAGTAACGAAAGGATGCGTTCTGTGCCCACCTCCCCCTCCGCTGTTTCAGCCTTCTGAGTACGAGCACATAATTCGTTTCAGTCGTTCGAGCGAAATCGTAGGAGGTTACGATGGTAAACGTCATTTTGCCTGGGACTTACATCACCGTGCGTGATGAAGGTCTGATTAGCGTCGGCGGTATCAGCACCGGCAACATTGGCATTGTGGGCTCTGCGCTTGAGGGGGAGATCAATAAAGTCTTTACCCTCAGCAGCCTGACCGACGCCAAAGATATCTTCGGTCCGCAGGAGAAAAAGTCTTACCCCAACGCCGACGCGGTCACGCTACTCAAAGCGATGGAACTCCTGTTCGCCAACGGCGCCAGCACGGTCTACGCCGTACGCGCGGAGGATGACACGGCGGAGAAATATGGCGCGGGGCTGACGCTGCTGGAAAATGAGATTGTCAACATTGTTCTTTTAGCCGGGCAAGACGCCGGCAAGGCCGATATGGTCACCCAACTCAAAGGCCATCTGGCGACCACCAGCAATATCCAAAGAGAACGGATCGCCATCATTGGCAGCAACGGCACAACAGATGTCGATCAGATCATCGCCGCGAAAGTCGTCGATGACAACGGTCGAGTCGTCTATGTCGCGCCTGGCGTTAGCATCAAAAAACGCGACCCAGCCACTGGGCAAGAAACCACAACCACGTTATCGGGCGCGTACACCGCCGCCGCGGTGGCCGGGCTCGTCTCGTCCATCCCCGTGCAAACAAGCCCCACCAATAAGACGATCAATGTGTCCGCCTTGGCGACACGCTTCAATCACGGCCAGTTAGAGAAGCTCGTACAGACCAACATCCTCGCCGTCGAACAGCGCGAAGGGTATCGCGTGGTCCGAGGCGTGACCACGTCAACAAACGTAGCCTGGCAACAGATCACTACGCGCCGTATCGTGGACTACGCGATCTACGGGGTCCGCGCAGCGTGCAATCCCTACATCGGCAAGCTCAATAATGAACGCGTGCGCGGGGCCATGAAAGCAACCCTGGATGGGTTCTTAACGCGCATGGTCGAAAACGAAGCGCTCACCGGTTATCAGCTCAGCGTCTCTGCGACGCGGGCGCAAGAAATCGCAGGACAAGCCATTGTCACCATGACGATCCAACCAACGTTCAGCATCGATTATGTCATGGTCACCATGACGCTTGGCTAACCCGCGCTTTCCTAAAGTTTCACGTCCGCTCAACTCGATTGTGAAGGAGATGGCACAATGCCCAATGTCAATGTGTTTCGCGGCTCCGACGCTACGCTAGTGCTGGCGGTCGATAATAAAGATACCGAAGAAGGAAAACTCGCCGACGGTCTCATTACAGAATACGACCTCTCCAGTGTGGTGGGCCGCCTGCAGAACGTGCAGATCAAGGTTGAAAATATTGTGCAACCATATCATGAAATCGGCAAGCGGTTTCCCACCGAGCTGCGCCCCGGCAACATCAATGTGTCCGGGTCCGCAGATCGGGCCCATATCAACGGCGCCCTCATTCGTCTGCTGCTCGGACAAGGCGCGGCCAGCCCACCGCCCACGGATGCTATCGTCCAGCCCACGTTCAACATGGTCATCAATCTCAAGAACCCCGCCTCGCCCGCGAACAGCAGCAAACTGGCTCTCTTTGGCGTGAAGATCGATAGCTGGGCCTTCGCTTTGCCGGAAGACGACTTTGTCATGGAGTCTGTCACCTTCAAAGCGCTACGCATCAGCAGCGAAGAGACTAGTGCTTAGAGTTGACATTGTCTATCGAGGTTGCTCGCTGGTATCAAGCGTGAGCATGAGACATGGCTGAATTTCGTTTGACTCCCGAAGATCTCCTAGCAGGAGCCGCAGTCACACACGATCTCGTGATCCCTCCTCACGTGTTACATCCTGGCGTCAATGATCAGGAACACAGGCAAGAGACAAAAGAGATGATCGTACAACTGCGGCCCCTCACCATCGGCGTCTTTCAATTGATTATGAAAGCGACGCGGCAGGACCCAAATCTGATTCCGCTTCTCATGATTAAAGAGTCGCTCGTGCAGCCCGCCCTGTCTCTGGAGCAGGTCAAGCAGCTCCATTTGGGGCTGGTGAATTTTCTGATCGCTCACATACGGGAGATCAGCGGCCTCACGGAAAAAAAAAGTCTCTCGACCAGTTAAGTGCATCACCATTAATACTCGCTAGCTATCGTCTCGCGAGCGCTTTTGGGTGGACGCCTCAGCAAATGCAAGACATGACCATGGCCCAGGTTTCTCTGTATCTCCAACTGTTAGAGCAAGAGACCCAGACGAACTTATGAGCAACGAACGCACGATTTCCAATCTCACCAGCCTGGCCGACTTGGGCGCAGCGTTGCGTCAGGAGTTTCACTCACTGATTGTATCCTCAGCTTCAGACTGCCTCGACGCCCGGCCTATGAGCGATGCGGATTCCCAAGTAATCCAGTCCCTGGAGGAAGACCTGCAAGATCTTCAGCACCTAAGTGATGACTTGCTCGTGTTAGAGGCGTGGCTGACGTCAGGTTTTTTTCCGACAGATTTATCGTCGCCCCTTCACCGAGAAGAAAACATCACCTCAACGCTGAATAGCGTGGCTGTCCCAGCCTGGCTTTCGCCTGCTGCTCAATCAGTGGCTCCTCGCTCCCTTCATTCCACGCCCCATCCGGAAGCAACGTTTACGCAAAACGAAGCGCTCGCTGAACGTGGACCTACAGTACTGCTTGGGCAAGAGCGCTCAGGGCTGACACAATCTTCCTCCGCCCCGCAGCAGGAATTTGGTCAAAGGCCTATTGGAGATCTCGTCGCAGGTGCGCAAACTTCAGCGTTCCGCGCCCTACAGTCTGACGTTGCTTTCGAGAATGCGCCTTCGGTCCCAAGAAAGTTCCAAGAGCTCACGGAGACAAACACACCACGAAGAGAGACACCTGAGGCTCCTCCACCGATTCGCACATTCAGCGATTTAGCTTCTCGATTACGCACCGCTTCTGTCGATGAACACGCACTCTCCGCGGAGAGCCCCGAAGAAAGTTTCGTTACTGCTGACCCTGAGCCTTCAGCTACCATCGCGGCAGAGGCCGAGCCTCTCGCTCGTGCAACCGTCGCGTTTCCACAGACAAACCACGCCACACAAGCGACCTTGACTGAAAGCGCATCGCCACAAACAGGTCCTCCTTCCTCAGAGCCCGACGCCTCCATAATGACGTCGGATAATTTGCTTGCTCAGAGCCCGCCTGAGCCCATTGTTCTCGGAACTCTTCGCGCCGCAAAAGCCCTCGCTCGCTTGGGGATCTCAACTTCGCCTGACGCGGCTTCGACATTACTAGCCGCGCCGCAGAGTTGGTCTGAACAGTTAGTGAGTTCTCCTGCCTCCTTTGTGGAAAGTAGGGAATCGCAGAGCGCCACACAGCAGGGCATGGCCTCTGCACGAGAGTCCCGTTCGCCACGTCGTCTACAACATTTTCCTTCTCCTCCTACGGCAAACGCAGAAGAAGTTCACGTCCACGATGCACAGCTCACGTCGCCTGCGCCGGCGGGTTCCAGCCGTTTGGGACAGCCGGAAGCGCCCCAGTCCTCACGAAGCGTCATACAATCGGAGCAATCGGAAAGGCTTCACCTAGAAGATGTAGACACGATCTTGGAATCGCTCGAACGAGAAATTGAGCATGAATATCGCCGTTATTATCGGGACTAGTTGACTATGGCTATCGAAATCGACGGCATCAAATTCCCTCGCGTGCACCGCATCACCACTCTGGAACAGGCTGCCTTGGTCTACCATCGCATTCCTGGACAAGAAGGCAATACAGTGCAAAACCTGGGGCGTGATTCGGTGAGCTTACAAATTGAAGGCATTTTTTACGGCGCGGAGGCAAGCGAAAGTCTCGACAAACTGCGGGGTGTGTTGCTCAAACGTGAAGCGGTGGATTTTATCGCCGACATCTTGGGAACATCGTACACAGGGAAAGTCATTCTCGACCGCCTGGAAGTGACCCAAGCGGCGCAAGAGCCGGATCAGTTCAGTTACACCTTGGTGGTTTCTGAATATGTCCCGCCGCCTCAACAGGCGCTTGGCGCTAAGGCGATCGATGCGCAAGTCAAAGTGGACGCGCAGGCCCTGCTCGATATCGCTAGTTTACCGGACGCCCTTTCCCTTGGTTCACTGCCTGAACTCACGAACCCCTTCACTCCGTTAAAGAATGCACTTGATCCTATACAGGCGGCCACTACCGGGCTGATCGACTCGGTCGGCAGCCTGAAAGATATTTTAGGTGGGTAGCTATGAGGAGATGTTCGTTCGTGCGCGCGGGGCGCGTTGGAAGAGGATGTTGATATGCCAAACATTTTAGAGGATTTACCGAGACCATCGCAGGTCTCAGACATGCTGACCGGCCAGTTCAACCCCTCACAATTTGTGGGCGGGATGCAGAACCTAGGCGTGGACTCCCTTAAACAGCAGATCATTGGCCAAGCGCCTCCTAGCATAGGAGGAGGTCTCTCCGCGCCGCCGATACCGACCTCACTCACCAAGCAAGGTTTCGCCAGCCAGCTTAGTCAGCCGCTTGACCAGATCAAGTCAATTAACAGCAATTCCCTCGTTGGCAACATCACCAGTAATCCGCTGCCAGTGAATCTGCCCGCGCCAAGTTTTGACCTCAATAAAGTCATTGGCCAAATCAACTCCAAAATCATTCCCGTTAACGTCGCCACCCCAACCGTCGATACGAACGTGCCGCTGCTGGATTTCTCGGCGCTCACGGAGCCACTGAATCGCTTGGCCCAGGCTGGCGTCACCACTCCACTGCGTCTCCTCACCATGACGCTCAAGATCGTACAAGCGCTGGTCAACACTGTCACCAATACCGACAAGATGGTGGCGCTCGCCACCGAATCGCTCGATGAGATTTACGCCAGCCAAGCGCAGACGTTGAACAATCGCCTCCCGCTGGCTTCGGTTGAAAACGCCCTCGCCATACTCAACGAGCAGGCAAAACCTATGCCGCTCCTTGACCAGTACAAGCACGTGCTGGATGAAATTGAGATTCTCGGGCCTAACGATTACGACCAAGTCCGAAAGATTCTCACCGAGGCCCGGACCCAAGTCATCCCGCAGATTTATGCTATTGAACAGATTCGTTTGACGCTCAATTATTTACAGCAGAACGACGCCACGGCCCTCAGCCAAGCCCTCAGTAAAGTGCTCGATCTCTCCGCTGCGGACGACGTGTTCCTGCAACCCTATTTTGACGCGTTGGAAAAATATCTCGGCCAACTTCTCGATGGTGTTGCCGGTCCCATCAATCAGCTCAAGGACATGGCCCAGCAGATCACCCAGTATCTGAACCAAGCGGCAGATACCGCCGAACAGACCGCGCGCAAAGTCTCGGATGAAATTGAAACTCGACTCAAACAAGTCAACGATCTGCTCCAGACTGCGCAACAGAAGATTCAGGAAGTCGAGGCGCAGATCGAGGAGTTTCTCAAGAAGATCGACATTAGCGCTGCTATCACCAAAGTCAAAGACGGCTGTAACATCGTTGGAGACGGAGTCGAAAAGTTCTTTACCAAAATAGAAGAACTGAAACAGCAGCTCGATGAAGCTGTCGCCAAGGCCCAGGTTGAAGTTGATAAGACCCTGACGCAGGTGTTCGCCACGATCGAGCAAAAAATCCGCGAGCTGCTCGGCAAAATTACCGAAGTGCTCAATCGCCCGGAAGTGAAAGACGCATTGAGCAAGGCGCGGCAAGGCATCGAAAAGTTCGAGACGACGATCAGCGAAGCCTCATTGAAGCCAGTCTTCGATTTGGTCGTCAACAAAACCGGACAACTCGAAGGCAGCGTTAAAAGTCTTGACGTCGCCAAAATGGGCACGCCCCAGAAAACGGCGCTGAAAGTCGGCGCGAAGGTTATTCAAGAAGTCAAAGTTGACGAGATTATTAAACCGGAACTCTTGGCCGCGTTCGCCGAGATTCGCGCCCCGCTGCAGGAGCTGGTCCAGTTACTGAAAGACAAAGCCCTGCTGGTCGAAAAGATCATCGACGATTTTAATCCCGGCTCGCTCGCTAATGATCTGATCCTCAATTCCGAGCCCTACAAAATCTTCATCAGCACCCTCGAAAGTTTCCAGCCGTCTCAGCTCTTGGCCCCGCTCAAAGAAGCGAACCAGCATCTGACGGATATCGTCAAGCAACTCGACCCCCAGCTCATCATTGACGAGGTGCAAAAGTTGTACGATAAGTTGGCGGAACTGGTGGACGCGGTCTCTCCGGCCCCACTCACGAAGATGATCAGCGACGTCACCGACATCGCCGATTTTCAACTCAAGCAAGTACGCGATGTGGAGTTGGGCAAAATTCTGCAAACGATCAAGAGCACGATTTCTCTGGATAAGCTGCTGGAGAAGAGCGGATTGCAGGACATTGCGCACGCCGACTTTTGGCAAATTTTGAAGGATACGCTCGGCGGGGCCTATCTCAACACACTCAGCGATGCGGTCGGAAAAATTCAAACTCAACTGGCCGCCCAGGTCAGCGCGCTTCGCTTCCCAAAAACCGTGGCGTTGCTGCCGGTCGTTGCGAGCGCCGCCGATAAGCAGTTGGTGGCTGACGATGGCGGTTTGCTGCGCCCCCGTCTGAACGATTTATCGGCTCTGCTCGTGACTACGCTAGTGCGAGCCAAACAGCTCCAAGACCGCCGCAGCGCGCTGCAAACCAACTACCACGGCTACCCGGAGATCACGTTTCTCTTGGCTGAACTGGATCTCACGCCGCTCATCCAACTGCAAATAGGTGTTGACGCCGTCAAAGCGATGGGCCAAGCAGATCAGGACAAAGCTGTTGCTGCGGTCAACGCCGTCCTGCGACCGAATCTGCCCAAACTCAAAGCCCTCAATGAAAGCGCCGTGCAAGACGTCATTGTCGCCATCTTTCAGAAACAAGTTGGCGATCCGGTCAAGCTGTTAGTTGTGCATATTCAGGAGAAACTCAAGCCGTTCAAAGAAGCAGTCGACGCCATCCAGACTATTCTGACGACCCTGACGGAAATTCCCGCTCGCATCGACAAGGCGGTGGGCGATGTGCTGGACACCCTTGGCTCAAGCATCCGTAGCGTCATCACCGAGGTTCTCGCGGCGATTCAGACCTTTAAGACCGCTTTGACCGACATCCTCAACGCCATCTACGCGCGGGTGCAAAGGATCGTGGGCGAGCTGAGTCCGTACTGGATCCTGAATTCCTTCACCGAGAGTGACTTTGCTGGAACCATAGACAGCAACGGCGCGCCGCAAGGTATGGTGCATTTCGCCGCAGCTATCATCAGTGCAACGGAAGCGATCACGCAACTGCTGCAGAGCAAATTTAGCGCCGACGAGTTAAACCTGTTAAAAAATGACACCGGCGGCTCGCTGCAAAAAGGCAACCGTGACAACGTGCTCAAAGCGGTGAACGCCTGTGTGCGTGACCCCAATCTGTGCACCGGCGCCAACATTGACGCCGTCAAAACGAAAATAGACGCGCAGATTCACGCGCTGAGCGATAAAGTGAAACCAGTCCCGTCAGGAACAACCCCAACCGACGATGAGCGCAAGCAAAGAGTGGATGCGTTGAAGCTGCTCTATCGCCTGAATGCAGTTCGTGGTCAGGTGATGGCGGCCTCGATCCGCTTCAACAATAGCAGCGGAGCCGCCAAAACCGAGGCGATGCTGCGGCTCAATCGCCTTCTCCTGGAGGCCAGCTACCCGGACGACATCAAAATGAGCCTTCAATCCTTGCACCCTTTTATTGTTGAGGAGGTCTCCCAACTGTATCCGCAAACCACGGTAGACCGCTTAGACGCTATCTACAAAGGCGTGATTGATAAAGTGAAGAAGCTGCCTGATCAACTCATCCGTGCGCCGCTGGATGACGAGTTCAAAAAAATCAAAGATATTCTTAAGCAAAATTTTGACATTGCCGGTATCTTCGACGTGCTTGATAAAAAGCTGACGGGATTAGACCAAGATTTGTCCCAGGGACTCGACCGACTCGGCGTATCGTACAACCAACTCCTGCGCACGCTGGATCAGCGCTTAGCGGCATAACGCGATGGTCATTCGCAATGCTTGACGTCAGCCACAAAATCGACATCGGCAGTCACAGCTTTCAATCCGGCGACACTGGTCGTCTGCTGGAGGCAGCGACGCACACGTCGCTTACCGCGCCGGTGAACGCCTGCCGCATCGTACTCCATGCGCAAGAGGCGCCGGATATACAAGTGGATGACGACGTAAAAGTAGAGCTGGGCTATGCGGGCTCGCTCAACCGTGTCTTTACCGGAAAAGTTAGCCACGTGACGTACGGTGTGACGGACCTGCGCGTCGAGGCGCAAAGCGCCTTTACTGCACTCACTGCAGCTCACTTCAATCTAGTATATGAAAAACAAACCGCTGGTGACATCGTTTCCGACGTCTTGAGCAGGCTCAATGTGGCGACCAACACGGTAGACTCAGGCGTGACGTTTCCCACGTATGTGATCCACGATGGCCTTACCATTTGGGATCAACTGCACAGTTTAGCCCAGAGCTGCGATTTCCTCTTCTACGCCGATGGAGAAAATCAGGCGGTTTTCAAAGCCTATGCGCCCTCACAGACCCACGGGTTCGAATATGGCGTGCATCTCATAGACTATGAAGTGGACAATGTTACTCTAGCCATTGACGGCGTGGAAGTGTATGGCGAGAGTCCGGCCGGACAGGGACAAAGCGACGACGCGAGTTCGTGGCTTACCAAGAAAGAGGTCAAAGGATCGGCCGGCGCCTCTTCAGGCAAGATCCTACGCCTGGCTAATCCAGCCGCACGCAATCAGAACCTAGCGCGCAGTGTGGCGACGAACCTGATGAACGGCTACAAGGTGCAGGCTCGCGGCCGGGTGCGCGTGCTCGGGGCTCCGGGGGTGCAATTAGGTGACGCGATCAAGCTCGCCAAATTGCCGGTCTCTTCACAAAATGGAACCTTTCGCATCACAGCCGTGAGTCAGCGCTTGAGCATGCGGCGCGGATTCACCACTGAGATCGCGTGGGAGAAATCCGCATGAGCAATATCGTCGGCGTCATGAAACGCGTGGCCGAGCATGAAGTGGGGCGCATCTTAACCACCGAACTCGGTGTGGTGACCGCGGTCTTTCCTCACGCGGCGGATGACGACAGCGACAATTACCAGTGTTCCGTGCAGTTGAAGAACCGACGGCTGCCAGACGGCAACAATTTAGAATTGCGCCAAGTGCCTATCGCCACCCCTTACATGGGCATGGCCTGTACTCCTAATGTTGGGGATTTGGTGCTGGTGAATTTTATCGGCGGGGATATCAACGCCCCAGTCATCACCGGGCGGCTCTACAATGACGAGGACCGCCCACCGGCGAACAAAAAAGACGAGTTCTTAATCCAACACACGATCAAAGAGGGCGGCAGCATCAAGCTCGACGACCAAGGTAAAATCGTCTTTACAACGAAAAATGAAAAAAACATCGTCACGCTGGACGACGAAAAAATCTCGATCGTCACAGAGAAGTACAGCTTCGTCATCGACATTTCTGGGGAGAAAATCACCCTCACCTCGGACAAAGATTTGGAACTTTCGGCCAAAAACGGCAAGGTTACGATCGACGCTAAGGAAGTAGAAATCAAATCATCGCAAGACACCAAAGTGGAAGCTGGAGCAAACTTAAACCTCAAATCGTCCGCCGACACCAAAGTGGAAGCCAACGCGGGCATGAACCTCAGCGCTTCAGCCGCCATGAAGCTGAAGGGCGCGACCATTGATCTGAACTAAAGCGGAAAAAGACATGGGCAAACCAGCGGCAAAACAAGGAGACCAAGTGTTGTGTGTCTGCATCCATAAGGTCATGGTCCCTACCGGACCGACGTTGACGCCAACACCGTTGCCGCATCCGTTCGCTGGGATCATCAATGGCGGCGTTAGTAGTGACGTAAAAATTATGGGGCAGGCGGCGGCGACGGTGGACTCCACGGCGGACAATACACCGCCTCACATTCCGTCGGGAGGGCCGAGCTTTCAACAACCGCCGCAGAACAAAGCGACGATCGACCAAGGCAGCGGCACGGTGCGCATCAACGGCAAGGCCGCCGCGCGCGCGGGCGATACCGCACGCACTTGTTGTGAGATCAGCACGAAAGGTGCGGTGTTGGCGGTCAGCACGGTGATGATCGGAGGCTAAATGGCGACAGATTTACAATTGCTACAACGCACCCTGGGAGAGCAAGCCTCGGACCGCATGTCCGTCAATCTCGCCGACAACGGACGCGGAGGCTTACAGCTCGCGAGCGGACGCACGAATCTCGCGCAGGCCATCACCAACCGGCTACTCACTCGGCAAGGAGAATTGGCCGGACTGGGGCACCCCACTTACGGCTCGCGCCTCTATCAACTCATTGGCGAGCCGAATACACGCCGCACACAAACCTTGGCCGACCTCTATATCCGCGAAAGCCTCGCCGCTGAAAAAGGCGTCAAAGAAATCGCCGCCATTACGTTCGCGCCGCCCTCGCTCCGCGCTGACAAGCGCAACGTGCTCGAGGTCGCCATCGTGGTGCGGCCCGTTGACGAGGGGGAACTGCTGACGCTGACCATTGCCGTGACACTTGGGGGTTGATGTGTCGTTCGACAAAAAAAACTTCTCTACGATTTATGACCACATGGCCAGCGATGCGCGGCAGCGTATCCCGCAGTTGACCAATTTCGAGGAAGGAAGCGTCGTCCGCTCGCTGTTCGAATCGTTCGCGGTGGAATTGGCCACGTTATACGAGCAGATGGACCTCGTCTATCAAGCGGGGTTTGTGGACACTGCGCAGGGGGCGCATCTGGACCGCGTGGTCGCTGTGTTGGGCATCAAACGCAATGAGCCCGACTTCGCCAGCGGCGTCGTTACATTCCAACGCGACCCAGGCTCAACCGAAACCATTACGATTCCCATTGGCTCCCTCGTCACCACCAAGGAAGACGCCAGCCAGGACCCGCCGAAGAAGGCGTATCTCACGATCGAAGAAGGCGCCCTCGCCGTCGGGCAAAACTCCGTCGACGTGAAGGTGCAAGCCACAGAGCGCGGACGGCAGATGAGCACGGACGCCGACACGGTCATCATCATGCCGCTGCCGACGCCCGGCGTAAAATCCGTCACCAATGCCAAGGCGATTCATTTTCTGGGGCGCGACCGGGAGACCGACGAGGCGCTCCGACAACGAGCCAAGACCTCGCTCCTCGCCTCGGGCCGCGCGTCCACGACATCGATCGAGAATGCGCTGCTCAGCATGTCGGGCGTGCGCGAAGTCCGCATGGAAGAAGATCCGCAGAAACCCGGCGTCATCCAGATTTATGTCGATGGGCTCACGGAACAAAACCAGAGCCAGTTGCGCGACCGGGTCGATCAAGTGCGCGCCGCTGGGGTCTATGTTCTGCTCGATCCTGCCCTCGCCATCGGACTTGAAATTGTCATGCAGATTGCCGCAGATGCACGCGTCACTGGCGAAGAGCGCCTGCAACTCGAAAAACAAGTCGAGGACGCCGTTGAGTTTTTCGTCAACAGCGCCTCCATGGGGCAACCTCTGCTCTTTTCGCAATTGACCAGTGAAGTGCTCAAAACCAAAGGTGTCACTGATCTCCTCGAATTTCACATTCAGGCTCAACGTACGGCGGCGGACGGCTCCACGCCCCCGCTGGAAACCTACACATACACGTCGAAGGAGAAACAGATCAAAGCCTCACTGTATGAACGATTCGTTCCCTCTCGTGTACGGGCAGCGGCGGACATTAAAAATTGGCCGGTCGATATCCAGGTGCAGATCATGTTTCCCGACCAGGCCACCCAAACCACGATCATCGGACAAATTCAAGGCTTCATCGACACGCTGGAAAAGTCCGAGCGCCTCGGCAATAGCAATGCCGTCAAGGCGCTTCCAACAGGCGCTCAGGCCGGAGTCATTGCCGAACTGCAAAAATTTTTCGACCAAGGTAAAGCCCAAGCGCAAACGTTGCAAAATAATCTCTCCGCTGGAATCGACACGCCAAGTCGGGACGCATTCGTTGCTGCTCTCCAAGACTACTTTAGTCACATCCAACCGACCGCAGGACAAGACGGAGGAACGGTGGCGGTCAGCGTAATCCAGAGTACGCTGCAACAGCTTGACCTGGGAGCTGATCTCAAAGGAAAGCTACAAACAAGATTGACCGCTTTTCTCACGGACCGCTTGAATGCCTTCGTTGCTGACAATATGAAGGCGTTTCCCACCGAAGCACTGACGAATGTCCTCCGGAACGTCGTAGCAGCGGCGTACGAGCAACAACTAAAAGCGGCACAGCAAACCCAAGAACAAGCCTTGCAAAAAGCCCAAGCTGATTATCAGGCTCAAGCCAACGCTATCGATTACACAAAGCCGAAGAGCGATTGGGAGCCGACGCTTGCGGCGCTGCAACAAACCCTCAAAAATGCCCAAGACAAAGCTACGCAGGATTTCAACACTGCACAAAACACCCTAGCGGCTGCGCGGGACGCCGCGCTGAGCGCCGCCGAAGGACAAGTAACGGCCTTACAAAATCAAACCAACACCGATCTGTTTGGCTTGCTCGCGCCCAATCAGCTCACCCAGATGACGACGAAGGACGGCGCGCCACCACCGTATGAGCCGCGAAATATCGGGCTGCACGCCGTGTTATATAGCGGCGAGGTGCTCGCTGGGCTTCCGGTGGTAACGGCCAGTTTTGTGGAAAAGCCGGTGGCTGGCCTCTTGTCTGTCTACAATGATCGGCTTGAACTCGAAGGCAGCGCGAAGCTCTCTCTGCCGCTGAAGGCGACCACAAGTGACAAAGATCTGGCCCGACAGAAAATTCGTCAGGCGCTGGAAAATTGCTTAGAGAGCTTGGCGCCGGAAGAAGCGCTGAACGTGGAGCAAATCACGAAAATTGTCAGCGCTGCTGGTCCAGCAATCATAAAGGCGGAGGAGTTGACGCTCGTAAAGGTGACGGACGATCAACGGCTTCCGCTCGCGGACCGCAACGACGGCAAAAAGATCACGGTCAATTTTGGTGAAAAGGTGTTCTTGGCGCGAACCAACTTTGTCATCACAGGCTGATCATGGCGAACCTCACCGGCAAAACCAACGCGATTCTCCAACGCCTGCCCCACTTCTACAATCCGCAAGAGGGGGGAGAGTTGCTTTTGCAGTTCGTCGATATGTTCGGGAGGCGCATCGAGCGTGGGGAAACGGATTTGTACGAGGTCCTGCACGCGCATCATGTGGAAACCGCTGACAACGTGGGCTCGCGTGGCTACATCGCTCCGCCAGAAAAACGCGGGGATCTCGACAAGATCTTCGCCCTGTATCTGGAAGTGATCGGCGGTACTTCACAACTGGTGAAGATGAGTCCGCGCTTTCTCAACCGCTCGATCAATACGCGCCGTCTCGCTCGGACGCTCTTGGAAGAGCAAAGCCCTGTGACCGGGGTGCTGCAAGTCCGTTTTCAGCCTGAGACTTGGCAACTGCTTGAGCGCTATCATGTGCGGAACACCCTTTTCACCGCGCACGAGATGCAGCCCGGTTTTGCGCTCGCCCTGCTGTTAGGTGATCCCCCTACCGCTCGCTACCTACGCGGACGGCTCTCCGAGCCCACTCGACAACTGCTCAACGCCTATACTGGCGGAGAGGAGATCGACCCACGGTTGCAGGACGCGCTCGCCAATGACATGAATCGCTCCCTGCTGCGCGACCCCGCGCTCTATCGGAACAATGCCGACGCGTTTGACCAGCTTCCGCGCGACCCAGCAACGTGGGCGCTGCTGCGCGGCATCTACCGGGACTTCTTGCGCGCACGCTACCTGTCCGTCAAAGCGGAAGAGATTCAAGTCGGGTTTGCGCAAGCGCTGTTGGACGATATGCCGGGTGTCATCCATTACCTGCGTGAGCAATTGTCCGCAACGACATGGGAGCTGCTGAGCGCCTACACCGGTGGAGGTGCGCTCGATCCTCGGTTGCAAGCCGCCCTCGCCGACG
Organism: uncultured Enterobacteriaceae bacterium; assembly: GCA_964441775.1. Taxonomy (GTDB): domain Bacteria; phylum Desulfobacterota; class Binatia; order Bin18; family Bin18; genus SYOC01. The sequence goes on from CAYTVL010000052.1 coordinate 28,258, forward strand.
ATGTGAACCGTACGATCCAGCGCGGTCTCGCGCAGAGTAGCGCCAATGTTGACGAGTTTGAACTCCTCGTCCGCAGGCTCTATGAAGAGTTCCTTCGCTCTCAATACATTATCGCCAGCGATCCTGTACAGCAGCAGTGGTTACTGGAGAATCTTGACCAAGCGGAACCGATCAGCATCCCGCCCGGTGATGATCTTGCTCGCCTGAACCGCATGCTGCTTGACACTGCCTTTGCCCGAGACGGAGCAACCCGCCCCTGGGGCTTTGCTTCCCGCAACATCCCTGCAGCGGAAGAAGTGCGTAACGCCTTGGTCAGAGAACTGAATGATTTATTAGAAGGGCCTGAGCTCTATACTCCGACGTTGTTCCCAGACTTGGTTGAAGATTACCCGGCTTTTCAGCAGCGCTACGGCAACGACACCCTCTGGTTGAATCGCGTCGTGTTGGAGCGCGCTTTTCCCAACGAGATCGAAAAAAGCCACGCGCCTTATCAAGAGCGCTTGCGCGGATTGATTCAAGTGCTGCGCAACGGCGCGTCGACGCGAGAAGGGATTGTGGCGATTGTCGCCGCGAACCTGGGCATTGTCGGCGACAGTCCAGCCGACCGCTTGCAACGGCAGCGCATCCGTGTCGAAGAGTACGCGCCGGCTTCGCAACTCAACACCTATCCAGAGGTGAAGATCTACAGCAAGTTTATGGCGGATCACACTTCCAGTGAGATTGAGATCGTCAATCCTAACCTGGTGCCTGTGGTTCCGGAAATTCGCCTTGAGGTCCACATCGGCGGCAACACCGCCAACTCCTCCATCCAATTTTCCAACTGGACGGTGGTGAATGTCACAACCCAACAGCGCTCTTTGTACGACGGCGTCCTGCAAGATCGCGACGTACTCACCTATTTCAGCGATCGCAGCGTCACGCTGAACGGCGTCTCCACGCAAATCATCGGTGAGACTCCGCTCTTGCCTCCGGGAAAGTCCACGCTCCATGTGGAAGCCCTCACCGGCATTCCCAGCGGCAGATTTGATAAGACGCTCTTCGACTTCACTACCTTTGAGTCGGAAGAAGGCGCCGCGTCTCGTTTCGTAGAAAGCGGCCATTTTGATGAAACGGTCTTTGACCAAGTCGCCTTCGATCGCGCAACGCTCGATCATCCTTCACCAGAGCAAATTGCCGACACTTCAATTGATCTGGAAATCACATTGACCAAGTTGACGCCCGGAAATTTCATGGTGCGTGTGCCTTGGGATTTGGGCGATTTTCCGGATGATCCGAATGACGCTGGCAGTCACCCGCGCAATCAGATTCGTTACATCATTGACAAAGTGAAAGCCGCAGGGGTGTTTGCTGGAATCACCTACGAAAAGCTCCTCACTGAGGCCCATGAACTGAGCGAGCAATGGCAACTCAACGGACAACCGCAACTGTTTGCCGACGCGCATGACCTGAGAGAGTCGCCGCCCAGCCTGGCTCAAAACGGCGGCAGTGAAAGAGAAACCCATGACCTGACGGACACGCTGCACGTGAGTGGGGTGTTTGATTATACCGGATTTGACTCGTTAAACACGTTTGCTTGAAGAGGGATTTCCTCTCGCAGTGGAGAAGAAGGAGAACGCACGCAATGAACTGTCGTGATGCATTAGACCTGCAGGGCAAACTCACGGTCCAGGTAAGAGACGGCGTGGGCGCAGTCGTTCGTGAGATCGCCGCTCCCAACAGCATCGTGCTCACTGGTCGTGACCTCGTCGCCAAGTTGTTTATCAATGAGAAGATTGACCCGATCTCTCATCTTGCGGTCGGGACGAACAACACGACGGTGGACCCGCCAAACGACGCGAAGCTGGGCGCCGAGTTGGCCCGCGTGCCGATCAAGCAGATTTTGGCGGATCAAGCCTTGACCACGGTGAGTTCGGACGATGGGAAGGACAAACGCAAAAAAGTCACGATCACCGCAGAGCTGGACTTCGACCAAGGGAACGGAAGCCTCACAGAAGCCGGGCTGTTTAATGCTCCCAAGGATGGTGTGATGTACAATCGCATCGTGTTCTCCGGCCCCATTCAAAAGACCAAAGATTTCAAACTGACTTTCATCTGGGAACTGACCTTCTAAGGAGGGAGCTGATGGCATTCCAATTTGACGTAAAAAAAGCTGGAGATTTAATCAAATCCACCGACTGGAACAATCTCAACACGGAGGCCGTGCGGTTAGGGACTGACAAAGTTGACCGCGCTGGCGACACTATCAAAGGCGACCTCACTGTCACCGGGAAAGCGGCGGTCGGCGGAGCGTTGAGCGTCACGGGCGCGAGCACCCTCACCGGCAATACCAGCGTGGGTGGGGCACTGAGCGTCACTGGAGCAGGCTCCTTCAACAGCAATGTGAGCCTCAACGGCAATCTCAGCCTCACTGCAAATAAAGAACTCGCTTTCGCGGACGGTGGTCAAATTCGCAGCGCCGATAATAATCACCGGATTCTCTTTCGGCGCGCGGAGAACAAGCTGGAATTGCGAGAGTTTGGCCAGATCGTCTTTTCGCCCGGCGCCACGGCGGGAGTCGAAACCGCCAAAGTGATCATGCTTGACAATGGTAATGTCGGCATCGGCGCAGCAACCCCGGGAGAACGCCTCGAAGTCAACGGGCGAGTCAAAGCAGGCAACGGCTCGATAGGCCCCTGGCCCGCCAATGCCAATTACACCTTTTTTGGGACCAACACACTCGACCAGAGCGCTGCGGGCAACTATGCGCTACTGCAGGAAACGACGGCTGCAGGAAAAGGGATCACTTTTGTAAATTCTCCTGAGAATATCCGCTTCAGAATTGCCAATGCAGACATGATGGTTCTCAGCAAAGATGGCAATGTCGGCATCGGCACGGTCACTCCAGGAACGAAGCTGGAAGTGAACGGCGCCGTCAAAGCAAGAGAGTTTCTTACGACTCTGTATACTGACGGCAACAGAGGCACCCTCGCTTTATCGAGCGCCAATTCATGGGCTGACGTAGCAGACCTCACCAGGACGTTTTCTCTCGCTCAAGAAACCGCCGTTCTGGTATACTACCAAATTACGACGGTCGGCGGGCAACATCTGGTCACGCGACTTATCGTGGATGGCGCCGATGTTGTCTTCGGACGCTCCATAACCGGGAACACGCAATACTGGTCTCCGTCAAGTCTATGGATCGGTCGTTTAGCGGGCGGTTCTCACACGATTAAAGTGCAATATCGCAGCCCAACAGGAGGGACGAGTTTTCCCAACGGAGATGACTGGCAAAATAGAGTCCTCCACGTGCTAGTCTTTGGTAGCTGATCCGATCAATAAAAGGAGAGCAGTTATGTGCATTGCAGGATCAGTAGGAGCTAACGGAGACAACACCCGAGATGATGTCAAAACGGTGCAGGTCCTGCTGAACCTCCACCGCCATGAGTTGGGGCTCGCGGCCCCACTAGCGGAAGACGGCGTTATCGGTCCTGGTACGCTGGGCGCCATCGAGACGTTTCAACGGAAAGTCGCCAAAATGGCGCACCCCGACCGCCGCGTGGACCCGAACGGCTTCACCTTATCCAAGCTGCGCGCCAACATCGGCGTAGGACTCAGAGCAGAAAAACTCCAAGGCGTCATGATTCACGCCAGCACTGCCCGCATCGTCACATATAGTGCAGCGCTCATCGCGAAAATGCAGGACCGTGATATTTTGGCGCCCCTTCGTCAAGCCCACTTCCTCGCCCAAATCGGTCACGAAAGTGGAGAGCTGCGCTACAATGAAGAACTCGCCGACGGGAGCGCCTATGAAGGACGAACCGATCTCGGCAACACGCAGCCCGGCGACGGCCCGCGCTTCAAAGGGCGGGGGCTGATCCAGCTTACCGGGCGCGCGAACTACACCAGCTACGGCCAAGCGATCGGTAAAGATCTGACCACGAACGATCAGTGGAAACTGGTGGCGAACGATCCGAATCTGGCGGTCGATGTCGCCTGTTGGTTTTGGGAGACGCGGCGCTTGAATACGTTCGCTGATCAAGACGACATCGTCACCATTACGAGGCGTATCAACGGCGGCCTCAATGGCCTTGACGATCGCAAGCGGTTACTCGCGCGCGCCAAGTTTTTTCTGGGATTGTAACGCATGCGCTCCTTATGGTTGGGATTATGTGTCCTGATTGGCTGCGCTAGCGCGGCGATCGCCGGGCCGGTGCAAGACTGTCAACCGTGCGCATTCAAAGCCGCAGCCAATGCGCCTGACCTCTCCCTGCTCTTTCAGCTTCGCAGCCGTGCTGACGGGACACGGGTGGTGGAAGAAATCATCGTGCAGCAAGCTGGGCAAGAACTCCAACGACTTAAAGCGCCGGGAATGGAGTCAGTCTTCCCCAATGAAACGTTCCTGCTCGATGAGCCGGACCTGAACTTCGACGGCTATCATGATCTCGCCTTAGCGACCGCGCGCGGCGCCGCGAATACCGTCGCCATGTACTGGCTCTTTGATCCGTCGAACAATCGCTTTACGCCGTTGGGCAGTTACCCTTGGCTCACCGTCGATACGGCCCGCAAGCGGCTTACTTCCTACGAGCGTGGCGGCGATGGTGGGCTCATCTACACCGCCACGGAGTATATGTTCGACAAGAACGCACTCATGGTGATGCGGCGCGAACGACAGGAACGCCAGCCTCGTGGAGGCTATCGAAAGATTATCGAAGAACGACGCAACGGCAAGCTGCAAATCGTTCAGCGACAAAAGGTGAAGCCACTACGGTGAGGCCGTCACGACGCCATTTATTATTCACCCTTCGACAAGCTCAGGGCGAACGAGCAAACACTTGACCGGACCCCATTCACCATTCGTGCTAAGCCTGTCGAAGCACGGGTACGGCGAGTTGTAGACCTGTCAGAATTCGATCTGCACCCTGGGGAACTTCGCACGGCGTTGTTTCCTCGGTATGGTGTGGGGGTTTTCAATTCCCATGAACAATGGAGATATCTATGCAGCAACGGCGACAGCGACTCAACTTCGGCGCGTTCCTGGCCCCGCATCATCCGCTCGGCGAGCACCCGACCCTCCAGTTTCAACGCGACCTTGAATTGGCGGCGTGGCTCGACCGGCTTCAGTATGATGAATTCTGGGTCGGTGAGCACCACTCCGGCGGATGGGAGACTATTGGCTCGCCCGAGATGTTTCTGGTAGCGGCAGCGGAACGCACCCACCGCATCCGGCTTGGCACGGGCGTGATTTCTCTCCCCTATCATCACCCTTTTAACGTGGCCCAGCGTATGGTCCACCTCGATCATCTGAGTCGTGGGCGCGCTATTCTCGGTGTCGGCCCCGGGGCGTTGCCGTCCGACGCGGTGATGCTGGGGATCGACCCGATGACGCAGCGCGATCGCATGGATGAAGGGCTTGGCGTGATTCTGCGCCTGCTGAGTGAAGAGGAACCGATCACGGTCAAAAGTGACTGGTTTACGTTACAAGACGCGGCGCTGCAACTGCGGCCGCTGCAAGCACAGTTGCCGGTGGCGGTGGCTTCCGCCATTTCACCGTCCGGCATGCAGACCGCCGGCAAATATGGCGTCGGGGTGCTCTCGCTGGCCTCCTACTTGGAAGAAGGGCTGACAGCCTTGCCGACCCAATGGGGTTTCGGCGAGACTGCGGCGCGTGAGCACGGTCAGCAGCTCGATCGCTCGCAGTGGCGGATTGTCATGCCGTTTCACCTGTCGACGTCCAAAGAGCAAGCATGGCGTGAAGTCGCCGATGGCCTCAAGCGATGGCAAAACGAGTATATCGTCGGCATTCTTGGCACCCCCAAGCGACAGCCGTTTGAAGACGGTTACAAGGCCGCGCAGATTTTAGACGCTCACGGTGGCGGCATTTTTGGTACGCCGGATGATGCGCTTGAGCAAATCGAGCGGCTACAAAAACTTTCAGGCGGCTTCGGTACGCTCCTCTGCTTTGCCCATGATTGGGTTCCACGAGAGCTGGCCCTGCGTAGTTACGAAATGCTGGCCCATTATGTGATGCCGCACGCCCAGGGCCTGATGCGGCCCTTGCAGGCGTCGGCAGACCGCGTCCAAGCGAACAAGAAAGAGCTGATGGGGCTCGCGGGCGGCGCCATTCTCAAAGCGATTCGCGAGTACAACGCCACGCACACCCGCACGAAATAGTCACGCTGTCCCACCTGTCTCGGGATAGGTGGGACACAATAAAGCCGTAGGTGGTCTGCCTGGGCAGGGGAGGAGGTCATGGCAGGACTTGATCCAACGAAACTCTTACAAGAGGCCATCAAAGCGGTCCCTGCCCTGAAGTACGCCCTGGGAATCGTTGGCGTCGTGTCAGCCATCGCCATCGTGGCGTCTCTTGGGATTAGTTTTCAAGTGGCGGTGTTCGGCACGATCGTGATGCTGCTCTTGATGACGCTGCTCGTGGTCTTTTCCAAGTTGACAACGATCGCTCCACCCCTCTTCGTCACACCAGTGTTGGTGTTTATGTGGTCGTCGCTGGTGTTGACCATTGCCACCGCCCTCTTGCTGTTTAGCTCGGTCTTCTTTCGTTGGCCGGTGGACCTGCATACCTGGATCGCCAGTGGACCAATTCCCCCAACCACGAGCGCTCCTCGGCAGACGGAAGAGGCGCACGCCAAAGAACATCAGGCACAAGAACTAGTCACCGTCGGCAAACAACAACAGGAGCGGCAACAATATGCCGAGGCGTGGAAGAGTTTCACGCAGGCAGCAACCCTTGCCCCCAGCGCCCCGGACGTACGCACGGCGCAAGAAGACCTGGCCATGGATTGGCTCAGAAATATCGTCCTCAACCAGGACCAGCAATTTAGTGATATTATCAACCAGATTGAGCCGACCTTGGATCGCGGCATTCTTACCGCCACGGAGCCAAGTCGCAAGGCGGACCTGCAAGCACATCTGGGCTGGGCCATGTTTCTCCGCACGAGAGACGGGGAGCACGTCGCATCACCAGAAAGCGCGTATCAAAAAGCCGTGAGTTTCGACCCCCACAATCCCTACGCCCATGCGATGCTGGGGCACTGGCTCTTATGGAACAACGGCGACGCAATAACGGCTAAGCAGCATTTCGATGCAGCCCTCGCCTCTGGTCGTGCGGAAGAGTACGTCCGAACCCTTCAGCTCGCGGCGTTGGCCAACTCACACAATGACATCCTCAATCTGGAGCTAGTCCGCGTGGCGAATGACATGCGCAAGCGACATCCAGAGACTAAACCGGACGCCCGTTACTTGAGCGATATCTGGGGCGTCTATTACTTCGCTCTCACGCACGGCTCTGAGATGAAGCAACTCGTGCAAATTATTCCGCCGGACGAGCACCTGACCACATTGCACTGGCTCTTTGACGAGGACTTCGTTCACGAAGAAGGCAAGCGTCAAACCTTGCTGTACTATGTCGGGCTTTTGCAAGAAGCATCTGGCCGGCCCACGGAAGCGCGACAGACCTTGAAGACGCTTTCGCAAGCATTAGCGGGCCAAGCCGGAACCCTAGCCGAGCTGACACAAACCGCCCTTAAACGTCTTGGCAAATAATCCTCGCGTCTTATTCTGCAATAGCCAGCTTTCCGCCGCGCGGGCGTCCGTGCTAGAGAAACGGGCATGATTGATTTCACTCCTCCTCAGCACGTGCAGACCGCCGTCAGTGCTGTCCATCAATTTATCAAAGACGAACTGAAACCGCTCGAACGAGACCTCGACGAACATCTCAAGAACGAGCACCTGTATCTGCGCGAAGATGGTCGCTTGGCTCCGGAGGTGCTCGCAGCCCGGCACCTGATCCGCAAAAAATCGGCGGAGCGAGGCCTGTATGCGCTCCATATGCCCAAGGAGGTCGGCGGCGGCGGGTTTAGTCTCACGGATATGTTCTTCGTTCACGAAGCAGTCTATCAACATGGCATCGGCGTGACGCAGTGGATGCTCTCGTGGACCGAAGGTCCGAATCGCATGTTGATGTTTCTGAACGACGAACAAAAACAGAAATATCTCGCCCCGCTGATGCGCGGCGAGTGGAGTGCGGCCTACGCGATCACCGAGTATCGCGGCGGGTCGGACGTGTTAGGAATGGAGACACGCGGAGAGCGGCGCGGCGATGAGTGGATCATTAACGGGACCAAAGCCTATATCACCAACGCCCAATATGCTGATGTGATTTTCGTCTGCGCGATGACAGACCCTGAGAAACGCGGCGCAGGCGGCACGACCTTTATCGTCGAGCGCGATGCGCCGGGGCTCAAGATCGGACGCACCTATCGGACGATCATGGATGACGGCATGACCGGTGAATTGATTTTTGACAATTGTCGCGTGCCGATAGACCATACCTGGGGGCGCGAAGGTGAAGGGTTCTATCTCAGCATGGGCATGATCAACTGGATTCGCGTGCGACGCGGCGGCATGTGCACCGGCCTGGGACAATATCTTCTTGATCGTTGCACCTCGTACATTAAGAATCGCCAGGCGTTCGGTGGGCCGCTCAGTCGTTTCCAAGCGCTGCAATGGATGATTGTCGATTCGTATCTTGACGTGCAGGCCATGCGCAGCATGTCGCTGCAATGTCTCTGGCAAGCCGATCAAGGCGATTTGTGGACGCTCAAAGTTGACCCACGACTGGTCCAGGCCGTCTGCGCCCTCAAGGTCTTCTGCGATGAAGCGTTGTATCGAGTGGCAGACCGCGCCGTGCAATTACATGGAGCCTACGGACTCAGCAAAGAGTCCGGCATCGAAAAAATCTTCCGTATCGCCCGCAATCTGCGCATCCCCGGCGGCACGGATGAAATTCAGCGGGTGAATATCGCTAAGGCAATGGGGTTGTAAAAGACAAACCTGCATACCATCAGGTCGTAAGGTCGAAGTGGGACCGACTTCTTTGACTTGTGACTTGACGACTTTAAGACTTTCAAACTCAGGACTTGTTGTTCGTTTTTTATTCAGCACTCCGCATTCATCATTCCGCATTTATTTGAGCCCCGCCTTGCGCAACGCCGCAATATGCCGCTCCAGCATCGCCGGGTCTTTGATCGGCACGCGCTGCTTGTGCACCTCTAGTGAGAACTGCGGATTGATACGCAGGACCTCTGCGATCTCGGCTCGCGCCTCGGCATCTCGGCCGAGTTGACTATAGACATCAGCGAGTCGGAGATGAGACATCAGAAAATTGGGAAACCGCTGCAGCTGACGTCGAGAAAGCGCGGCCGCCTCGTCCAGTCGTCCGGCCAGCATATACGCGGTCGCTACTCCGTAAAGACAGCGATCATCAGCCGGCAGTGCTTTGAGGCTTAATGCTCGCTCGCCTACTCGCACAGCCTCCTCCACTCGACCAACGAGGCTCAAGCCATAGGCCCATTGCATGTGATCACAGACAGAGTTCCCATCGAGTATTGCTGTTCGCTCCAATTCAACAATGGCGTCATCATAGCGCTTCTGCAACAAGTACACCGTGCCCAAGGCGGTATGAACCCAAGAGGAATTACCATAGAGCGCGACTCCGTTTTGTGCGGCGTCATACGCTTGGTCCAAGAGCCTAGGATCGTCACTTTGCTGCGTTATCCATTGGTTCGTGTAATTGAGGGCTTGCATCGGATACGCAGGCATATAAAGGGGATTGAGGGCAAGCGCTCGTTTGTATGCCACAATGGACTCGGCATATTGCTCTGTAGACTGATAGGCCCAACCTAAGATAGAGAAATAGTTAACCGGCCCATGCGGGCTCAGACGGAGCGCGTGCTGGATCGACGGCAGCGCCTCTTGCGGTCTGCCTGCCCACATCAACACCTCGGCCTGTACGTCGTAGCTCTCTGCAAGATTAGGTTGGAGAGTGATGCCCCGCTCGACCTCAAAAAGCGCACGGTCAATTTGCGCCTGTTGTGTATAGGCGAGCGCCATGACGAGATGTCCGAAATAAAAATCATTCAGCGCCACCGCTTTTTGCCCATACTCCACGGCGCGTTCCAAGGCCTGTGGATCCGTGCTCCATTTCATCACCCACTCGGTATAGTAGGTAATCCCGATGAGGGAGTAGGCAGTAGCGTATTGAGGATCAAGCCCCACTGCTTTCTCGAAGAACTCCCGTGCGCGGAGATTATCTTTTGGGGTCAGCCCTAACCACTGTTCCAGCCCACGCAACTCATAGTCATACGCTTCGACATTCTCCGTCGTTTTGCGAGCAGAGAATCCGTGCGTCCATGCCGAGAGTTGCAAGGTCAATGTCGTCGCAATCTTGTGGACCAGCTCATCTTGCAGAGCAAAGATTGCCGTGAAGGGACGATCATAACGCTCCGCCCATAATTGCTTTCCAGTCGCGGCGTCCACTAACTGCACATTCAGCCTCACTTGTCCGTCCGCCCGCCGCACACTACCTTCGAGAACGTAGCGCACGCCCAACTCTCGGCCAATGTCTTGCTCCTTGATGGTTTTCCCTTTGTAGAAGAAAGCGGAATGGCGGGCAACGATAAACAGGTCTGGGAATTGCGCCAAGGTATTGATCAGATCATCGGTGAGGCCGTCGCTGAAATATTCTTGAGCAGCATCCCCGCTCAGATTGACAAAGGGCGTCACCACGAGAGAAGGCTGGTCCGGCAGGGGCAAAGGAGCGGACTCTGGAATTGGCGGGGGAACGTAACTGGCTACCACCAAGCGCACCAGCCGCCACTTGACCGCTAACGCTCCCCCAAGCACCACCACGATGACCAACAGCAGCCCCTGCCACCAGCGAAAGCGGCGCGGCAGAGCAGTGTCTGGCATCTGGCGTCCAGGGTCGCTCAGTCTAGGGTCGAGAGTCTGCACACCGTCGAGAGGAGTGCTGGAGGTTTTCGCCTCTAAACTCTGTCCATTTGACGCAAGATCTTGTCCGTTTGACTCTAGACTCTGAACGCGAGACTCGAGACTTGGCCCTGCTAGTTCTAGACCCTGGCCACTAGACTCTAGACCGTTTTCACTTTTTGCCCCTTCGACTGCGCTCAGGACAGGCTTTTGCTCTTTGCCATTTGCATTTTGACTTTCTTCTCCACTGGCTACTTCCTCCTGACTTGGAACCTTGAACGTTGAACCTTGAACTGGCTGGGGGGTGCTGAGTGGAGCAATGAACCGATAGCCGCGTCGATGCACCGTTTCAATGTAACGCGGCGCCTTGGCTTTATCCCGCAGAGCTTGGCGAATCTCTTGAATACACGACGCCAGCGTTGCTTCACTGACGATCGTCTCCGGCCACACCGCTGAAAAGAGTTCGTCTTTCGTGACCAATTGGCCGGGATGTTCGACAAGATAGCGCAACACGGCGAAGGCTTTGCCGGTGAGCTTCACTTCTTGTGAGCCACGCCACAGCCGGATCTTCCCCAGGTCCAACTGGAACGACCCAAAGTAAGCTACCGAGTCTCCTAGGTTTTTCTCTTGTTCAGCCATCCCAAAGTAATCCCCAACAAATCCCCAAACTTTCCCATGACTTCTTGTCGCTGAATTCCTACTCTCCTGCCACAAATCCGGCGCGATTGCAAACGATCACGGAATGGAGGTGCGCACGATGGCGGATTAGGCAGCACGCAGAGGCAACGGGGGCAGGATCAGAACTGCAGGCATCATCAACCCTTCACCTTCACAGAAAGGCACACAGGTATGCAGGCTCGTCATTTCATTCTTGGCATCAGCGTCCTATTGCTCACCGGCTTCGTCAGCGCAGCGCAAGCCAAAACTCAACATTTTCATTGTAAATTAGGGGAAACGTTTACTGACGGAGTAGAAACGCACATCGATACCAACGGCGACGGCGCTTCGGCCACGCTGAGTCAAGGCGTGGCAATTTGTAATATCGGGAAGAGTGTCATCCACGAAGAGGCAGAATGGATTTTCCAGCCCACGCTCACCAATTGTCCTGCGGGCACAGATTTCGAATTCCACATCAACGCCACGAACGGGCAGCAGCGGAGTGTCAGCACCGACGAGAAGACGGGGGACCAAGTCTTTGGGCAGATCACCTCAGCAACGGAATGCTTTCAATTATCCACCTTCACTTTCTTCGGCTGGGCGAGCGGCATCTTCATTGGAGGGACGGGGAAAGCCACCGGCGCCACCGGCACGTTTGACTCTCACTTTGTCGGGAGCTACTTGCAGGAGGGGAAGAAAGGGGGAGTGTTTGGAGGCTTTGGTCAATCTACTATTACCAGTGAGGGCACGCTGGTCCTTCCTAATGCCAAGGACGACTGAGGCTCAGTTGCAGAGACGCCATCTCCGCCCGGAGAGTCATAGCCGGGCGGAGGGCTCCAAGCTCTTGTCTGTGCATTGAGGACTTTTCCTGGAGTCACTTGCGTCCCGCCTTGACAACCTCCCCCGCCGCCACGGATACTTGCCAGCCAATGGAGACACAAGGAAATCCGTCATCATTGGCAAACGAGCCGGGAATAGATTCGCCTCTCACCTCTCGCCTTCCGTCTTCCGAGGCGGCGGCGCAGGGCAGGGTGTTTTACGGCTGGGTCGTCGTAGGCTGCACCTTCACGGTGTTGTGTGTCGCCTACGGCATCCAATTCACCTTCGGGGTGTTTATGCCAGCCATTTCGGCGGAGACGGGGTGGGATCGCGCCAGCTTGTCGCTGCCGTACTCCTTGTATGTTTTTCTGTATAGCGCCCTAGGGGCGCTCAGCGGTCGTCTCACCGATCGTTGGGGTCCACGCATCGTCATCACCGTCGGCGGTTGCCTGCTCGGCAGCGGCATCGTCCTCATGAGTCAGGTGCACGCGCTCTGGCACATGTACATCTTTCTCGGGTTCATTGCCGCTTCAGGTATGAGCGCCGCCTACGTTCCTTGTAACGCGACCGTCGTGCGCTGGTTCACCGTCAAACGTGGGCTGGCGCTCAGCATTACCTCTAGCGGGGCCAGCTTCGGCATGTTTATTTTCCCGCCGTTGACGACGGCATTGATCGCCGCGTACGGTTGGAGGACGAGCTATCTGATCTTGGGCTTGCTTGCGGTATCCGTCGCGAGCCTGTGCGCCTCATTCGTCGTACGCGACCCAGAGAAAATGGGGCTGCACCCCGATGGTCTTCCTCCACATGAACTGCCTTCACACACTGGCTCACTCGTCCACCTTCCCAGTGATGATTGGACCTTGGCCTCTGCCAAACAGACCACCGCCTTTTGGATGCTCAACGTCATCTTCACACTGACGTGGCTCGTCGCGTTTATGCCGATGGTGCACATTGCCCCGTTCGCGATCGACCTTGGCATTCCTCAGTTCCGCGCAGCCATGACGCTGAGCGTCATTGGATTCGCCGGGTTTGCCGGTCGGCTCGGGATCGGCACGATCTCTGACTATCTAGAGAGTGTTATGCACTTTGCATCATCAGCATCACAACTCGTTTGAGCA
>CAYTVL010000053.1:0-41412 GCA_964441775.1 uncultured Enterobacteriaceae bacterium
GCATCCTTCCAATCTAATCACGCCCCCCTCAAAAGTGCATAACACCTTCTAGGGCCGTGTGGTTTACCTCCAGCGTGATCCCCTCAGGAGTCAGCACGGCGACGAAGGCCGGGAGTCCGTCCAGTACGAGTCTGAGGTGTTGTTCGCTCTTGCGCAGCATGAGCTCCGCTGGCGTTGTTCACCAATATCCTTCACCGTGGCGATAACCCCAACTGGACCCTTGCTTTCGTAGTACGTAAAAGCGTTGAGTGAAAAAACCTTCTTGCCGAACTTGGTCGTCAGTTCGAGATCGTATGGTCCGAGCGCTCCACGTTGAATCGTTTCTTTGATGCGCTCTAGCGATTGCGGAAAGCTGCCGGGAACGAACAATTCCGTTGTCTGACCGATCATGAAGTCCAACGGGACACCGGTCATGTCGGCAAATTTTCTGTTCGCCTCTAAAATACGCCCGTCTTGGGCCACGATAACCACGCCATCGTTGTCGTTCTCAAAGAACTGACGATAGCGGGCTTCGCTCTCGCGTAACGCTCGCTCAGTGTTTTTCTGTTCGGTGATATCGATGCACGAAGCAATATACCCGGCAAAGCCGCCATCCGGCGCATAGCACGGTACGCCCGTGCCTAGCAACCAACGATAGGCCCCATCAGCTCGTCGCAGGCGATATTCCATATGAAACGGTTGGCGATTGTGAAAAGCAGAAAGATAGGTGTGCAGACAGGACTGGAGATCATCGGCATGCACGCCCTCCGCCCATCCATTGCCCCATTCTTGTTCTAGAGTCCTACCAGTAAAGTCAAGCCACCGCTTATTGAAGAACGTGCAAAGAGCATCAGTCCCCGACATCCAAATAAGCACAGGCGCGGAGTCTGCTATCGCCCGAAATAACGTTTCGCTTTCCAACGATTTGGCTCTAGGCTCAGATTGAGAAAGTAAAGAGAAGTCCATGGGGAAGCAACCTTTCTCTTTAAGGGAACTCTGCTTCACTCCGCTATCTTACCATTCCCTTCTCCTCCAATGTCAAATTGCACGGAACTCGGACCTATAACTCTCACAACTAGAAACAAAAGGAGAACTTCACCTTGACCTCTTCCCGAGAAACCGCTTAGGTGGTGACAGTGCAGATTCAAGAAGGAGGCGCACCAGTGGCTGACGAAATTCTTTTTTCGCTGAAAGATGGCATCGCAACGATCACCATGAACCGTCCGGAAAAACGTAATGCGCTGAACACCGTGTTACTGGAAGGGTTCAATCGCATTCTCTCTCACGTCGAAGAGAGCCAAGAAGCACGGGTGGTCATCATTCGCGGCGAAGGCAAAGCCTTTTGTTCTGGTATCGATTTACGAGAATTGAGCGCACGCCAAACGGCTGGGGCCGACCCGGAAACCGGCGTCGTACAGGTTTTCCAGCGCATTGAGCGATCACGCATTCCCACCATTGCGATGGTGCACGGCGATGCACTCGCCGGCGGTTGTGAACTGGCTCTGCACTGCGACCTGCGTGTCATGGCGGAGCCAGCTCGTATCGGAATGCCGCTGGCTCGTCTCGGCCTCATTGTCCCGTTTCCGCTCGGGCAGAAACTGGTCGAAATTATCGGTCCGTCGTTCACCAAACAGATTCTCCTCACCGGACAACCCATCACCGCAACCAGAGCCTATCAAATCGGCATGGTGCACGAACTAGTGACGCAAAACGAGCTTGAGAATGCGACGTATACGCTCGCTCGCACGATCGCCGATAACGCGCCCCTCTCGCTGGCTGGCATGAAAGCCATTATTCTGCGGGCCATCTCGTTACGAGAAACGATCGACCATAAAGATCTTCACGATATGGTGAACCGCGCCCGCAAAAGCGCCGATGCCCAAGAAGGAGTGAAGGCCATGTTGGAAAAACGCAAGCCGGTATTTCGGGGAGAGTAAGAAGACAATGAAGAACGTAAAATGAAAAATATAAAATAGGCCTTCGGAATTTTCTGTCTTCATTTTACCTTTTAAATTTTTAATTCTTTATTATTCATTCTTCATTATGATGTCCCCCACCCTCCGCACTGTTCTCTACACCCTCGTGGTCCTCGGCATTTTCCTCGGCTACCTACCGTGGCAAGTGCTCCGACTCGACGCGGCAATCGGTGACTCTCTCCAAGCGTTTCTTTTCTACCTCAGTCTAGTGTTCTTCTTCACCGGAGCCGCACTCCTCTTTTCTGGGATCTATTATCTTGTCTTGCGCGGCGACGGGACGCCGCTCCCTTTCGACCCGCCCAAACGAATGGTCGTAGCTGGACCCTACTCCTGGGTTCAGCATCCGATGATGTTGGGACTGCTCCTGCTGGTCTTTGCCGAAGCCTTTTGGTTCTATTCTGTGAGCCTGAGTGTCTACGCCGTGCTCTTAATGCTCCTTGCCAATCTCTATCTGACTTACATTGAAGAACCCCAAGCGGAAAGACGCTTTGGGGAAGACTACCGGGCCTATCGTAACACCGTGCCACGGTGGCTGCCGATGCTCAGTAGGACAAAGCAAATTAAAAATTAAGAATGAAGAAAGGAGGAGAAGCAATGCGCTTCGGTGTACACTTAGTTGCGTCCGGTAAAATGATCGAAGGAGAAAAAATCGCCCGCGTGGCTCGACGAGCCGAGGAACTTGGCTATGACTCGCTGTGGGTGAGTGACCATATTATTTTCCCCACGGAATTGCGCTCGGCCTATCCCTATTCTCCCGACGGCAAGCTGCCGCTCGATCCCACCAATCCGTTGCTGGAACCGTTTACAGTGTTAAGCTACGCAGCAGCAGTCACCAAAACAGTGAAGCTCGGCACCAGCGTTGTCATCGTGCCGTATCGTGACCCCATCGTCACAGCGAAGATTATCTCCTCACTGGATGTGCTCTCAAATGGCCGCTTCATTTTCGGTGTAGGCGTGGGTTGGCTGGACGAAGAGTTCCGCGCGCTTCGACTCAATATGAAAGATCGCGCCGCGCAGACCAAAGAAGCGCTCGCAGTCATGAAAGCTTGCTGGACCCAAGACGATCCCGAATTTCACGGAAAGTTTTTCGACTTCTCCGGCATTAAGTTTGCGCCCAAGCCGCGTCAGGCTCCGCATCCGCCGATTTGGTTCGGCGGTAATTCCCTGCCAGCCCTCAAGCGCGCCGTAGAACAAGGCGACGGCTGGCATTCCGTCTGGATGACGTCGGAGGAAATTGCCAACACGGCAAAGACCCTTCGTGACCTGTGCGCCAAGACGGGCAAGGATTTCGCCAAGTTCCCCTTGACGATCAATGTCAATCACAAAGTTCCGCTTACGGTTGAAAACGTCAAGAAGTATGAAGCCGCCGGCATCAGCATGATGTTTATTCCGCGCTATTTCAATTCTGATGTAGACGACATGATCACCAACATGGAGACGTTCGCCAAAGAGGTAAAAGAGCCATCGGAGCGGAGATAACGAGAAAGACCAGAACCTGTCCCTAAACCCCTCAAAGCTGTCATTCTGAGCCGCGACCGCGACGAAGAATCTCGATGTGAGACCCTTCGTGGAATTTATCCTGAGCGCAGTCGAAGGACTCAGGGTGACATGACTGATGGGTTTAGGGATGACTTGTAGGAAGAAAGGGACTCATCCATGAAACGCAGCACCGACCGCATCCTCACAACTCATACTGGGAGTCTGCCGCGACCAGCGGACCTCGTAGAAATGCTCTACGCGCAGGAGAAAGGCGAGGCCCAGGATCAAGCCGCGTTCGCGGCGCGCATTCGCGCCGCTACGGCCGAGGTGGTGCAGCAACAGATTGACTGTGGTGTTGATATTGTCAACGACGGAGAGACTGGAAAAATCGGCTACGCGACCTATGTCAAAGATCGCCTCACCGGCTTTGACGGTGAAGCCGGACCGCTGCGGTCAGCCGATGTCTTAGCTTTTCCTACCTTCGCCAAACGGATGTATCGGCTCACCGGGGTCAAACGTCCGGCCTGCACAGGTCTCATTACTTACAAAGACAAGGCCGCGTTGCAACAAGACCTTGATAATTTCAAAGCGGCGCTCCAAGGCGTCACCCCAACGGAAACATTCCTGAGCGCGGCCTCTCCCGGTGTGATCTCCTTGTTTTTGAAGAATGATTACTATCTCAATCATGAGGCCTACCTGGCCGCGTTAGCCGACGCCATGAAGGTAGAATACAACGCCATCCATCAAGCGGGCTTCTTGCTCCAAGTAGATTGTCCGGATTTGGCGATGGGCAAACATATCCAATTTGCCGACGCCGAGCTGGTGGAGTTTCGCAAAAACGCCGAACTGCATGTCGAGGCTCTCAATCACGCCCTGGCGGATATTCCACCCGAGCGCATACGATTGCACCTCTGCTGGGGCAATTACGAAGGGCCGCATCATCTTGACGTACCGCTGCGAGACATTATCGATATCGTGTTCAGCGCACGCCCCGCCGCGATTTCCTTCGAGGCAGCCAACCCACGACACGAACATGAATGGAAAGTGTTCCGGGAATTTCCGCTCCCTCCCGGGAAAGTTTTGATTCCTGGTGTGTTAGACTCCACCACGAACTACATCGAGCACCCGGAACTGATCGCTGAGCGCCTCTGCCGATTCGCCGAAGTTGTCGGGAAAGAAAATGTGATCGCAGGTACAGACTGCGGCTTCGCCACGTTCGCAGGGATTGCCGAAGTTGACCCGCAAATTGTGTGGGCGAAATTTCAGGCGATGGCGGAAGGGGCGCGGCTCGCCTCGCGGCAGTTGTGGTGAAAATGTCAACTAAACGATGAGAGCGGCTTCACGAACGTGGAGCCCACCCCAACACACGGTGGACCTCGATCTCCTCGGTAACGTTCTTCAAATGTTGAGGACCAAGATTCGCTAACTGATAACGGGTTCCGAGACGCTGCACTGTTTCAGGGCCGACAAGGATCTGCCCAGCTTGTGCAAGGCCAGCCAGCCGAGCCGCAAGATTCGTTACCGGGCCACTGGCGGTGAACGTCCAGCGCACCCCGTGTAGCCCCTCAAAGTGCGTGGCCCCGACGAGCGCGGTCCCTGAATTCACCCCCATGTGGATAGCAAGAGGATGTTCGCTGTTTTCGTGGTTCAGTTGTTCGGTGGCGGCGAGCAAGGCGAGCGCCGTCTCGACAGCTTTGTTGGCGTGCAGGTGACGATCCATCTCTTGAAAAACAGCCATGAAGCCGTCCCCAGCGGTTTCATTGATGTCGCCGCCAGCGTCATGGATGTGATCGAGAAAAGCGGAAAAGTACCGTTCGACCAGCGCATTCAACGCTTCGGGGGGAAGTTGCTCGCTCAAACGGGAGTAGCCGCTAATGTCCAAGAACAGCACGGTCACATCTCGTGCGTGCTTTTTCCCAAGGCCCGGCGCTTCGGGATTGGCGGCGACCAGACGTTTCACAGCTTCAGGCACGAACTTGGCAAAATGGTCTTTGATGCGGCGGAGTTCATTGATTTTACGATCCACCGTATGCTTCAACTTCAGCGCCGTGCGTACGCGCGCCAGCAACTCCTGCTCGTTCACCGGTTTGGTAAGAAAATCGTCGGCTCCGGCTTCAATGCCTTTGATGCGATCCTCCACTGCGTTCAAGGCTGTCATAATGACGATGGGAATGAGGCGTGTCTCTTCGTTGTCCTTGAGGAGGCGGCACACCGTGAACCCATCCAGGATCGGCATCATTACGTCGAGCAGAATGAGGTCGGGCTCCTCAGTCGCCACTTTTTGTAACGCCTCTTGCCCGTTGGCGGCGCTGATCGTGACATACCCGAGGTCTTCCAATTCCTGTTCGAGATAGTCCACGTTGAAAGGTTCATCATCGACGATGAGAATTTTTGAGCGCTCAGCCATGCAGGACTCCTCTTCCGCGCTACCCCAAAAACCGCGCTAACTTCTCAAACAGGACATCTTCATCAAGCGGTTTACTGAGGTAATCATCACAACCGCATTCCCGAGCTTTCTCTTCGTCTCCTTTCATGGCATGGGCAGTGAGGGCAATGATGGGAATAGCGCGCAGCGTCTCCTGGGCTTTGATTCGGCGAGTGGCCTCCCACCCATCAATCACTGGCAAGGAAAGATCCATCAGGATAAGATCCGGCTGTTCGCGTTCGGCCAAGGTAATTCCAGCGGCGCCATCAGTCGCCGTGATAATCTCGTAGTCTTCTTCAAGTAGTTGCACCAGAAGATCACGATTGAACTCCACATCTTCAACGATGAGGATTTTCTTCATGCTGCTACCCGGGCTGCGCCAAGCTCTGCGGCTGGGAAGTAAGCCGCCCAAGGGTGGCGAGCATGACCTCGCGATCCAGGGGCTTCAGCAAACACTCAAAGGCTCCCAAACGATAGGCAAGTTCTTTATTGTCTACAATGGAAAGTACAATAATGGGAATGTCGCGAGTGAGCGCATCCGCCTTGAGCTCATGCAACATCTGCCACCCGTCTTGTTGCGGCATCATGATATCGAGAATCACGGCAAACGGCTTTAGTCCACGCGCTTTCTGCAGCCCGTCATTCCCGTCCGCTGCTCCGATGACCCGATACCCCGCTTCACTGAGATTCTCCCGCAAGAGATAAAGAACATTTGGATCATCATCAATGGCAACCACGACCTTACGGGAATCAGAAAGTGCAGCGACGTCTTCGGGCGTGAACACTGCGGCGGTGGAAGCCGTCGGTTGGATGGATTCGTAGCGAAGAGGGAGGGTGACGGTAAAAGTAGAGCCCATTCCGACCGCGCTTTGCACGGTGATATTGCCGCCCAGCAAGCGCGCAAAGTGGCGGCTGATCGAGAGCCCTAAGGACCATGAGACAAAACCCAAGTACAGTTCTGTAAGTACTTGTCAAAACGAACAATGTAGAAAGTACAGGAAGGTTTTGTCCCCTAGTCCTAAGCCTGTCCCGCCATGTTGTCGCGTTGTGCCGCTGTCTACTTGGTGAAACTCCTCAAAAATGCGTTCGATCGCGTCTGCCGGAATCCCAATCCCAGTATCCGTCACGGCAATTATGGCTTGTTCGCCTTGACGCCGAGCCGTGACAGTAATGGAGCCTTCCTTGGTAAACTTGGCCGCGTTGCTCAGCAGGTTGAGCAAAATTTGCTGTAACCGCTCGCGATCGGTGAACAGGAGGGGAAGGTCGGCCTCTATCTCTTTGGTCAACTGAATCGTGTCGGTCTTGATGATCGGATCAACTGTATGCAGACAGTCATTGATGAGTGTTTCCAGGGCAAAATTGGTAGCGTGCACCTCCATCCGCCCAGCCTCCACCTTGGACAAGTCGAGAATGTCATTGATCAGGGCAAGGAGGCGCTCGGCGCTCACGAGAATCTTTTCCAGGTTCTCGTAGTGTCGAGCGGGGAGAATGTCTTTACATCGTCGCATTACCAAGCGCGTGAAGCCGATGATGGCGTTCATCGGCGTGCGCAGTTCATGGCTCATTTTGGCAAGAAACTCGGACTTGGCGCGCGTCGCAGCTTCCGCCGCCTCTTTCGCCTGCTGCAGAGCCGCCTCGGCGCGTTTGCGCGCGGCGAGTTCTTCCATCAGGCGATATTGGATCTGGACTTCCAGCTCGTGGCTGTTGTGCTCACTCATGCAGAAATTCCCAGATGTTCGAGCAGTTGGCGGTGATTGATCACCTCAGCATACAAAGGAAACACGTTTTCGCAATAGAAATCCTGCTCGAAGGTGGTGCGGCCAGAGGTGCAGTCAGAAAGGACCGTGACCTTGTACCCGCGCTCGAACGCCGAGCGACCCGTGGAATCGACACAGATGGAAGTCACCACCCCTGCCAAAACGACATGAGTGATGCCGTGCTGGTGAAAGAGGTTATCGAGATCGGTGTTAGAGAAAGCGTTCAGTCCACGCTTGCCAGGCACTTCCAGGATACGCTCCCCAAAGCGACGCAGCTCTGGGATGGTCTCCGCTCCTGGGGTTCCGGCCTTAAAGGCGCCCATTTCTTTGACGGTTTTGAGTATGCCAACCGGTTCGGTCAATTCACCATAGTCGGGGGTAAAGATAATCGGCGTGTCAACGATCAGGACGGGATTCGCATATAAGCGCTCTAGTAAATCAACGGTGTTAGCGAGCGTGCCGGTGACACGAGAGGATTCCTCAATCACTTGGTGCAGAATGCCGTCAGCAGCAAAGTAATCGTTCTGATAGCCGATCAAGACCAAAGCTGTATGTTGTGGGTCCATGCTTCCTCCCCACGGTCGTTCCTTTACGAGCGAAGAATAAGACACATCTAGACAAAAAGTCAAATGCTTTCTTTCCACTCTGCCCGGCGACTTCATCGCCGGGCTACATTAGCAGCGCCCTGTACGCGGGGTTGAGAAGCCGGAGTCATCCAGCGCAGTTGTGTAGCGCAGGCCCAACAGTGCTATTGATGCCCGCGTATAGCTCTCAACGCGACCCGCTATAAGGGGAACCCGAAACTCCGTCAATCTTCCGAATCTTCTTCATGATGGTGACGACATACGCCGGGAATCTTCAAGACCTCCCCAGTGAGGGTAACGACGTACGCGGTGTTCCCGATGAATTCGAGCGAGGTTGGCCGGTCCAGAGGGTTAATAACGACAGTGAAGCCGCCGTCTCCGTTGACTTTGACAAGCGCGCCGGTGTTCGGTTTGGCCGGAGAACCCGCTGGGGCGCCCGGCACTCCTTCGCCCTGAGAGAGCGCGTAGAGACGGTGACCGCAGCCAAATTCTACGTCAACGAGGAGAGGAGCGCCGGAGGCTACCTCTGTGAATGTGGTGGGCGACTTCGGCTTGAATGATATGACTTTGCCGTCCTGGGGCTTGTGGGGGACAGGGCCAGCCTCGGCCATGTACGCCGTATGGCCTGACACCGCTAGCCCGGTCGGGACGATGTCATTGAACGCGATCACCACGCTAACCTCGCCGTCAAGTGAGACTCGCAGCACACGGTTAAGGTGCCCATCGGTAACCAGGAATCCGCCACGGTAGGGTTGCAGCGCGAACTGGACTCCAGTCGGGAGATCGAACGACGTCTGCGGTGGATGGAGCACGTTGAACTCGCCAATGTCCGCGATGATGGTGAAACTGTTGGGACCGTCCACACGGTAAATGCCGTCCACGTCGCTACCGCCCACGAAGAAGTCTACAATAGTAACTAACACGTACGCAGTCTCGTCGATGAACGCAACGTCGATTGCCCCACCGACACCGATGATCGACTTCGGCAGACCGCTGGCAAACGTCGTAATGCCCCCGGTGTGTGGGTCGACGCGCGAGATCCGACCAAGTGCGCCTTCGGGAACGTACAGGGCCCCATCAGGGCCAACGGTGCTGCCGATAGTTCCTGCCAGACCTGAGGCGAGCGGAGTGGCAGTGGGCCCTCCAAAGGGCAATTCCCCTGCGTCCGCCTTGCCGTTGCCAAGAATGAGCACACAACTGAGAGCGAGACCGATTACTACATTCTTCCTCTTCATAACGTTCCTCCTTTGCCAATTCTCAGAAACCCCTTGAGAAATGTATGAACCGTAAGTCTGAAGTTCAGCTCCTGCCTTGTCGAAACCTTACTTCAAGCAAAACCCCTCACCTCCTTTCTTTTTGCTGAACGAGCATCCGTGCGATGAACGTTAGCAGTTCATCCAGGGAATCGAAATGAGTGCTCTGGCCGGATACCATATGTTCCACCCGTCCCGCTATCTGCCCCTGGTCGATGTTCGTGCCCATCCGAAAATGCACGACGAACGCCCAATGAACGGACAATGGAGAGTTTGCTGTTTGCTGCGCCATACTCAAGCTCTGTTACGGCCTGCCTCTTGCCATCGCCCCGACTCTATGTCAGGAGAATACGAGCACGGGCAGAAAAAGTCCTGGGGAAACTCTGGGATTTGTCTGGGATTACTCTGGGACGCGGTGAAGGCGAAAAATGCGGAGAGATCAATTGCTTAGCTTCGGTTCCTATCGGCTGGATCCCCGCACGGGGCAGTTGTGGCGAGGCAAACAGGAAGTGAGATTGACGTGGAAAGCCGCCGCGGTCCTGCATTACTTGGTGGAGCGGAGCGGGCGGGTAGTGACCAAAGAAGAACTCTTTGCCGCTGTGTGGCCCGAGACGGTAGTCAGTGATATGGCGCTGACCTCGTGTATTCAGGAAGTCCGCCAAGCGCTCCACGATGATGCGCGTAAACCGCGCTACATCAAGACCGTGCATCGACGAGGGTTTCGGTTCCTCCCCACTGTTACCGCCCAGCCGGTTCCAAGTTCCAGGTTTCAGGTTCCAAGTGAGCAGACTGGGGAAAGCGGTCCCCGACTTGGAACTTTGCACGTGAAACGTGAAACTCCTCTGGTGGGCCGCGACGCTGAACTCCAACAACTTCACCACTGGCTAGCCCAAGCCCTGAGCGGTAAGCACCAGCTCGTCTTTGTCACAGGTGAGCCTGGCATTGGCAAAACGGCGCTGGTCGACACATTGCTGACTGAGGTAGGGGCAGGCATTGGAGAACAAGAAAGTCAAAAGGCAAATGGCAAATGGCAAAAGCCTGTCCTGAGCGTAGTCGAAGGAGCAAAAATAGAAACTGATCCCCGATCCCTGATGCCAGTTGCCTGGATTGCCCGAGGCCAGTGCATCGAGCACTACGGGGCAGGCGAGGCGTATCTGCCGGTGCTGGAAGCCTTAGGCCGCTTGTGTCGAGAAGACTCGGGGAAAGCCATCATTCCGCTACTGCACCAATACGCCCCGAGTTGGCTGGTGCAGATGCCGTCACTACTGAGTGCGGCAGAGCTGGAAGAGCTGCAGCGGCGGACCGCCGGAGTCACACGGGAGCGGATGTTGCGAGAGCTGGCGGAAGCGTTGGAAGTGGTGACACAGCAGCAACCGCTGGTGCTGGTGCTCGAAGACTTGCACTGGAGCGATGTCTCGACGTTAGATTTGTTGTCGCTATTGGCCCACCGCCAAGAACCCGCAGGGTTGCTCATCCTTGGCACCTATCGCCCGGTGGAAGTGTTGACCCGCGAGCATCCCCTCAAAGGGATTAAGCAAGAGTTACAGCTGCATGGGCAGTGTACAGAGCTGGCGCTGGAGTTTCTCACGGAAGAGCATGTGGCGGAGTATCTGGCGCAGCGCTTTCCAAGCCGCGACCGTGAGGGAGCGGAGTTCCCGCCGCTTGCTGACGCGCGCGGCTCTGCAGGCCAGGGGACGTTGCGTCAGATGGCGCGCCTGATTCACCAGCGCACGGATGGCAATCCATTATTTATGGTGAATGTCACAAATGACCTGGTGGAGCGGAAGGTGATTACCAAGCGTGATGAGCGCTGGGAGCTGAGCAGTGAAATTGAAGATGTAGAAATTAGCACGCCCGAGAATCTGCGCCAATTGATCGAGCAACAGATTGAACGGGTTAGTGTTGAAGAACGCAAAGTCTTAGAGACCGCAAGTGTGGCAGGCGCAGAATTCTCGGCGGCAGCAGTGGCTGCAGGAGCCGACAAAGCAGTGGAAGAAGTGGAACAGTGCTGTGACGTCTTCGTGCGGCGGGAGCAATTCCTGCGAGTGCGAGGAACAACCGAGTGGCCAGACGGGACAATTGCGGCGCGCTATGGGTTTGTGCATGCCTTGTATCAAGAAGTGCTGTACGAGCGGATCTCAACTAGCCAGCGCATGCGCTTGCATCGGCAGATTGGGGAGCGGGAAGAGACAGGGCACGGGGAGCGAGCGAGAGAAATCGCTGCTGAGCTGGCCGTCCACTTCGAGCGGGGCCGGGACTATGCGCGAGCGGTGCAGTATCTGCGGGACGCAGGGGAGAATGCTATTCGACGCTCAGCCAATGCAGAATCCGTAAGACACCTCACCACTGCGCTCAGGTTGCTGAAGCTGTTGCCCGATATCCCCCAGCGCACGGAGCAAGAACTTGTCCTGCAGACCACACTCGGCCTGGTGTTAAGAGCGACGAAGGGCTCAGTAACCCCAGAAGTCGAACAGGCGTACAATCGGGCGTGGGAGTTATGTCAGCGGCTAGGAGAGACACCCCAACTCTTTCCGTTGCTCTTTAATCTGCGTTCGTTTTCTGTCCTACGAGGCGATTGCCAGACTGGGCTGGCGCAAGCCCACCACCTCTTTACCCTGGCCCAGAAGTCTCAAGACGTGGCCCAGTTGGTGGCGGCGCATTATTCTCTGGGGTGGACCCTCAGTGTAATGGGAAACTTTGTCCAAGGGTATAAGGTCTTCAAGCAGGGGGCAACCTTGTACGACCCCGAGGAACACCGCGCTTTAGCCCATACCTATGGGTTTGACCCTGGAGTGACGTGTCGTATCTGGATAGCGCGGGACCTCTGTTTTCTTGGGTATCCCGAGCAGGCGCTCCAGCAGATTGCAGATGGGCTTACCCTTGCATACGGGCTCTCGCATCCCTTCAGTCTGTGTTTTGCCTTGATTTTTGCCGGCTATATTCACTATCATCGTCAGGAATGGGAGTTGGCTCAAGAGCGTGCCGAGGCAGTCATTACCATCGCGACCAAACATGAGTTTCTCCACTGGCTACAGTATGGGCAGATGCTACGGGGATGGGCATTGGCGCTGCAAGGACAGGCTAAGGAAGGGGTAGCCGAGATTCGCCGTGGGCTAGCTGCTTACAGGACGGCGGGCTCAGTAGGAGCGCTAACGCAATTTCTGGCCGACCTTGCAGCGGCACACATGAAAACAGAGCGACCTGACGAGGGGTTGAGCGCCCTGACCGAAGCCCTGACTTTGGTGGACAAAACAGGGGAACGCTGGTACGAGGCGGAGCTGTATCGGCTTAAGGGGGAGCTGACGCTACAAAAAGAGTTCAATGTTCCAGGTTCAACGTTCCAAGTTACCGATCCCCGACCCCGGAATCCCGATCCCCAAGGCGAAGCCGAAGCGTGCTTTCTCAAGGCTGTCGATATCGCGCGTCAACAGCAGGCGAAGTCGTGGGAACTGCGCGCTACGATAAGCCTCGCGCGTCTGTGGCGCCAGCAGGATAAAAGGAAACAAGCTCACAAGATGTTATCAACAATTCACAACTGGTTCACCGAAGGCTTTGACACCAAGGATTTGCAAGAGGCGAAGGCGCTACTGGAAAATCTAGTGTAAAAGGAGGATGAATAACCTTGCGAGGAAAATTCGCTAGGCTTAGGATTAAACGAAGAATGAGTAGATATGATCGGACAAGGGTTAGAGAAATTTCGTAAACGACTTGGCCCGGAGCGAGTAAAAGTTTTGGTGGATGTCGGCAAAGCTATGGCAACAGCGTCTTTCATCGGCTCTGGTACTCTACTGCGTAGTTCTTTCTTTTCCGCCATAGTCTTGACGGTGGGAGGGCTAACGTTTTTGGCGCTGGCATTGGTGCTTTCAGAACCGCCACAGAGGGAGGAATGAGAAATGGACTATTTACTTTTATTGCTTATAGGCTTTGCTTTAGCCGTGCCTGTTGTCTGGTGGGCGAGTAGACAGCCATGAAGTTCCTTTATTGCAAAAAGCTCAAAGGAAATGGTTCTTCAGTGTCTCATCCCCATTGAAACCTCGCCCCTTTCTCCCTCCTCTACGGTTTCTATTCCATTAATGATGATAGGGTCAGTGTTCACAAAGAGGGTGAAGACAATACAACTGAGCAGGCCGCAGCCGGCGGCGAGATAAAAGAGCGTGACCCAACTGCCGGTGTACGTAATCATGAATCCGGCGACCGTGGGACCGAAGACCCCCGCGAAATTCCCCATCGTGTTCATCACCCCGCCCACGGCGCCAACGGCGCGTGGTGCGAGTTCGAGCGGCATGCTCCAAAACCCCGACACGGCTAACGAGAAGACAAAATAGAACAGCACGAACAACACAACGGAGAGCGTCGTCGATGGGACGAGGACGGCGCCGAGCAGCAGCGGCATCGCTAAGCCAGTGCAGAGCCCGGGAAATCGCGCCCGCGCCATGCGCGCCCCGTAGCCGTTGCGGAGAAGCCAATCTGAGATCGCTCCTCCAGTGATCATACCCAAGAAGCTGCCGAACGTTGGCAGCATGCCCACTACACCCATCGCCAAACGCGAGAAGCCTCGCGCCTCGATCAAATAGGTTGGAAACCACAGGATAAAAATCCACGCGATAAAGGCGTACAACATATACGAGACGCAGAGAAAAAGAACTGAAGGAGTAGCGAGTATCGACCAGAACGAGGGTCTGCCGTGCGAGGTCGTCATGAGCATGTGCGCTTCAATATATTGGACCTCCGCCTCCGTGGCTTTGGGATGCTCGCGTGGAGTATCGGTCGTGTAGAACCACCACGCCAATGTCCACAGGAAGCCAACGGCGGCGTTAAAATAAAACACCACCGGCCAAGAAAACATCTGAATCAACCACGTGGTCGTGGGGTACGCCAACATTTGGCCGATCGAGGTGCCCGAGATGCTCACCGTTTGCGCACGACCAAATTCTTGTCGGGGCACCCAGCGCGAGTTGAACACGGCCAAGGCTGGCAGGCTGGCCGACTCGCACGCGCCGACCAAAAATCGTAAGCCCAGGAGCAGGGCGAACGAATACTGTCCGAAGGGTGTTAAAGCAGTAAACAACGAGAAGCCCAAACACGAGAGGGCCAGCACCTTGCGTGGGCTCTGGCGGTCAGCGATTAACCCGCCGGGGAATTGGAACAGGGCATACCCGAGCAAGAAGGCAGAAAGGGCGATGCCAAACCGTGCTTTGTCCCACCCCGTCGCACCCATGATATCCGACCCGGCCACCGAGATGTTGACCCGGTCCGCATAGTTGATGATCGTACTCAGGAATAGAAGACTGACGACTTTATAGCGGACCGGCCACGGCATAATTTCTCCTTCGGAGAATTAAGAATGAAAAATTAAAAATGTTAAAGAAAGTTTTCTCTCGCCTCTTCATTCCTCATTCTTAATTCTCAATTTTTAATTTTCCTACGCACCTTCTTCCTGAAATACTTCTTTCGCTAGTTGAAATGCGTTCACCGCCGTTGGCACGCCGGCATAGAAGGCCATGTGCATGAGGATCTCGACGATCTCCTTCTTGCTAAGGCCTGCATTGAGCCCATTGGCGATATGACCTTTCAACTGGGGCAGCCGTTGCATGGCCGTGAGCGCGGCGATGGTGATAGCGCTGCGCATCTTGAGTTCCAACCCGGGCCGGGTCCACACTCGACCAAAGATCACTTCGTTGAGCATGTCTTCCAGGTCCGGCGCCAGCTCGGCGAGCGCGGTCGGGCCGCCTTTGCTGAAGCGCTTCCCCGTCAGCTTCTTGCGCATCTTGAGACCTTTTGCGAGATCATCCTTGTTTGCCATGTGCGTTCCTCCTTTGTGTTGCGCGTGACTGGCCCCGGGACTATACCCTAAGTCAAGGTCAGTGGACAAGGTTGCACGGTGGACCGGCAGACTTGCCCACCGCTTGACAGGCGAGGCGTTGCCGTGCTCAAGAAAGAAAGCGGCCACAATGAAACGATCTGGAACGTGCGTCCGATCCCTGGCATTGGGCCGACAAGGAGGGATGTCGTGAAATTTGGCCTCTTCTACCAAATGCCATGCGCTGATACGCAGTCTGAGCCTGTACGCTATCAGGAAACGATCGAGCAGATCGCTCATGCCGACACGTTGGAATTTGATTGCGCGTGGCTGGCGGAACTTCACTTTTTCAAGCACTTTTCCATCATGCCGTCTCCCCTAATTGTAGCGACGGCGGCGGCGCAACGGACGAAGCGTATCCGACTCGGCATCGGGGTAAATCTGCTGCCGCTCTATCATCCGCTGCGTAGCGCTGAAGATGGAGCAACGGTTGACATTCTCAGTAATGGTCGATTGGAATTTGGCGTTGGTCGCGGCGCTATTCCCATTCACTTTGCCGGTTTCGATGTCTCGCGCGATGTGAGTCGTGAACGTTTTGAGGAGTCGCTGGAGATTATTCAGAAAGCGTGGACCCTGCCTTCCTTCTCGTATGAAGGCAAGCACTTCCACATTCCCGAGACCAGTCTGGCTCCCAAACCGTTGCAGAAACCGCATCCGCCGTTTCGCATCGCGGCGAATAGTCCGGACACCGCTGTGTTCGCGGGCAAAGCGCATTACCCGGTGCTGGTCGCTTCGGTGACGAATCCGCTGCCCCGCATGTTCGAGCAAGTGGCGCTCTATCGCCGCAATTGGCAGGAGAGCACGGCGCCGACTTACGCCCAGGCCCCGGCGGCGCCGGATATTTCGACGATGTTCTTTATGCACCCTGGAGAAAGCTTGGCGCAGGTGCGGCGGGACGTGGAACCGAGTATAAAGAATTATTTCAAAAGCATTACGGCTATGGTGCGTGCCGGCACACAATTCAACAACGACGAGTCGTACCGCTATCTGCAGGAGGTCCAACGCGGACTGGACAGCCTCACATTTGAGAAGATTACCGAAACCATCGCGATCTTTGGAACTCCGCAGGAATGCGTCACCAAAGCAAAGACGTTGCATAAAGAACTGGGCATGAATGAATTGATCTGCTGGTTTAACCCAGGCGGCTTGGTGCCGCACGAGAAAGTGCTGGCGGCGATGTCGCGGTTTGCCGCCGAAGTCATGCCTGAATTGCGACCATTGTAAGTCAATGCTGAATGATCAAATTATTACGTCGGCAGGTCCTCCAGGCCATCTTGGCTTGACGACTTGCTAACCTGCAACCTGCTGACATCGGCTTTCTCTTGACAAGGACGATCGCGTGATCGATAACAAACTGGACAGCTAGCCAAGATAACAGCAACACCTAACAAGTGAAAAAGGAGGGTCTTCCTATGGGTCGTATTTTCTTTCGTGGCGCTAATCTTCTTGATGGCGTCAATGCACCGAAAGCAAACACCACGGTTGTGGTGGAAGGCGAACGTATTACTGCGGTCGGCACGAATGGCAATATTCCTAAGCCGACGGCGCATGACACTGTGTATGATTTAGGCGGCAAATCGCTGATGCCGGGCATGGTCATGTGCCACTATCACGTGGCCTATGACAACGTAGCGCGCATGGAAGATATCGATATGCGTCACCCGCCCACCTTCCTGACACTCATTGCCGCGAAGAACGCCGAGCTTTTACTGCGCTCCGGTTATACCGGCGCGGTAGGCGCGGGCACGATGCACAATATCGATGTCACCCTCAAACGCGCGATCGATGCGGGCATGATTTCCGGTCCGCGCTTCCTCCCCTGTGGCCGTGATCTCGTGACAACGGGCGATTCCGTGGATTGCCATCCGCAGTTCTGGAATTTGCAGATGCCGGGCCTCGCACGGATCTGCGACGGACCGGATGATTTTCGTAAAGCCGTGCGTGAAGAGATCAAGAATGGTGTTGAGATTATCAAGTTGTACCCAACCGGTGGGCACGGACTGTTCTGGCCAGCGGATGTGATGACGATGAGTCAAGCCGAGATAGACGCGGCCACTGAAGCCGTGCATGAACGCGGCAAGAAGATTCGTGGCCACATCATTTCCAAGAAAGGCATTCTGGCCGCCTTGAAGGCTGGCATGGATGTCATCGACCACGGCGACATGATGGATGAAGAGTGCATTGAACTCATGGCGAAACAAGGGACGTTTGTCGTGCCGAGTCTCTATTTCCCATGGATGATGGTGGAAGAGAAACGCCGCACCGGCAAAACCGGGTTCGGCGGCGTGGAAGAGATGGCAAAAGGGCTTGAGCACTCCGCGCGCGTGGTGCCGCTTGCGCAAAAGGCCGGCGTGAAATTTGTCATCGGTGACGACTTCGGCGTCGCCTCCTTACCGCATGGTGAGTATGCGAAAGAACTGCAAGCCTATGTAAAAGGAGCCGGGATCTCGCCGGTTGAAGTCATCACCTGGGCCACAAAGAATGGCGCCGAGCTGCTGGGCATGGGCGACGAACTCGGCACGATCGAGCCAGGGAAAATCGCTGACTTGCTGGTTGTGAACGGCAACCCCGCCAAGAACATTTCCGTGTTAGAGGATCGTGAAAATTTAGATGTCGTCATGAAAGGCGGACAGTTTGTGACGTGTCAGTTGACGCCCAGCAAAGTGCGCCTGCAAAAAGCCGCATAACAAAAAATGGAAAAAGGGAGAAAGGGAGAAGAAGAAAAAAGAAACACGCTCTTTTTCTTCCTTATTCCTTCCAACGACAAATCCCCCCGTGCATCGCGCTGCCCCCCCTTTCGCCAAGGGAGGAAGGGGGGATTTCACAGTCGATCGTCACCCCTGCCACTTCTTTGATATGCACCCTTCCGAGCGGCCTCTGTTTGGCCTGCGACGCCAATATGGTACAGATAGTGCGGTATGCAGATCCTCACAAATCAGCTCGATGCACGATTCTCAACTTTATTAGACGTGACCCGACGGCTCATGGGACTGACAAATCCCGAGGAGCTGCTGCAAGTGTTGGTCGATGTGCGCGTCATCGCCGCGACTAATCGTGATCTGCGACAGGCCATTCGCAAAGGCGCCTTTCGCGAAGATCTCTACTATCGACTCAACGTCGTGCCGATTCTCTTGCCGCCTTTACGACAACGTAAAGAAGATCTCCCGGCGTTAATCGAGCATTTCCTCACCCGGCATTGTCACGACATGAAGCGCCCGCGCCTTGAGATCGAATCGTCAGCCTTAGCGGCGCTCTCTGCATACCAATGGCCGGGCAACGTCCGGGAATTACAGAATGTCATCGAGAGGTTGGTGGTCCTCTCGCTGGATGCGCCGATAACGCTGACGGACCTGCCGGTTGAAGTCCGCGGGCAAGAGAGCGGAGCAGAAGAGGATGGAGACATTCCTTCACAGAGCGATAAGCATTTGCCATTGGTTGAGGCGCTGGAGACCTTTAAGCGTGTGAAAGTGCGTGAAGCGCTTGACGCCGCGCAGGGGAACCAAACCAAGGCGGCGGAGTTGCTCGGTCTGCCAAGGTCGAACCTCTCACGGATGATGAAAACGTTAGGGTTGCGGTAGTTAAGCTTAACGAGCAGAAGAAAAGACTGTCAACAACACAAAGGAGAAAACGTGCGCGCGCAGAAGTTGACGTTTTCTACTCTTTTCATTCTTGCACTGTTTGTGCCCCGTGGCGAGGTTGTCCACAGTGGAGAAATCGCGGGCCGCGTTGTTGGAGAAAACGGCGCCGGCGTTGCCCAAGCCGTGGTGTTTGTTTCTGCGTTGCCCGCTACGGTTACTTCCCAGGTTCGATCGCGCTCCGTGGTAATGGATCAGGTCAAGCAAGAGTTCGTTCCCGTCCTGTTGCCGATTGCTGTCGGAACAAAAGTCTACTTTCCCAACCACGATCAGATCCATCATCACGTGTATTCATTTTCGCGGACGAAGAATTTTGAATTGCCGTTGTACAAAAGCGAGAAGGCGCTGCCTGTCCGTTTCGATCAACCCGGGGTCGTCAAGATCGGCTGCAACATTCACGACTGGATGTTCGCGATTATCTTTGTCTCCCCTACCCCGTATTTCGCGCTCACAGATGGCGCCGGTAAATTTTTGCTGAAAGACCTTTCCCCTGGAACGTATCCAGTCACAGCCTGGCACGATGCGAGCCAGGTAAAAGCAGAAGACATTATTCGGCAGATCCGGGTAGGGGAACAAACTTCCGAGGTGGTGTTTACACTCCCTCTCGCAAAACGACCACCTCGGCCAACAGCGCGCAGAGGAGGAGGCTATTGAACCACTGGTGGGCGCGTAGCCGTCTGCGCACCAAAATTTTTCTGGCCTTTTCCGTACTGATTCTTGCGGTCATCCTCCTGACGCTGGGAGTGACCCAGTTGATGGTCGAGCGTCAAGTGCAAGATGCGCTGCGTCGGGAACTGCTCACGACCGGTCAAGTCTTCCAAGGTCTGGTAGAAGAACGGGCGGCGCGCGTGCAGACCAGCGCCATGTTGTTGGCGGACGACTTTGCCCTCAAACGCGTGCTGGCGACCTATGCGGCGACGACGCTTGCCTCCGCCGCACAGAACTACCAGCAGCGCCTTGATGTTGATCTTTTCTGGATGGCCGATGAACGAGGCGTGCTCTTGGCGGATGCTCAGGGCCGACAGCCGAGTGGAAAATCCCTCGCGGATTTCTCTCCAGTCAAAGAAGCGCTCACCTCGGGAGAATCAGCCTCGGCCATTGCGGAAGTAGACAGTGGACTGTTTCAGCTCGTGGCCGTGCCGGTCTACGGACCGGACGTCATTGGCTTTCTCGTGCTGGGCCAAGGCATCGATGACGCACTGGCGGACCAACTCAGACAAAACACCGGCTCGCATATTTCCTTCCTCACGGCCACGCATCTTTTCGCGTCGTCACTGGCGGCGAAAGAGCGCGCCACGCTCTCGTCGTTCGAGACCTTCTCCCCACTCCTGTTGCGCGAGCATGCAAAGCAAGAGCCTTTTCTTTCCCGTGTGAATGATGAGCGATTCATGTCACTTGTTGTGAACATCGAGGCTAATCTTGCGTCTCCCCTCTATGCGCTCGTCCTCGGGTCGTACGATAAAGCCTTCGCGTCCTTCTACGTGTTACGGCGGCAGATCATCCTGATCGGCGCGGGGGGATTGTTGCTGGCCCTAACTTTAGGGATCGGGCTGGCTGGCGGCATCACCTCGCCCGTGCAAACCTTAGTGGCGGGCATGCGGGAAGTGCTCAAAGGGAACCTTGGCTACCGCTCCACTATCCAGCGCGAGGACGAGATTGGCTTTCTTGCCCATTCCTTTAACGCGATGCTGGGAGGACTCGAAGAGCGGGAGAAGATTCGTGACATTATGAACAAGATTGTCTCCCCCGAAATTGCCCACGAGATGCTGCAACGAGGTGTGGCGCTAGGCGGAGAGGTGCGGGAGTCAACGGTGTTGTTCGCCGACATTCGCGGCTTTACCACCCTGTCAGAAGGAATGCCGCCGGAAGAGTTACTCCAACTCTTGAACGCCTATCTTGGGCGCATGTGCCGGGTCATCGAACAGGAAAAAGGCGTGATCGATAAATACATCGGCGATGAAGTGATGGCGATTTTCGGCGCGCCCCTGGCGCAAACAGACCATGCGCTGCGTGCGGTCACCGCCGCAGTCGGAATGTTGCACGAACTGGCGCTTTTTAATCGAGAACAAAAAGAGACATCCACAACCGCTCCCACGTTGCGCATCGGCATCGGGGTCGCCTCTGGCCCAGTCATCGCCGGGAACGTGGGGTCGCCGGAGCGGCTGAATTACACCGTGCTGGGAGACACCGTCAACCTTGCTTCTCGTCTACAAGGTTTGACAAAAGAATATCACGTGCCATTGATTATCAGCGGGACGACGCAAGCGCGCGTGGCGCTGGAGTTCTCTTGCCGCTCGCTGGGAAAGACGGCGGTGCGTGGTCGGCAGGAGGAGACAGCCTTGTACACGGTTGAGAACGAGGACCTGTCCCTATAGCGCATTTCACTTGGATACGTCCCGGGGCGCGGGCGTCCCGCCCGCGAAAAGAGCCTGAAGGGCGACCGAGACGGTCGCGCTCCCGGCGAAGAATCTCGCAGGGATGACTTGCTGTGCAATTCTGATCTCTGGTCGTATCACCTTGATAACACCCCCCCGGCTGTGAGGACCGCCGCGTTCAGCGACGCCATGCCGCAGCCCTAGCAAATCTCTTCCAAATCACCAACTTAACGTATTCTCCACGCGGGCGGCAGTCACACATTCCTCCCGGCGCGCCTTCTGCTCCCGGGGCAATACACAGACACAAGCACGGAGGTGGAACATGAGCACACACGACACGGTAAAGCAGTAAAGGCGATAAAAATCGAGGCCCCGCCGCGACCGAACAACAACTCCGTCCTGATTCACTGCCCACGCAGCGCATTAGACGTCACCGAAGAAAGGAAACATGCCATGAAACTCACGAAAACTCTGTGGATGTTCGGCCTTGCGACAGCGCTACTCGGGTCCGCCGCAACCTCATCGTTTGCCCTGCCCGCCAATCAAATCGAAACGGTCTACTTCAGCGACTCGACATTCTCGACTGAGATGGGCTACGTGATCCGTGGCTGCAACGGAGGCGTTTATAAAGGGGGGAGAGCGACTCGCTACCGAGCCACTTCCGCCACTGCTTGTAATGGCTCCTCCTCAGGTGAGATCGCTTGTTACGTCGATACCACGAGATTGACGAGCTGCCCCATAAATCTCTGTAATTCGCCGTTGTTCGATTGCCACTAAAAACGCGGCGACAGAAGAAGGGGCCGCGCTGCCGCACTTGCCTCCCCTCACCCGTCGCCTCTTTTTCCATTCCCACATGTATTCAACACAATAAAGGAGATAATCCATGCCTACGCAAAACGATGGAAAAGAAGCGCTTGGGCCATTGATGCTGTATCAACGGCCCAGCGGGCGCAAGGCGCTCAGGCATGGGCGGGGCGTCTCGCGCTTACAACTGCGGCTGCGCACGGCCAATGTCTCGGACGCCAACACGGACGACAGTGTGAACGTGTCGCTCCATGATTACGATAACGGCGGCGCCTGGCTCGACTATGGCCGCAATGACTTTGAGCGCGGGGATGACTTCACCTATGAAGTGCTCCCCACCGGCGTGTCCGACCTCAGTGACATCAACGATATCTTCCTGCTCAAACCGGGAAGCCACGGCTGGTGTATCGAAAGCCTGGCCCTGCTGGCCGACGGCGTTGAGATTTATAATCAACAATTCGGCGCTACCGCTTCCACCTGCCAATGGCTCGATGATGAGAATGGACATCAGACCTATTTTGTGGTGGGGCGGCAAACGTTGCGCGCCCATCCCTTATGGCAGACCTACCAGCAGCCGCTCCCTTCCATGCGTCTACTTCGTACAGACCTCGAAAGCCGGATCGAAGGGATCGTAGGGAATATCATTCATCCAGGGGTGTACGTCGATCTGTACCCCTTATACCAGGGGAATCTCGATGTGTCGTGGACCGACGATGCGCTCGACGGTGAGAGCCATGTCAAAGTCTCCAAGAAAGACTCACAAGCCGTGCATGTCGAGTTCAAGCCCGACGTTGACCAAGACGGCAAAATTTCGGTGAAATAACATTCTGCTAAGCTTGAGCGCCACACAGTCGCAATCAGGCGGGGGACTTGTGAATACGCAAGTCCCCGCCTCGTTTCTTGTCTTGCTTGGGAATCCCCTCGTTTTCGTCGGACTTTTTCTTTACACTTTCGGCGATGGAGAGTAGCCAATCGTTCGTACCAGAAGATTCCCCTTTGCGACGTCGAGCAATCCTTACCTCTGCGATTGTTGGAGTTGCCTTACTCTTCATGAAATTGACAGCGGCGGTGTTGACGGGCTCCGCCGCGATCCTGTCGGATGCGCTTGAGTCCATCATCAATGTTGTGGCAAGCGCGTTCGCATTCTACAGCGTCATTTTCAGCGCCCAACCGCCTGATAGCTCACATCCCTACGGTCATGGCAAGGTCGAGTCCTTTTCCGCCGGGTTTGAAGGAGCGCTGATTATCTTGGCCGCCCTTGCCATTATGTGGCAGGCCATTCCAGGGTTTTTCTTTCCTCGCCCAATTGCCGAGTTGGATTTGGGGATCGTGCTGGTGATTGGGGCGGCGGTGGTTAACGCCGGCCTCGGCGTGTTGCTCATTCGCATCGGGCGCAGGACACACTCGCTCGCCCTGATGGCCGACGGTAAGCATCTGCTCACCGATGTGTACACCAGCGCCGGTGTGGTTGCAGGGTTGGGGCTTGTACGTTGGAGTGGCTGGCTGGTCTTGGATTCCATCACTGCCTGTGCAGTCGCCGTTAACATCATCGTGTCCGGCGCCACATTGGTGCGCCAATCTGTGAGTCATCTGATGGATGAGGCGGATGAGCATATTCTGAACAACATTGTCGAAACTTTACAACGCGCCCGTCGTCCGGAATGGATCGACCTGCATCACTTACGCTCCTGGCGCTCCGGGAATCGCCACCATATTGATTTTCATTTGACCTTGCCGCGCTACTGGAATCTCGAACAATGCCACGAAACAGAAACCGAGGTTGAAGCCTCTCTGGTTGATCGTTTGGGTGGGCACGGAGAAGCGCTCCTCCACCTTGATCCGTGCACCCCTCATCATTGTCCCTTTTGCCGCATGTCCGCTTGTCCCATGCGCACCAGTGCGTTCCGGGCGACTCCTCCCTGGACGGTGGAACTTGCCACCGGTAGCCCCATGTCGCCAACGGAGTCGTAACGCCACAAACGCATTCCTCTTTTCATCTCTGGTCGCCCTGACCGTCCAGATACAATCACTATGGATTCATTAGCTGCTATTTTACGACGCATCCCGCTCTTCGCCGACCTTCCGCCAGGAAGCTTTGCAAAAATCATCGCGGATTTACGGGAAGAATATCATCCGCCGCAAACGGTTATTTGCTACGAAGGAGAGGCCGCGTACGATTTCTATATCATCAAGTCCGGCGAAGTGGATGTGCTGATCAATCGCGCGGGCAATCGCCGTGAGGTCGTCGCCATCAGCGGCGCCTATCAATGGTTTGGCGAACGCGCTCTTTTTTCCGATCGTCCTCGCTCCGCCACCATTGTCGCCCGCACGGAAGTCGAACTCTGGCGGCTCACGAAAGAGAAATTTGACGCGCTGATCGAGGAAAATCCACGACTCATTCTGCACTTCACCCAAGTCCTCAGCGATCGTCTGTACCAAGCCAACCAGGAACTCTCCAAGAAACAAGAAGCGTTTCACTTCCAGATCGATGCTCTGTTCAA
This sequence comes from uncultured Enterobacteriaceae bacterium, assembly GCA_964441775.1. Lineage (GTDB taxonomy): Bacteria > Desulfobacterota > Binatia > Bin18 > Bin18 > SYOC01. The sequence goes on from CAYTVL010000053.1 coordinate 24,629, forward strand.
CGTTCAGCCGCCAGCACGGCAGGAGTTCTTGATGCACACCGCCATTCTGGCCACTCTTGATCCTCCACTGGTGAACGCTTTGCTCGGCCGCCAGGACGCCGAACAGGAACTTGCCGCCCTGACCGCACAGCAACTGTTCGTGTCCCAGCACGAAGGAAGACTGCGCTATCCAGAAGCGATTCGCGAGTATTTGTTTAGCCGGTTGATTGCCGAGGTGGGCACGGACGGCGCCCAAGAACTATGTCAGCGCGCCGCCACCCTCCATGAATCCGCCGGGCAATGGGATCAAGCAATCGATCAGTATTTAGAGGTCGAAGCGTTTCCCGCCGCACTCCACGTACTCGTCACTCACAGTGAGGAAGCGTTCGCCGCCGAGCGCTTCGATTTGCTGGGCCAATGGCTTGCTCGTTTTCCCGTCGCCTACCGCGATCACCTTGCCGGGTTAGCTCAACGTCTCGCCCACGCAACCCAAGAGCACGACACTCCACCCAGTAGCCTGCCCGCTCGACAAGGTCGCCTGCCGCAAATTTCTGCTCGCTTCTGGCGCTGGAGCGGCGGGGCGCTCGGGCTTGCCGTGGGTCTGGGACTCTGGAACCTGGAGCCGCTTCCCGGCCTCAACAGCGGAAGTATGCACATGCTGGCGCTGCTGGCTTGGGCGGTCGTCTTCTGGGCGCTTGACGTGTTGCCTGACTATGTGGTGGGGCTGGGCCTCATCATTGGCTGGATTCTTTTCACCATTGTTCCACCTGAAATCGCCGTTTCCGGTTTTACCACCAGTCCCTTTTTTCTCATCATTGGCGTGTTGGGCATCACGGCATCTTTACAGAGTTCGGGACTGCTGTTTCGTCTGGCGCTCTACATTCTCCGCTGTTTTCCTTTAACGTATCGCGGACAGGCAGCCGGCTTGGCGCTGAGCGGCTCCGCCATCACCACCTTTATTCCTGATTCCACGTCAGCCACAGCGATTGCTGGACCGATTATCTTGGCGCTGTCAGATTCCCTCGGCTATGCGCGGCGGAGTAAAGGCTCAGCGGGATTGGCGATGGCGGCGCTCTTAGGCTTCGGCCAGATGGGGCCGTTCTTTCTCACCGGCGCGGCGGAGAATCTTTTAGCATAGGGACTGTTGCCTGAAGCATTGCGCACGCACATTACGTGGGGTGGCTGGGCGCTCGCTGCCTTGCCCCTGGCCGTGACGACGTTTGTTCTTGCCTTTCTGCTGACCATGCTGCTGTTCCCACCGGAATTTCAACCGACGCTTTCTCGTGGGTTGATTGAAACGCAGATTGAAGCGCTGGGCCCGCCGTCACGCGCGGAACTCATTAACGGCATGGTCGTGCTTGTCGCCATGATTGGGTGGATTACTTTTCCTTACCATGAGATCGACGCCGCCTGGATCGCCATGATTGGATTGGCCTTACTGCTCGCCACGAACCTGCTGGACCGTGAAACGTTCCGCTCGGGCATTAATTGGGATTTTTTGTTTTATCTTGGCGCCGTCCTCAGTCTCACCAGCGTGGTGCGGCATTTGGGCATCGACACATGGTTGATCAATGCGCTCGCGCCACTGCTCACGCCGCTGGCCGCGCGCCCGGTGCCCTTCCTTCTTCTGCTCGCGGTGGCGATCTTCGCGGCGCGGTTTATTTTGCCCAGTTTTCCGCTGGTTTCACTTTTGACCCTTACGGTCGTCCCTATCGCCGCCAGTGCCGGCATCAATGCACTGGTGCTGGTGCTGATCATTTGCATGTCTGTGACCGTCTGGTTCTTACCGTATCAGAGCACGTGTTATCTCGCGCTCTACTTTGGCTCCAAAGAAAAGGCGTTTTCTCACGCGCAAGTGCGCGGGCTAGCGTGGAGTTATGGCGTCATTTACCTCATCGCTCTGCTGGCGGCGATTCCCTACTGGTGGATGTTGGGCCTGCTGCCCTCACCTTAGTCCGCCACGCTCATCGACGCCGCCCACGATCGATACGGCCCCAAGCGCGTCATCAACGCGGCAGCCGTCAGCGAAGCGAAGACGAAAACACCGAGGATCGTGCGATATGAGCCAGTGGCGTCAAAACCAATGCCCATCAAGAGGGGGCCGACAACACCTCCCAGCGTAAAGGCTCCGAACGTATAGCCATAAATTTCGCCGAACGCGCGCAGCCCGAAATAGCGACTCACCAAATAGGCGATGATGTCGCCTTCTGCGCCCATTCCCAATCCCACGAGAAACGCAGCAACAAAAGCAAGAGTGCCGCTCGCGCCGCTCCACAAAAGAAAAAACCCGATCGTGGCGCCGCAGAAAAAATACACGGCCACAGCGGTCGCGAAGAAATGGTCCAGCAAATAGCCGGCGCCAACACGCCCGAGCAGCAGCGCTCCGCCAAGCAACGAGGTCGCTAAGGCCGCGTCTTGTGGGGACACGCCACGATCGGTTAACAATGGTGAAAGGTGAATCAGACAGCCGTGCACACTTGCCGACAGCAGAAAGAAGGCGCTCGCCATAATCCAAAAGGTCTCCGTACGCCGCGCTTCTTGAGAAGAAAGTCCGTCGTGGGTTCTGCTTGGAGGCTCCCCGCTCCCTGCTTGTTCACCGTCCGGCAGGAGCCCGAGCACGTACGGCGTTTCGGTCAAAAACAACGCCACCACTGGAATCGCCACCGCCATCACCGTCAGACCAATACAAGTGTACGCCCAACGCCATCCGCCAGTTTCGATCAAACGTTGGGCCAGAGACGGCATGAAGAACGTGCCTAACCCGAGTCCGACCATCGCGAGGCCAAGCGCGAGGCCACGTTGCCGATCAAACCATTGAGACAAGACGTTCGAGTACGGCACAGGCGCAGTGCCGCCGCCCACGAGGCCCAGCAGCACATAGAGTAGGTACAAATGCCAGAGCCGCGATGAGAGCGAAGCGAAGGCCATTAACCCGAGGCCAAATAACAACACCGAGGGGATAATGATCTTGCGCGCGCCAAAACGATCGACCAGCCGGCCAATGAAGGGAAGAACGAGACTGAGGACTAAGAGCGAGAGTGAGAACGCCGACGAGACTTGAGTGCGGCTCCAGCCAAATTCCTGACTCAGCGGCTTGAAGAAGACACCGAAGGTGAAGGTCACGATTGGACCATAACCCATAAAGAGTCCGACCGCCGCGACCAGCACGATCCACCAGCCGAAGAAGATCCGGCTCTGCGTGTAATTTCCCTGTGACATCAGCATGCTCCCCATGAAGCAGTAGTCTATTGAGGTAATTTCTATGGGCTCAAGACCGTCATGCCCGCGCATGCGGGTATCCAGGGAGAGTACGCACCGACTCCAGTTATTCCACCCGGATTCCCGCTTTCGCGGGAATGACATGGCTGCTGTTTACCTAGCATCTTCACTGTAGTGGTCTATCAAGAAATTTCCTTTTGTTTCTCTTTTTAGCCCTTCGTCGTGAGCCTGTCGAAGGGTGGGGAACGTATCCTTTAGCGAGGCGTTTCATTGTCCAGAGTTTAAGCACGAGCTGCTTTCCCTGCCGCTCTTCTGAGCACAGTCAGCGTCGCACAACGGTTTCTCCCACATTTTTCCCCGTATTTTCGACGTTTTCGACCTGGTACGGCCATTGCAGAAGCACACAAGACTAGTCTGACGGAGGGCATCATGAAAATGATCGAAGCCATCATTAAACCCTTCAAACTCGACGAGGTCAAAGAAGCCCTCTCGAAGGAAGGCATTCAGGGCATCACAGTCTCCGAAGTCAAGGGGTTTGGCAGGCAACGGGGCCATACGGAACTCTATCGTGGCGCGGAGTACGTCGTTGATTTTTTACCCAAGGTAAAACTTGAGATCTTGGTCAGCGACGAGAAAGCTGCAGTGGTGGCGGACACCATTCTCACGGTTGCCCGCACTGGCCGCATCGGCGATGGGAAAATTTTTATTTTGCCCGTGGAAGAGGCCGTACGCATCCGTACTGGCGAGCGTGGAAACGACGCAATCTGAAGGCAAGGGAATCTCAAGAACGGAGGGAAGGATACTTATGGGATCTACATCAACACAGGGATGGTACCTGTTTATTTTTCTCGTCGGTTTTACGCTTGGTCCCGCTGGCTTGTTCGCACTCGGCTGGCCCATAGCGTTGATTGGTTTTGCTCTTATCGCAGTGGCGCTTGTCGGTTTTCGTAGCATCAAGGAACCCCTCATGGAGGAATCCTTAGGCGTGGAGAGCAAGCGCAGTGCAGTAATGGCCCGGACCGGGGCCCACTGAGAGATGAAAGTCACTTATGGTCTGGAGACACTGAAGGAGGCGCAAACATGAAATTCATGGGCTTAATACTGCTTATTGGCGGCTGGATCATCGCTGTCGCAGGGCTTCTTGTAACCGATTCGGTCGGCATGCGCATGGTCATGGCGCTGGCTGGATTTGGCGCCGCTATCGCTGGATTGCTGACAGTCAATAAAGGCCATGTGGAGCACGCTATCTGGAAAGGCAAAGGAGGACTTGCATGAGAACCCCTAATCGCTTGTTACTTCGTCGTGGTCGTGGCGTGCGTACGAGCGCCTGGTTTGCAGCGATCATCACTACCTCTCTGCTCAGCCTCGTCACGCCTATCCGTGCGGCAGACGCCCCGGCCGAAACCGCGCCTGCGGAGGCGCCAGCCGCTATCACCACAGCCGATATCAAAGGGGTGAGCACTCCCAGCACTGATGATTTGGCGAAAGGCGATCCGGGAGGAACGCTCACGGGCTCGGCTGCCGACATCGTCATGGCTGATTCCAAAAAAGGGCTCACAATCGTCGATGTCATCAACCAAGTTGGCCAGAACCGCATCGCGATCAACTTTGTCTGGACCCTGATCACCGGATACCTGGTGATGTTCATGCAAGCCGGATTTGCGCTGGTGGAAACGGGCCTGTGTCGCGCCAAAAACGCCAACCACACCATGATGATGAACTTCATGGTGTACGGCTTCGGTATGTTCGCCTACTGGGTCATGGGATTCGCCATTCAGCAAGGCGGCTCAGCGGGCAACACCAACCTCGGCGGACTTAATCCTCTCAGTAATGAATTTAAGTTATCGCTCTTCGGCGTAGACTGGGGTCTCTTCGGCACGAAGGGCTTCTTTCTGTCTGATACCTCCTATGACGTCGGTGTCATGGTCATGTTCCTCTTCCAGATGGTCTTCATGGACACTGCCGCGACCATCGTTACCGGAGCAGCGGCAGAGCGGTGGAAGTTTGCCGCCTTCGCCATGTCCTCTATGCTCCTCGCGGCCATCTGGTACCCGTTGTTTGGCAACTGGGCTTGGGGTGGAGGATGGCTGTCGCAACTCGGCGCTAATTTCAAACTCGGTCACGGCTACTGCGACTTCGCGGGCTCTGGAGTCGTCCATGCAGTAGGTGGAATGAGCGCATTCGCTGTAGCCATGATCATTGGTCCACGGATCGGCAAGTACAATCGAGACGGCTCGCCAAACGCGTTGCCCGGCCATGATATTACCATGGTCCTGCTGGGTTGTTTCATATTGGCCTTTGGTTGGTTCGGGTTCAATCCGGGCAGTACGCTGGGCGCTTCAGGAGCGGGTAACCTCCGCATTGGTTCCATCGCAGTCAACACGATGCTGGCTGGTGCCACCGGATCCTTCGGGGCGATCCTCTACATGTGGATACGCTTTGGCAAGCCCGACGCGTCGATGAGCGGCAATGGCCTTCTGGCGGGATTGGTGGCGATCACGGCGCCAAGCGGCTTCGTCAACCCAGTCGGTGCCGTGATTATCGGGTTTGTCGCCGGAATCCTGGTTTGCGTCAGCGTCGAATTCATCGAGCGAGTCATGAAGGTTGACGACCCGGTTGGAGCCACCTCGGTGCATGGCACCTGTGGCCTGTGGGGAGTGATTTCCGTTGGTCTCTTCGCTGACGGAGCTAGCAACTACGGCGGCAGCTGGAACGGCGTGGATGGATCTGTCACCGGGCTCTTCTACGGCGACCCTGGACAGCTTGTAGCTCAGCTCGTTGGGTGCGCGACGCTGGTGGGGATCATCTTTACAATCGCCTATGTCTTTAATTCTCTCGTGGAATTCTTCGTGGGTCAGCGTGTAAGCGCAGAAGCGGAACTCGAAGGACTGGATCTGCCTGAGATGGGAGCGGTGGGCTACCCAGAGTTTCAACTCGTCTCGCCTGGTACTGGACGTTCTATAGAAGCGTAGTCTCAATAGGGAGGGTATATTATGGTGGCTTCAATTGTGTTTGGGTTGGCTGCCCTGGCGGTGTTTGCACTGCTCCAGCTTGCGAAGCCGGGGAAAAGCTTCTTTGATAATCGTTAACAAAGTATAGAAGTTTTCCTGTGACTCGTAGCCCAACTACTCCTTTTCTTCGTGACGCCCAGCAAGTGCTCGCGCACGCCCAGCGCGCATTTGAGCGGGGTCGCTTGAAAGAAGCGATTGGCCTGCTAGAGCAGGCCCTTACGATGGGGGTGGAAACTGCAGCGATAAGAACTATGCTCGGCATCGCTTGCGCCCGCACCTATCAGGTCGATCGTGCTTTAGAGCAGCTGGATCGAGCAGTGACGCTCGATCCAGACGCTTTCGAACCGCGCTGTGCGCTCGGCGAGTTATATTTGCGCCTGTGCATTCCAGACCAGGCGCGCAAGCATCTGGACCAAGCGCTTGAGTGTGCATCCAACGCAACGGAGCGGGCGTATGTCCAGGGTTTGCTGAAAGAGGAACGGCTCCGTGAACAGCGGCGGATTCAGCGACCAAACTTCCGCCGGCCGTTCTGGATACTACACAACCGTGAGGAAGGGAACCAGAAATGAGGCTGAGGTTCGACGCACCTGGGATGAGGTCCCGCCTTGCGGCGACTACAACGGTCAGCGTGCTGCTAGTGGTTTATGTCGGGGCTCCCGTGCTGCCAGTGATGGTGGGGTCTGCTCTTGCCTATGCATGGCTGCTCCGGAGATCCTTGGCTCAGCGGTAAAAGAAGAACAAACCATTTCGCTCAAGAGGCGAAGATTCGTAGTCCAAGGGCTGCTGTTGCCTTGCGGATTCCTGACCGCTGAATACGTAGGCTTATAATGAACGCGTCCCAAGAACGCCTTGAAGCACTTTTCTCCATTAGCACCGAGATCTCTTCAACGTTGCAGTTGGAAGAAGTCCTTCAGCGCGTCGCGGCGCATGTGCACCGCTTGATGGAGGCGCGCGTTGTCTCTCTCCTGTTGATCGATAAAGAGGCCGGCGCTATGCGACCGGCGGCCACCTATGGCGCCAGTGAGGCTTATCTTGCGCAACCAGACCGCGAAATAGCCGCAAGCCTGACTGGCGAAGTCATCCACACTGGGCGCCCGCTGTACATTCCCGACGTGCGCAAAGAGACTCAATACCTCGTTTCGGAACTGGCGCGCGAAGAAGGGCTTTGTTCGCTGCTCTCCTTGCCTCTGCGCACCAAGACCGACGTGATCGGCGTACTGAATGTCTACACAGGAGAGTCGCGTTGTTTTGACGAAGACGACATCAGACTGCTGACGCTGCTCGCCAATCATTCCGCCATCGCTATTGAGAACGCCCGGCTTCACCAAAATGAAATGGAAGCGCGTGAACGCTTACGACAATCGGAGAAACTGGCAGCGCTGGGCAAACTCTCCGCCGGACTCGCGCATGAATTGCGGAATCCTCTCAACACAGTCACCATGCTTGTCTACGCCATGAACCGCACCTTGCCCGACAGTGTCCCTCTCAGCGCAGATCTCCAGGCCGATCTGCATGTCGTGCAAGGAGAACTGCGGCGCATGTCGCTGCTGATCGAACAATTCCTCGAATTCGCCAAGCCCCGCCCACCACAATCTCGGCGGGAACGCATGGATGAAATTCTGGAGGAGACGTTACTCCTCATCGCTCCAGAAGCGCGGTCCCGACACATCATGATTTGCAAGGAATGGGAGAAAAACCTGCCGACCGTATGGATTGATGGCGCGCAGATCAAGCAAGTCCTGCTTAACATTCTACTCAATGCGCTGCAGGCCATGCCGAACGGCGGACGCATCACCGTACGCATCCACGTCAGCGGCGGCAGCTTGCTGACTTCGATCGCTGACGAAGGGGTGGGCATTCCCCCCGAAGTGCGCGCTAATCTCTTTCAGCCGTTTTTCACCACCAAGCAAGGCGGTACGGGCTTGGGGTTGTCCATCTCGCAACGCATCATGGAAGGCCATAATGGCCGGCTACGTCTTCTGTCCCGACCCGGCGCCGGAACGACAGTGGTCGTCAGACTGCCCTTGTGACGAATATGGACAAGATTCTTATTGTTGACGACGAACGAAACATTCACTATTCGTTCCAGCGCGTCTTGGGCAATAACTATGAAGTGCTCTCCGCGTTTTCTGGAGAGGAAGCGTTGAGGCAAATCGAGGATACGTCGATCCGCTTGATTGTGATGGACGTGCAGATGCCGGGGACCAGCGGGCTCGACACCTTGCAAGAACTCAAACGCCGACGACCGGATTTGCCGGTCATCATGATGACCGCATTCGTCTCGGCGGAAACAGCGATTCGCGCCACGACGCTCGATGCGGAAGATTACCTTGTCAAGCCGTTTGATGTGGACGCACTCCAACGCCTGATCACTACCACCCTCCACAGGCAAGAGTCTACTGCCACTGAGACGGAGCCTGACGTTCAACACCTTGACCTTGGCGACATGCCTATGCTGGGGCGCAGTCGCGCCATGCAAGAAGTCTATAAAATCATCGGCAAAAGCGCGGCGCGCGACGTAACGGTGCTCATCACCGGCGAAAGCGGCACCGGGAAGGAGCTGGTGGCGCACGCACTCCATTCCTATTCCCTACGTGCAAAGGGACCTTTTGTCGCGATTAACTGTGCGGCGATTCCTGATTCTTTATTGGAAAGCGAGCTGTTTGGCTATGAGCGTGGCGCCTTCTCCGGCGCGACCGAAGCGCGGGCGGGCAAGTTTGAGCACGCGCACGGCGGCGTGCTCTTCTTGGACGAGATTGGCGATATGCCCCTAGTCTTGCAAGCCAAACTGCTCCGCGTTTTACAAGAACGGGAGATCTATCGGCTGGGAGCGCGCGAACCCCGATTGGTCGATGTCCGCATCATCGCCGCCACCAATCAAGAGCCGGAGGGACTGATCCGCAGCGGTCGTTTTCGCGAAGACTTGTACTATCGGCTCAACGTCGTCCGCATGTCCTTACCGCCCCTGCGAGAGCGAGGAGAGGACATCCTGCTGTTGGCCGATCATTTTCTCATGCTCGCTCGAGGAGATGAGGGCAGGGGCCCGCAAGGCTTCTCTCTCGATGCACAAGAGAAGCTGCTCTCGTATGCGTGGCCTGGTAATGTCCGAGAACTGGCCAATGTCATCGCGCAAGCCGCGCTGCGTACTCGAACGCCGCTCATCACCGCTAAGGATCTATCATTGCAGGAAACACCGCTCCACACTGCGGAAATTGATTCCCCTCCGGCGCCCACTCAAGGGACAACAATTGAAGAGATCTTCGAGCAGCAAGCCGGACACGTGTTCGCAACCGTCGAACGCTTAATCGTCGCCAAGGCCCTGGAACTTGCTCGTCATAATCAAGTGCAGGCCGCACGTTTACTTGGCGTCAGCCGCAACGTGTTGCGGGATCGTATGCATCGGTACGGGTTAATTGAGAGTGGAGCCTAAGGACTGTGAGACAAAACCTAAAAACGAAGGTCGAAGAGCCTGTCATTGCGAGGAGTCGCAGACGACGAAGCAATCTCGCAAGTGCCGAAATAACTGGGCCAAGATTGCTTCGCTGCGCTCGCAATGACCCCCTGCCTTTACGCCCAGTGTTGGAGTTTTGTCCCATAGTCCTAAAGAAAAAAGGGGAACAGTTTCCTGTTCCCCTTTCTGAGTCTCGAGCAACTCAAGGAGTGAGTGCTATTCTTTCACCGCGTTTTTGCGCTTGCCAACGAATGCTAGGGCGGCAAGGCCGGAGCCTAACAACAGCAGCGACGTTGGTTCTGGGGTGGGGACATGCTCCGAGTTCGCGAGAGAAAAGTTCATCTGCTTCATCTCTTTGAACCCATTTGGCTGCTCGTCGGAGTTGATGCTCGAAACGGTCACGTGATCAATCGTCTCACCGCTGCCATCGATGGCGATGATTCCGATACGGGCGAAGTCCGCGTTCCGCGAGGAGACCAAGAAGCTGAAACTCTGATGATTGAGGAACTGGTCCCAGACGTCGATATTCACATAGCCTGGGTCATTGAGTTGTCCGCGCAAGGAAAAATTGCCAAAGAGGTGCGGGTCTGTGGGAATAAAGGTCACTGACAAAAGGGTGTTGTCTTTGGCTGGATTAATGTTCGCGTACCCGCCCCCCGTATCCACGTTATGAACGCTTGTCATATCGACTTCATGACTGCCGACGTGCCCGGAAAAGGCGCTCACGTTTTTATTGGCTTGGTCGATGTTCAGCTTATCGCCTGCAGGGTTGGGATCGATCATAAAATCGGCGCGAGCGGAGCCCAGTCCAAGAAAGAGGAGACACGCGCTGGCTAGACAATTTGCTAATTTGAGGTTCATGAGCAACTCCTGTGGAAGTAAGATTTGCACTGTATAAGGAGCAACAAGGGCGCCAATCCGATCCACAGAGTCATTTCGTCATGCGTGACGGACACTTGCCAACAATCTGGGTTTTCTTTGTCCGTTGTTCCTCTTGTTTAGCGACTCCTACATTGTAAGAAATTCCGACGCTCTGAGAAAAAACCACAAACGTGTTCACAAGAAAGACTCGTGAGGGCAGAGACTTACGGAGTGGACAGGCAGGTGTAAAGAAAACCGACACTGGGAAGGCTTCTTCCACAAGAGAGAAGCCGCACTAGGAGGATCGTGAATGACAGGTAGGAGAGGAGCGCCCCTCGACGCTTTACTTTGGCAAGGTGTTTGAAGAACGTGGAGCGCTGTGCGCGCTGTCGTTTACTCTGCCGTCCATAAACATCCGGTCAATGCCGCCTGAGGGGAGTTCCTGAACTGAACGCCGCAGCCGCTCTTGCCACCAAGAGGTCATGTCTAACAACTCTTCCTTCCCACAGCGATGCTCAATCAGACGATAGGAATTTCGTTCGCACAGAACAATATCGAGGGGAAAATCCACATCGGCGGCGCTGATCCGTGTGGAATCAAATGCGAGGCAGCCCACCTTGAGCGCGAACCGCATCGAGTCTTGATGCTTGAGCGTACGGTCAAGAATCGGTTTTCCATACCCCGGAGCGCCAATAATATGATACGGCGTGCCTTGGCCAATCTCGACCCAATTGCCTTGGGGATAGACAAGATACAATTTATGCTCCTGATCGTTTGCACACTGACCGCCGATCAGCGCATGAATATTAAAGTAGAATCCACTCTCTGTCAGCGCCTCTTTATCTTCATGGGCAACTCGTCGCACCTGACTACTAAAAGCGTTCACGGCTTTGAAGAGCCGATCAAAGGACGGCGCCTGTTCGGTCATGACTTCCTCAAAATACGTCACTGCTTTATCACGTAAAGAACGCAAGCCCGAGGTCATCACAAACAGGGCTTGCCCTTCTTGCTGATAGGTCGTCACCTTGCGTGCGGTGATACATTCACTTCCTGAGAGCACGCGGGTATCCGCAATTCCCACGATCCCTTCTTGGACATTGATGCCGAGACAGAACGTCACGCATACACTCCTTTACACCGGCCCCTGAGTCTGATGAGCGTACTCTAGCCCGAGAGTCGCTCCTTTTCCACTCACAGGATGTAAGGCAAAAAAGGTGTCAAAAATAGTGTTGCCAATCCCGTTGAGTTTTGTTTGTAGGGCGTCAAGAAACTCGTGTAATCCAGCCGCAATAATGTCTTGGACACGGGTATAAGTCAGCTCGGAGCGCAATTGCCCCAGACGCTGTTCCGCCGTATTGCAGAAAGTTCCTACCTGGGTGCCGGAGAGTGCGTGCAAAGATTCATCGGCTTTGATCAGCGAATAATGAATAGAGCGGGGGAATTCTCGGTCCAGCAGCAAAAAGTCCGCAACCTGATCAGGGGTGAGATGATGGTGCCGTTTCCGGTACATTTCCAGCGCACTGGCGGACCGTAACACCGCCGCCCATTGAATGTCATCAATCGGAGTGCCCACATCCGCCACGGCTGGCAACAACAGAAAATATTTCACATCGAGAATGCGCGTAGTCTTGTCGGCGCGTTCGATCAAGCGTCCGAGGCGGCAAAAGTGCCACCCTTCCCCGTGAGACATGGTAGCGTTGGTGAGCCCTTCAAAGAGATGACTGGCGAGCTTGACCTCGCGGAAAAATTGGTATGGCGCCTCCTTCACTTGCTCGCGCGCCGTGCTGCTCGTCACCATGAGATAGAACGTGTTTACTTGTTCCCACATTTCTGAAGAGATCGTTTGTCGGACGGCGCGGGCGGTTTCACGAGCAATGCGCAGACACGTGAGGATAGAGTTGGGATTGGCGCGGTCGAAGGTGAGAAACTCCACCACGTTCTCCCGAGAAGCCGCCCCATAGCGTTCGGCAAAGATGGCGTCATCACCAGTTGTGATGACCAACGGCTCCCACTGTTCGGTAGCGCCGCCAGGCAAATCCAACATCAGGTGTAAATTCACATCGATGAATCGCGCCACATTCTCGGCGCGCTCAATGTAACGACTAATCCAGTACAAATTATCAGCGACACGGGAAAGCATGGGCTCCTCTAAACCAGAAGGCGCAAGAGTTGTACACTTTATGACAAAACCCCTTAAAATTGTCATCCTGAGCCCTTCGACTTCGCTGCGCTACGCTCAGGGTGAGCGGAGTCGAAGGACGCTCAGGATAAACTCCGCGAAGAATCTCGCGGCAAGACCCTTCACTTCGTTCAGGGTGACACCCCTGGAGTGCTGTTCTCGGAGAGTTGGCCGTAGCTTCGTCATTCATAGAGCACCCACGTGTCTTTACTCCCTCCACCTTGCGAAGAGTTCACCACCAACGAGCCTTTCTTGAGCGCCACACGCGTGAGACCGCCAGGCAAGACATAAATGTCTTTACCGTACAGAATATAGGGGCGTAGATCGACATGGCGGCCCTCAAAATGATCGTCGACAATGACAGGCGTACGAGAGAGCGCCAAGGTGGGTTGCGCAATGTAATTGCGGGGATTGGCCCGGATCAACCGCGCGAATTGCTCACGCTGCACGGCTGAAGAATGGGGACCGACCAGCATGCCATACCCGCCGGATTCATTGGCGGCCTTCACGACAAGTTGATCCAAATGCTCGACAACATACGCAAGTTCTTTTTCATCCCAGCAGACATACGTGGGCACGTTGGGAATGACACTGTCCTCGCCCAAATAATATTTGATGATCTTCGGCACGTAGGCGTAGAGTACTTTATCGTCGGCAATGCCTGTTCCTGGCGCGTTCGCTAACGCAATACGTCCGGCTTTGTACACCTCCAGCAACCCAGGCACGCCTAACATCGAGTCAGGACGAAAGACTTGGGGATCGAGAAAATCATCATCGATACGACGGTATAAGACGTCGACCCGCTCCAACCCGTGCGTCGTGCGCATTTGCACGACGCCATCAGCGACCACGAGGTCCTGACCTTCAACTAGCTCCACTCCCATCTGCTGGGCAAGAAACGCGTGTTCAAAGTAGGCGGAGTTATAAACGCCGGGCGTCATCACCGCCACCGTCGGCGACTGCCCTTCCCCCGTTGTTAAATATTGCAGAAGATCCAACAAGCGGCTGGGATAGTCATCCACGGGACACACACGCGACGCGCCGAACACCTGCGGAAAAGTCCGCTTCATGATTTGCCGGTTTTCCAACACATAGGAGACGCCGGATGGACACCGCAGATTATCTTCTAAGACGTATATCTGCCCGTTGCGGTCACGCACGAGATCAGTGCCCGTCACATGGCACCATACGCCTTGCGGAGGGTTTAATCCTATACACGGGGCGCGGAATGAGTGCGCCGAAAGAATCAGATCCGCCGGAATGACTTTGTCTTTGAGGATCTTTTGCTGATGATAAATATCGTCAATGAAAAGATTCAGCGCGTACACGCGCTGCTTGAGCCCGCGTTCGATCCACTTCCACTCAACCGCTTCCACAATGCGAGGGATAATGTCAAAAGGAAAAATGCGTTCAGCGCCGGCGTCGTCTCCGTACACGTTGAAGGTGATCCCCAGGTGCAGCAACGCCCGCTCAGCCGCTTGCTGACGTTGCAACAGCTCGCCATCGGAGAGCGAATCAATTTTCTCCTGCAAGAGTTGCGCGCCTGCACGGGGCCTACCCCGAGGGGTAAACATCTCGTCGAAGAATCCACCCGTATCATACGTGTCGAACTTGAGCATGGTGCTCTCACTCCACGGAAGGCTGAGGAATGCTGTAAAAGAGCATACACTATGCCAATAAGGGCGCGTGAGGGCGCCCCAGGCTCCACGTGCGCAGGCGCTGCTAAGATCGCTACATCATTTGCAATTCCACCATGTTGCGAAAACGGCGCTTGGACAGACGGAGAGCCCGTGCCTATTTTCTGCGAAGCCGCCCATCTGCTGTGCTTAGTTTTTAGGCTTGTCTATTTTTCTCGTCAAGTTAGAAGAGAAAATAGCGCTGTGCCAGAGGGAGCTCTTTAGCGGGTTCTGAGGTAAGGATTTGTCCGTCAACTCTCACCTCATACGTCTCAGGATTCACTTCCACCTGTGGCAAGGCGTCATTATGGACTAAGTCTTTTTTGCCAACCGTGCGGCAGTGTTGCACGGGGGCCACGAGCTTCTGGAGCCCGAGTTTCTTGGCGACGTCGTTCTCATGCGCTACCCGCGAAACGAAACTGAGAGAAAGCCCAGCCGGGGCTTTTCCATAGTGTCCAAACATAGGGCGACCGATCACCGGTTGCGGCGTGGGAATAGAGGCATTAGGATCACCCATCGCCGCCCAAACAATAAAACCGCCTTTCAGGATGACTTCCGGCTTGACGCCGAAGAATGCTGGGCTCCACAAAACGAGGTCCGCCAGTTTGCCGACTTCGATTGAACCGACCTGACTCGCAATTCCATGCGTGAGCGCGGGATTGATCGTATACTTCGCAATGTAGCGTTTGACGCGAAAATTGTCGTTCTCTCCTCGCTCTTGTGGCAGTCGTCCGCGCTGGATGCGCATCTTATGGGCCGTTTGCCAGGTGCGCAGAATCACTTCCCCAACGCGGCCCATTGCTTGCGAGTCGGAGGACATCATGCTGAAGGCGCCGATATCGTGCAGCACGTCTTCCGCAGCAATGGTCTCGGGACGAATACGCGATTCCGCGAATGCAACATCTTCAGGAACCCCAGGGTCCAAGTGATGGCACACCATGAGCATGTCTAAATGTTCATCAATGGTGTTCACAGTAAAGGGCCGGGTCGGATTTGTTGAAGAAGGCAACACGTTCGGAAAGCCGCACACCTTGATGATATCCGGCGCGTGCCCACCGCCCGCGCCTTCAGTGTGATAGGTGTGAATCGTCCGTCCTTTGAAAGCGGCGATCGTATCTTCCACAAAGCCGGTTTCGTTGAGCGTGTCGGTATGAATCGCCACTTGCACATCGTACTCGTCAGCGACGGACAAGGCGCAGTCAATCGCCGCTGGCGTCGAGCCCCAATCTTCATGGAGCTTCAGTCCTACAGCCCCAGCCTCGATCTGCTCCCGCAGCGCTTCCGGTCGCGAGCCATTACCTTTGCCCAGAAAACCAAAATTCAGCGGGTACGCTTCCACGGCTTCCAACATGCGCGCCAGATTCCACGGCCCGGGCGTACAGGACGTGGCGTTAGTGCCGGTCGCCGGCCCCGTGCCTCCGCCAATCATGGTCGTCACGCCAGAGGCCAGCGCTTCAGTAATCTGCTGCGGGCAGATGAAGTGGATATGCGTGTCGATGCCGCCGCCAGTGAGGATCTTGCCTTCACCCGCGAGCACTTCCGTCCCCGGACCAATAATCAGTTCCGGCGAGACTCCGTCCATCAACAACGGGTTGCCAGCCTTACCGATACCACAGATACGCCCGTTCTTGACGCCTACGTCCGCTTTGACAATGCCCCAGTAGTCAAGAATAACAACATTCGTGATTACTAAGTCCGGCGCGCCCGCCGCTGAGGTGTGGATTGGAGATTGTCCCATGCCATCGCGAATCACCTTCCCGCCGCCGAACTTGACTTCATCACCGTAGACCGTGAAATCCCGCTCGATCTCGATGAGCAATTGCGTATCTGCAAGTCGCACGCGATCCCCGGTGGTGGGCCCAAACATCTCAGCGTAATGCCGACGCGAAAGAACTCGGCTCATCGTCTCTCCATATCACTGGAAGTGATCATCTTCTCCTTGGCTTACCGAATTGGTTGATGAACGCTGACCAGCTTGGTCCCATCGGGAAAGGTGGCTTCAACCTGGACGAGATCAACCATCTCCGCCACTCCTTCCATCACCTCAGCTCGCGTTAAAATCGTGGCGCCGTAGGACATCAACTCCGCCACGGATTTGCCGTCGCGCGCTCCTTCCAAAATAGCAGAGGTAATCAAAGCCACAGCTTCAGGATAATTGAGTTTGAGTCCCCGCGCTCGCCGCTCGCGCGCCAGCAGCGCAGCCAGATATATCAATAACTTCTCTTGTTCGTGGGGGGTCAGATGCATAGGGCTCCTTCAATAGCACGTCATACGGAAAGATGCCTGCGCACGATCTCATCGGTCAGATCGAGCATCTCTCCTGACGCTACTATCGTTCCCTTCTCCATCACCGCGAAAGAATGGGCGTAGCGACGCGCAAAGGGCAGTTTCTGCTCGACTAACAAGAC